>CAWGHP010000006.1:0-95453 GCA_963822465.1 uncultured Gammaproteobacteria bacterium | reverse complement strand
CAAGGCCGTGACCGAGGCCGAAGCCATGAACGCGCTGGAAACTTGAATCTGATGGTGGCCGGGGACGGACTGCGCAGGCAGGATGCCGGAGCGAACGCCGAAGGCGGCCCCGAAGGGGTAAGCGCCAGGAAGGCGCGCATCATCGAACCGCGCTTCATAGCGGTTCGATTCCCCTGCGAAGCGGGATACACGGAATTCCTGGGAAATCTCGAGTCGTCGAACAAGCAATGGTGGCCGGGGACGGAATCGAACCGCCGACACGGGGATTTTCAATCCCCTGCTCTACCAACTGAGCTACCCGGCCCTTGTGCTTGCGTGCCGGGGCGCTGAAGGCCACGGCGAAGGGGCGCGTATTAGAGCGATTGGGGGCGGATTCGTCAAGCTTGGTGTCCTGAGGGTGGTGGAAAGTCGCTGGGTCCCGGCCTGCGCCGGGACGACGGTGAGGGGCTGGAGTGGAGCAGAAAGTCGCTGGGTCCCGGCTTGCGCCGGGTCGACGGTGAGGGGCTGGAGTGGAGCAGGAAGTCGCTGGGTCCCGGCTTGCGCCGGGACGACGGTGAGGGGTGGAGTGGAGCAGGAAGTCGCTGGGTCCCGGCTTGCGCCGGGACGACGGTGAGGGGCTGGAGTGGGGCGGAAAGTCGCTGGATGACGCGCCACTCCTGTGGCTTGCCGATGGGGCCATTCGCTGCGCGAATGTTCGCTTCGGCGTCCCTGGCCTGCGCAGTCCGGCTTGCGCCGGGACGACGGTGAGGGTGGGTGTGGTTTTGCGGGCCAGGCGAAACGCTAGGTGAACAGGTCGTGGCAGGATGCGTCGGTATGGCGGTCGAGTGCGTCCGTTTGTTGTCTGAATTCGCACCCCAATCCTGGAGATGTCCGAAATGAAAGCCCTGATGGCGATGCTGGTGCTGCTGGTGGCGACGACTGCGTCCGCGCAGACGCGCGAGGTGCAGGAGAAGCGGCTGGCCGAATATCTGCCGTATGCGGGGGAGGCGGTGGACCGGTTCCAGTTCTGGGATCTGCAGCGCTGGGAGCTGGTGGGGGAATACAAGGTGGTGGTCTGGCCGCGGCTCAACGAGGCCTACCTGATCACGGTGGATGCCCCGTGCAGCAACCTGGAGTGGACCGACAAGATCGGCATGACCTCGTCGGCGCATGTGGTCAGCAAGAAGTTTGATTCGGTGGTGGTGGGGAAGGACAAGTGTCGGATCAATGAGATTCGGCCGATTGATTACAGGAAGATGCAGGCGGATCGGAAGGCGGCGAAGGACTCGTCGAAGAGTTGAGGGGTTGGGTGAGAGCGATATTCGCCCCTGGCGGGGCTCATCCACCCTCATCCCCCTGCGGGCACCTGAACTCGCGCCATCCATGGCGCTCGCCCTGCGGGCAGCGTTCGCTGCTCAAAACGGCAATCCTGCCGTTTGGTCTCCCGCCAGCGGGAGAAGGAGAGCGCGAAGGATGCCGCTGCGTGGAGTGCTTGTCTCGCCGCTGGCTGAAGCAGAACCGGGGAGGTCTCCGTGTGCGATGCCTCTCCCGCTGGCGGGAGAGGCTGCCGACAGGCTGGTGACGGAGTCCAGGGATGGACTCGGTAGAGCAACGGGAATGGATCAGTTGCCGAGGGTGGTCGGGCGGAGCGTGATGACGAATTTGGGAGCCCACCCTCATCCGCCCTCCGGGCACCTTCTCCCGCCAGCGGGAGAAGGAACTGCGGGCAGCATCGCGGTTGAGGCCTGTCCTGAGCCCGTCGAAGGGCCCTTCCTACGAAGAGCGGGGACACGGGGCTAGCCATCGAAGTCTGCGCATGGGTTCGCATGCTTTTTGTAGGAGAGGCATTCATGCCCGATGCTTTTGGGCGAGTGCGGCGGCGTGACGGAGAGCATCGCGGCTGAAGCCGCTTCCTACAGAGGGCGCGAAAGGGCAACGCGATTGTGAAGATCGGGCCTGGGAGCCGCGCCCTCAGTCGAAGTCATTGGTGAAGATGCCGTCGTTGTTGTCGAGATAGAAGCGGCGGGTACGTTCGATCAGTCCGGTCGATCCGTTGAAATGGCCGTAGTTCGGTTGCGCGCGTGTGCGCAGGCTGAAATTGCTGGCCAATGGCGGTGCGAATCCGGTAGCGCGCCAGCCGCCATCGATGCGTTGCATGGTTGCGACTGGCGCAAAGGTGCTGCCGCCCAGTGAAAACAGCAACTGTGGCGGGAGTAGCAGTTCCGGTCCGGCGCCGGAGCGTTTCCAGGTGATGACACTGCCGCCTGCCGTGTAGCCGGTGACGCTCAGGGACTGCAGCGCCGATTGCGGCATGCTGAGCCTGGCGAGGTTGTTGCGGGCTTGTCCGCCGATGGAACTGAAAATGCCGCCCACGAGCAGCTTTCCATCGGATTGCAGCGCCAGTGCGATGACGCTGCTGTTGTTGGCGTTGGCATTGAATGCTGCATCCAGGCTGCCGTCTGCATTCAGTCGCGCGATACCGTTGCGCGGCTGGCCATTCAACGTCCCGAATTCGCCGGCGACGATCAGCCTGCCATCCAGTTGCAAGGCCATCGAAACAACCGAATCGTCTGCACTCGGAGCGTAGGCCAGGTCGAGGCCGCCGTTGGCGTCGAGGCGAGCGATCCGATTGCGCGCTTGTCCGCCAAGCACCGTAAAGTTGCCAGCGACTACCAGAATGCCGTCGGACTGCTGCGCCAATGCGTAGATGGGGCCGTCCGCAGCGGGGTCGAACGTCGGATCGAGGCTGCCGTCGCTATTCAGGCGTGCCATGTAATTGCGGGCTTGCCCGCCGATCGTGGTGAATGCGCCGGCAATCACGATCCTGCCATCGGGTTGGGGCAATATTGCGAAGACGTTCTGGTTGGCATTCGGGTTGAACGTCGTGTCCAGGCTGCCATCGGCATTTAGCCGGGCGATGCGATTGCGGGGCTGGCCACCGATGGTGGTGAATCCAGACGGGGAGAGTGGGGTTGGGTTGCGAACTGCTCAATCGAAACCATCGGTGAAGATGCCGTCATTGCCGTCGAGATAGAAGCGGCGGGTGTGTTCGATCAGTCCGGTCGATCCGTTGAAATGGCCGTAGTTCGGTTGCGCGCGTGTGCGCAGGCTGAAATTGCTGGCCAATGGCGGCGCGAACCCGGTAGCGCGCCAGCCGCCATCGATGCGTTGCATGGTTGCGACTGGCGCAAAGGTGCTGCCGCCCAGTGAAAACAGCAACTGTGGCGGGAGTAGCAGTTCCGGTCCGGCGCCGGAGCGTTTCCAGGTGATGACACTGCCGCCTGCCGTGTAGCCGGTGATGCTCAAGGACTGCAGCGCCGATTGCGGCATGCTGAGCCTGGCGAGGTTGTTGCGGGCTTGTCCGCCGATGGAACTGAAGATGCCGCCCACGAGCAGCTTTCCATCGGATTGCGGCGCCAGTGCGATGACGCTGTTGTTGTTGGCGTTGGCATTGAATGCCGCATCCAGGCTGCCGTCTGCATTGAGTCGCGCGATACCGCTGCGAGGCTGGCCATTCAGCGTCCCGAATTCGCCGGCGACGATCAGCCTGCCATCCAGTTGCAAGGCCATCGAAACAACCGTGTCGTCTGCACTCGGGGCGTAGGCAGGGTCGAGGCCGCCGTTGGCGTCGAGGCGAGCGATTCGATTGCGCGCTTGTCCGCCCATCACCGTAAAGGCACCAGAGACGACCAGCATGCCGTCGGTCTGCTGCGCCAATGCGAAGACACGTTCGTCCGCGCCGGGATCGAATGCCGGGTCGAGGCTGCCGTCGTTATTCAGGCGCACTATGTAATTGCGGGATTGCCCGCCGATCATGGTGAATGCGCCGGCAATCACGATCCTGCCATCGGCTTGAGGCAGTACTGCAAAGACGTTCTGGTTGGCATTCGGGTTGAACGTCGTGTCCAGGCTGCCATCGGCATTCAGACGGGCGATCCTGATTGCGGGCCTGGCCACCGATGGTGGTGAATCCTCCACCCACCAGCAGTTTGCCGTCAGCTTGCATTGCGATGCAGAAGACGCTTCCATCCGCATCTCGGGTTGAAAACGAGGTCGGCGCTGCCGTCGTCATTCAGGCGCGCGATGTTGTTGCGTGTTTGCCCGCCCATCGAACTGAAACTGCCGCCGACCAGCGTCTTGCCGTCGGGCAGCGCCAGCAGCGCGTAGCTGAATCCGGTTCCATTCGCATCGAATGTCGAATCCAGGCTTCCATTGGCATGCAATCGCGCGATGCGGCTGCGCGGCTGGCCGTCGATCGTGTTGAAGGAGCCACTGACGACCACCTTGCCATCGGCCTGTTCCGTCAACGCCAGGATGTTGCTGCCCGGATCCGGATTGAAGGCTGTGTCCACACCGCCGTTGAGGTCCAGCCGTGCGATGCGATTGCGTGTGGCACCCCCGATGACGCCAAAAACACCGCCGACGACCAGGTTGCCATCCGGCTGCACCGCCATTGCGTAGACAATGCCGCTGGCAGCCGTAGTGAATGTCGTGTCGACACTGCCATCAAGGTTCAGGCGCGCGATGCGTTGACGGTTCAGCCCGCCGACCGTGGTGAACTGACCGCCCATCATGATCCTGCCGTCGGGCATGACAACCAGTTCCGCCACCGCGACGTTGGCATCCGGATTGAATGCCGGGTCGAGGCTGCCATCGGCATTCACGCGGGCGATGGTATTGCGCGTTTGTCCTCCCACCATGTTGAATATTCCACCGATGACCAGCTTGCCATCCGGCTGCCGTGCGACCGTCAGCACCACATTGTTGACATCCGCGTTGAAGGTCATGTCGCTGCTGCCGTCGGCATTCAGGCGCGCAAGGTACGGGCGTGCCATGCCATTGATCGTCTGGAAATCGCCGGCTGCGAGCAGTTGGCCATCGGGCAAGACGGTGAGTGATCGAACGATGCCGTTCGCATCGGGAATGAAGGTTGTGTCCAGGCTGCCATTGGCGTTGAGCCGCGCAAGGCGGTTGCGCGCTTGTCCGCCGATGGTTGTGAATTCGCCGCCCAGGACCAGCTTGCCGTCGGCTTGCCGGGCGAGTGCGCGGACCACGCCATTGCTGTCGGGATTGAACGTCGGGTCGACGCTGCCGTCGGCGTTCAGTCGGGCAACACGATTGCGCAAGGCGGCGCCAACCTGGGTAAATGCGCCGCCAATGATGATGCCGCCGTCGGGCAGGACGAGAATGGAAAAGACCGAGCCATCCACGATGGTGGCGGCGAAATCCGGATCGAGGCTGCCATCGGCATTGAGTCGCGCAAGATGGTTGCGACTCTGTCCTGACATCGTGGTGAAGTCGCCGCCGACGATGATCTTGCCATCGGGCTGCACGGCCAGCTCCCGGACGATGCCATTCGCATTGGGATCGAAGCCGTCGTTGGCGTTTTGCGCGAATGCCATTGCGTACGCCAGCAACCATCCCAGGAAAAGGGCGTAGCGGGCGTTGTGGCTGGCAGTTGTATGGGTGGTGCATGGTCGACGTGGCATGAGGAATTCTCCGGATCGAGAGAAACTTGGCCAGCCTTCAGCTGCCGGCTTCGCAGTTGCGCGTTCGGTGGCGAGAACGATCATTGCGGCGCCCGTGCGGCGGGTCGCCTGTCATCCATACCCACGCAAGACAGCGGGCAATACGAAATGCGAGGTCGAATTCGGCGCATGGGTTCGCGCGCTTCTTGTAGGAGAGGCATTCATGCCCGATGCTTTTCGATCACGTGACGCTGAGCTCGCCCCTGAAGGGGCTCCTACAGAGAGCGCGAAAGGGTGTCGCGGCTGAAGCCGCCTCCTGCGAAGAGCGGGGATGCGGGGCTAGCCATCGAAGTCCGCGCATGGGTTCGCGTGCTTTTTGTAGGAGAGGCATTCATGCCCGATGCTCTTCGATCACGTGACGCTGAGCTCGCCCCTGAAGGGGCTCCTACAGAGAGCGCGAAAGGGTGTCGCGGCTGAAGCCGCCTCCTGCGAAGAGCGGGGATGCGGGGCTAGCCATCGAAGTCCGCGCATGGGTTCGCGTGCTTCTTGTAGGAGAGGCATTCATGCCCGATGCTTTTCGATCACGTGACGCTGAGCTCGCCCCTGAAGGGGCTCCTACAGAGAGCGCGAAAGGGTGTCGCGGCTGAAGCCGCCTCCTGCGAAGAGCGGGGATGCGGGGCTAGCCATCGAAGTCCGCGCATGGGTTCGCGTGCTTTTTGTAGGAGAGGCATTCATGCCCGATGCTCTTCGATCACGTGACGCTGAGCTCGCCCCTGAAGGGGCTCCTACAGAGAGCGCGAAAGGGTGTCGCGGCGGAAGCCGCCTCCTGCGAAGAGCGGGGATGCGGGGCTAGCCATCGAAGTCCGCGCATGGGTTCGCGTGCTTTTTGTAGGAGAGGCATTCATGCCCGATGCTCTTCGATCACGTGACGCTGAGCTCGCCCCTGAAGGGGCTCCTACAGAGAGCGCGAAAGGGTGTCGCGGCGGAAGCCGCCTCCTGCGAAGAGCGGGGATGCGGGGTTAGCTATCGAAGTCCGCGCACGGGTTCGCGTGCTTTTTGTAGGAGAGGCATTCATGCCCGATGCGTTTTGGCGGGTGGTGAAAAGGGCATCGCGGCTGAAGCCGCTTCCTACGAAGAGCGGAAGGGCTCAGCTGGCGGGTTTGATGAAGCCTGGGGGGGCTTCTGATCCGGTGCCGAAGAAGTATTTCTCCATCTCGGCGGCGAGGAAGGTGCGGGTGCTGGCGTCGAGGGGGTTGAGGCGGTTTTCGTTGATGAGCATGGTCTGGTGGGTCATCCAGTCGGCCCAGGCCTGTTTCGAGACGTTCTCGTAGAGGCGCTTGCCGAGTTCGCCGGGCCAGGGGGCGAAGGCGAGGCCTTCGGCTTCGAAGCCGAGTTTCACGCAGTGGACGGTTCGCATTGGCAGGGTTTCCAGCAGGAGGGATGTGAGCAGTTTACGCACCGGCGCGGGCAGGCCCAATTCGTCGAGTTCGTGGTGGGCGAACCAGCCGCGGTCGGGAGTGTCGTCGATGCGGCTTTCGCTGTCGGCGATCTGCAGCAGCATCGGCGTGACCTTGAGCTTGTAGTGGCTGAAGGCGTGGGCGAATTCGGGGAGGATGGCGAGGCGGCCCGTTTTCAAGGCCGGGTGCTCGCCGATCGTGCGGCTGGCCTGCACGATGTCCTCGCCTTGCGGCAGGCTCCACAGGCGCGCCCAGACGCCGGTCGGCGGACGCCGTTCGAGCAGGACGCGGCCTTCGTTGTCGCGCACGATCAGCAGGGTCAGTTCGCGGGTCGGGATTTTCTTCTGCGGCTTTGGCTGCGGCAGCACCGCGGTGAGGCCTTCGCGATGGGCGACGCAATCTTCCTGCAGCGGGCATTCGCTGCAGCGCGGCTTGCTGCGCGTGCAGACCAGCGCGCCGAGATCCATGATCGCCTGGGTGTAGTCGGCGACGCGCTTTGCCGGCGTGTGCGCCTCGGCGAAGGTCCAGAGTGTTTTCTGCACGGCACTCGCGCCCGGCCAGCCGTGCACGCCGTGGAAGCGCGCGAGCACGCGGCGCACGTTGCCATCGAGGATCGCATGCGAATCGCCATGCGCCTGGGCGAGGATGGCCGCGGCGGTGGAGCGGCCGATGCCGGGCAGGGCGGCGAGTTGTTCGATGTCGCCGGGCAGATTGCCGCCGTGCTGTTCGACGCAGAGTTGCGCGCAGCGATGCAGGTTGCGCGCGCGGCTGTAGTAGCCGAGGCCCGACCACAGCGCGAGCACGCGATCCTGCGGCGCGGCGGCGAGGTCGGCCAGCGTCGGCAGCGCCAGCACGAAGCGTTCGAAGTACGGGATCACCGTGCGCACCTGGGTCTGCTGCAGCATCACCTCGCTGAGCCAGACGCGATACGGCGTGCGCGGATGCTGCCAGGGCAGGTTGCTGCGCCCGTGCAGGTCGAACCAGGCGAGCAGGTTCTTGGCGAAGCTGTCCATGGCTGTTCGGGCGCCGGCCTAATGCATGCTGGAGGATGTTGATGAGCTGGCCGAGCGGGTCGCGAACATAGAAGCGGCGCACGCCCCAGGGTTCGGAGACCGGACCGTATTCGATCGGGATGTCTGCGTCGGTGAAGCGCTTGAGCGCGGCGTCGAGATCATCGACCTCGATCGACAGCCGCGGCACGGCGGTGCCGGAGCCGCCTTCGGAGGCGAAGCTGACCTGGGTCACCATGCGCTCGGCGGATGTGTAGGTGCGCAGCCAGCCGTGGTCCATGGCGAGGTCGAGGCCGAGGATGTCGCGGTAGAACGCGTCGACCCTGGCCGGCTCGGCGGTCTCGATATTGGCGACGATGCGTTTGATCTTCATGCGCGACACCTCGATGGATTGAATGCGCGGGCAAGGGTTGTGGGTTCTGGTCCGACTGTGCGTCACTTTCCGGACCCGTTCGTCCGAGCCTGTCGAAGGATGAACGCATGCCGGGAGCGATGAACTTCATGATCCGGATGGGCGGGCTGCGGATTCCTTTTGCAGGTGAGGTGAACGGTGTCCGGATCCAGTTCACCCTTCGACAGGCTCAGGGCGCACGTGTTCATTCGTGGACATGCCTTCTCCCGAGGGGAGAAGGGAAACGCGGTCAGTTGCTGTGGTGAGTGTTTGCGAGCGACGCCGGCAGCAGGCCGTCGACGAAGGCCTGGGCGTTGAACACGCGCAGGTCTTCGGCGCCTTCGCCGAGGCCGATGTAGCGGATCGGCAGGCCGAATTCGCGGGCGAGGGCGAAGACGACGCCGCCCTTGGCGGTGCCGTCGAGCTTGGTCACGACGAGGCCGCTGACACCGATCGCTTCGCGGAAATGGCGCAGCTGGGCGATGGCGTTCTGGCCGGTGGTGCCGTCGATGACCATCAGCACTTCGTGCGGCGCGTTGCCGTCGATCTTGCCGAGCACGCGGCGGATCTTGCCGAGTTCGTCCATCAGGCCCGATTGCGTGTGCAGGCGGCCGGCGGTGTCGGCGATCAGCACGTCGATGTTGCGCGCGCGGGCGGCCTGCAAGCGCGTCGAAGATGACGCTGGCGGAATCGGCGCCCGAGCCCTGCGCGATCACATGCACGCCGTTGCGCTGGCCCCAGGTCTGCAACTGTTCGACGGCGGCGGCGCGGAAGGTGTCGCCGGCGGCGAGCATGATGTTGTATTCCTGGTGCAGCAGGCGGCGCGCGATCTTGCCGATCGTGGTGGTCTTGCCGACGCCGTTGACGCCGACCATGAGCAGCACGAACGGCTGGTGGCCGCTGACATCGAGCGGCTTCTCGACCGGAATCAGCAGTTCGACGAGGCGCGCGCGCAGCGCGGCGAGCAGGGCGTCGGCATTGGCGAACTCACGCTTGGCCATGCGCTTGCGCATCTGTTCGACCAGTTCGGTCGAGGCGGTGATGCCGACATCGGCGCTGATCAGGCAGGTCTCGAGTTCGTCGAGCAGGTCTTCGTCGAGTTTCGGATTGCGCGCGAACAGGCCGCCGAGGCCTTTGGACAGTCCGCTGCCGGCGAGGCGATCGCGCCAGCTGCGTTTTGCCGGTTCGACCGGTTGTGCAGCCGGCACGGCTTCGAGCAGGCGCGGGTCGACCGGACGTTCCTCGGTGATGGCGAGGTCGATCGGCGTGTCGTCGATTTCGGCTGGCGCGACCGGGACTTCGTCGGTGATGTCCAGGCTGGCTTCGGGGACGGTTTCGACAGGCTTGGCCGCAGCCGCGGATTCGGCGGCGGGCTTCTTTTTCCAGAACTTGAGCATTGCAGGGGTATGGTTACGCGAAGTGATGCACAGCATGCTATCACTCCATCGGTGAATGGTCGGGCACCTGGCGGGAGAAGGACTCCATGGTTGCAGTTCAACGCACATTTCCTTCTCCCGCTGGCGGGAGAAGGTCCCGACTGTGCCCGATGGGATCGGGCACGAACGGCGAATGCCGGCCCGAAGGGTGAGCCCCATGGATGGGGCGAATCAAGGGGATGAGGGTGGTGCTCCTGATTTTCCGCTCCCGCATTTCCGCTTCGACGGCCCACCCTCATCCGACGCTTCGCGCCACCTTCTCCCGCCGGCGGGAGAAGGAATTCAGGGGCCGGCTTCGTCATTGGTTGCTTCTCCCGCTGGCGGGAGAAGGTCCCGTAGGGGGATGAGGGTGGTGGCTTTTGTCCTTCTCCCGCTGGCGGGAGAAGGTCCCGCAGGGGGATGAGGGTGGTGCTCCTGATTTTCCGCGTTCGCATTTCCGCTTCGACGGCCCACCCTCATCCGACGCTTCGCGCCACCTTCTCCCGCCAGCGGGAGAAGGATTTCGGGGGCCGGCTTCGTCATTGGTTGCTTCTCCCGCTGGCGGGAGAGGGATGAAGCTCGATGGCGCGCCGCTTCTGCGGCTTGCTCATTGGGCCATTCGCGGTGCGAATGCTTGCTGTGGCATCCTGCCGCCGCGGTCCGGCTTTTGCCGGGATGGCGAAGAAGTGAAGCTGGATCCCGGCCTGCGCCGGGATGACGAGCGGGAAGTTCGCCGGGATGACGAGCGGGAAGTTCGCCGGGATGGCGAGCAAGTAGTTCGCCGGGATGGCGAGCGTACAGAAGGATTTCGAGATGCCCATGGCTGCGGGTAGCGCCGGCAAACTTCGTATCGTCGCGGGTCGCCTGCGCGGCAGTCGCATTGACGTGGTCGACCAGGAGGGCTTGCGCCCGACCAGTGATCGCGTGCGCGAAACCCTGTTCAACTGGCTGGCGCCGATGATCGAGGGCGCGCGTTGCCTCGATCTGTTCGCCGGCACCGGGGCGCTCGGCATCGAGGCGTGTTCGCGCGGGGCGGCGGAGTGCGTGTTCGTCGAGCGCGACCGGGGCCTGGCGAAGCGGCTCGAAGAGACGCTGGCGCGGCTGAAGGTGGAGGGCGCGCGCGTGGTTTGCGCCGATGCGCTGAATTGGCTGGGGCAGCCGGCGGGAAGCTTCGACCTCGTGTTCCTCGATCCGCCGTTTGCCGGGGACTTGTGGGCGGAAGCGGCGCGGCGGCTCGAGGCGAATGGCTGGCTGGGTCCATCGGCGTGGATTTACGTCGAGGCACCGCAAGGCACCCGGCCCGTGTTGCCGGCCAATTGGACCCTGCATCGCGAGAGCAAGGCCGGTGCGGTGCAGTTTGCGTTGTATCGGCGCGGCGTGTGAATGGTGTCGGTGTCTTGTAGGAGCCCGTTTACGGGCGATGCGTTTGCGTGGGTGGTGGGAGAGCTCGCCCCTGAAGGGGCTCCTACAGGGAACCTGGCGCGGTGCGAATGGTGTCGGTGTTCTTGTAGGAGCCCGTTTACGGGCGATGCGTTTGCGTGGGTGGCGGGAGAGCTCGCCCCTGAAGGGGCTCCTACAGGGAACCTGGCGCGGTGCGAATGGTGTCGGTGCTCTTGTAGGAGCCCGTTTACGGGCGATGCGTTTGCGCGGGTGTTGGAAGAGTTCGCCCCTGAAGGGGCTCCTACAGGGAACCTGGCGCGGTGCGAATGGTGTCGGTGCTCTTGTAGGAGCCCGTTTACGGGCGATGCGTTTGCGTGGGTGGTGGAAGAGCTCGCCCCTGAAGGGGCTCCTACAGGGAACCTGGCGCGGTGCGAATGGTGTCGGTGTTCTTGTAGGAGCCCGTTTACGGGCGATGCACTTCGTGGGTGGCGGGAAGAGCCCGCCCGTGAACGGGCTCCTGCAGGGGGCATGGGGTGCGGGGCGGGGCTCTATCGTCGGGTCCCGGCGATTCGGCTAAGCTAGGGCGGTTCTGGCTGTGAGCAGGGTTTTCGATGTCCGTTCCACTCTCGCGCACGCGTGTCGCGGTTTATCCCGGCACTTTCGATCCGATCACCAATGGTCATGTCGACCTGGTGACGCGGGCGGCGCCGCTGTTCGATCGCCTCGTCGTGGCGATTGCCGACAGCCAGAGCAAGGGGCCCTGTTTCACCCTCGACGAACGCCTCGAC
The DNA here is from genome assembly GCA_963822465.1 of uncultured Gammaproteobacteria bacterium. Taxonomy (GTDB): domain Bacteria; phylum Pseudomonadota; class Gammaproteobacteria; order Xanthomonadales; family Rhodanobacteraceae; genus Dokdonella. Next base: position 83,565 of record CAWGHP010000006.1, on the reverse strand, counting down.
ATGGCGCGCAAGGCGCTGGCCGGCATCGCGAATGTCGAGGTGCGCGGTTTTTCGACCCTGCTGGCCAGTTTCGTCAACGAGATCGAGGCCGGGGTGATCCTGCGCGGCCTGCGCGCCGTTTCGGATTTCGAGTACGAATTCCAGCTCGCCAGCATGAATCGCCACCTGATTCCGCTCGCCGAAACGATGTTCCTGACGCCGGCCGAGCAGTACAGTTTCATTTCCTCGTCGCTGGTACGCGAAATCGCGCGCCTGGGCGGCGATGTATCCGGTTTCGTCCATCCGGTCGTGCAGCAGGCGCTGTCGCGTCGCTGGGCCTGAAAAGTCCTGATCCACCCGTCGCGGGCAAGGCAAGGCCCGCGCGGCCGCGGACGCGCGCGCAGGCCGGCCAATAGCGCCAGTGCGGGCGTGTTCGGGGTATCCTTAGCCGCATCCCGATAGGAGTCGCAAACATGTTGAGAAAGAATCTGTTGATCCTGGTTGCCGCTGGTGCGATGGCCTTCGCCCTGTCCGCCTGCGACAAGAAGGAAGCGCCGGAAGCCGCTACCGAGCAGGTGGCCGAGGTGGTCAGCGTGCCGGCCCCGGGTTCCGAGCCGGCGGCGTGGAAGAAGTACCTGGCCGCGGTGGTCATGGAAAACATGCAGGGCGTCAAGACCAGCCGCCCGTACATGTACTTCGTGCCGGCCGGCGATGACGGCAAGGCCGAGATGGATCGCAGCAACCAGCTCGACAACGTGAAGATCACGGTCGCGCGCGGCGTGCTGCCGGGCAACATGCTGGCCTTCGGCGGCCCCGACTCGAAGATCACCGCCGACCTCGTCGTCGACGCGTTCAGCGAAGCCGGCGCCGGCACCTTCAAGGATGTCGTCGTGCTGTTCGTCGGCGCACAGGCCGATTCGGACCGCGTCAAGGAAGCGCTGGCTTCGTCCGGCGCGACCTATCGCTTCGCCGAAATGAAGTAGGAACCATCCGGCGCACGGGTCCAGCCGGGCCCGCGCGCCATCCTCCCTACCCATGGCGCTCAAGATCACCGACCAATGCATCAATTGCGATGTATGCGAGCCGGTCTGCCCGAACACCGCGATCAGCCTGGGTTCCGAGATCTACGAGATCGCGCCGTCCCACTGCACCGAATGCGTGGGCCACTACGATGTTCCGCAATGCGTCGAGGTGTGTCCGGTCGAATGCATCATCCTCGATCCGCAACATCCCGAAACGAATGATCAGCTGCTGGCCAAGTACGCGGCGCTGACCGGCACGGAGAGCAAATGAACCGACTCTGGATCCTGGGTGCAGGCTTTTTCCTGCTTGCCGGCTGTGGCGCTGCCGAGATTCCGCAGGCAGCGGCACAGGCGCAAACCGCTGCGACCCGCCCGGGCAAGGCCGCGGTGGCGAGTTCGCACCGCATCGCCACCGATGCCGGCCTTGAAGTGCTGGCCAGGGGCGGCAACGCCTTCGACGCGGCGATCGCGGTCGGCGCGACCCTGGCCGTGATCGAGCCTTCCAGTTCGGGTATCGGCGGCGGCGCGTTTTTCCTGCTGCACCGGGCCAGCGACGACAAGGACATCTTCCTCGACGCGCGCGAGACCGCGCCGGCGGCGAGCAAGGGCGAACTCTGGGCCGATGCCGAGGGCAAGCTCGATCGCGACAAGTCGATCAACGGGCCGCTCTCGGCCGGCATTCCGGGCGAGCCGGCGGCCTACACCTGGCTCGCCGAAAAGTACGGCAAGCTGCCGCTGGCCGAATCGCTGGCGCCGGCGATCCGCATCGCCCGCGAAGGATTCCCCGTCTATCCGCGCTTCCGCGCCTCGGTCGAACGGCGCAAGGAAGTGATGACGCGCTGGCCGGCTTCGGTCGCGTTGTATCTGGTCAATGGCGAGGCGCCGGCGGAGGGCTCGGTGTGGAAGAACCCCGATCTCGCCGCCACGCTCGAGCGCATCGCCAGCAAGGGCAACGACGGCTTCTACAAGGGCGAGTTCGCCGCGAAGTTGGTCGACGCCGTGCGCGCGGCCGGCGGGATCTGGACCCTTGACGACATGGCGGCCTACACGGTCAGGGAACGCGAGCCGATCACGCTCGACTACCGCGGCTGGCGCATCGTCACCTCGCCGCCGCCGTCCTCGGGCGGCATCGCCCTCGGCGAGATGTTCAACATCCTCTCCGGCTACGATCTCGGCAAGCTCGATCGCGTGCACAAGGTGCACCTCAACATCGAGGCGATGCGCCGCGCCTATCGCGATCGCGCCGAATACCTCGGCGATCCCGATTTCGTGAAGATGCCGGTCGCCGAATTGCTGAGCCCGCTCTATGCGGCCGGCCTGCGCGCTTCGATCCATCCGGACAAGGCAACGCCGAGCGACCTGCTGCCGGGCTTCATGCCGCCTGGCGAGTCGGACCACACCACGCATTATTCGATCATCGACGCCGACGGCAACATGGCCTCGGTGACCAAGACCGTCAACCTGACCCTCGGCTCGGGTTTCGTCGTCGCCGGCACCGGCTTCGTGCTGAACGACGAGATGGACGATTTCGCCCTGCTGCCGGGGCAGCCGAATGCCTTCGGCCTGGTCGGCGGCGATGCCAATGCGCCGAATCCGGGACACCGGCCGCTGTCGTCGATGACGCCGAGTTTCGTCATCGGCAACGACCGCGTCGGCGTGATCGGCACGCCGGGCGGCAGCCGCATCATCACGATGGTGTTCGAGGGCATCCTCGCCTTCATCGACGGCGAGCTGCCGGAACAGGTCGTGGCCAATCCGCGCTACCACCACCAGTACCTGCCCGATGTCGTCTCGGCCGAACCGAAGGCGTTCACGCGCGAGGAAACAAAGGCCTTGCAGGCGATGGGGCACATCGTCAACGATGCCGAGCGCACCTGGGGCCTGATGAACATGGTCAGCTGGGATCGCAAGACCAACACGCTTCACGCGGGCTCCGACCCGCGCGAGGAAATGAGCAGCGGCAAGGTACAGTGACGCCATGAAACTCTGGTCGATCATCGGCAACTCGCAGCGCCTCGACGGCGGCGCGATGTTCGGCAATGCGCCGAAGGCGGTCTGGCAGAAGTGGATCCCGGCCGATGAATCCAACGCGATTCCGCTGGCCTGCCGCGCGCTGCTCGCCGAAGGCCTGGCCGGCAAGACCGTGCTTGTTCGAAACCGGCATCGGCGCGTTCTTCGAACCGAAGCTGCGCGCGCGCTACGGCGTGGTCGAGGAAAACCACGTGCTGCTCGATTCGCTGAAGGCGGCCGGCTTCGCGCACACCGACATCGACGTGGTCGTGCTTTCGCACCTGCATTTCGACCACGCCGGCGGCCTGCTCGCGGCATGGCAGGAAGGCCAGCCGCCCGCGCTGCTGTTTCCGAACGCGACCTACGTGGTCGGCGCCGAACACTGGCAACGCGCGCTCCATCCGCATCCGCGCGACCGCGCCTCGTTCATTCCCGAATTGCCGCAGCTGCTGCTCGACAGCGGGCGCCTCGAGATCGTCGAGGGCAGCCATTCGAAGGTGCTCGGCGATGCCGTGCGCTTCGTGATTTCCAACGGCCATACGCCGGGCCTGATGCTGGCCGAGATCGTTTCGGACCAGGGTGGCGTCGTCTTTTGCGCCGACCTGATCCCGGGGCGGCCCTGGGTGCACCTGCCGATCACGATGGGTTACGACCGCTACCCGGAATTGCTGATCGACGAGAAGCAGGCCTTCCTCGAGGACAAGCGCAAGCGCCACGTGCGCCTGTTCTTCACCCACGACACCGGCTGCGCGATGGCTTCGGTCGTGCGCGACGAGAAGGGCCGCTATGGGACAAGCGACGAGATGCCGGCCCTGGCGGGCTGGTCGCTGGCGGCCTGATCCGCCGGATTCGAATTGACTGAACGAGGAACTGCCATGACCAAGACCATCCTGTTGTCCCTGCTGATCAGCACGGCGGCATTTGCCGATGAAGGCGCCGGGCACAAGGACAAGCCGTTCGCCACGGCGCCGGTCGAACAGACTGCCGCCGGTGACGTCTACGGTGCGCGCCTGCCGACACCGATGCCGGCCGCCGTCAGCATCGACGAGGCTTCAGCAAGCGTCGCCGCGCATGCCGGCAAGCCGGCCGCGTTCAGCGGGCGCATCACCGAGGTTTGCCAGGACGTGGGCTGCTGGGTCGTGCTGACCGGCGAGAATGGCCAGTTCGCGCGGGTCAAGATGCACGACCACGCGTTTGGCGTGCCCAAGGATTCCAGCGGGCCGGCGATCGTCTACGGCACGCTCAGCGAGAAGAAGCTCAGCGACGAAGAGATCGAGCACCTGAAGAAGGACGGCGCGGCGAAGCCGGCCCTGACCGAACTGCAGATCGACGCGCTCTCGGTGCTGATCCCGAAGGCGGGCTGAAGCATCGTGTCCTGCCGCAATGGCCAGCGCCGGGGGATCGCATGAAGCGCGGACAGGCATTGTGGCTGGCCATCGCCGGACTTGGCTTGCTGCTGGCCATTGTCGTGATCGGCGCGATGGGCGGCTGGCGTGGCTTCCTGCGGAAGCCGGCCGCACCGGTCGTGGCGATTTCGGTCCCGATCGACGCGATTGATCCGCTCAACGAGGGACGTCTGGTCAGCGTGCAGGGCAATCTCGAATTCAGCAGGCCGCCGATCGACGAAAACCTCGACGTCGTCGCGCACGACGCGGTCGTGCTGATCCGCGAGGTCGAGATGTACCAGTGGCAGGAGTCGTGCATCGGCGATTCGTGCACGCAGTCGCCGATGTGGTCATCGACGCTGATCGACACGGACCGATTCCACGAGAAGAAGGGCCACGCCAATCCGGCGGGCTTCCCGTTCGCTTCCGCGCGATTCGAGGCGCAGGGCATCCATCTAGGCGCTTTTGAACCCGATCTCGACCTGATCCTGGCCCAGGTTCCGCCGGTGGCGCGGCCGCTGCGCGTCAGCGAGCTGCCGGCCAACCTGGCGGCCAGCGCCAGCGAGGTCGACGGACACATCCATGTCGGCAACGACCCGCTGCAGCCGGTGGTCGGCGACCTGCGCATCGGCTACCAGGTGGTTCCGGCGACGACGACCATCCTCGAAGGCATCCAGCAGGGCAATCGCCTGGTTGCCGCAAGCCGCCGCAATCCAACCTAGTCCAGGGAGTCACCAATGCACATCACCGGAATCTACGCGGCACTGGCGGCGTTGCTGGTCATCTTCCTGTCCGGTCGCGTGATCCTTCGCCGGCGCAGCACACGCATCGGCATCGGCGATGGCGGCGACCACGAGCTGGCCAAACGCATCCGCGTGCATGCCAATGCGGTCGAGTACCTGTCGATCGGGCTGATCCTGCTGTTGCTGGTCGAGATGAACCAGACCCAGCCCATGATCGTGCACATCTTCGGCATCGTGTTGCTTGTCGGCAGGGCGATGCATGCCTTCGGCATGTCGCGTTCCTCGAGCGCCAGCCCGGGCCGGATCTACGGCATGTTGCTGACCCTGCTCGTGATGCTGGCGATGGCCTTGCTGCTGCTGTGGCAGGTCTTGTTGCGCACGGCGATGTGAGGGTTCCCCCCGCCAACACCGAAGCGGCAACGCGGGAAAGGCCATCGAATCCCGCGGATTTTTCCGGCTCTTTGTAGGAGAGGCATTCATGCCCGATGCTTTTCGGCCGGATTGCGAGAAGAGCATCGGGCATGAATGCCCTTCCTACAGGGAAGCGCGGAGCATGGGGCCCCCGCCAACACCGAAGCGGCAACGCGGGAAAGGCCATCGAAGCCCACGCATTCGCCGGCTCTTTGTAGGAGAGGCATTCATGCCCGATGCCTTTCGGCCAGATTGCGAGAAGAGCATCGGGCATGAATGCCCTTCCTACGGGGAAGCGCGGCGCATGGGGCCCGCGCCAACACCGAAGCGGCAACGCGGGAAAGGCCATCGAAGCCCACGCATTCTGCCGGCTCTTTGTAGGAGAGGCATTCATGCCCGATGCCTTTCGGCCAGATTGCGAGAAGAGCATCGGGCATGAATGCCCTTCCTACGGGGAAGCGCAGCGCATGGGGCCCGCGCCAACACCGAAGCGGCAGCGCGGGAAAGGCCATCGAAGCCCGCGCATTTCGCCGGCTCTTTGTAGGAGAGGCATTCATGCCCGATGCTTTTCGGCCAGATTGCGAGAAGAGCATCGGGTCTGCAGGCCTCACCCGCCGCGCATGGTCTCGTCGTGCTCGAGGAAATACATGCCGGCGAACATCTTCGGGTCGACCGAATAGCCGTCGGCCATCTTCTGCACCAGCCATGCGGCGGCCCGGTCACGCGGTATCTCGTGCAACGTGATGTCCTCGGTATCGTCGCCGCCGCCGGCGTGGACGCGGGTCAGCTCGCGGGCGCGCACGAAGGCGAGGATCTCGTTGCTCATGCCCGCCGAGGTCGGGCCGGCCATGATGAAATCGATGCGGGCGGCCTGGTAGCCGGTTTCCTCGATCAGCTCCCGGTGCGCCGCCGCGATCGCATCCTCGGCCGAATGCTCGGGACTGTCGCCGACCAGGCCGGCCGGCATCTCGATGGTCATGCATTCCAGTGCGGGGCGGTATTGCTCGACGAACAGGACCTTGTCCTCGGCCGTCACCGCGATGATCATGACGCCACCGCCCGGATTGGTGCGTTCGGCGTATTCCCAGCGTCCGCGCCGTTTCAGGCGCAGCCAGGTTCCATTGCAAAGCGTGACGGTTTCGGTCATCTTAGTCGGCTCCATGAAACTTTTGCGGTCGCGGCGTGGTCTCCACCGCCTCCAATCCCGCTAGCATCCAAGGTTGTACCGATGAATATCAAGCGATTGCTGTGTTGCTTCGTGCTGTTGCTCGCTTTCCCGCTGGCGCAGGCCGATACACCGGCGTCCACCCCGGCCGGCAAGCGCGATGCGACGACCTTCACCGAAAAGGACGTCAACGAGATCACCTCGATGGCCGTGCTGCGGCGCATGGTCGCCGGCTACGAGAAGCTGGACGACCAGCAGCGCCTGGCCTGGACCCTGGCCCGGCTGAGCCAGCTCAATGCGGACAATGGCGACCTGCGCATGGCGCTGGCGCTGACCTACGCGCGCATGGGCGACAAGAGCAAGACCTACGACCTGCTGCTGAAGATGAAGGAGCAGGGCTACGGGGTGGACCTCAGCGACGACCCGCGCTTCGACAAGGTGACCGGCACCGAGGCGTGGACCTACGTGGTCGACAACCTCAAGGCCAACCTGAAGCCGTTCGGCGAAGGCAAGGTGGCCTTTGAACTGCCCAAGGGCGATACCCTGTTCGAATCGATCGCCTGGGATCCGAAGCGCCAGAAGTTCCTCGTCGGCAGCGTGCGCGAGGGCAAGATCTACCTGGCCGGCAAGGACGGCAAGCTGCAGGAGTTCATCAGCCCGGCCGACGGCAGCGGCCTGTGGAGCGTCTACGCGATGGCCGTGGATGCCGAGCGCGACCTGCTCTATGTCAGCACGGCATCGGCCCTCTATTTCAAGGGCTTCCGCCAGGAGGACTTCAACAAGTCCGGCATCTTCAAGTTCAAGCTCTCGACCGGCAAGCTGCTCGAGAAATTCCTGCTGCCGACCAACCAGGGCACGCGCAGCTTCTCCAGCCTCACGGTCGGCAAGAACGGCAAGGTCTTCGCCGCCGACGGCCTGCGCAACGAGATCTACACGATCGATGGCAGCCAGCTCAAGCTGGTCGTGGCCAACCCGAACCTGACCAGCATCCGTGGCCTGGCGGTCAACGATGAAGGCAGCATCCTCTACTTCGCCGACTACTCGCTCGGCATCTTCGGCGCCGACATCAAGGAAGGCTCCGGCTTCCCGCTGGGCCATGATCCGAGCCACCTCGTGCTCGGCGGCATCGAAGGACTCTACTGGTACGACGGCAACCTGGTCGCGATCGAGAATGGCATGTCGCCGAAGCGCATCATCCGCCTGAGCCTGTCCGCGGACGGCAAGAGCGTGACCCGCATGATGCCGCTCGACGTCGCCAATCCCGCGTTCGAACTGCCGACCTACGGCACCATGGTCGGCAGCGACCTCTACTTCATCGCCAACAGCCAGAAGACCCTGTACGGCCAGTACGGCGATCTCAAGGACGCATCGAAGCTGGAGCCGGTGCGCATCTTCAAGAGCAACATGCGCTTCGCCTGGAACGAGGGTGGCATCCCGGCGCGGGCACAGCCGGCCGCCAGGGCGCCCGCCCCGGCAGCGCCGCCGATGCTGGCGCGCCCAGCCGAAGCGGCGCCCGCCAGGGATGCAGCGCCTGAAGGGGAAAAGAAGGACGAGTAACGGGACAGGCCCGTCGGGCGCGATGACCGCGCCCGCTCAGGCTTCGGCAGCGATCTGCCGCAGTGCCCGCTCGAAGATCTCGACCGGCTGCCCGCCCGAGATCAGGTGGCGATCATTGATGATGACGGCCGGCACCGAATGGATGCCGTTGTCCAGGTAGCGTTGCTCCTGCCGGCGCACGTCGTCGGCGAATTCGTCGCTTTCGAGGATGCGCTTCGCGCGTTCGGCATCGAGCCCGGCTTCGCCGGCTATGCGCACCAGCTCGGCGTGCGCGGAAACATCGTCACCATCGGTGAAGTAGGCGCGCAGCAGGGCATGCTTGAGCGCAAGTTCGCTGGCGCGGCCTTCGAGTGCGGCCCAGTGCAGCAGGCGATGCGCATCGAAGGTGTTGTAGACGCGGTTGCGCTGGTTGAAGGTGAAGCCGAGGGCGGCGCCGCGCGCACGGATCGCCTCGCGGTTGGCCGCCAGCTGCTCGGGCGTCGAGCCGTACTTCTGCACGAGATGTTCGGTCGCATCCTGGCCTTCGGGCGGCATCTGCGGATTCAGCTCGAACGGCTGGAAATGCAGGTCGACGGAAACCTCGCCGCCGAGTCGATCGATCGCCTGCTCCAGCGATTTCAGGCCGATCGCGCACCACGGACAGGAAACGTCGGAGACGAAATCGATCTTCAGGGCAGTGGCTGCGCGGGGAGTGCTCATGGTGTGGCTCTGTCGGGCTGAGTGGCCAAGATAGGGTCCGCATCGGCTCAATCAAGGCGCCACGCAGGACGGCCGACGCGCCCGTTGCCTAGTCGGCGTGCTCGAACACGATGCGCGTGCGCCCCTCGCATTTGGCCCAGAGCTGGGTGGAGATGCCGCCCATCAGGCGCGTGCCGTCGCGGGTGATGTCCCACTTCACCACGATCAGGCTCTGGCCGCCGCCGAGCCCGCGACTGTCGATGACGGTATTGGTCAGCACGCCCATTGCCGCGGTGCCGCCGGCGAAATCCTCGCGCATCGACTTGGCGAACGCGTCGTAACCGTGCGTGACGCCCTTCGCGTTCACCCAGGTGATGTCCGCCTTCGGGCAATAGCCCTCGAGGGCGCCGTCGATATCGCCCTTGTTCCAGGCCTCGGTCTGCGCCGCCAGCGCGAGGCGTCCGCTCTCGGCGGACTTGTCCGCAGGTTCGCCGGCGATTGCCGCGCCGGCAAGCATGGCGATCGACAGCAGGGCAAGGTGGAACGACGTGCGAAGCGTGTTTTTCATCAGCGTGACTCCGGATCTGGTGGTGCGCCAGCGAGCCATCGCCGGCGCAGGTCCGACGGCGGCCGCTGGCCAGCCTGCGGATCGCAAGTTTGCGCCCGGCCCGTTTGGGAATACGATGCGGCATGCGCAGGCACAGGATATCCCACTGGTTGATCGGCATGGCCCTGGTCATCGGACTGGCCTGCGCGTCGTTGCCGGCGAGCGCGCAGGCGTGGACGAAATCCGGGCTCTGGTATGAAGCCAGCGGACGCGGCCCGGCGGTCCTGCTGCTGCACGGTTCGAACCTCGACCACGCTTCGATGGCGCCGCTGGCGCGGGCACTGGCGCGCGACCATCGGGTCATCACGACCGATCTGCGCTTCCATGGCGCCAGCCGGGATGGCGGCGGACCCGTTTCCTTCATCGACGACGTCGGCGAAGTGCTCGATGCCGCGCGGGCCCGGCATGCGATCGTGATCGGGCATTCGATGGGTGCGCGGATTGCCGTGGATTTCGCCCTGGCGCATCCCGAACGCGTCAGCAGCCTCGTGCTGATCGGGCCGACGGTCAGTGGCTACGCGCCGAAGACGCCACCGCCCGGTCTCGACGATTTCATCGCCGCCCTGCGCAAGGGCGACATCGACGCCGCCGGCAGGGCGCTTGCGGCCACGCCGGTCATGCAACTGGTGCATACGCCCGACCGGCAGGACGAAGTCACTGCCATGGTCATGCGCAATCTCGGCCTGTTCCGCGTCGACCGTGGGCGGGTTGTCGAAACGCCCGCAGCCAGCGGAAAGCTCGATGCACTGGCCATGCCGGTGCTCGTGATCGTTGGCCAGCAGGATCAGAGCGGTGCGCTCGAAGTGGCCGATTTCATTGCGACGAAACTCGCCACGGCGCGCATCGTCAGGTTGCCCGACTGCGGACACCTGGTCCCGCTCGATTGTCCGGCCGATGCCCTGAAGGCCATCGAGGGCCGCTAGGGCCGCACTCGTGCGCGAAGCGGCATGCCGCGAACGCGACAGCGGTCACCGACCCGGCGCCCGGGTGGTGCTTGAATCGGGGACCTGGCCAAGTCGTAGCGGGGTTCGGTACATGACATTGCGCGACTTCGGAAATCATCACGCGCGTCGATTGCTGGCCGCCGCTCTCTGCTGCTTCGCAGCGCCGCTGGCGGCGACGTCGTTTCATGTCGATCCGGTGAACGGAAGCGACAGCGGCGATGGCAGCGCTTCCTCGCCCTGGCGCTCGCTGCAGGCGGTGCTCGACGGCGGACTCGTCCAGTCGCGCGACTGGCCCTCGTTTCCGTACCAGCCGGGCATGCAACTGGTCGTGGTCAATGCCGGCGCGCCGGTCCGCGCAGGCGACACGCTGTGGTTGCGCAACGGCTATTACGGCGACCTCTCGATCCGGCATCTGTACAACACCTCGACGATCACGATCGCCGCGGAGCCGGGGCATTCGCCGAAGTTGCGCAGCGTGCTCGTGCAATCGGCGCAGAACTGGGCCTTGCGCGGACTTTCGATCAGTCCGTCCCATGCCGCAACGAATACGCCGACGACGATGGCGCGAATCGAGGATCACAGCTATTTCGGGCCGACCTGGGACATCGAGCTGGCCGACAGCGACCTGTTCAGTGTCGCCGATGCCTCGGCGTGGACGGCGCAGCAATGGATCAATCTTGCCTCGAGCGGCATCGACATCGGCGCCGCGCGCATCAGCGTGCACGACAACCGCCTGCGCAACGTGCGCTTCGGCATCAGCGTCGGCGGCGCCGACGCGAGGGTGCAGCGCAACCTGGTCGACGGCTTCTCGGCGGACGGCCTGCGCGGGCTCGGCGACCGCGGCCTGTTCGAGTACAACCGCGTGCAGAACGTGAAGGTCGGCGATCCGCCCGACGGCAACCACGACGACGGCTTCCAGAGCTGGTCGGTCGGTCCGGGCGGTGTCGGTACGGGCGAGGTCACCGGCGTGGTCCTGCGCGGCAACGTGTTCATCAACTCGACCGACCCGAACGACCCGCTGCGCAACAGCATGCAGGGCATCGGCTGTTTCGACGGATTCTTCGTCAACTGGGTGGTCGAGAACAACATCGTCATCACCGACCACTGGCACGGCATCAGCTTCTACGGCATGCGCGATTCGCGCATCGTCAACAACACGGTGATCGACATGGATGCACAGTCGCCCGGTCCGCCGTGGATCATGGTGCATGCACACAAGGATGGACGGCCCAGTTCGAACGTCGTCGTGCGCAACAACCTGGCTACCGACTATTCGCTGGAGGGCAATGCCCTGGTCACTGACCACAACCTCGAGTTCGTCCAGGCGAACGCGGGCGCCCTGTTCGTCGCGCCGCCGTACGACCTGCACCTGCGTGCCAGCGCGGCGGCGGTCGATGCGGGAAGCTCGAGCCTGGCGCCGCCACTCGACATCGAAGGCGTGCCGAGGCCGCAAGGTGCGGCGTTCGATCTCGGCGCCCATGAATTCCGCGTTGACGCGCTGTTTGCCGACGGCTTTGACGGCGGCTGAGCGCGAGGCTCAGCCGGCCATGGCCTGCAGCATCAGGCCGGTGATCCAGGCGGCGTAGGTGCCGAGCGCATAGCCGAGCACGGCCATCAGCACGCCCACCGGTGCCAGGCTCGGATGGAACGCGCTGGCGACGACCGGCGCGCTGGCCGCGCCGCCGATGTTGGCCTGCGAGCCGACCGCCATGAAGAACAGCGGCGCGCGGATGAGCTTGGCGATGAGCAGCATGAGCAGCGCGTGGACACTGATCCAGCACAGGCCCAGGGCGAACAGGCGTGGCCGGTCGAACAGGGCGCCGATATCCATGTGCATGCCGATCGTCGCGATCAGGACGTACAGCGCGGCCGATCCGATTTTCGATGCGCCAACGCCTTCGAGCTGGCGTGCGCGGGTGAAGCTCAGGCCGAGTCCGATCGTGGTCGCGATCACCACGACCCAGAAGAATCCCGAGGTCAGGCTGTAGGGAGCCAGTGCCGGCGCGGTCCGCTCGATCCATTGCGCGAGCGGCTTGCCGATCGCATGGGCCAGGCCGGTCGCGCCGAGGCCGAGCGAGAGGATCATCATCACGTTGTTGAGGGTCGGGATCCGCGCATGCTCGGCGTTGTACGATTCGATGCGCCGCTTCATGTCGTCGATGGCACTCGTATCGGCACCGGTCCAGCGATCGAAGGCTTCCGCGCGTCCGGCGAGGAACAGCAGCACGGCCGTCCACAGGTTGCCGACCAGCACGTCGACCGCGACGAACTGGCCGAACAGGTTGCTGTCGACCTTGAACACCGCCTTCATCGCCGCCTGGTTCGCGCTGCCGCCGATCCAGCTGCCGGCCACCGTGGTCATGCCGCGCCAGGTTTCGCCGGCGACCGTTTCCGGCGAGACGATCTCGAACAGGCCGAATGCGAAGACCGCGCCGAACATGACGCCGATCGTGCCGACCAGGAACATGATGATCGCCTTCGGCCCCATGCGGCGGATGCCCTCGAAGTCGATCGACAGGGTGAGCAGGACCAGGGCCGTCGGCAGCAGGTAGTCGCGGGCCATCGGATACAGGCCGCTGGCGTTGCCGTCGATCAGGCCGACGCTGTTGAACACGGCCGGAATGAAATAGCAAAGCAGCAGGGCGGGGACGTAGGAATAGAAGCGCTTCCAGAATCCGCCGGGACGCGACGTGGTCCAGAACACCAGGCCCAGCGCCAGGGCGAGCAATCCCAGCACCACGGTGTCGTCGGTGATCAGCGCGGTGGTCGGTTCGAGTTCCTGCATCGTGCTCCCGATTCCAGGCGAGGAATGACCTCGTCAGGACCGATAATCGCACAGCGGAGCGGTCGAGGCTTCTGGAGAGAGCCGTCCTCGTTTCCGCGACGGCACTTTTCCGGCCAGCGGCAGAAAAATCAGGCAGCCGGGCACCAGCGCTTGCGACCCGGTGCAGACGGCCTGATGAACTGGTCGATGTAGTAGGCGAGCAGGCTGCGCCCGTAGGCCTGGTCGGCTGCGCGGATCAGCATGCCGGCATCGTCGAACCAGCCGTCGATGCAGGTCTTGCTGTCGTGTTCGTTCGCCGCGCAGGCCAGCAGACGGTCGAATGCCCGGCGATAGATCGCGAACTGGCTGCGCGACATCGGGCCACCATGTCCGGGCACGATCTGGCTGAAATCTTCCCGGGCCAGATCGGCGAGCGATCTGCTCCAGCCTTCCGGGCAGGCCGAATCGAACATCGGCACGGGCAGGGTGACGAGATCGCCGGCGACCAGGGTTTTCGTCGCGGCATCGAAAATCCACAGGTCGCCTTCGGTTACCGAGTGCGGGCTGACGTGCAGTTCGAGCCTGCGCCCGCCGAGGGTGAGGGTCGTCGATCGCGGCACCGGATCGGTTCCTGCGAGCTTGCGGCCGAGGCGCAGCAGGTCCATCTCGGCCTCGTAGCGCTGCTGCTCATCCGAGCCTTCGGGCAATGTGGGCAGATACGATTCCAGCTGTTTGCGGTAGTCGGCATGGAAGCCGTCCAGCGCCGTGTCCAGCGAAGGGTGTGCATGGACATGCAGGTCCGGCCAGCGTTCGCGGAAAAGCGCATTGCCGCCGATGTGGTCGAGATGCCAGTGCGTGTTGATCACGGCGACGAGCGGCAGGTCCATGTGCGACACAAGATCGATGAGGTGCCGCGTGTGCCCGCCACCGCGGCCCGTGTCGATGACGACCACGCCTTCCCTTCCGCGCAGGATCAGGCTGTTTCCGTCCGGGCTGCGGTTGGCTTGCAATTGTCCGGGCAACAGGGTGATGCCGCGTGCCACTCTTGCCGGTTCATCCGCCCGCGTGGTGCCTGTCGACAGCGTCAGTGCTGCCGCAAGGCAGATGCAGCGCAGCGTGGATGCGTTCATTTCGCTTCCCTCCCGCATGGGTGAAAAGACGTGGCGCGAGTGCGGCTCGTTGCGTCATTGGGCACCAGGCCGGTTTGCCTTGCGCGTGCTGAACGTCACCCCGGCAATGGCATTCATCCGCCGCTGCGCGCGTGTCATCATCCGTCCCGGGTCGACAACGCGCGATTCACGCCGTCCGGGACGAACGCGGCGCAATGGCGCAGGAGACGAAGCGATGTGCGGACGATTCTCGAGTTACTACACCTGGCGCGAGATCTGGGAGTTTTCCTCGGGCCTCAAGCTGAGCCTGCCGCCGGAGGATCCGCAGCCGGCCTACAACATGGCGCCGACCCAGCCCGGCTGGGTCCTCGTCGGCGATGGCGGGGGCGCGGCGCACGCGACGCAGATGCGCTGGGGCATCATCCCGTCCTGGGCGCGTGACGCGAAGATCGCCTACAACACGATCAACGCGCGCGTGGAAACGGCCAGCAGCAAGCCGGCATTCCGCGCCGCGTGGAAGTCGCGACGCTGCCTGGTGCCGGCATCGGGCTATTTCGAATGGCCCGGCGAGGGCAAGCAGAAGCAGCCTTACTACATCCACCCGGCGCATGCCCCGGTGCTGATGTTCGCCGGCCTCTGGGAGCGCTGGAGCCCGAAGGACGCCGAGCCGGTCGAGACCTATTCGATCGTGACCATGGATGCGGCGGGCGAACTGGCGAAACTGCACGACCGCATGCCGCTGATGCTGCCGCCTGACCTGCATCGCGACTGGATCGAGGGCGATGGCGAGCAGGCGAGCGCAATCGCGCAGGCGGCGCCATTGCCCGATCTGGCCTGGCACGCGGTCGGCAAGGCGGTCGGCAATGTGCGCAACCAGGGGCCGCAGCTGATCGAGCCGGCCTGAATGGCGCGACACGCATCGACGCGTTCACCCGACGTTCCGATGCCGACCGGTATCTATCGCATCGATGGCGCGGTCGATGCGAGGCATTCGACCTGGCCCGGATCAGTCATTCCTGGAGGCGCCCGATGTCATTCTGGATCTACCTTGCCGGATACGCGATCTTCATCGTCGGCCTTGCCTTTGGCGCGCACCTGCTCAACGTGCCGCTGGAATGGATCGGCGTCGGCGTCCTTTGCCTGGCCGGCGTGGCCATCATCCATGGCGTGACCGCGACCCGGCAGAAGGACGTGCCGTCCTGAGCAGGAAACCCGGACGCGGCGGATTATTCGAAAGCGTCGTCGCCACTCTCAATCGATGGCCTCGTTGCCACCGATCCCGACGAAGCTGCCGAGGCTCGCTTCGCCAGACGTGAAGGCTTCGCACTGCCGGTCCAGCGCGTCGTAGGCGTCGCCGAACCTGACACGGAAGGCATCGTGCGACTCGCGCGAGGTCCAGCGGTCGACGGTGACGAATCGCATCGGTTGCGCTTCGTCGTTGAGCAGCAGCGTGCCGAGATAGCCTTCGGATCGCCGGAACAGGGCGGCCCACTCGCCGTCCGGTGCATAACAGCGAAGGAATTCGGCCAGGTATTGCGGGAGCACGTCGAACTCCCAGATGTAGACGTAGTGCTTCATGGCCGATTCCTTCGCGGGGCGCGCCGACGAAGCCTGCGGCCCGATGGGTCGCGCATCAAGGCATCGCGCCGACCGTGCATTTCACTGCGCAGGCCGCAACTGCAGCGGCCTGGCCTCGAGGCCCATCGCCTTCCTGTAGCGCGCATAGAGTTCGCCGACCTTGGCCACGTATTCCTGCGTCTCGGCATAGGGCGGAACACCGCCGTACTGGTCGACGGCGGCAGGACCGGCATTGTAGGCGGCGGCGGCGAGGACGCGGTCGCCGCCATAGCGCGCATCGAGGACCTGCAGGTGGCGCGCGCCGGCCATGATCGATTGCCGCGCCGATCCGGGATCGGCCACGCCGTAGTCGCCGATGACATCGGGCATCAGCTGCATCACGCCGCGCGCTCCCTTGTCCGACAGGGCATCGGCATCGAAATAGCTCTCGGCGTGGGCGATCGCGCGCAACCACGCCTCGTCGACGCCGGTCTTGCGCGCGGCGGTGCGGAATTCGCTTTGGAACAGATCGAGCCGCGGTGCGCCGACCTGGCCGAGGCCGGCATGCGCCGGCGAGTGTGCCGGGGTGGCGACGGCGAAACCGAACAGGGGCCTGGAGCCGGGCAGGTTGCGCGTGCCATAGACGGTCTTGCCGTCCTGTTCGCGCTGATACAGCGTGCCCTGGAAGTTGCCGAGGCTGCCCCACAGGTTGGGCAGCGCGGCGGCATCGTCATCGAGGGTCTGCGCCGTGCAGCGGGAGCCGGGTTCCGGTGCGGTCGCCAGGCTGACCGTGCCGTCGCGCAGGCAGCGCCACACGGTGCGCGCGTCGGCCTGCGCAGGCAGGCCTATCACCAGCAGCGCGACAAGCAGGTTGGGCCGGGCAATCACGGCCGCCTTTCGCAGAAGTGCGCCGCTGGCATGCGCCGCTCAGTCGAAGCCGTTGGAGAAGATGACGTCGCCGACGATGAAGTCATGGTTGTAGGTCGTGCCCTGGTAGGTGGCGCGGAAATGCCAGGTGCCCGCTGGCGCGTTGGCCGGCAGCGCCGAGGACCAATACCAGTAGGCGGCTGAATAGAACGGGTCGGCGGTGGCGTCCGACATGCGGAAGCTCCAGGACTGGAAGGCGCTGCCATCGGGGCGCAGGATCTGCAACGTGGTCAGCTGGGCGGCCAGCTGGTCGCGGTAGTAGACGATGAAGTACGCCGTGTTGCCGGCGACGAAGCGGTTCGAGGCATTGATCGTCTCGTCGATCGGGTTCGGGCAGTTGTTGCCGTGGAAATCCGGTGGCGCCGAATGCGTCGAGATGCGGTTGATCGCCGAATCGTAGTACGGCCGCTGTTGGGCCCAGAGCGACGGCGAGGCCTGGCAACTGCCCTGGTAGGGTTCGAGGATCGTGTAGTTGCTGACTGCCGAGTGATTCTCGAAATGCAGGTGCGGCCCGGTCGAGAAGCCCGAGCTGCCGACCTTGCCGAGGAATTCCCCGGCGACGACCGTGGCGCCGACCGGCCTGGAAGTCTGCGAGAGTTTCTTCATGTGGCCGTACCAGGCCACGCTGCCATCTGCATGCTGCACGTAGACCGCGTTCCAGTCCGCCGAGTAGTTGTTCGGGCAACTGCGGTCGTCGAAGCCGTCCTGCTTGCCGATGATCGTGCCCGGCGCTGCAGCGACGATGTCGACCGATTGCTGGTCCATCAGGGTCCAGCCGAACGGCCACAGGAAGAAATCGATGCCGGCATGGTTGTAGCCGGAGGCGAGATCGTAGGTGCGCGCGCCGCAGCTGTAGTCGAGCAACTGGTTCGGGTACGCCGGGTTCAGGTCGACGAAATTGGAGATGCCGTGGTAACCCGGATCGGGATACCCGGCGACGCTGCGCAGCGGCCATTGCAGTCCGCCCTGCAGCGGCGTCAGCAAGGGCGGGGTCGGCGCGAGCTTGCCCTCGCGGACCAGCCGGTCGACGTTGTCGGCCAGTTGCGCATCGATGCGTGCGCGCTGTTCGGGCGTGATCTCGTCTGCCACCTGGACCGGCATGGGACCGCCGCCGTCGGGTGGACGTGCCAGCACCGGGCACGCGCCGGTGGCGAGCAGCACGACGATCGCGCCGGTGGCCAGGACTGCACTGCTGGATCTGCCTTGCGGTTTCTGCGGTGACATGTGGCGACCCTCCTGGTTTTCCCGCGTGGCGATGGACGATACCCCGGCACGGCGACCTTATGCCCCAGGCCGGGCGAGTTCAACGACCCGCGGACGGCGGCACAGGCGCGTGCGGAGTGGCTGCGATGTCAGTCCGGCTTGAGGTAGGCGCGTGCCTCGGATAGCCCCTGCCTGGTCGAAGCCGGATCGCTGCCTTCGAGCAGCTTGCGATAGAGATCCCTTGCGGCGGGCTGGTCGCCGGCGGACTGCGCGACGCCGGCAGCGCCGAGCAGGCTGTTGAAGCGCTTTGGATAAAACGTCATCGAGCGTTGATAGGCCACGAGGGCTTCGGCGTACTGGCCCTGTGCGGCGAGCAGGTCGCCAAGCAGTTCGTACGCCGGCAGCGTGGGGCCGGGCGTCACGGCGTGCTTGGGCGTGGCGGCCTCGAGTTCGGCCGCGTCGCGCATCAGGGCGAGCGCGGACTTGTCGTCGCCCGTGGCTTGTGCAAGCGTGGCATCCAATTCGAGCCCGAGCACCCGGATGTTGCGCGCGAACAGTTCTTCGCCGGCAGTGCGAGCGGTCGCTTCGAGCTCGCCGAGTCGCGTGCGGTCAGCCCTGGCTTCGTCGAGGCGTGCGAGATGCGCGGCACCGAGTCCGTGGGCGTAGCGACCGATGGCCTCGGCCCAGGGATAGTGATCCCAGTCGAGACCGGCTGGCTCACGCGCGACGATTGCCGCGGCTTCATCCCAGGCGTGCCTTTCCAGAGCAAATCGTGCACGCGTCGAGGAGAGGTGGAAGGCGGTCTTGAATGAGGGTTGCAGGTGCGGTGTTTCGTGCAGACGTTTCAGCTGCGCTGCCGCTTCATCGTCCGCGCCCTTTTGCAGGTAGGCGTAGACGAGGTATTCGATGGCATGCGGGAACTCGTCCCAGACCAGTTCGCCGTTTTCGCCGGCCGGGGTCGCCAGGGCCGCTTCGGCTGCCTTGAGGTTGCCGCGGATCACGCCGTTCCAGTCGCCGAGCCGGGTGTAGATGTGCGTCGGCATGTGCAGCGCGTGCGGATTGTCCGGCGCGACGGTCTCGTACTTGCGGATGATCTCCTGCGATTCGCGCTCGCGGCCCGGCACGTCGTTGGCGTGGACGAGATAGTGCATGGCGCCCGGATGATCCGGATTCTGCCGGTAGACGCGCAACAGGATGTCCGCTGCCTTGTCGGCGTTTTCGCGGGAGATTCGATTCGAAGGCGCGGTAGCCAGCAGGGCCAGCGCATGGAACGTCGAAGCCTCCGGATCCTGCGGGAAGGCCGTGTACAGCTTTTCCGTCGCCTGTTCCCAACGACGGATGCGCAACCAGTAGTCGGTGGAGCCTGGATCGACGAAGAAGGCTTCGGCGGATGCGACGAAGAGGCGCTCGCGTTTGCCGGGTGGCGCAAGCTTCCGGGCCTTTTGCACTTCGTCCCAGCCACGTTGCAGGTCCCGCGGGCCCGGGCGCGTCGGCCAAAGTGGCTGGAACAGGGTCATCGCGATGCCCCAATGCGCCATCGCGCATTCGGGATGCGCGCGGGCCATCGCTTCGAACGACTTCCTCGCCTGCGGATAAGTCATGTGATGGAGCAGGGCGACCGAGTGGTCGAATTCGCCTTGTGCCTGCTTGCCGCAGGACACCGGGAAGGAAACGGTGCCTAGAGCGTGCCCGGCGTGTCCGCTGGGCGGCGCGTCCGCCCGGGCATATCCGCTACCCGGCACCGCCACCGCGAGCAACGCCAAGCAGGCCCATCCCGAGGGAGTCCGCCGCGGAGCGTGCGGACCAGCGTTCGATGCGCAGGATCGGCCGAACAACATGTCGTTCATCACCCGTGCCTCCCGGAGGTCGAGCCGCGGGCACATCCTACACCTATGCTTTCTGCCTGCCAGCCAGCTGGCAGGCGGCACGGATCGGGATGGGAATCGGACGGGCCGATGCACGCGATCGGGCTGATCCCCTGGTGGCGGATGGCTGAAGGGGCCGCCCGCTCGCTGAACGCTGTCGCCGCTAGTGCAGCGGGCTGACCGTGCGGTCGAAGCGCGGCTTCCAGTTGTTCTTGATGTCGGCGGAGACGAGGATGCGGCCGGCGCGACCGATCAGGAGCTTGCGTGGCACGAATCCGATGAAACGCGAATCCTCGCTGTTGTCGCGGTTGTCGCCCATCATGAAGTACTCGTCGGGCGGAACCACGACCGGACCGAAATCGCTGCGCGAATGGCTGTTGGGCAGGAACTGCACCGCGTGGCTGCTGCCGGCCACGTTCTCCATGGCCCGGGTCGCCTCGACATAGCGCCCGAAGCCGACCGGTTCACTGACCAGATTCATGTCGCTGTAGTCGGCGGTGACGCCGTTGATGGTGAGCCGGTTGTCGCGCAATTCGACGACGTCACCGGGCACGGCAACCAGCCGCTTGATCAGGCGGGTTCCATCCATGGGCGAGCTGAAGGTGACGATGTCGCCGCGCTGCGGGTCGCCGAGGCGGGTCAGCGAGACATCGGTCAGCGGGATCTTGAGGTCGTAGGCGAGGCGGTTGACCAGCACCACGTCGCCTTCGAGGATGGTCGGGCGCATCGAACCGGTGGGCACCGGGTTCCAGTCCGCGATGGCGGTGCGGAACAGGCCCAGGCAGAGGATGAATACGAGGATCCCGCGATTGTTCTTCAGCCAGTTTTTCATGCGTAGCGCTCGCTGGTGTGCGTTGCAGTGACCGTTGCAGTGTGGCAGAAGTTTCCGCCCTCGCGAGTCCATGGGGCCGGTTTCAGTCCGGATCGTAGGACGAGCCGTCCTTGTGCACGAATTTCCACTGGCCATCGGCGAACAGGGCCTTGAGGTCTTCGTCCGGGTAGCTGACTTCATCGCCGGCCGAGCGGTCGCCGACTTCGAGATAGACCACTTCCTCTCCGGAATTGTTGACGAGGCAGTGGCCGTTGCCGGTGCCGGCGCGGAAGCCTGCGCACATGCCCGGCGCGAGCGGCGTCTGTCCTTCGTCGGTCAGCAGGTGCGGATGGCCCTGCAGGATGTAGATGAATTCGTCCTGCTTCGTGTGCGCATGGCGCAGGGCCGAGGTTGCTCCGGGGGCCATGCGGGTCAGGTTCACGCCGAAGTTGGCAAGGCCGAAGATTTCGCCAAGCTGGCGCTTCTCGCGGCCATTCATGCGCGACGCGAACGGTTCCGGATAGAGGGATCGCTTGTTGCGTGGGGCCACATCGAGGGCGGATATGGCGATCGGCGCGGGTCGGGCGGTCATCGGGAATTCTCCGAAGGCATCGTGGCGGTCAGTGGCGACAATGCCGATTCCATCGTCACGCGGGCATTTGTGCAAGGGCTGCTGCTACACGGCAGCGTGGGGCGCCCCGGTCGGCCGCGCCTCGACAGGCGGCCTAGTCGCGATCCTGGTCCCGCGAACCGGAGGTGTCCTTCTTCGGCTTCAATGCGCCGCGCAGCAGGTCCTTGAGCAGGTCCTCGGTGCGTTTCGGTTTCCTTGCTTCGGCCTCTTCGGGATTGGCGTCCTCCTGGGCGGAGTCGACGGCGCCGAGCATGCCGAGGATCGCGCCGGGGTCGACCTTGAACTTCGGATTCCTCGCGGTACCGCTGACGCGCACGCCGATGCCGTCGTCGGACGTACCCTTGAGCAGGTTGGCGATCATTCCACCGACGTCCTTGCGGTCGCTGCCTGCAGTCAGCGCATCGTCGAGCAGCACGCGCATGCGGAAATCGAGCGATTCATCGGCATCCATGCGACCGCGTCCGAGGATCCTGCCGAGATCGACGATCTCGGCGTTGAGCGGATCCACCGTGACGCCTGCCGGCTCCATCACGAGCATCGCATCGGCATGCCGGATCAGGGTATCGCGCGGAGTGCGGATGCCGGCCAGCGACAGCGCCGTCCCGAGTTTCGAGCCGAGGCTGAAACCTTCGAGCAGGGTGTTGTCCAGGGTCACCGGGCCGCTGATCGTGAGCGCATCAAGAGGGCCCTTCGCAGTCAGGTCGAGGCCCAGCGCGCCTCCGCCGAGCTTCGAACGTTCGGGCAGGATCACGCCGAAGGCGGGCAACAGCGCCTGCACGTCGTCGACCGGCAATTGCTGGCCGCCGATCTTCAGGTCGACGCGGATGCGATCCTGGCGGTGGTCGAACTTGCCGGCGACGCCGAGGCGCGCCGCGCCACTGCTGATCGTGGTGTTGTCGATGCTGCCGCTGCGCGCGGACAGTTGATAGCTGGCCTCATAGTCGATGCGCAGCGGTCGCGACGCCGGCGATCCGGCAGCGACCAGCTTGAGCTGCCGCGCGTCGATGCTGCCATCGGTCCGCACGACGCCGTTGGCCGAGCTGATGCGGGTGTCGCTGTCGATCACGCCGCCGATATCGCTTTCGCCGCCGACCAGGCCGGCTTTTGCCAGGTCGACGTTGCGCAGTCGCAGGCGCGCATCCATCGGCGTCAGGATTGCGTTTTCGGCGTTCCATGGACCGAACTGTCCATCCAGTTCGAGCGAGCCGCCACCCTCGATGGCGGCGCTGGCAGTGAATGGAATGGCTGCATCCCTGCGCAGGTGTTCGGCATCCAGTTGCAGGTCGCCATAGCTGCGCTGCTTGCCCGAAGCCGTCCGGATCGCCACGCGCCCGCCACGGATGCGCAGTGCATCCACGCTGATCTGCGGAGCCTCGGCGACGTTGTCGGGTGGTGGTCTGGCTGCATCCTTGCTGGCGGCAAGGCTGGAGAAATTCCAGCGTCCCGCGGAATCCTGGCGCAGGGAGACGACCGGACTGTCCAGCCTGAGCGAGGTGACCTGCACATCACGGCGTGCGACCAGCGGCCACAGGCGCACGCCGAGCTTGAGCGATTCGGCCGTGAGGAACGCGTCCTTGCCAAAGGCCGGATCGTCGTCGACGCGGATGTCCCTGGCATCGAGGGACCCGCTCCAGATCGAGAAGTCGAGCTTGCCGAGCGTTACCTCGCGCCCGAGCGCATCGCCGAGCGCGGCCTGGACCTGCGGACGGAAGCGGTCCGCGTCGATCAGCAACAGCGCGCCGGCGGCCAGTGCAATGACGGCCACGACGATGACAAGTATTCCGGCCAGAATGCGTTTCAAGGACATCTCCTTTGCAAAGCAATGGTGGCGGCATCACCCGGACTCAAGGGCGTGGCTTGCCGTGTTCAGGCCCGGCGCACGAATCGATAGTGCGCCACAAGCCACTCGCTGCCGCTGGCGTAGCCGAACAATTCCGCGCAGGCCATCCAGAACATGCGCCAGCGCTGGTTCCAGAGCCTGGCCTGGTCGGGCCCATAGGCTTCGGCAAGGATCTGCATGGCCGCGCCGTGGTTGCGGTCCTGGTTTTCGAGCCATGCGCTGGCGGTCTTTTCATAATGGGTGCCGGGCAACAGCCAGCGTTCCTCGATCGCCAGGTCGCGCGCGAAGTGGAGCAGGGTGTCGGCGGCGGGCATGAGGCCGCCGGTGAAGAAGTGGCGGCCCATCCAGTTGCCCTCGCCCGCGGTTTCGAACGGATAGAGCAGGGTGCGGTGGCAGAAGATGTGCACGAACAGCTTGCCGCCGGGCTTGAGCCAGGAAGCGATGCGTTCGAGCAGGTGTTCGTAGTTGCGCATGTGCTCGAACATCTCGATCGAGATGGCGCGATCGAACCGGCCGGTATCCAGTTCGAGATGGTTGACGTCGGCGGTGATGATCTCGACGTTGGCGAGATTGCGCTCGCGGCAGCGCGCCTCGATGAATTCGCGCTGCGGGCGCGAGTTGGAAACGGCGGTGATTCGCGCATTCGGATAGCGCGCCGCCATCCACAGCGTCAGCGAGCCCCAGCCGCAACCCAGTTCGAGGATGCGCTGGCCATCGGCGAGTTCGGCGCGTTCGCCGTAGAGGCCGAGCATGCGCGCTTCGGCCGCATCGAGGTCCGGCGTGGTCTCGTCCCAACAGCAGGCGCTGTACTTGAGATGGCTGCCGAGGCAGAGCCTGAAGAACGGCGGCGGCAGCTCGTAGTGCTGGGCATTGGCGGCGTCGGTCTCGATCGCGATCGGGCTGCCGCGCAGTCCATCGATGCGCTTGCGCTGGCGTTCGGCGGTCGCTTCGACGCCGCCGGCCATTTCTTCGCGCAGGCGTGCCGCGCACATGCGCCGCATGCCGAAGCGCAGCAGCGCATCGGGGATCAGTCCGCGCTCGGCCCAGCGGGTCAGCATGCCCTCGCGTTCGTGCGGGTGCGCGTCTCGGCGGATCGGTCTGGAACGGCTCTGCGTTGTCATGTGATCTTTTTTTGTCGCAATTTCGTGTCGGTTGGTGGTGAGCGCCAGCGAACCCCAACGGTTGGTGATTTTCTTGATTGGCGTGACGTCCGGCCGACCTGGACGAATAGAACCGTTGGGGTTCGCTGGCGCTCATCCGAACCTACGTGGTGCCGTCTTGCTTGCGCGGGAACCACGGGATCAGCACGCTGGTCGTGCGCTGGTATTCGCGGTAGTCATCGCCGCGCGAGCGCAGCGCCTGCGCCTCGGTATAGGGAATGCCGGTGATCCAGTACAAAGTGCCGAGCATCAGCGCGGGCCCGAGCAGGCTGGCGATGATCCAGCCGGTACCGGTGCCGACGGCGAGGAATACGTAGGTGAACCAGTGCAGCCACTCGAAAAAATAGTTCGGGTGGCGCGAATAGCGCCACAGGCCGCTGCGGCAGGTCTTGCCCTTCATGGCCGGGTCGGCGCGATGCGCGGCGAGCTGGCGGTCGGCGATCCATTCGCCGCCGAGCGCAAGGATCCATGTCAGAACGGCGAGGATGCTCCACACGGTCCACTCGCCGGCCGGATTGTGCGAAGCAATCCAGAACGGCAGGGAGAACAGCGCGACCAGCAGTCCCTGGGCAAGGAAGAACAGCAGGAACTTCGACTGGTCGCCGTTCCAGTGCTCGCGCAGGAAGGCATAGCGGCCGTCCTCGTCCTCGCTGCGCACGCGCTGCCAGACATGCAGGGCGAGGCGGATGCCCCAGATCGCGCCGAGCGCGCCGACCAGGACGCGCGGCAGCATCGCGCCGGTCCCGGTCCATGTGTAGAACACCGCGCTGGCTGCCATCGCGGCAGACCACAACACGTCGACGATGCCCGCATTGCGCGTGCGGCGCTGGTGCAGCCAGCCACCGACCATGAGCAGGCTGGCGGCGAGCCAGACCAGGCCAATCGATGCGAATGCGTTCATGGCGCCCTCATCAGCGGCAGTGGAATCGAATCGTCCGGCTCGCGACCCAGGCGGTGCGCGGCGACGCAAAGCACGGACATGGCGACGAACCAGCACAGGCCGAGCACGCCAAGCGCGACTTCGACAGGAGCGACGATCGTCACCGCGCCCCAGACCCGGCTCGCGGCAAGATAGCTCGCCGGTCCGATCACGGCCGCCAGCGGAACCAGCAACAGCGGACGCGCGGTGAACCAGCGCATCGAGTGATTGAGGGTCAGTGCGAAGCCCGCCCACAGCGAGAGGATCCAGAGCGGGGCCAGCGGCGCCGGCGGCACCGCCGCGGCGTATTCCGACAGTCCGGCGCCGGCCATCAGCGTATCGGTGGCGAAGCCGAGCGCGAGTGCGATCCACAACAGCCTGAAGTCGCCGCGCGCACGCACGCCGCGTCGGAGATGCCACGCGGCGAAGGCGACCAGGGCGACCGGTCCTGCCCACCAGATTCCGTTGGCCGCACCGCCGACGGCGGCGAACCAGACCAGCTGGAAGGCGATGAAGTTGATCCAGATTTTCAAGATCGCGCTCCTGCGCCGATGTCGGGAGGGATGCTGCACGGGGCGTGCGCCTGGCCTGCACGCGAGCAACTGCGAATCGCCAACCAAACGCTCGATGAAGCCGCCTTCACAATACGTCAGATCGAACATCCGCACGCACATGCACGCAAGATGGCACCTTGCACCCTCAGCTGACTGGTTGCGAGCGGAACCAGAGCAGCAGGGCGCATGCGGTGAGCACCACTTCCAGGGCGCCGGTGGCCAGGGTCGTCGTCGAGACCGGCCAGTATCGCGCCACGCTGACGATGCGAAACAGCAGGATCGGCACATAGATGGCCAGCGAAAAGATCAGGCCGAAGCGGATGTTGCCGCTGAGCGCGGCCCACGCGAACAGGAAGGCGAAACCGAACTGCATGCCGCCATAGATGACGGCATATTCGGATTGCCCCGAACTCGACAGCACGGTGAAGCCGATCGATCGCGAGGTGGCTGCCGGCATCAGCGTGCACCACAGGGCGAGCAGGGCGTACAGCACGGCGTTGATCCAGAGATACAGGGCGGCCATGGTCGGATCCCGTTGTCGGAGGCTGGAAGACAGTAGACATGATTGCGCCAGTCGGAGCAAAGGCGTGGGCCGGTTTCAGGCGAACCCTCGGAGAGGCCGCATGCGCCGACGCGCGCGCTGGCGCGCGACGCGTGCTCAGCCCAGGCTGAGATCCAGGCAACGGAAGCGCTCCAGGCGCGTTGTCGTTTCGCCGCGTACCAGGTTCAGGGGCCGGGCAAACAGCGGACCGGCGTGGCAGAGGGTGTGGAATTCGCCGTTTTCGCCGCAGGGGTCGGCCGTGGCGGGAAGGTCGGCAAGAAAATCGCCATCGAATTCGCGACCGCAGAACGCGCCGTCGAGCTGCTCGAGGTCGACCGTTGTCAGCGTGGCGCGATGCCCACGGGCAATGAAGTCCGCGGCAAGTTCGCGGGTCGGCTCATGCCAGAGCGGGAACACGCACGACCAGCCGAGGCGGGCCAGCGTCGCTTCGCGCCATTCACGCAGGTCGGCAAGGAACAGATCGCCGAAGGCGATTCGGGTAATGCCGGGCAGGCATGCACGCGCGGATTCCAGTGCCGCGCGCAGCGCATCTTCGTAGGCTTCGTTGGTGGCCGGCGAGTCGATGGGCATCTCGACCAGAGGCAGGCCGATCGCTGCCGCCTGGGCACGCAGCACCTCGCCGCGCACATCGTGCATGGCCACCCGGTCGCTGCCGCGATCCAGGGTGGTCAGCAAGGCTTCCACTTTCCATCGCGGATCGGCGCGCAGCCGATCCAGTGCCATCAGGCTGTCCTTGCCGCCGCTCCAGGCGAGCAGGAGCGGCGTGGCATTCATCCGCTCAGGCGGCGCGCGAGGCCCGCTTGCGGTCGTTCTCGGTCAGGTGCTTCTTGCGCAGGCGGATCTGCTTGGGCGTGACTTCGACGAGTTCGTCGTCCTCGATGAACTCGAGGGCCTGTTCGAGCGACATCTTGATGGCCGGCGTCAGCTGCACGGTTTCATCCTTGCCGGCGGCGCGCACGTTGGTCATCTGCTTGGCGCGCAGGGCGTTGACGGTGAGGTCGTTGTCCTTGGAGTGGATGCCGACCAGCTGGCCTTCATAGATGTTGTCGCCTTCGCTGACCAGCAGGCGGCCGCGTTCCTGCAGGCTGACCAGCGAGTAAGCCGGCGAGGGGCCCTGGCCGTTCGAGATCATCACGCCGTTCTGGCGCTTGGCGATCGCACCCTCGGACTTCGGTCCGTAGTGGTCGAAGACGTGGAAGAGCAGGCCGGTGCCGGCGGTGACCGTGCGGAACTCGGTCTGGAATCCGATCAGGCCGCGTGCCGGGATGATGTAGTCGAGCCGAACCCGGCCCTTGCCATCCGGTTCCATGCTGGTGAGCTGGCCACGGCGCGAACCGAGGCGCTCCATCACGGCGCCCTGGTATTGTTCTTCCATGTCGACGACGAGCTGCTCGAACGGCTCGCTGAGCACGCCGTCGATTTCCTTGATGATGACCTCGGCGCGCGAGACGGCCAGTTCATAGCCTTCGCGGCGCATGGTCTCGATCAGCACCGAAAGATGCAGTTCGCCGCGGCCGGAAACCTTGAACTTGTCCGGATCGGCGGTTTCCTCGGCGCGCATGGCGACGTTGTGCAGCATTTCGCGCATCAGGCGCTCGCGGATCTGGCGGCTGGTCAGGAACTTGCCGCCGCTGTGTTCCTTGACGCCGGCGAAGGGCGAGTTGTTGACCTGGAAGGTCATGCTGATGGTCGGCTCGTCGACGTGCAGCACAGGCAGCTGCTCCGGCGCACTCGGCGCGCAGATCGTATCCGAGATGCTGAGGCCCTCGATGCCGTTGATCGCGATGATGTCGCCGGCTTCCGCTTCTTCGACTTCGCGGCGTTCGAGGCCCATGAAGCCGAGCACCTGCAATACTTTCGCGTTGCGCTTCTTGCCGTCCTTGTCGACCACGGTGACCGGCATGTTGGTGCGCACCTTGCCGCGCTGGATGCGGCCGATGCCGATCAGGCCGACATAGTTGCTGTAGTCGAGCTGGCTGATGCGCATCTGGAACGGGCCATCGGGATCGACCTGCGGCGGCGAGACGTGTTTCATGATCGCTTCGTACAGCGGCGTCATGTCGCCTTCGCGCACGCTCGGATCGAGTCCGGCGTAGCCGTGCAGGGCCGAGGCATAGACGACCGGGAAATCGAGCTGCTCGTCGGTCGCGCCAAGGCGGTCGAACAGGTCGAAGGTCGCATTGAGCACCCAGTCGGGACGCGCGCCCGGCCGGTCGACCTTGTTGATCACGACGATCGGCTTGAAGCCCATCTGGAACGCCTTCTGGGTCACGAAGCGCGTCTGCGGCATCGGGCCATCCATCGCGTCGACCAGGATCAGCACGGTATCGACCATCGACAGCACGCGCTCGACCTCGCCACCGAAGTCGGCATGGCCCGGGGTGTCGACGATGTTGATGCGGTTGTCGCGCCAGGTGATCGCGGTGTTCTTCGACAGGATCGTGATGCCACGTTCCTTTTCCTGGTCATTGGAATCCATGACGCGTTCGGCGAGCACGGTGCGCTCGCTGAAGGTGCCGGACTGCTTGAGCAGGCAGTCGACCAGCGTTGTCTTGCCATGGTCGACGTGCGCGACGATCGCGATGTTGCGGAGTTTTTCAATAGACATACGGAGTACCGGGCGACCTCGTAGTGGGCCGTCACAGGGAAGGGAATAAGGGGCCGCAGGGAAACGGCAGCCGCATATTATGCCCGGATTTTGTGTCTGGCGCTTGAACAGGCCCCGTTTCGGCCGTTGGTTTGTGCGTTGCAACAACCGCCGGGCTGAAATCGGCGCGCCGCAACGCCGGTCCTTGCGGCCAAGGGCCGCAGATAGCCTGCGCGCCCGCGAAACCGGTGTAGGATCCCCCCATGCGCCTCGCCCTGGCCCTGCTGACCACGTTCTGCCTGCTGTTCCAGCAGGCGGCAGTGGCTGCGTCGGCCTGCGTCATGGATGGCTCCAGGGCCGGTTCGACGAGCATGTCCGAAGCGTGCGCCGGCATGGACATGGCCCGGGATGCCCCCGCGCTGTGCCGCAGTCACTGCGTTCCGGATGTCGGGTTTGTCCCGGACACCCGCTTTCCGCCCCTGGATTTCATCCTCCTGCCGACCCCGAGCCTTGCGCTGCTTGTCGTGCAGGATCCGCCCGACCGGGCCGCTCCGGCCATCACGCCGGTGCATCGATCCGACCCACCCGCGCGCCTGCGCTTCTGCCGCCTGCTGATCTAGGGCTCCAGCCAATTCGCCGTCTGACTTCCCGCCTTTGCGACGGGGAGTTTTCGCGACCTTGCGTTTGGAGTTCCCATGAATCTGTCTCTGGATTTACCCGTTGCGTCCCGTGGTCGGCTCGACCGGGGTCCTGCCCAACGATTTGCCCTGGGCCTGCTATGCCTGTTCCTGCTGACGGCAGCGACGGCCAGCCGCGCCACCGAATTGGGCTTTTCGCTCGATGACGCGGTACGGCTTGCGCTGGCCAATGCGCCGATGATCGAAGCACGCGAGGCAGGCCGCGCCGCCGCGGCGGAAGAGGTCGGGCGTGCCGCGGCCTTGCCTGATCCGGTCCTGACCTTTGGCGTGCAGAACCTGCCGGTGGCCGGTGCCGACGCCTATTCGCTGGATGACGATCGCATGACCATGCGCCGCATCGGGTTTACCCAGGCCCTGCCTTCCCGGGCCAAGCGCGAAGCGCGGCGCGATTCGGCGCTGGCCCTGCAGGAGCAGGCCGAGGCGAACCAGCTGGCCACCGTGCTTGACGTGAAACGGGCCGCCGCCAGTGCCTGGATCGGATTGTGGGCCGCCGAACGCGAACGCAGCCTGCTCGTTGAATTGCGCGAGCAGGCGCGGCTCGCCGTCGACGCCGCGAAGGCCAACCTGGGCGGCGGAAAGGGATCGGCCAGCGATGCCCTCGCAGCGCGCAGCGCCGAACTCGATCTCGAGAATCGCATCGACGATGCGCAGGCGCGGGTCGACCAGGCCAAGGCCGGCCTGCAACGGTGGACAGGCGCATCCCTGCCGCAGGAGGTCGCGTCAGCGCCCGACTTCTCGATGCTGCCGACAACGCAGGCCGAACTGCTCGAAAATTTCGACCGGCAGGCGCCGCTGCTGGTCTGGGATGCCCGCGAAGCGTCGGCCGATGCAGCCCTGGGCATGGCCAATGCCGAAAAGCGTCCCGACTGGAGCATCGGTGCTGGCTTCGCCAGGCGTGGTGCTGGCGCGTCGAACGTGGTCTGGCTCGAAGTCGGCATCGGCTTGCCCGTGTTCACGGCGAATCGCCAGGATCGCGGCGTCAACGCGCGACGTTCGGATCTGCAGGCGATTCGCGCGGCCCACGAGGATGCGCGCCGTGCCCAGGAGGAATCGGTGCGCGGTGTCCTTGCGCAATGGTCTGCGCTCGGACGCAAGGCGACGCGATTGGGTGAATCGATCCTGCCGCTCAATCGTGATCGCAGCGCCACCGCGCTCGCCGCGTGGTCGGGCGGCGCGTCGCTGGCCGACTGGCTGGATGCGCAGCGCGACGAGATCAGCCAGCGCATCGAATATGCACGGGTGCTGGCCGACTGGGGTCGGACCTGGGCCGCGCTCGCCTATCTGTTGCCAACGGGAGGTGTGCGATGAACATCCGAATCCTCGGCGCCATCGGCATGATCGCCCTGCTGGCCGTGACCGCCAGCCTTGCCTTTTGGCTCGGTGCCCGCGACAGGACGCCCGTATCCGCAAATAGTGAATCCAGCCAGCCCGGCGCGGCTGGCGAAGCCGGCAAGGTCGCACTTTACTGGTACGACCCGATGGTTCCCGACCAGCATTTCGACAAGCCCGGCAAGTCGCCTTTCATGGACATGCAACTGGTGCCCAAATATGCAGCTACTGGCGATGCCGCGACGATATCGGTCAATGCGGCGACCCGGCAGAATCTCGGCCTGCGCACGGCAACGGTCGAAGTCGGCGTGCTGGTTTCAAGCGTGGATGTGCCCGGCATCATCGACTGGGACCAGCGCAAGTCCCACCAGATCAGCGCGCGCGCCGATGGCGTGATCGAGCGCCTGTTCGTGCGTGCGCCCTACGAGCCGGTCAAGGCTGGCCAGGCGCTGGCCGAACTGGTCGCGCCCGAGTGGAATGCCGCCACGCGCGAATACCTGGCCCTGGCCAGGGCCGAGTCCACCGACGCACGGTCGCTGCGCGAAGCAGCGCGCAGTCGCCTGCGCGTTCTCGGCATGGATGAAGCGCAGATCGGCAGCCTGCGCGCCGGCAATCGGTGGCATCGTGCTGCGCGCGCCAGTCGATGGCGTCGTCGATGCATTGACGCGTACGCGAGGGCGAGCGCGTGCAGGCTGGCCGATCGCTGATGGTCGTCAACGCACTCGATACGGTCTGGGTCAATGCGGCGATTCCGCAGTCGCAGTCGGCGGGCATCGTTGCCGGTTCGCCGGTCATGGCGCGCCTCGATGCGTTTCCGGGCGAGGAATTCACCGGCACCGTCGAGGCCTTGTTGCCTGTAGTGGATCCGGCCACGCGTACGCAGCGGGCGCGCATCGTGCTGGAGAATCCCGGGCAGCGCCTGAGCCCGGGCATGTTCGCCAACCTTCGGCTATCCGGCACGCCAAACCAGGCGCGTCCGCTGATTCCCGATTCCGCCCTGATCGCCAGCGCCAGCGATGCGCGCGTGATCGTAGAAAACGGCGATGGCCGCTTCGTTCCGGTCGCCGTGGTCGCCGGACGGTCCGCGGATGGCCGGACTGAAATCCTGCAGGGGCTCGAGGGTGGCGAGCGCGTGGTGGTTTCCGGACAGTTCCTGATCGACTCCGAGGCCAGCCTGTCCGGTGCGCTCGAGCGCATGTCGGCGCCGCAATCCGCAGGCGAGGATCATGCCGGTCACGACGCCATGCCGGGCATGAAGTCTGGCGCCAAGGGCGCGCAGGGCGAGCGCGATCCGGATTCCGCGGAGCCACGGCAATGATCGAACGCCTGATCCACTGGTCGCTCGGCAACCGCTTCCTGGTTCTCGTGGCCGCGGCCGCACTGGCCGTCGTCGGCAGCATCACGGTGATGCGCACGCCGCTGGACGCATTGCCGGATCTGTCGGATACCCAGGTCATCCTGCGCACGAGCTGGCCTGGCCAGTCGCCGCAGATCGTCGAGGACCAGGTCACCTATCCGCTGTCGACGACGATGATGTCGGTGCCCGGCGCGACCACGGTGCGCGCATTCTCGTTCTTCGGCGATTCGTACGTGTATGTGCTTTTCGAGGATGGCACCGATCCGTACTGGGCGCGATCGCGTGTACTCGAATACCTGAGCCAGGTCCGCGACAAGCTGCCCGAAGGCGTCAGCCCGGCACTCGGTCCGGATGCCACCGGCGTTGGCTGGATCTACGAATACGCGCTGGTCGATCGCAGCGGCACGCACGATCTCGGCGAACTGCGCGCGCTGCAGGACTGGTTCCTGCGCTATCGCCTGAAGACCGTCCCCGATGTCGCCGAGGTCGCAAGCATCGGCGGCATGGTCCGCGCCTGGCAGGTCGTCGTCGATCCGCAGGCGCTGGCCGCGCGTGGCATCACGGTCGGCGATGTCGAGGCGGCGATCCGCGCGGCGAATGGCGCCAGCGGCGGTTCGGTGATCGAGCAGGGCGAAGCGGAATTGATGGTGCGCAGCGTCGGCTACCTGGCCACGCAGGAAGAGTTCGAGACCATTCCGCTGAAGACTGCCGGCGACGGCATCGCGGTCCTGTTGCGCGACGTGGCCCGCGTGCAGCGCGGCCCGACCCTGCGCCGGGGCATCGCCGAGCTCGACGGCGAAGGCGAAGTGGCCGGTGGCGTGGTCATCCTGCGCTCGGGGAAAAATGCGCTGACCACGATCGACGCGATCAAGGCGCGCCTGCAGGAACTCGAGTCCAGCCTGCCGGATGGCGTGGAAATCGTGCCGACCTACGATCGCTCGCAATTGATCAGGGCGGCGGTCGGCAACCTGACGCGCAAGCTGATCGAGGAATTTCTCGTCGTCGCCCTGGTCTGCGTGCTGTTCCTCTGGCACCTGCGCTCCTCGCTGGTCGCCGTCATCGTCCTGCCGCTCGGCGTGCTCGCCGCATTCATCGTGATGCACGTGCAGGGCGTCAGCGCCAACCTGATGTCGCTCGGTGGCATCGCCATCGCCATCGGCGCGATGGTCGACGCAGCCGTGGTCATGATCGAGAACACGCACAAGCATGTCGAAGCCTGGAACGAGGCGCACCCGAAGCGCAGCCTGGCGGGCGAGGAACGCTGGCGACTGGTGGCGGCTTCGGTCGGCGAAGTCGGCCCGGCCCTGTTCGTCAGCCTGCTCGTGATCACGCTGTCGTTCGTGCCGGTGTTTGCCCTGGGTGCGCAGGAAGGACGCCTGTTCAAGCCACTCGCGTTCACCAAGACCTATGCCATGGCCGCCGCGGCGTTTCTGTCGGTCACCCTGATCCCGGTGCTGATCGGCTATCTGGTGCGCGGACGCATTCGCCCGGAGCAGGCGAATCCGCTCAACCGCATGCTGACCGCAGCCTACCGGCCCTTGCTTGGCGGCGTGCTCAGGTTTCCGAAAGCCGTGCTGCTCATGGCCGGCGTGGCCATCCTTTCCTCGCTGTTGCCGCTCAGCCAGCTGAAGAGCGAGTTCATGCCGATGCTCGACGAGGGAACCCTGCTGTACATGCCCAGTGCGCTGCCGGGTATCTCCGCCGGCAAGGCGGCGCAACTGTTGCAGCAGACCGATCGCATGCTCAAGACGGTGCCCGAAGTCGATCACGTCTTCGGCAAGGTCGGGCGCGCCGACTCGGCGACCGATCCGGCGCCACTGACGATGTTCGAAACGACCATCAGCTTCAAGCCGCAGGGACAATGGCGGCCGGGAATGACGATGGAAAAGCTCAAGGCCGAGCTTGATGCCGCGGTCAAGGTGCCGGGGCTGACCAATCTGTTCGTCTACCCGATCCGCAACCGCATCGACATGCTGGCGACCGGCATCAAGAGCCCGATCGGCATCAAGGTTCTCGGTCCGGACACCAATGTCCTCGAGCGCCTCGCCGAACGCATCGAAACCGTCGCCCGGACCGTTCCGGGCGTGAGTTCGGCGATATCCGATCGCGCGGCCGGCGGCCGCTATGTCGACGTGCGCATCCGTCGCGATGCGGCCGCGCGCTACGGCCTGACCCAGGCGCGTTTGCAGGCCATGATCGCCACCATCGTCGGCGGTGCGCCGATCGGCCAGACCGTCGAAGGACTCGAGCGCTATCCGATCGTATTGCGTTATCCCCGCGCCCAGCGCGATTCGATTTCCGCCCTGCGCGCGCTGCCGATCATCGCCGACAACGGCAACCAGCTGACCCTCGGCCAGGTGGCCGAAATCGGACTCAGCGCCGGCCCGCCGATGCTGAAGAGCGAGAACGGGCAACTGGCCAGTTATGTCTATGTCGATTCGGCCAGTGGCGACCTGGTTGGCGTGGTCGAGTCACTTCAACGTGCTCTGGCTGCGCAGGTCGACCTGCCCACCGGCTACACGCTGAGCTGGTCGGGCCAGTTCGAGTACCTGCAGCACGCGCTGGAGCGCTTGCGCCTCGTTGTTCCGGCAACGCTTGTCCTCGTGTTCCTGTTGATCCAGCGCGTGTTCCGGCGCACCGCCGATGCGACGATCATCATGTTGAGCCTGCCGCTGGCCCTGGTCGGCGGGCTCTGGCTGGTCTGGCTGCTCGGCCACGCGATTTCGGTGGCGACGATGATCGGCTTCATTGCGCTGGCCGGTGTCGCGGCGGAGTTCGGCGTGATCATGATGCTGACCTTGCAGCAGGCCTGGCAGCGCCAGCTGGCGCTCGATCCCGCGGCCGACGAAGTCGCGCTTGATGCCGCCATCAGGGAAGGGTCCCTGCAGCGCGTGCGACCAAAAGCGATGACGGTGGCGGTCATCCTCGCCGGCCTGTTGCCGATCATGCTGGGCACCGGCGCCGGCTCGGAAGTCATGCAGCGCATTGCCGCGCCGATGGTCGGTGGCATGCTCACGGCACCCTTGCTGTCGATGCTGGTGATACCGGCCGCGTTCCGATGGCTGCGACGGAAGGACCTGGCGCGTAACCGGTCGAAGTCGGCGGATGCGGGCTGATGTGCGCCAGCGCGCGCAATTCGTCCTGCCGAAAAGTTCGAAATCGTTTAGTCTAGATAGTTCGCAATGCGGAGCCCCATCATGAATGCACCCACCCACCTGACTGCCCTGCTGACCACCTCGCGCGGCCCGATCCGGATCAACCTGTTTGCCGACAAGACCCCGATCACGGTGGCCAACTTCGTCAACCTGGCCCAGCGCGGCTACTACAACGGATTGACCTTCCATCGCGTCATTCCCGACTTCATGATCCAGGGCGGCTGCCCGAACGGCAGTGGCACGGGTGGTCCCGGCTATCGTTTCGAGGACGAGATCGTGCCGACGCTCAAGCACAACGCCGGCGGCGTGCTGTCGATGGCCAACGCCGGGCCGGGCACCAACGGCAGCCAGTTCTTCATCACCCATGTGGCGACGCCGTGGCTGGACGGCAAGCACACCGTGTTCGGCATGGTCGACGGTCCGGAGGACCAGAAAGTCGTCGACGCGATCCGTGGCGGCGACACGATCGAGTCGATCACGATCAGCGGCGACACCAGCGCGGTGTTCGAGAAGGCGAAATCGCATCTCGAGAAGTGGAACGCGGTGCTCG
Source organism: uncultured Gammaproteobacteria bacterium (assembly GCA_963822465.1). Classification (GTDB taxonomy): domain Bacteria; phylum Pseudomonadota; class Gammaproteobacteria; order Xanthomonadales; family Rhodanobacteraceae; genus Dokdonella. Next base: position 47,486 of record CAWGHP010000006.1, on the reverse strand, counting down.
ACGCGGCCTGAGCTATCGAAAGTCGGTAACGCGGGGAGAGTGATCGAAGCCCGCGTCGCCCATCGCCGTTTTTGCAGGAAGGGCATCGCCGCGGAGGCGGCCTCCTCGAACGGCGTTGTTCAGCGCTTGCGCGTAGCCATTCCATAGAGGATCAGCAGGATGATCGCGCCGACCACGGATCCGATGAATCCGGCGGTCTCGGCGGGCTGGTACCAGCCCATGGTCTTGCCGACAAAGGTCGCGATGAACGAGCCGGCGATGCCGATCAGGATGGTCAGGATGAAGCCGCCCGGGTCCTTGCCCGGCTTGAGCAGTTTGGCAACGAAGCCGACCAGCAGGCCGATGACGATGGTCATGATGATGCCGTAGGTGCCGCCGAAGATTTCCACCAGCCTTGCCCCTTTTGTTGACCGTGAGTGCGCACTCTAGCCCTGATTGCCGGCGTGTTGCTGAACGCGTGATTCAAGAATCCCGTGGACTGCGCGCGTGGCGGGGCAGGCGCAGGCCAGCACGGGGGCTCCGTCCCGCTGAATACGCCCCCTGCTGTGCTAAAATTGCGTGCTTTTTTTCCAGTCCCCACACTTCTTCGAGAGGTTTCCATGCCGCTTCTTGCCGCGCGCATGAGTCGCGCCAAGCCCAGTGCGATCATGCTGATTGCCGAAAAGGCCAAGCAACTCAAGGCCGCTGGTCGTGACATCATCAGCTTCTCGATCGGCGTTCCGAATTTCCTGCCCGGGAAGCATGTCTACCAGGCCGCCCGCGAAGCGCTGGACAAGGACAGTGGGCAGTACGGATCCAATCGGGGCCCGGATGCGTTGCTCGATGCCTTCCTCAAGCACCTCGAAGAGGGTGGCCTGAGCGGTTACGGGCGCAAGAACATCGCCACCGGCATCGGCGCCAAGCACATGCTCTACAACCTCGGCGAGGCCCTGCTCGACGCCGGCGACGTGATCGTCTTCCCGGTGCCGTACTGGACGACCTATCTCGACCTCGCCGAAATCCTCGACGTCAAGGCGCGCACGCTGCCGTGTCCGTCAGGGCAGAACTACAAGCTGACGCCGGCGCAGCTCGATGCGGCGCTGCCGGGCGCCAAGGTGTTCCTGTTCAACAACCCCTCGAATCCGACCGGCATGGTCTACACGAAGGACGAGATCGCCGCGCTCGCCGATGTGCTGGTCCGTCATCCGGATGTCTGGATCATCTGCGACGACATCTACAACCGCATGGTCTTCGACGGCGTCGGCTACCACAATTTCGTCAACGCGCGACCCGAATTGCGCGATCGCGTGATCCACGTCGATTCCATTTCCAAGACCTATGGCATGCCGGGCTGGCGCGTCGGCTTCATCGCCGGCCCCGAGATCGTCGCCAATGCCGTGGTGACCCTGAATTCCAACCACATCACCAACGTGCCCGAGGTCGTCAATGCCGCGGCGGTGGCCGCGCTCAGCGGTCCGCAGGACGTGACCGTGGCCAAGAACGCGGAATTCGCCGCGCGCCGCGACCAGGTCTATGCCGCGCTGACCTCGATTCCCGGCGTGGTTTGCCCGCGGCCGCAGGGTGCGTTCTATGCATTCCCGAACATCTCGGTCGCGTTCGGCAAGTCGCACAATGGCAAGAAGATCAGCAACGACGTCGATTTCTGCAGCGTCCTGCTCGAGGCCAAGGGGGTCGCCTGCGTTCCGGGCAGCGCCTTCGGCGATCCGCTGGCCCTGCGGATTTCCTATACCTGTCCGGCCGAGCAGCTCGCGCCAGGGTTGCAGCGTTTCCAGGAATTCTTCGCCGAACTCAAATGATCCTCCGCGGCATTCCAGTGCGTGCGATCGGCCTGGCCTTGTTGCCGGGCCTGCTGGCAGCATGCTCGCAAGGCGTCGATATCGACGCGCTGCGCGCGCAGATCGGACATGCCCCGGTGGTCATGTTGTCCACTTCGACCTGCGGCTACTGCAAGCGCCTGCGTGCCGACCTGCGTGAATGGGGCATCGCCTATGACGATCTCGATGTCGAATCGAATCCCCGCGCACGGCAGGCCTATCACGAAGTCAGCGGGCGCGGCGTGCCGATCCTGGTGGTCGGCGACAGCGTCGTGCATGGCTACTCGCCGGCGCGTGCGCGCGAGTTGCTGCGCGCCGCGGACCTGCTGCCCGAATCCCAAGTCCACTGATCCTCTCCTGACTCCTGCGAGGTTGATGCAATGAAAGCTCCCGTCCGTGTTGCGGTCACCGGCGCCGCCGGCCAGATCGGCTACGCCCTCCTGTTCCGAATCGCCGCAGGCGACATGCTCGGTCCCGACCAGCCGGTGATCCTGCACCTGCTCGAGATCACGCCTGCGTTGCCCGCGCTCAATGGCGTGGTCATGGAGCTCAACGACTGCGCCTTCCCGACCCTGCACGGCGTGGTCGCCACCGACGACGCGAATGTCGCGTTCAAGGATGTCGACTATGCGCTGCTGGTCGGCGCACGTCCGCGCGGACCGGGCATGGAGCGCAAGGACCTGCTCGAAGCCAATGGCGCGATCTTCGGCCCGCAGGGCAGGGCCATCAACGACCACGCCAAGCGCGACGTGCGCGTGCTCGTGGTCGGCAATCCGGCCAACACGAATGCGCTGATCGCGCAGCAGAACGCACCGGACCTCGACCCGGGCCGCTTCACCGCGATGGTCCGCCTCGACCACAACCGCGCGATCAGCCAGCTGGCCGAGAAGACCGGCGCCCTGAATACCGATATCGCCAAGGTCACGATCTGGGGCAACCACAGTTCCACCCAGTATCCGGACATCCACCAGACCACGGTCAAGGGCAAGCCGGCGCTGTCGCTGGTCGACCAGGCCTGGTACGCGGATACCTTCATTCCGCTCGTGCAGCAGCGCGGTGCGGCGATCATCAAGGCACGCGGGGCTTCCTCGGCGGCTTCCGCGGCTTCCGCGGCGATCGACCATATGCGCGACTGGACCCACGGCACCGCCGATGGCGACTGGGTCTCGATGGGCATACCCTCGGATGGATCCTATGGCGTCGAGCCGGGCGTGATCTTCGGCTATCCGGTAACGATCAGGAACGGCAAATACGCGATCGTGCAGGGCCTCGAGATCAATGCGTTCTCGCAGGCACGCATCGATGCCACCGAAAAGGAGTTGCGCGAGGAACGCGCCGCGGTCGAGTCTTTGTTCGCGAAGAAGTAGCTGCTATTTTTGCACTGGCGATCCGCGATTGCGCGGGTCGCCAGCGGCTACGGTACGGGGCCGGCATCATCGTCCAATACTCCGGTTTCGAGCTGCGTGCCGGATGACAGAGCGAGGAGTTTCACCATCAGCGACAAGAGATTTCCGGCGGTCCATGCACCGATCATCCGCAAGCCGCTGATTCTCGTCAGCGACTTCATGCGCGGCGAGGCCGCTGGCGGCCTCGTCCTCATGGCGGCGGCCGCCCTGGCCCTGGTCGTGGCCAACTCGCCCCTGTCCGAGACCTATTTCGAATTCCTGCGTGCCAACGTCATCGGCATGAACATCCAGCACTGGATCAACGATGGCCTCATGGTCGTCTTTTTCCTGCTCGTCGGCCTCGAGATAAAGCGCGAGATGCTCTCGGGCCAGTTGTCGACCTGGCCGCGGCGCATCCTGCCCGGTATCGGCGCGCTCGGCGGCATGCTCGTGCCGGCCCTGATCTACATCACGTTCAATCGCGACGATCCCGCGGCCCTGCGCGGCTGGGCCATCCCCACCGCCACCGACATCGCCTTTGCCCTGGGCGTACTGTCGATCCTCGGCAACCGCGTGCCGGTCTCCATCAAGGTGTTCCTGACCGCGCTGGCGATCATCGACGACCTCGGCGCGGTCGTGATCATCGCGCTGTTCTATACCAGCAAGCTGTCGATCCTCTACCTGCTGCTGTCCGCGGCGGTGGTCGCGATCCTGGTCACGCTCAACCGGGTCGGCGTGCGCCTCCTCTGGGTCTACATGCTGCTCGGCTTCATACTCTGGTTGCTGGTCCTGCAATCGGGCGTGCACGCGACGATTGCCGGCGTGGTGCTGGCATTGACGATACCGCTGCGCATGCAGAGCGACTATCGCGATCCTCCCTTGATCGTGCTCGAGAACTCGCTGCAACGCGTCGTTCCGTTCCTGATCATTCCGCTGTTCGGTTTCGCCAATGCCGGTCTCTCGTTCGCCGGCCTGACCGCGGCCAACCTGGTCGAGCCGCTGACCCTCGGCGTGGCGCTGGGACTGCTGTGCGGCAAGATCATCGGCGTGTTCGGCTTTTCCAGCATTGCCATCGGACTCGGCCTCGCGCGCCTGCCGCAGGGGTCGAGCTGGCTGCAACTCGGCGGTGTCGCCCTGCTCTGCGGCATCGGCTTCACGATGAGCCTGTTCATCGGGCTGCTCGCGTTCGCCCAGCATCCGCACCTGCAGAGCGAGGTCAAGGTCGGCATACTCGGCGGGTCCTTCGTGGCCGGAATCCTCGGCTATATCGTCCTGCGGCTGGCCCGCTCGCAACCATCCAGCGAGGCCGGGCAAACTTCCTGATCGCGAGCCGGTCGCAGGCGACGCGGATCGCAGGTTCCATCATCCATCCTGGAGACGACGCGAATGAACAGGCACTGCGGAATCATGCTTCGTGCTGCGGCCATCGGCGCACTGCTTGCCTGCCTGCCGGCAGCGGCGACTTCAACCGGGCACGAACATGCGGCTCCATCCGCGAGCTCGGGCCTCGGCACGCTGGTGTTCCCGACGTCTGCCAAATCCGCCGAAGCGCAGGCCACGTTCGAGCGTGCCGCCCTGCTGCTGCACCTGTTCGAGTACGACGATGCCGCCATTGCATTCCGCAAGGCGCAGGAGCTGGAGCCCGACTTCGTCATGGCGGTCTGGGGCGAAGCCATGACGTACAACCATCCGCTGTGGAACCAGCTCGACGAGAAGGCGGGACGGGCGGCTTTGCAGAAGCTCGGCAAGACGGCTGCCGAGCGCGCGGCCAGGGCCGGCACCCCGCGTGAGAAGGACTATCTCTCGGCAGTCGAGATCCTCTATTCGGGCGAGGGCAGCAAGGTCGAACGCGATGTCCGTTATGCCGAGGCCATGCAGAAGATGGCGGCTGCCTATCCGGACGACAACCAGGCCCAGCTGTTCCACGCGCTGGCCCTGCAGGGGCGCAGCGAAGGCGTGCGCAACGTGCCCGACTACCTGCGTGCCGCCGGGATCGCACGGCGCATTTTCGCCAGGAACCCGCAGAATCCGGGCGCGGCGCATTACTGGATCCACGGCATGGACGATCCCGAGCATGCCAGCGGCGCGATCGAGGCCGCCCGTGCGCTGGCGAAGATCGCGCCGGATGCCGGCCATGCGCAGCACATGACTTCGCACATCTTCATCGCGATGGGCCTCTGGGACGATCTGGTCAAGGCGAACGAAGAGGCCTCGCGGGTCGTGCTTGCGCACTCGCGCGCGCAGGGAAAGCCCGAGGTGAGCTGTTTCCACTACAACGAGTGGCTCGAGTACGGCTACTTCCAGCAGGGCCGACATCGCGAGGCCAACGACCTGCTGCTGTCGTGCAAGCGCAGCGGCGAAGCCGGTATCGCCGCGATGAAAGGCAAGGAAGGGGCCGACAAGCTCGCAGACCGTTTCTCCTGGTCGCTGCCGGTGATGCGCGCGACCGCGGTGATCGAGTCGAGGGACTGGGAGGGACCGGCCGTCCGCTTGCAGGTACCTGCTTCGAAGGACGACTACGCGAATGCAGTCACGGAATTCAGCACCGGCTATGCCGCCGTCCAGCGCGGCGACCTGGACACGGCACGATCCGCCCTCGCATCGCTGGGCCAGCGCGTGGCAGCTGGCAAGCCCGATCCAGAAAACCTGCAGGCCCTGGACTACCTGCACATCCTCCACGACGACCTGGCCGGAGCGATCGCGGCGAAGCAGGGTGATGTCGCGGAGGCGGTGAATCTCGTACGCGGCGCAGCCACGCGGCTGGACGGCATGGCTTTCGATTTCGGTCCGCCGGTGCCGGTCAAACCGCCGCACGAGTTGCTCGGCGAGATCCTGCTAGGCGACGACCGTGCCGCGGAAGCGATCGCAGAATTCACCGCATCGCTCAAGTCGGCACCGCAGCGCGTGCAGTCCCTGCTCGGCCTGGCGCGTGCGCAGGCCGGGGCAGGCAAGGCGACGGACGCGGTGGCCAGCTACGACCGGCTGATCGCCATCTGGCATGCGGCCGATCCGGATCTTCCGGCTTTGCTCGAGGCCCGCAGGTACGTCGACGCGCACAAGGCGGACATGGCCACGGCGCAGTAGTCACCTCGCCCGGAGGGGCATCGGCATCCGCGGCACTCAGAGTTTGCCGTGCTCCAGCGGTCGTTCGCGATGGGTCAGAGCCCATTCGGCATGTTCGGCCAGCGCGGCTTCGCCCAGCGCCCGCAGGATTTCGCGCTGTCCGCGAACATCCGGTTCGGCTTCCAGCGCATTGCGCGCGCCGGAAAAGATGTTGCGCATGAACACATATTGCTTGATCAGTTCCTTGTCCGCCTTGCGGTAGGAATACGATTCGCGCGCGGCGGCCACGATCGCGAGCACGCCGATCACGGCGATCATGCTGGTCGTGACGTCGGGGTCGAGGCGGTTCTGGAACACGGCCAGCGCGATGGCGATCGCGATGCCGGACCACAGGCAGGCCATGCCGAGCAGGCGCGTGGTCCGGTGCACGCGCATGCGCGATTCCGTGCGCCGTGCGTAGTAGCCCAGTTGCCCGCCGCGGGTCGGGGCGCCGATCCATTCGTCGATCACGTCGGCAAGCACCCGTTTCTCTACGCGGATGCGATCCGGCGCATTGATCCCGGCGGCGCGCATCACGTTGCGGATCCAGCCAAGCTCGACATCCTGTTTCTGCATGAAGTTGTCGTGCGCGAATGCGATCGAGCCCGCCGCCGACACGCCGGCGCGGAACCAGTAGTGCTGGACGCGAAGCCCTTCGGCGAGGGCGCGGTAGTCGATGTACTTGCGATGCCATTCGCGTCGCCTTGCGACGCGGTCCAGGATGACGCCGGCGCCGAACAGGGCGATGAACACGTAGATCATGTCGGCCTGGTCGAACCAGTCGCTGGGCAGGTCCGAGTAGCAGACGAAGGCGACGCCCATCAGCGCGGCAAGGGCGTGGATGCCGCGCATGGCCAGCAGCACGCGCCGCTGGAAGTGGATGGCCAGGCGATCGGCCGCCGCGAACAGCGTCTCGATTTCCTCGCCCTCGACGGCATTGGCGTCGTCCGCCGGATCCCTGGCCGCCGCGACCACCTCTTCGCAATAGCGTTGCGAATCGGTGTTGAACTGCACCATGCGCCGGAACACCAGGCGGAACTCCTCGGGCATGCCTTCGGCGGCCGGGCGCGCGCGACTCTGGCTCAGCCAGCGTGCCTGGAGTGGACGCAGGGGAGGTTCGGGTGCCTGCACCCCGCCCGACGGATCCGAGCGCGAACAGGCGATGTGGTAAAGCAGGCTCTCGTCGCCGCGCTCGACCAGCGGACGCATGCCGCTGCGCCGTTCGATCGAGCCGGGAAGTACGCCTTCGATGTAGTAGCGGACGATCTGCGCGGTGCCGCCAAGCAGGTCCGATGCGCGACCGTCCCAGACGGCGAGCAGGATGTGGCTGTGGCTGGCGATGTAGACGCCCGCTTCCGCATATTGCGCGTCGCGCTGGGCGCCGGGGCCGGCGACGCCCTCGGGGGTATTGCGCGCCAGCAACGGCAGTTGCAGCACCGAGGCCTGTGCGCAAAGCGCCTCGAACTCGGCACGGCTCGCATCGCTGGTGAAATCCCGCTGATAGGCCTCGGGTGGAAGCGGCAGGGGTGCGACGAGTCGCGCGCCGGCATCGAGTGCCTCGCGCGCGACCAGCTGGTCGCCGCCCTCGGCCAGGGCGGACAACACGACCAGGGGCAGTTCGGGGAAGTCCTTCTTCAGCTGCACGAACAGGTAGCGCACGCGCTCCCGCAACATGGCGGTTTCGCCCGCAACGAGATTGCGATGGCTGGTGACGCCGATGATCAGGGGCGCGAGCGCGGTGGGTGGTGCGAGTGGTTTGCTGTCTGCATCCATGGCCGTGCCAGTATGCCGCAACACGCGCCGCTTCAGCATTGCATGGCGCGATCGAAGCCCTGGCCACCGGCGTACTCGTGAAGATCATCAGGCCGGCGGGCGAGAGCTTCGATTGCGGTCTTGCGGGGCAGGCACCGCTCCCGCGCTGGCCAGGACCGATCCATGGTTGTCACTGGTCCTGTTTGTCGAGTGGGATGCAGTGGCCGCCAGCGCCACGGTGGTGTCGGTCGCAACCTGTTGGCGGAGGGACGACCGTGAACCTGCCGATGCGCGCTGGAGTCGGATGCGCGCGGGCTTTCGGTCCCTTGGGACGCCTTCCGATTCACCAGGAACATGGCGACAACCGCGAGTAGCGCGGACCGGCATTCATCGTGATGGCATGGAGTACGGCATCAATTGTTGTGGATGACCGGTGCGGTCCCGGCGCCATTGGTGACGCCATTCGATGCAATCGAGACCGAGCCGGCAGGCTCCGCCCCCGAACTGTAATCGCCATTCGCCGTCGTCACGACGATGACATAGGGGTAGTCTCCCGTTGCCACGTTGTTTTCGGTTGCGGTGACTTCGGTATCGGTAACCGAAACCGCGAACGGATTGGGATCGGTTATGAACCTCAATGTCTTGAAAGTGAAGGTCTGATTTGCGAATCGCCTCCAGGTGATGGTTTGATTGCCGCGGTTGATGTTGGTTGGCGGCGCCGGAAACACGGTCACTGGCGGAGTGGCCGAAGTGTCGAGCTTGACTTGGAGTGTCGTCATCGAAATGCTCCTGATTGATGGAACCCGGTGCGGCATTTTCCCGGCGTGCCGTTTCGCCGTTTGATTGCATGAGCCTGCACGACTCGCGCTGGTACTCCCGGGCTACTTCATGACATCCGCGATGCGGGTGCTGAACGCCTCGTTGACTGGATAGTCCAGTTGTCTGCTCTGTGCCAGGGTCACGAAATCAGCGTCTCGGTAACCCATGGCCTGCAGCTTCGCCACGACGGTTCGTGCCGCCTCGACGTCATTGGCCAGAAGCAGGGCGGTGGCCCAGGTCGAAAGCAGGTCGGGATCATCGCTGGTCTTCGCGTCGCCCGCGATCGGCTCGAGAGCCTGCATCCAGTGCGTACGTGCTGCGGCAAGGTCCTTGCGAGCCTGGGCAATCCGACCATTGACGATGTCGGCCTGTGCGACGAGCAGCGGCAGGTACTTGTCGTCTGGATGTTTCGCGCGCAATTGCCCGAGCGAATCCAATGCCTTCGCTGCATCGCGTTTGGCGACTTCAAGATCGCCCGCGTGCAGGCGCAGGCGCGCGCTTTCGAGTTGGCTCTGCGCGAATTCCTTCTGCCAGCGGAGGTGAGTCGGATCCCTGGCCACCAGCTCGCCAAGCAGGTGGACTGCTTTTGCATTTGCGCCAGCAGCTTCGACATCGTGACCGCTCTGCCTCAGCAAGCTGCCCAGGAGCATGCTGTAGTAGCCGGCATCTTCCTGCCAGTAGGCTTGTGTCGGATCGAACTTGAGAAGCGATTGCGCACTGTCGACCGCACTGCGCGCGTAGTACAGCGCGTTCTCGATGTCACCACACTTGGCCAGCGTTCTGGCGAGAATCGCATTGCTGATCAGCAAGCTCTCCTGAACATCGTGATTGGCCGGGTCCTTTGCCGATATTCCGGCCTTGATTCGCTGGTTGGCGACATAGGCGGCAATGGCCTCTGCAATATGTCCCTGCTCGAAGGAAATCTTGCCCAGGTTGTCGTAGGCGTCGCCCAGTTGCGCTCGCGCGTGGTCATCGGCGGGATCGCGCGTGCTCAGGTTCTCGAAAATTCCACGCATGGCCTGGTACTGAGCCTGGGCCGCAGCGAGATTTCCGCGTACTTCGAGGACATGCCCCAGATTGTTGTCGATCTGGGCGAGTTGGTTGAGTGCCGCGGGATCATCTGACGCCCGTGCGAGCACCTTGCCGATGATCGCCTGCGCCGATTCGAATGCGCGTTGCGCGTCGTCGAGCTTGCCGAGGTTCCAATGGGTGAGGCCGACGTATGCCCAGATATTCGCGTACGCAAGTTGATTCTGCGCATTTTCAGGAGTCGCCCTGGCGACTGTCGCGGCAACATCAAGGGCCGACTGGAACGCTTCCATCGCCGCAGCCGTCTGCCCTTGGTTCAGGCGGACACCTCCAATGGTCTGCAAGGCCCTGGCTCGTTGCTCGAGGGACTCCGTGGTGACGTCGGTAGTGGGCAGGGACTGGAAATACTTCATCGCCTGGTCATCGACGGATTCGATGATGTCCAGGCGACTGACCTGTTGCAGCTTGTCGTTGAGGTCGCCGAGCATGAAATTGATCAGCGTTTCGGCCTGCTTCTGCCGCCGTTCTGCCGTTCCACGTGCAACCACGGCGTTGATCGCCAGCACAGTGGTCACGACCGTAACCAGCCCGGCGAGCGCGGCCACTGCAGTCATGCGCCGCAGGCGGCGCTGCTGCTCGCGTTGCTTGAGGCGGTCGAAGCCGACGCCGAGAAGGCCGGCGATCAGCTTGAGCCGCGCGTTGGCCCTGCCATCCTTGCCGGGACGCGCGTCGGCGGCGATCGGTTCGGCAGGTTGTTCGCCGATCGTTCCATCATCGGCCAGGTCATGGCGCAGTGCCTTGCCAAAGCATTCCCCGGCTTCGTGCCCCGGCAAGGCACTGGCACCGGGCTCGCCGTCGACGATCAGGCAAAAGATGCGCTGCGCGCGGCCCAGGCGCTTGAAGGCGAGTACCTCTTCGTCGACCCATCGGGAGGTCGCCGAGTGCGGCGAGCAGACCACGATGAGGTTTTCCGATTGGGCCAGTGCCTCGGCGACCTTGCTGTTGAGATCCGGCGAGCTTGGCAACTCGTCGCGGTCGCGAAAAACCGGCGTCAGTCGCGCCGGGATCAAGCCCTGGGCAGTAATCTGGCCGACCAGGCGCGAGGGCACGCGATAGGTTTCCAGCGCCTTGTGCAGCCAGACGGCCCATGCCTCATCGCGATGGCTGTAACTGATGAAGGCACGGAAGCGCAGTGGCGATGCCGGCGCGTGACTCTCGGCCATGGGTGCCAACCCGTTGAACCAGCCAACTTGCAGCAGAATCCGGTCGCCCGGATTCCGGCCCTTGGTATACGGAGAAGCCGGGGAAATTTTCGCACAAAATGTGAACCACGTCACATTCCTGCCCGTGATGGCGGTTGGCGGGGCGCAGTCGACCAGGCAGCCTCGCTGGACCTTGGCCAGCAACCAGGCTTGCCCCGGCACCTGGCCGCCCGGCAGGCAATCCATGCCGGTTCCATGCCGCCCGGCGAAGCGGCAGCCGCGCGGACGTCCTTTCCGGCAATGGCCATGGCTTTCCTGCCAATCGCGCCCGGCCGCAGACCGGGAGGCCGCCATGCGCGTGCGCCGCCATTCGAGATCCCGGCCGGCGCCGTGCGCAAAGGCGGCTTGACCGCCCGCGCGGCATAGTCGGGTAAAATGGGCGTTTACCCGGGGAGATCCCATGAGCGAACTGCATTCCTCCGGCGCGCGTTTTCGTGCCGCACTGGCCGAAGAATCCCCGCTGCAGGTAATCGGCGCGATCAACGCCAACCATGCCCTGCTTGCGCGTCGCGCCGGATTCCGCGCGATCTACCTTTCCGGTGGCGGGGTGGCTGCCGGTTCGCTGGGAATGCCGGACCTCGGCATCAACACGCTGGACGACGTCCTTGTCGACGTACGCCGCATCACCGACGTCTGCGACCTGCCGCTGCTGGTCGATATCGACACCGGTTTCGGTCCGAGCGCGTTCAACATCGCGCGCACCGTCAAGTCGCTGATCAAGGCCGGCGCAGCCGCCTGCCATATCGAGGACCAGGTCGGCGCCAAGCGCTGCGGCCACCGGCCCGGCAAGGAGATCGTCAGCGCGGGCGAAATGGCCGACCGCGTCAAGGCGGCCGTCGACGCGAAGACCGATCCGGATTTCTTCGTGATCGCGCGCACGGACGCGATCCAGGTCGAAGGCGTCAATGCCGCCATCGAGCGCTCGATCGCCTGCGTGGAAGCCGGCGCCGATGGCATCTTCGCCGAAGCCGCCTACGACCTGCCGACCTACCGGCGCTTCGTCGAGGCGGTCAAGGTTCCGGTCCTGGCCAACATCACCGAATTCGGCAAGACGCCGCTGTTCAGCCGCGACGAGCTGGCTGCGGTTGGCGTCGCCATCCAGCTGTATCCGCTGTCGGCGTTTCGCGCGATGAACAAGGCCGCGGAGAACGTCTATGAATCGATTCGCCGCGACGGGCACCAGAGGAACGTGCTCGAAACGATGCAGACGCGCGAAGAACTGTACGAACGCATCGGCTACCACGAGTTCGAGCGGCATCTGGACGCGCTCTACGCGAAGAAGCGCTGAGACCGGGGTGGATTCCCCGACAACCATCAGGACGGGTGGACGACCATGACCACACCGCGTGCCCACAAACCGGGCGATGCGTCCAGGGTGGACAGGCGGCAGACGGCCTCCAAGCTGCTGCGCACCGAAATCGACAAGCTGCCACTGGATGAGCGCGCGGTCATCGAGCGCTTCATCGCGCGGCGCAGCGTATCGCGCAACATCGTCCGCGAGTTCTACACCAACCAGACTTTCGGCGAACGCCTGTCCGATCGCGTGGCGGCGGTGGGTGGCACGTGGACATTCATCATCGTCTTTCTCTTCGTGCTGGTCATCTGGATGCTGGTCAACAGCTACCTGCTGCGGGGCACGGCATTCGACCCCTATCCCTACATCCTGCTCAACCTCTGCCTTTCCTGTGTCGCCGCGATCCAGGCGCCGATCATCATGATGAGCCAGAATCGAGCCAGCGCCTCGGACCGCATGCATGCGCAGCACGACTACGAAGTCAACGTGAAGTCCGAACTGGAAATCATGCAGGTGCACGAGAAACTCGACCAGATGCGCGAACGCGACTGGGCGACCCTCGTCGAGTTGCAGAACCGGCAGATCGAGCTCTTGCAGAAATTGCTGGCAGGCGCGACCGGACTGGACGTATCGCCCGACAGCGGACAGACCGGAGGAGGCGAGCCATGAAGGCAAGCCCGGGTCGGATCGCGCACGGAATTGCTCCACCCTCGGCGAATGCTGGCTCTACAGCGACCGCACGGCGACCCGGAAGCCCAGGCTCTCGGCGATCGGCCAGTGCCCGGTCGTCCCGGACGGCCAGGCATTCGAGGATTGACCGAATCGATTCAATGACCGGCAGCCGCGCGTTGCCGGATCCCAACGGAGAAAACCATGAGTGAACCTGCGACCCCGTTCAAGCCCAAGAAGTCCGTAGCCCTTTCCGGTGTCGCCGCTGGCAATACCGCACTGTGCACGGTGGGCCGCAGCGGCAACGACCTGCATTACCGCGGTTACGACATCCTCGATGTCGCCACTACCTGCGAGTTCGAGGAGATTGCATACCTGCTCGTGCACGGCAAGCTGCCGACCCGGGCCGAGCTCGTCGCCTACAAGGGCAAGCTGAAGTCGTTGCGCGGCATCCCGGCGGCGCTGAAGACGGCGCTCGAGCAGATTCCCGCCTCGGCGCACCCGATGGACGTGATGCGCACCGGCGTCTCGGCGCTCGGTTGCCTGCTGCCGGAGAAGGACGACCACAACCATCCGGGCGCACGCGACATCGCCGACCGCCTGATGGCCTCGCTCGGATCGATCCTGCTTTACTGGCACCACTTCGCGGTCAACGGCAAGCGCATCGAGGTGGAAACCGACGACGATTCGATCGGCGGCCACTTCCTGCACCTGCTGCACGGCAGGCCGCCGGGCGAACAGTGGACGCGGGCGATGCACACCTCGCTGATCCTCTATGCCGAACACGAGTTCAATGCTTCGACCTTTGCCGCGCGCGTCATCGCCGGCACCGGCAGCGACATGTATTCGAGCATCGCCGGCGGCATCGGCGCGTTGCGCGGACCCAAGCATGGCGGCGCCAATGAAGTCGCCTTCGAGATCCAGAAGCGTTACGACACGCCCGACGAGGCCGAGGCGGACATCCGCGCGCGCATCGAACGCAAGGAAATCGTCATCGGCTTCGGCCATCCGGTGTACACGGTCAGCGACCCGCGCAACGAGGTGATCAAGGAAGTCGCCCGCGACCTCTCGAAGACCCAGCAGAACATGAAGATGTTCGACATCGCCGAGCGCCTCGAATCGGTGATGTGGGAAGCGAAGAAGATGTTCCCGAACCTGGACTGGTTCAGCGCGGTGAGCTACCACATGATGGGCGTGCCCACCGCCATGTTCACGCCGCTGTTCGTGATCTCGCGCACGGCCGGCTGGAGCGCGCATGTCATCGAGCAGCGCACCGACGGCAAGATCATCCGACCGAGCGCCAACTACACCGGGCCCGACGACCTGAAGTTCGTGCCGATCGACAAGCGCTGAGCCTGGCTTCCACGAAAAAGCCGCGCACTGCGCGGCCTTGTTCCGGCAGCGACCGGCATCTCGTTCGCTGCCGTGCGGACGCCTGCGAGCGCAGGCGTCCGTGGATTGCGGTCATTCGAATGAATTGCGCATCACGCGATCTTCATAGAGGACCTGGCCACCGTCGCCCACCGCCACCACCGCGCCGTCCTTCACGCTGAGCGCGATCAGGGCCCTTCCCTGGGCATCCTGGTAGCCCGTTTCCCAGGTCACGCCGGCGTCGTGCGTTTCATGGATCGAGCCATTGAACGACACGGCGTACCAGTGCTGCGCGTCGCGGTGGTCGATGTCCATCAGCAATTCGTTGTTTGGCGTGGGACCCAGCAGTTGCCAGGAGTCGGCGCCGTCGGACGTCACGTACAGTTCGTTGTCCTGGGTCGCCACCACGCCGTGCTGGGCATCGAAGAAGTCGGCTGCGTAGATCCTGCTCTGCGGGAACGCCAGCAGGGTCCAGTTCAATCCGCCATCGACGGTGCGTGCGACGTTGCCATGCGATCCCGCGCCGGTAGTGATGCCACCGCTTGCAAATCCGGCCTGGCTGGTCGGGAAGTGCAGCTTGCTGAAGTAGACCTGGAACGGCGCCGGGTAGACCAGCGTCCAGTCGTTGCCGGCGTTGTCGCTGTAGAGCAGGTCGGCACCCTTGAGCAGCGAGATGTGCTGCTGGTCGAACCAGTGCGCGTCGAACACCGAGTTGTCGAAGTTGCTCAGGTTGCCGAGTTCGGACCAGGTCAGGCCGGCGTCCGCACTGCGATAGAGGCCACGCCGCGCGGCATACAGCACGTCCGCACTTTCGGCATGCGCCCAGAGCAGGCTCTGCTGGAGGTCGGTGGACTGGACGTGCCAGTTCAGTCCGCCATCATCGGTCGTCATGACGTTGCTGAACGCGCAGGTCGCGAAGCCGTTGAGCGTGCTGGAGAAATCCACGTCGGTCGCATCGCAGGAGGCGTCCAGCGTGGCGACCAGCCAGTCACCGGGCGCGGCGGCATACGACAGCGCACTGCAGCCAAGCAGCGCACCAGCCAGTGCGCAATTCATTTTCATCCGCATTTCTTTCTCCACGTCGCTTTGGGGGCAGGTCGCCACAGTCGGCACCTGCAGGGGCAAGGAGGACTGGGCGAACCATCGCTGCTGCCTGCGCGAACCGACTCGGGCGTGCGGGCAAGCGGCCCTGGAGGGCATTTCTCCTCTGCAGGCACGCTAACGGAGGGCGTCGTGGCGGGCGTTACGTCCGCACTACAACGTCGTTATGAATTGCCTTCAGGTGCGTGATGGCAACGGATTCGTCAGGCGGGCGGCGGTTCTGCCAGGGCCTCGGGCATGCGCCGTTCCCCGGCGAGCAGGGCGGCCTGCTCGACGGCTTCCTGCCAGGCACGGGTCTGGCCGTTGGCATGGAACAGCCGTACCTGCAGCAAGGCGCTGGGATAGTCGGTGCTTGCCCATGCCGCGATGCGCCCGATCAGTGGTGCGGACTCGTCGATCTGGCCACTGGCGAGCAGGCGCTGGGCCCAGGCATCGACCGTATCGACGATTTCCGCCGGAATGCCACGCGCCTCTGCCAGCGAGGTCGCGCGGCGAAAAAACCTTCCGGCCTCCGCCGCCTTGCCCGTGAACTCCGCCCATTCCGCCCGCGCCAGCAAATGCGCGGGCAGGCCGTCGTCGAAGGCGGCATCGCCAGCCTGCAGACCGAGTTCCGGCGGAGGGGTATCCGGATCGGCCTGGCCGCTGGCAATCAGCGCACGCAGGTAGGTCAGCGCGGCGCGCGCGCGCCATGCATCGTGGGGATCGGCAGGCCAGGCGGCCATGGCCAGGCGGCCGGCGACGACTGCGTCCGCATGACGGTGCTCCTGCCAGGCGAGTTCGGCCTCCATGGCGCGCAGGCGCCCAAGCGATGCGCCATCGGTTTCCTGCGCCAGCGGGTCGACCGCGCGCAGGGTGTCGCCGGCCTCCTGCTGCCGGCCAAGCGCCAGGTTTGCTTCCGCCAGGCCGACCGCCAGATGGATGCGCTGGGTGGCGTCGCGGACCTTGTCGCGAAGCGCCCAGCCGCGTCTCGCCGTCTGCAGGGCTTCGCGCCACTGCAGCAATGACGCCTGCACATTGCCGAGGCCGATCAGTGCCGTCACCTGCTCGTTGATCGCGCCGAGCCTGGCGAAGCGCGCCGAAGACTCGACGAAGAACGGCAGCGCCTGCGCCGGGCGTGCCCGTTCGCTTTCGAGCGCACCACTGTTGTTGTCGACCCGGGCGATGCCGAGTTCATCGCCGATCTTGCCCAGTTCAATGCGCGCCTGGCCGAGATCGGCGAGCGATTCGTCGAATTTCTGCAGGGCGCTGCGGACCGCGCCGCGACCATTCAGGGCGCGACCCAGCTCCTCGGTGAATGCGCCGGCCCGGGCAATTTTCGCCGCGTCGTCGAAGTCGCGCTCGGCTTCGGTGAAACGGTCGAGATGACCATACAGCGCGCCGCGTGCGCACAGGACCTGGGCATGCAATTGCGCATCGTCGCGCATCGCCGGTTCCCCCAGCAGCCGATCGAATGCCGCCTCGGCGCTCGCGAAGCGACCCGCGCGGTAGTCGATCTGGGCCAGGCGATAGCGCACCGGGGCTGGCGAGGAGTCATCCGCCGGCGAGCCATCGAGCAGGATTGCCCGGGCGGCATCGAGCTCGTTGGCCAGCAGGGCGGCCTGCGAGCGCTGCAGCCGCGTCTGCAGGCTGGCTTCGGAGGAGTTGCGCTTGTCGCCGGGCAAGCGGCCGAGGGCTGCAGTCAGCAGGTCGGCGGCGGACCGGGCGGCCTCGATGGGGTCGCCGTTGTCCGCACTGGCATGTTGCGCGGAGCCATCCGGCGCCTGCGCATCCAGCGTCACCCGCCATCTGGATCCGCTCTGGACCGCCGTGCCGCGCACGACCAGGTAACCGGCCAGCGTGGAACTGTCGCCGCCGTTCGCCAGCAGGCCGAGGACCGTTTCACTCTGCAGCGCGCCGAGACCCGCTTCGCGCAGGCGATGGATGACCAGGTCCATCGCGCCAAGCCTCAACCAGCTGGCATCTGCCGGGCCGTTAATTTCGAGCGGAAGCACGACTGCGCTGGGCGCGACTGCTTCGCTCGCCGGGCCGTGGCCGGCAGCGCTGGAGTCGACGTTGCGGTGCATGAGCAGGGCAATGCCTGCCAGAACGAGCGCCAGCGCGACCAGCCAGGAAAGGGCCCTGGTTGCGCGTCCGCCGGACTCGCGCATTGGCCCGGGTTTGCCAGGTGGCTCCGCAGGTGCGCCGTTGCCGGGCGCCACCGCCGCTGCAGCGGTCGCTGCAAGCGCGGATGCATCGGGATCCGCAGCCGGCGCATCTGCCAAAAGTGCTACGGCCTCGGTCGGCGCGACCCACCGGTAACCGAATCCGGGCACGGTACGGATGACCTGCTGGAGCTGGCCGTCATCATCGAGCGCACGACGCAGGCGCAGCACGACCTGGCCGAGCTGGGCATCGGAGACATCGGTATGTCCCCAGCCGACGCCAACCAGCTCGTCGCGGTCGCAGGCGCGATCACGGTGCTCGAGCAGGTGCAGCAGGCAGTCGAAGGCCCGCCGCGGCAACTGGACGAGCTGGTCATCGCGCCAGAGTTCGCGGCTCTCCGGATCCAGGCGAAAGAGGCCGAAGCGGTAGTGGATCGAAGTCATGGATGGAGCGGAAGAATCGATGGGATGCGCCGGTGGCGCCAGGGTCCGGCGGATCTGGCTGCCGGACTTGCGCATGCGGACGGCGGGCAATTCTACTGCAGTCGCGCATCAAGGCGATCGGAGCCCTGCCGCGAACGCGGGCGGCGACCGCTTGCCGGGCGGGGGCGTGGGTTGCCGGCCTTGCCGGGAGAACGCGACCGTGCTCCCGGCAAGTCTCCAGATTGCACTCACTTCGACGGCAACTTGCCCTGTCGCGACTGGCGCTTGCGTGGGCAGGCCAATCCGGTCATTCGAAGCTGTTTGCGAAGATCAGGTCCGGCAGGTTGCCGGGGCCACCGACAAAGAGGATGTCGTTGGGATCGTTGCGGTAGTTGCCCTGGCGGGCGGCATCCACGGACAACTCCCAGGTCTGCGCATTGATGCGCTGGGCTCCGGCAAACGGATACCAGCCGAAGGTCGACGCATCGCCCGGAATGCGCGGGCCGTAGTTGCGCCATTTCCAGTTGGCATCGAAGCTGGCGCCGTGGAAGGTGACGCGCACTTTGGCCGCGCTGCAGTTCGGCAACGAGAAGCTGACCAGTCCCCACGGCGCATGGCTGCCGGCAGGACCAATCGGGTCGGGTGGATAAAGGTCGGCCTGCAGGCTGGAACTGTCGTTGAGCTGGGTGCAGCCGCCGGCCTCGGGAACGATCGCGATGGTCACTTGCACGATCGAGCCATTGGTCGAGGTCGTGCCGGGATCGGCCGAACTTCCGGGAGCGGAAAGCGATGCGACCGAAGTCTGGTTCGCATCCGGTGTGCCATCGCCATTGCCATCGCCGGCCAGCACGCCGTTTTCGACGGCCGATGGCGATCCGTCCGCATCGGGATCCGCTGCGGCCGTGTAATCCCAGATGCCGGCATTGGTGCCGACCAGGATGCGTGCCGGCGCGCCGGGCGTGCGCGCCGGCATCGCCAGCGACGTTGCCGAATCGGCGGGCAGGCCGATGCTGATCGAATTCCAGCTGGCGCCGCCGTTGGTCGTCACGTAGACGCCACCCGGGTTCGCGCCATCGCCGCCGGTGCCGGCGTAAACCGTGTCGCCGGTCGGATCCATCGGGTCGATATACAGCGCGCGCACGTCCTGCCCGGCGATGCCGGTGCTCGATTCGTTCCAGTTGGCACCGCCATCGACGGTCTTGTAGACGCGACCGATCGTCGTGGCCGCGTAGAAGTTGATGACGCCGGCGTAGAGGATCTGCGGATTCGACGGATTGATCGCCAGCGCCAGCACGTCATAGTTGGAGCTGGCCGGCGAGAGCAGGTGTGGCATGCCGTTGCTGGCGTGGACCCAGCTCGCGCCGCCATTGGTCGACTTGAACACGCCATTGGCAATGGTCGGTTCGCTGGCGCCGGCCACCGTGGAATCCCAGATGAGGAAGCTGCCGGCATAGAGCGTCTGCGTGTTCGATGGATCGAACACGAGCGGAACGATGCCACCCATGTAGGCGTAGTTGAACGCACCCGGCGGGCCGAGATCCTGCGGCAGCGATAGTCCGTTCTCCGACGGCGACCAGAGTGCGCCGGCATTGGTGCTCTTGTAGATGCGGGCGGAAATATAGGGCTGGCCAGCCGAGCTCAGGTCGGGCCTTCCGCTGCCGGCGACGAAGAGCGTCTGCAGGGGACCGCTGCCGATCGGGCAAGGGCCGCTGGGTGGCGGCGCCGCGCAGGAGCGCGGATCCAGCACGACACTGCGCACGGTACCCATGTCGCGTACACCGCCGACCATGGCGATGCCATTGTCGATCGTGGTCCAACTGTTGCCGGCGGTGGTGCTCTTGTAGATGCCGCCATCCTTGCTGGTCGGGCTCGGAATGCGCTCCGAGCGCCCGGCCGCATAGACGGTGAAATTTTCGGCGGTCAGGATGTCGCTGTCGACCGTGGTCGGATCGATCGCGATGCTGCGGATCTGTTCGGCATTGAGTCCGCCCAGCGAGGGCGCCCACGAACTTCCGCCATCGCCAGACTTGTAGATCGCATTCGATGTCGTGAAGGCATCGCCATAGCCGGCCAGCACGACGGCACCCGCCGGATTGGTGTCGACCGGATGCGTGGCCAGCGCGCGCACGTTGGCGGATTCGTAACCGTTGTTGATCGTGGACCAGGTGCTGCCGCCATTGGTCGTGCGGAACAGGCCGCCATCGACGGTGCCGGCCCACAGGGAAGGCGTGGCCGGCCAGGCCGGGTGGATGGCCAGGGCGCCGGCCTGGACCGGGTCGGTTCCATTGACGCTGAGCGCGTTGGCCGCGGTCCATGATGTCCACGCGGGTGCATTGACGTCGGCCGCGAAATGCACGCCGTTGTTGCTGCAGGCCACGAACACCGACAGCGCGTTGGCGGGATGCGGCGCAATCGAGCGGAAGCGGCCGCAGCCTGCACCCGATGCCGGCAACGAGACGTTGCTCCAGCTCGTTCCACCGTCGGCACTGGTCGCGGCCGTGCTGCCATCACCCACATAGATGCGCTGGGGATCCGCTGGCGAAGCCACCAGTATGGCGACGCCGAAGACTCCCGGCGGCTGCGCGGCGAGCGGCGTCCAGCTCACGCCGCCATCGGTGCTTTTCAGCAAGGCCGCGCCGCCAAACAGCGACGGGTCGGTGTACTGCAGGCCGAGATAGAGCGATCCGTCGGCAGCAAACACGATCTTGCTGAACTCGGCCGCGGTGCCGCTCGCCCCCGGTCCGGTCCATGTGCCACCTCCATTGGTCGACACATAGGCGCCGTTCGAGGTGGCGATGGCGATGCTGTTGCTGGTCGCCCGACGCAGCGACACATCATTGATGTAGCTGGCTGGCGGCAGCGGCGTGCCGAGCGGTACCCAGAGGTCGCCGCCGTTGCCGGAACGGAATAGCTGGTAGAAGCTCGACAGGTACAACACGGGCGCGTTGGTGCCGACGCTGAGACTTTGCACGTACAGAGAATCGGGCAGGCCCACCTCGATGCGTTGCCAGGTGCTGCCGCCGCTCAGGCTGCGGAACATGCCGCCACGCCCGCCCGCAAACAGGGTGCTCGGCGACGCTTCGTAGACCGATAGGACCACGTTTGATCCACCATAGGGCCCGGCCGTCGTCCAGCTT
This sequence comes from uncultured Gammaproteobacteria bacterium, assembly GCA_963822465.1. GTDB lineage: Bacteria > Pseudomonadota > Gammaproteobacteria > Xanthomonadales > Rhodanobacteraceae > Dokdonella. The sequence goes on along the minus strand of CAWGHP010000006.1, from coordinate 26,187 downwards.
CCGACGGCCGCCAGCGCGGATCCGCCGAACAGGAGCGCCACCGTGCCGGCCACGCAACCAAGCCACGCATTTCTTCCAGGCGTCAGAGCGTTCATTGCAGTCATCCCCAAGGTGTGATCGATCCACTCTATTACGCGAAATCGCGACAAAAGCAGACACCGTCGACGGGCAAACCGAGACGCGGTCGACATTTGGCTATTGGACCACGATTCCCGGTTCAGGCGCCCGCAGGCTCAAGTGCCCGTTTGCCCGGGTGCTCAGAGCGTCGTTGCCAGCCGCGTGCCCTGGTCGATCGCGCGCTTGGCGTCGAGTTCGGCGGCCACGTCGGCGCCACCGATGACATGGGTCGCCACGCCGGCGGCGATCAGCTCGTCGGCGAGGGAACGGTTCGGTTCCTGGCCGGCACAGACGATCACGTTGTCGACTTCGAGCAGTTGCGCCTCGCCGTTGACGCTGATGTGCAGGCCGGCGTCGTCGAATCGTTCATAGCTGACGCCACCGAGCATTTTCACGCGCTTGGCTTTCAGCGTGGCCCGGTGCACCCAGCCGCTGGTCTTGTTCAGGCGTGCGCCGAGTCGGCCTTCGCTGCGCTGCAGCAGCCAGACCTGGCGCGCCGGCGCTTCGGGCCGCGCCGGGACCAGTCCGCCGCGATGGCCGAGGTCGAGGTCGACACCCCATTCGGTCGTCCATCGGCCGATGTCGGTGGTCGGTGATGGCGCGTCCTCGACGAGGAATTCGCCGACGTCGAAACCGATGCCGCCGGCGCCGATGATGGCGACGCGCTTGCCGACCGGCCGGTTGTCGCGCAACAGGTCGAGGTAGCTCAGCACGCGTGGATCATCGAAGCCGGGGGTGTGCAGCGCGCGCGGAGTGACGCCCGTGGCGACCACGACGGCGTCGAAGCTGGCGGCGCGCAGTGCTTCGGCGGTCGCCACGGTGCCAAGGCGCAGCTCGATGCCGGTATCGGCGATGCGGTTGCCGAAGTAGCGCAGGGTCTCGTGGAATTCTTCCTTGCCCGGAATGCGCTTGGCCATGTTGAACTGGCCGCCGATCTCGCCGGCCTGGTCGAACAGGGTGACCGCATGGCCGCGTTCGGCCAGCGTGGTCGCGGCGGCGAGCCCGGCCGGGCCGGCGCCGACCACCGCATAGCGCTTGCGCTCCGCGGCCGGTTTGATCAGCAGCTCGGTCTCGTTGCACGCGCGCGGATTGACCAGGCAGGTGGCGTGGCGGTTTTCGAACACGTGATCGAGGCAGGCCTGGTTGCAGGCAATGCAGGTATTGATGCGGTCCGCCTTGTGGTTGCGGGCCTTGTTGACCCACTCCGGATCGGCCAGCAGCGGACGCGCCATCGACACCATGTCGGCATCGCCGCGTGCCAGGATCTGCTCGGCGACGCCGGGCATGTTGATGCGGTTGGTCGTGATCAGGGGCAGGGCGACTTCGCTCTTCAGCTTCGCGGTGACCGCGGTGAATGCGGCGCGCGGTACCGAAGTGACGATCGTCGGAATGCGCGCCTCGTGCCAGCCGATGCCGGTGTTGATGAGGGTCGCGCCGGCCGCTTCCACGGCCTTGGCCAGGGTCACGATCTCGTTCCAGCTTTGCGCATTGTCGACGAGGTCGAGCATGGACAGGCGGTAGATGATGATGAATTCGCGGCCGACCGCCGCGCGCGTGCGGCGCACGATCTCGATCGGGAAACGCATGCGCTTTTCCGCGCTGCCACCCCAGTCGTCGTCGCGCGTATTGGTGCGTGCGGTGACGAACTGGTTGATCAGGTAGCCCTCCGATCCCATGATCTCGACGCCGTCATAGCCGGCGTCCTGGGCGAGTTTTGCGCAGTTGACGAAATCCCTGATCGTGCGTTCGACGCCTCGCCCGGACAACGCGCGCGGCTTGAACGGCGTGATCGGCGACTTGATGTTCGATGCGCCCACCGACAGCGGATGGTAGGAATAGCGGCCGCCGTGCAGGATCTGCATGCAGATGCGCCCGCCCTCGGCATGCGTCGCGGCGGTGATCTTGCGATGGCGCGCGACATGCCAGGGCATCGACAGTCGCCCGTCGAATGGCTTCAGCCAACCCTCGATGTTCGGCGCGATGCCGCCGGTGACCATCAGGGCGACGCCGCCGCGCGCGCGTTCGGCGAAATAGACCGCGAGCTTGTCGTAGTTGCGCGCGCGTTCCTCGAGACCCGTATGCATCGATCCCATCAGCACGCGATTGGGCAGGGTGGCGAAGCCGAGGTCGAGCGGGGCGAACAGGTGGGGGTAGTCCACGGGCCTTCCACGATTCAAACGGCCGTTTAAGATGCCAGCGGGCGCGGCCGGGAGCAAGTGCCGGGGCAGGGCTCGGCGCGACGAGGATGCGATCCGGCCCCGGCGAGCGCGCACGAATGCGGCACGGTGCGCCTGGTCGGGGCCGGCCGCCGCGGCGAAGCGCAGGACCGGGTGCGCGACCACGCGCCGCCGCGACGCCGGCCGCGATTGGAATTACCTGTTGATGATCTTCGGATCGCAGTCAATCGTCTCGTTCGTGTCCGAATCCATCACGGTGACCTTGTATTCGGCGGTCTGCACCGCCGTATTCCTGTTCTTGATGGTCGCGTTCTTCGCGGAATGCACAATGGGATCCGTGCTGAGCTGGTCGTTGGCGTCGTTGCGGAAGCTGACACTGTCGAGGCTGAAATTCCGCTCTGCCCTCAGGTGGATGACGATCGTGCCTTGGCCACGGCCGACGAACTCGACATCGCCACCATTGCCGCTGCCTCCGGAGTACCGATAGCTGTAGGCGCCGCCGTTGGATCCGGTGCTGTCGGTGTATCCATCAGTCCCGTCCGATGCCTGGGCGCGGACTTCCAGCGTGATCGGCGGAGCCGCGAATGCGGCGGTGGATGCGGCGAGCAGGATTGCGGAAAGCATGAGGTTGCGCATGGACGTGTCTCCTCGGGTTGGAAAGCTTCGAGCCGTCGGGTGTCGCGACCGGCTCAAAGGGCTGGGTTGTGGGCGCGGCGGCTTCGCGCGGCGTCCCTGCCCATGTGCCCGGCATCAGTTCGCAAGGTCGGTTTGCGCGGAGCCGCTGGTTGGCGGGCGCTGTTGCGCGCTTGCGCCGGAGGACGTTGCGCCCGCGGAACCGGCGGCAATTCCTGCGGGCCACGCAAACAAGGGGACATAAGCGAAGTCCTGGAGTTGGGCCTGGACACGCCGGGCCTCGTCGACATTCCCGGTGAGCAGCGACAGGCGGACCCAAGGATCCAGTATCCGCCAATACCGGGAGTCGTGCACGACCGGCGCCAGTACCCTGCGAGCCGCGGCAAAATGCGTGCCGGCCTCGCCTGCCTGGCCCGCGTCCAGGGCGACCATGCCTGCTATGACCTCGCCGAGGGCGTACCGGCCGATCGCCTGGGGCGAGTCGAGGTTGTTCTCGCGCTCGGCGAACCTGCCGAGGGCGCTGGCCGCGCTTCGCGCACCAGGGTGGTCGCCTTCCTGCAACGCGAGCAGGCTGCCCAGTGAAAACGCATCGAAGAGATTGCGCCGCACGTAGCGGTCATCGGTCGCCACCAGTTCGGAAGCTTCCAGCATGGGCCTGGCGAAGGCGAGGTCCTTTCTTGCGCCGGCATGGTCGCCCAGGCCGATGCGCGCCGCCGCGCGCAATACGAGGGCGCGCCAGTAGTTGCGACTCCAGTCCCTGTTTTCCGGATCCTCCCTGGTCAGCAGCTGCATCTGGCCGACTGCATCGTCGGCGACTGCTGCGGCCCGCGCGTATTCGCCCATCACGCGCAGCAACTCCGATTGCATGAGGCCCGCCGTGGACAGTTCGTTTTTCCAGCGTGGATCGGCCGGGCGCAGGGCCACGATCCGCTTCAGCGTTTCGGTCTTGCCGGCAAGCAGGGATTCGGCGTCGCCGAGCTGGCCCTGCTGCTCTTCCACGTTGCCGATCCACGAGTCCTCGTCGACGAGTTCGAAGATCAGTTCGATGTCTTCGGGCCTGGCGGCGAGCAGCGAAGCCAGGGTCGCGCGCGAACGGCGGAACGATTCGGCGGCCAGCGCAAGATCGCCGCGTTCCAGTTCGAGCACGGCGAGGTTGTGTTCGCCGTAGGCCAGTTCGCGATGCCAGTCGACATTGCCCGGGTCCATCGCATAGACCTCGCGGCAGGTATCGCGATAGCGGGTCAGCCAGGATCGGGCGCGATCGAGGTCGCGGCTCTGCCAATAGACATAGCCGACGTAGTATTCGGCCTGGCCGCGGTCGAACAGGCGATCGCCGACGCCCGGGTGGCGGTTGACCAGCGCGCTGCTGCGCGCGTAGGCGTTGCGGAAGCTCGCCAGCGCCTCCTGGAAACGTCCCTGGCTCAGGCGGACCTGGCCGATCTGGGTCAGCACCCTGGCCTGCTGCACGAGCAGCGCATCGGTGAGATCGGCCGGGTCGAGACTGGCGAAATAGGCCATCTCCTTTTCGTCGACGCTGTCGAGCAGGTCGAGACGGCCGACCTTCTCGAGCTTCGGGCGCAGGTCTTCGAGCATGTAGCCAAGCAGGTCCTCGGCCTGGGCCTGTCGCCGCTGCGCATCATCGCGCGCACGCTGTGCCTCGTTGCGCGCCACCCATGCCGTGGTGGCAAGGGCCAGGGCCACGGCCATCCCGGTCGTCGCCCCGACGGCGATCGCGAACATCCGCCGGTGCCGGCGCTGCGCTTCGCGCCGGCGCAAGGTGTCGAGGCTGACGCCGAGCAATCCGGCGATCAGCTTCAGGCGGGCCAGCGACTTGCCCTCCTTGCCCGCCCTGATGTCGGCGGCGATCGGTTCGGCCCGCTTTTCGCCCAGCTGGCCGCTGGCATCGAGTTCGAACCGCAGGGCGGGCGGAAAGCATTCGCGCTCGTCGCCGCTGTGCGGCTCGCCCGCGACGATAAGGCAGTAGATGCGGTCGGCATGCGCGCCGCGCTTGAAGGCCAGGATTTCTTCGTTGACCCAGCGCGAGCGGGCCGATTCCGGCGAGCAGATCACGATCAGCGCCGCGGAGTTGGACAGCGCCGCCTGCACGTGTCCGGTGAGGTCGCCGGCACTGGCCAGGTCTTCGCGGTCGCGGAAGATCGGGGTGATGCGTTCGGGTACCGGACCGAACTCGCCTTCGGTTCCGCGCAGCCGCTTCGGTACCCGGTAGCTTTCCAGGCTGCGATGCGCCCACGCCGCGACGCGCGCGTCGCAGTGGCTGTAACTGACGAAGGCGCGGTAACGCGGCGAATCGATCACGGTGCCCGTGCTCCAGGAAGTCGAACGGGACGGCCAGCCTACTCCCTGGCGTGCTGCGGTGGAAACGAAACACGGCTGCGAGCGCGAAAGCTGCCCGTCGAGGCGCGCGCTGTTTCAGTGGATGCCGAGCACGATCAGGGTCTGGTCATCCGCGCCGATGATGCCTCCCTGGTGCGCAACAAGGGCGTTGCGCAACAGGTCGAGCAAGGCCTGGGGTTCGTCCGGCCCGTCCGCGATCAGCTGCTGCAGGCGCTGGTTGCCGAATTCGACGCCCGCGGCATTGCGCGCTTCGACGATGCCATCGGTATGCAGCACGAGCATGTCACCGGGTTCGACATCGAATTCGTGGTTGGTCCAGGCGAAATCACGCAGCACGCCGAGCGGAATCTGCCCGCCGGAGTCGCGCGCAAACACTTCCGCCCCGCGTCTGTGCAGCAGCGGCGGATGTCCGGCGCAGACATAGAACGCCTTGCGCAGGTCGGGCCGATAGAGCAGGGCCAGTGCGGTCAGGAAATGGTGTCGTATACGGCGTGAGAAGAAGTGGCGGTTCGCATAGGTCAGCGCGCCGGCCGGGCCGGGATCGCTGTCGCCCTTGTAGGTGCGCAGTATCGCGTCGAATTGCGCGGCTTCCATGGCGGCTGCGGCGCCGTGCCCTGATACGTCGGCCAGGATGACGCCCCAGATGTCGGCGCTTTCGGAGAGGATTTCGGTGGGCGCCAGTCGATTCAGCGACATCAGGTCGTAGTAGTCGCCGGCGGCGGTATCCGCCGGCTGCCAGTGGACGGCGTGGGTGAGGCCGCGGATCTCGGGATTGTCCGGCAGCAACTGCCGCTGCACGTCGGCCAGGCCTTCGATGGCCATGCGCTGGCGTTCGCTTTCGTTGCGCAGCGCGCGGGTGGCGATGGGTCGGATGATCAGGCTCGCGGCGAGATTGACCTCGAGCAGCAGCCGGCCCAGGTCGAGATGGTCCAGCGCGGTTTCCGTGGCGCTGCCGAACGCCAGCCAGTGGGTGACTTCGCCGCTGTTGACGATCGGCACGCCCAGCAGGCTTCGTGGCGTGAACAACGCCATGGCCAGCGGCAGTTGTTCCTCGCCTGGAACGAGGTGCAGCAGGTTGGCGCGGGTGCCATCGAGCAGTCGCCTCGCCAGCGCATCGTCGAACAGCGGCAGGATCGATTTCTGTCCGAGCGGATCCACGTTGGGCACGTGTTCGCGGCCGTCCGCGGCGATCGATCCGGCCAGCCGGCACTGGCCGCGCTCCAGTCCGCGGACCAGCAGCAGGGCCAGCGAGCAGTCCGGCAGGCGCGACGAGAAAAAGCGGTGGACGGCGCGCAACGCCGCCGCGGAGTCGTCGTCGAAACGGCTCAGTTCGAGGATGCGATCGAGAAGCGACGTCGTGGACAAGGTGGATGGCATCCGCGAGGGTGGATCATTCTGCCGGCTTGTCGCGGCAGCGCCAAGCAGAGCGGCGGCGATCGCCCGGAGAGGCGCGGCGGATGCAGCCATCTGGCACAATAGCCGGCTTCGCAGTTCCGCCCTGCGCGGCCTGCGGCTCTCCCGCCCACATCCAACGGAAACCTCAATGTCCGGACATGATATCCGCTCGGCCGCCAGGCCGGATCCCGACCAGCCCATGGTCGATATCGCCAACTACGTCGCCGACTACGTGATCGACTCGACCGAGGCCTACGACACCGCGCGCAACATGCTGCTCGACTCGCTGGCCACCTCGATGCTGGCGATGAAGTTTCCGGATTGCGTCAAGCATCTTGGCCCTATCGTGCCGGGCGCCGTGCTTCCCGGTGGTTCGCGCATCCCGGGAACGAGCCACGAGCTCGATCCGGTCCAGGCCGCCTTCTGCATCGGCACGCAGATCCGCTGGCTGGATTTCAACGACACCTGGCTGGCCGCGGAGTGGGGGCATCCGTCCGACAACCTCGGCACGATCCTGGCCGTGGCCGATTACCTGTCGCGCAAGGCCGAGCGCGAGGGCGGCAAGGTGCTGACCGTGCGCGACGTGCTGACCTGGGCGATCAAGGCGCACGAAATCCAGGGCTGCTATGCCCTGAAGAACAGCTTCAACCGGGTCGGGCTCGATCACGTCATCCTGGTCCGCCTCGCCTCGACCGCGGTGGCCACGGCCATGCTCGGCGGCACGAAGGAGCAGATCGTCACGGCCATTTCGCACAGCTGGATCGACAACGGCGTGCTGCGTACCTACCGGCATGCGCCGAACACCGGACCGCGCAAGAGCTGGGCCGCCGGCGACGCCTGCCGGCGCGCCGTCATCCATGCGCTCAACGCCGTCGAGAAGAACGTGGTCGGTTATCCGTCCGCGCTGACGGCCAAGACCTGGGGCTTCTACGACATCGCATTCAAGGGCAAGGCCTTCGAGTTCGAGCGTCCGTTCGGCAGCTATGTCATGGAAAACGTGCTGTTCAAGATCAGCTTCCCGGCCGAATTCCATGCCCAGACCGCCGTCGAGTGCGCCATGCAACTGCACGGCGAGGTCGCCGGCCGCCTCGACCAGATCGAGCGCATCGAGATCGAAACCCAGGAAGCCGGCGTGCGCATCATCGACAAGACCGGGCCGCTGGCCAACTACGCCGACCGCGACCACTGCATCCAGTACATGGTCGCCGTGCCGCTGATCTTCGGCCGCCTCGTCGCCGACGACTACAACGACGACATCGCCGCGGATCCGCGCATCGATGCGCTGCGCGGAAAGATGACGGTCAAGGAGAATCCGCAGTTCACCAGGGACTACTTCGATCCGGACAAGCGCTATATCGGCAATTCGCTGCAGGTGTTCTTCAAGGACGGCAGCAGCACGGAAAAGGTCTCGATCGACTATCCGATCGGCCATCGCAAGCGCCGCGCCGAAGGCATTCCGGTGCTGCTGAAGAAGTTCGAGGCGGCGATTTCCGCGCAGCTGCCTGCGGCGAACGTCGAGAAGATCCTCGCTGCCAGCCGCGACAAGAACGGCTTCGAGTCGATTCCGATCCATCATCTGATGGGCATGTTCGTCATCTAGGTTGAACCCCTCTTAACATGGCGTTCATGCAATGAATTTGCTATATTGTTGATTCATATGAATTTTATGGGTCTGCCCTGTTCAGGCGCCCGGTGGAAATGATTGTTAAAATGATGTTCACGGGCGGGCGATTCATCGTAAGATGGTCGTCAACAGGCTACCCGCTCAGCGCGTTCCGCTGTGGCAGTTGATTTTGGATCAAACAAAAAAGAGGAATCTGCAATGATGAAACACAAAGCGTTGAGTGCACTGATCGCCGTTGCGATGATTGGTGGTGGTGTTTCCGCTGCCCAGGCGCAGGAAGGAAGCTGGTACGTCGCACCGCGCATCGGTGTCGTCATCCCGGACAGCAACCGCGATACGGATACGTCCCTGTATACCGGCCTCGGCATCGGCTGGTGGGTTTCCCCGAACTTCTCCGTTGACGCCGAGTGGGCGCTCAACGACGCGGATTTCAAGAACAATTCGTTCCGTGATGGCCGCGAATGGGAAAGCGTCAGCCTCGGCGTGACCGGTCGCTGGTACTTCGGTGACCAGGGTTCGGCATGGCGTCCGTACATCCTCGGTGGCCTTGGCGCGGTGCGCCATGCAGCCTATTCGGGCACCGTGCAGGAAAGCGGCTGGGATCCGATGGCCACGGTTGGTGGCGGCGTCCAGTACAACTTCAATGACCGCATGGCACTGCGTGGCGAACTCGCCGCACGTTATGACCATGACAACAACAGCCTCCGCGGCCAGTTCCCCGGCGCCGGAGACCACAACCACTTCGTCGACGCGATCGCCTCCATCGGCCTGACCATCGGCTTCGGTGGCAGCGCTCCGGCCGAGCCCGCACCGGCAGCTGCCCCGCCGCCGCCGCCGCCGCCGGAAGCTGCACCGGAAGAGCCGGCTCCGACGCCGGTCGTGATCGACCTGCGTGGCGTCAACTTCAAGTTCGACCGTCCGCGTTCGAACGAGAAGGACATCACCCCGTCGCTGCAGGAGCCGACCGCGGATTCGATCGCGATCCTCGACCAGGCAGTCGACGTGCTGACCCGCAACCCGAACGTCCGCGTTGAACTCGACGGTCACACCGACTCGATCGGTAGCGACGCGTACAACCAGAGCCTTTCGGAGCGTCGCGCCCAGATCGTCTATGACTATCTGACCTCGCACGGCGTCAGCGCCAGCCAGATCAGCGGCGTCAAGGGCTTCGGCGAGAGCCGCCCGATCGATACCAACGCCACCAAGGAAGGCCGTGCGCGCAACCGCCGCACCGAGCTTGCCGTGGACGGCCAGCAGTAAGATCCGGCAGTCACCAAAGCGAAAAGAAAAAGCCCGGCGCAAGCCGGGCTTTTTTCATGGGCTTTTTTCGCAGCCCGTTTCGCAGCCTGGTTCGCGTCAGCGTGCCAGGGCAGGGGTCAGCTCAGGCCCGATCGCCTTGACCATCGCGTCGACCACCTTGTGGCCGCCGGCCAGCAGGTTGCCGCTTTCCGGGATGCCATCGCGCCCGACGAAGTCGCAGTAGCGACCACCGGCTTCGCGAACCAGCAGGCATCCGGCAACCATGTCCCAGGGCTTCAGCCCGATCTCGTAGTAGCCATCGATGCGTCCGCTGGCCGCATAGGCGAGGTCGAGCGCGGCCGAGCCCGTGCGGCGGATATCCTCGGCCTCGCCGAGCAGCACCCGGGTCATGCCCAGTTGCGCATCGAGGTGGGCCCGCTGGCGGTACGGAAAACCGGTGGCCAGCAGTGCACCATCGAGATTGACTCGCGCACTGGCGCGGATTCGCCGGTCGTTCAGATAGGCGCCGTCGCCACGGCTCGCGGTGAACAGCTCGTCGCGCAGCGGGTCGTAGACGACGCCATGCATCGGCTCGCCGTTCTCGAGCATGCCGATGGAGACGCAGAAATGCGGGAAACCGCGCAGGTAATTGTGCGTGCCGTCGAGTGGATCGATGACCCACACGTGCTTGCCCTTGCCTTGTGCGCCCGACTCTTCGGCGAGAATGGCATGGCCCGGGAACGCCCTCTTGAGCTCGCGTATGATCTCGGCCTCGGCGGCCCGATCCACTTCCGATGCAAAGTCGAGGCGCTGCTTTTCGACAATGGCGAGGCTGTCGAGGCGATTCATGTAGCGCAGAATGATCTGGCCTGCGGCGCGCGCGGCGCGCACCGCCACGTTTACGGCGGGTCTGGGCATGTTGTGTCCATCGGAAGTCGGATTAAAAAGAGCATCGCGAGCGAACGGAGCGCACGCGGCGCGGAAGGGTACCAAATCCGCCGTCATGCCGCCAAACTCCTTCGCTGCAACCCGGGACTTCAAGCCAGATGACAGAGGCAGCATCCTTCGATCCGGCCATGCGGAAAATCCGCTTCGTGCTGGCCAATACGTCGCATCCAGGCAATATCGGCAGTGCCGCTCGCGCCATCCGGACCATGGGGTTCCGGCGGCTCGCCCTGGTTTCCCCGGCCCATTTCCCGCATATCGATGCGCATGTCATGGCTGCCGGTGCCGATGACGTGCTGGAAGCCGCGCAGTGCCAGGCAAGCCTGCAGGACGCCATTGCCGACTGCAGCCTGGTGCTCGGGGCGACGGCACGCCTGCGCGGCGTCGCACTCGAAGAGCTTTCCCCGCGCGAAGCCGCCGGCCGGGTGCTGGCTGCTGCCGCCGGCGGGAGCGAGGTCGCCCTGGTGTTCGGCAACGAGCGCTCCGGGCTGAGCAATGACGAGATCAAGCTCTGCCATGCCGCCGTGCATATCCCGAGCGATCCCTCCTACTCGTCGCTGAACCTGTCGCAGGCCGTGCAGGTGCTGGCCTATGAAGTGCGCATGGCCATGCTGGCGGGGGTTCCGCCGCGCCAGGGCAACACGGACACGCCGGCCACCGCGGCCGAGCTGGAGGGATTCTTCGGGCACCTGTCCATTGCCCTGCGCGAGATCGACTTCCACAAGGGACGCTCGGAGAAGACCATCATGCAGCGCCTGCGCCGGCTGTTCCTGCGCGCCAATCCGGACCAGCGCGAGCTGCGCGTGCTGCGCGGCATCCTCGCCGACGTGCAGCGCATGGCGCGCCTGGCCAATGCCCACGCGCCGGCTGGTCCGCGCCTGCCGCAGGATGACCCGACAGCAACCGAAGATGGACCGGGTGCCTGAAACAATGTTGTAACATTCGCCCACCGTGGCCCCGGGGAGGGGCGATACGGACACCGAATTCCCCTGATTTCCGGTTACGGAGCGGCCCATGTTTTCGTTGCAGACCATTTTCGGCAAGGGCGACAAGTTCTACAGCCTGCTCGAATCCAGTGCCGATGCCGCCCGGCTCAGTGCACGCGCCCTGCGCACGATGCTGGCCGATGGCGCGCGTACTCCGGCGCTCGACCAGTTCCGCGTGGCCCGCAAGCGCGAGAAGGACCTGTTCGCGCAAATCAACCTGGAGCTCGTCAACACCTTCGTCACCGCGCTCGAGCGTGAAGACATCGAGGCGCTGGCGGGTGCGCTGTACAAGATTCCGAAAACGGTGGAGAAGTTCGCCGAACGCCACGCATTGTTCGTCGAGCGCCTTTCCGACATCGATTACAGTCCCCAGGCCGCGATGCTCGAACGCGCCTGCGATGTCATCGTCAGCATGGTCGGAGAGCTGCGCGGCGGCATCAAGCTCGACGTGATGCATGCCCTCAACGAGCGCATGCAGTCGATCGAATCGGAGGCGGACCGCCTGCTTCTGGAGCTCTACAACAACGTGTTCACCGACGAGACGGACGCGGCGCGGCTGATGGTGCGCAAGGACCTCTACGAACTCCTCGAGAAGGCGATCGACCGCTGCCGCGATGCCGGCAACGTGATCTATCACATTGCCCTGAAAAACTCCTGACCGTACCGGCGAGGAATTCCCGTGAGCCTGAGCCTGGTCCTGCTGGTCATCACCGTTGCACTCGTGTTCGAGTACATCAACGGTTTCCATGACACGGCCAACTCGATTGCGACGGTGGTCGCCACCAAGGTCCTGAGTCCCGCCCAGGCCGTGATGCTGGCGGCATTCACCAACCTCATCGGTGCGCTCTGGGGCACGGCGGTGGCCAAGACCATCGCCTCCGGACTGGTCGATTCCGGCGTCGTCGCGGTCACCCCGCAGGTGCTGATCTGCGCCCTGCTCGGAGCGATCATCTGGGACCTGATCACCTGGTGGTGGGGCCTGCCGTCGAGCTCCTCGCATGCCCTGGTCGGCGGCCTCTGCGGAGCGGCCCTGGCGGCGGCCAACGACAACTGGTCGTCGATCATCTGGTGGGAGGGCGGCGAACACTGGTGGCAGGGCAAGGGCCTGCTGCCGAAGGTCGTCATGCCGATGTTCAGTTCGCCGTTCCTCGGCTTCGTGCTCGGGTTCGCGATCATGGGGGCGATCTTCGCGCTGGTCAGTTTTCTCGCCAATCGCAAGAACTCCATCGCGCAGAAGGTGGCGCGCCCGCGCGCCATGAACGCCTTTTTCGGCAAGGCGCAGATTTTCTCGGCCAGCGCGATGGGGCTTTCGCATGGCATGAACGACGCGCAGAAGACCATGGGCATCATCGCCCTGGCCCTGGTCGGCGCGACTTCGGCCGGAACGCTCGACGATCTTCCGCACTGGCTCATGTTCCTGCGCATCGAGGAGGACGCCAACAAGCAGTTCGCGATCGCCACCTGGATCAAGGTGCTGTGCGCACTGACCATGGCCGCGGGCACCGCGGCCGGCGGCTGGCGCATCATCCGCACCCTCGGCCACAAGCTGGTCAAGTTGCACCCGGTCAACGGATTCGCGGCCGAGACGGCGTCAGCCAGCGTGATCCTGGCGGCCTCTCATTTCGGCATACCGGTATCGACCACGCACAATATTTCCTCGGCGATCATGGGCGTGGGCGCAGCCAAGCGCTTTTCCGCGATCAAGTGGACGGTCGTCGAGCGCATGGTCTGGGCCTGGCTGCTGACCATCCCGATCACGGCGCTGCTGGCCTGGTTGCTGGTGCGCCTGCTGCAGGCCTTCAACCTGGCCGCCTGATCGCGGCCACCTCCGCTTGCGCCCGTCGGTGGGCGCGTCGTCAGAGTCGTCAGAACGAATCGCCGCCAGTCGAAATGGCCTGCTCGAGGCGGTCGCCCAGTTGGCCGAGCTCACGGATGACGCGATCGAGCTCGTCGCCGTGCAGGAGCTGGTAGGGGCGGTTTTCGACCAGATGCAGGTAGGGCGATCCGTCCAGATCGCTGATCGCGAGATACCCGGTGCGCTGTTCCCAGTTGAAGCGCATGCAGCGGGTGGCATCAACCCCCGTGGCCGGGCCGATCGGCGTCGAAATGCGCAGGTGCTTGAGGCCATCGTCGCCTTCCATTTCAGCGAGATAGATGCCCTGGTGGCGCCCCTGTTCGAGGGTCAGGTCGAAACTGATGAGGTAGGGGTCGTTCGTGCGCAGGGTGTGCAGGTTGCTTGCGTGCGACCGGATTTGTTCGAAGCTCTGCACGGTACTCTCCGCGAATTGGATGCGCCTATGCTAGCGTGCGCCGGCGATGAAGTCAGTGCAAATACCCATCAAGCCTGAACATCAGGCGATCCGTCGCGTAATCGCGAGCATTCCGCGCGGACGGGTCGCCAGCTATGGCGAGATCGCTGCCCGGGCCGGATTGCCCCGTCGCGCGCGCCTGGTCGGGACCGTGCTTCGCCAGGCTGGCGAGCGGGCCGGATTGCCCTGGCATCGCGTCCTGCGCGCGGACGGGCGGCTTGCATTCGCACCGCGCAGCAAGCCGTTCATCGAGCAGCAGCGACGACTGGCCGCCGAGGGTGTTGCCCTGGCGGGCACGCGCGTCGATCTCGGGCGCTACGGATGGCAGCGCGACATTGACGCCGAATTGTGGGCTCCGCACCGATGACCGTGCCGCCATCCACCCGGTTGAAAGCGCCGGAACCTGCCACGACCTTGGGGATTCTGCTCGTGCGCCCAGCAAGCCGCCCTTCGTTTCCAAGGAACCACCATGCCGTATGACCTGCCGCCGGTGACCCGCGCGCTCCTCATTGCCAATGTCGGCATCTACCTGCTGCAGATGCTGATCGGCGATCCGCTGATCATCCATTTCGCCTTGTGGCCGCTCGGCACGGACATGCCAATCCAGGGGGGAGGGACGGTCGGTTTCCAGATCTGGCAGCTGGTCACCTACGGCTTCCTGCATGGCAGCCTGACCCACCTGCTGTTCAACATGCTGGCGTTGTGGATGTTCGGCGGCGCGATCGAACAGCTCTTCGGCTCGCGACCGTTTGCCGTCTACTACCTTACCAGCGTGGTCGGCGCGGCCATCGCCCAGTTGATCGTGATTGCCTACTTCACCGGCGGAATCTATCCAACCCTCGGCGCCTCGGGTGGCGTTTTCGGCCTGCTGCTCGCCTTCGGCATGATGTTTCCGCACCAGCGCATCATGTTGCTGTTTCCGCCGATCCCGATGCCGGCCTGGGTCTTCGTCACCGGTTACGGCGCCATCGAACTTTTCCTCGGGATCACAGGCACCCAGGCCGGCGTCGCCCATTTCGCCCATCTCGGCGGCATGGCCACCGGCTATGTCCTGATCCAGTACTGGCGCGGGCGCCTGCCGTTCAAGCCCCGACGCATCCTGATGCGCTGATCGCGCCAGGGATCGATCCGACCCATGATGCCGACATCCACGCGGACGCTGGACGAATGGCTCGCCTGGCAGTCGCGCCTGCATCCGCGCGAGATCGAGCTCGGCCTCGACCGCGTGCGCGCAGTCTGGAACGAGCTCGGTTCTCCGGCTCCCGCGCGGACGGTGATCACGGTCGGTGGCACCAACGGCAAGGGATCGACGGTCGCCTTCCTCGAGGCGATCTTGCGTGCCGGCGGGCAGCGGGTGGGCGCATTCACCTCGCCGCATCTGCTCCGCTACAACGAGCGCGTGCGCATCAATGGCACGGACGCAAGCGACGCGCAGCTGGTCGAGGCCTTCGAGAAGATCGACTCAGCGCGCGGCGAGATCGCGCTCACCTACTTCGAATTCGGCATGCTGGCGGCCTTGCTGGTGTTTGCGAAAGATGCGCTCGACGTCGCCGTCCTCGAGGTCGGACTCGGCGGCCGGCTCGACGCCGTCAACCTGATCAATGCCGACGCGGCCATCATCACCACCATCGACCTCGATCACCAGGACTGGCTGGGCAACGACCGCGAGCTGATCGCGCGCGAAAAGGCCGGGATTTTCCGCACCGGGCGCCCGGCGATCATCGGTGAATCCGATCCGCCCACGACGTTGCTGGCCGAGGCACGCAGGATCGGCGCCAGGACGTTCGCCTGCGGCGAGGACTACCACATCGAGCGAATGGGCGAAGGCTGGTTGTGGAGCGCCGGACCGATCCGCATCGAACTGCCGCGGCCCGGACTCGATGCGCCGTGCCAGCCTGCCAACGCCGGTGCCGCGATTGCCGCGATCTACATGCTGCGCGAGCGTGTCGGATGGTATCCGTCCGCCATCGCGGCAGGTGTTGCGAATGCCCGCGTGGCCGCGCGACTGCAGCAGTTCGCCGGTCCGCCCGCGCTGGTCGTGGATGTCGCCCATAATCCCCAGGCGGCCCGGGTCCTTGCCGACTGGCTGGTCGCGCACCCGCCGGCTGGCCGCAACATCGCCGTTTTCGGCGCGCTTGCCGACAAGGACATCGGTGGCATCGTCAGCCCCCTGATCGAACCGATGGCAACCTGGCATCTCGCCGGACTCGATGCGGACAGTCCGCGCGGCCTCGGCGTGGACATGCTCGCGCAACGGCTCGAAGGACTTCGTGGCGTGGAAATCGCCGGCAGGCATGCCTCCGTCGCAGCCGCACTGCGCGCTGCCAGCGACCTGGCGGGAGAGGGAGACCGGATCGTCGCCTTTGGTTCGTTCTTCGTCGCATCGGCGGCGCTGGCCGGTCGCGTTCAGGCGATTCCCGGCATCTGAGTTTCGAATGAACGGCGTTGGCCGCCAGCGGTTGGTATAATCGCGGCGACTTGTCAGCGTGCCCTGCCCATGGATCCTGCCTTGAAACAACGCCTGCTTGGCGCCGTCGTCCTGATCGCGCTAGCCATCATTTTCGTCCCGATGCTGTTCAGCGGCAGCGGGCCGAAACAGGATTCCGCAACGGTCGACCTCGAAATCCCGCCGCCGCCGAGCCGCGAGTTCGAGACGCGCGTGCTGCCGGTCGATGCGGTCAACCGCGATTCGTCGCCCCTGCCGTCGCAGGCTGCGCAGCCTGCCGAGCCCGTGGTGACGGTCGACACCAAGGCACCGCCAAGGCCTGACGCGCGTCCCGAAGATGCGGCGCCGCAAACTGCCGCACCGGTCGAATCGCCTGCCCAACCCGTGGCGGCCGAAGCCGAGCCGGTCCAGCCGGCCAGTGCCGCCCAGCTCGATGCCGGCAAGGGCGCGAGCGGACAGTATCTCGTTCATCTGGGCGTCTATTCCGCCAGCAAGAATGCCGAGGATCTCGTCGCCACGTTGAAGAAGAGCGGATTTCCCGCATTCGCCGAAAGCACCGATTTCAAGGGCAAGCCGGCGCAGCGCGTCCGCGTCGGACCGTTTGCCGATCGCGCCGAGGCCGAAGCCGCGCGAATCCGCATCAAGCAGGTGCGCGGCGACGTGCCGGGCAGCGTGATCGCGCTCGCCTCGGATGCCAGGGTGGATGCCCCGGCCAGTGCCGTTGCGCCGACCAGGGCAGGCGGCTGGGCGGTCCAGCTCGGCGCATTCTCCACGGTCGAGGATGCCAACAAGTTGCGCGCGCGGCTGCAGGCTGCCGGATTCGCCGGCTTCGTCGACAAGCTGGCTGCCGAAGGCCAGACCCTGTGGCGCGTTCGCGCCGGCCCGGAAATCGATCGCGCGAACGCCGACAAGTTGCGCGACCGCATCAAGGACAAGCTCAAGATGGAAGGCATGGTCGTGACCCAGCCGTGATCTACGGGACATGAACTGGTTCGACATCGCGATCATTGCCACGCTCGCCCTTTCCATCCTGGTCGGGTTGTGGCGCGGATTCATCGGCGAAGTGATGGCGCTGGCGTGCTGGATTCTCGCCTTCTGGGTCGCCTGGATGTTCGGGCCGACCCTTGCAGACCAGTTTTCCGCCAGCATATCGGCGCCATCGGTTCGCGTGTTGCTGGGCTATGCGTTGTGTTTCGTGGCGGTGCTGGTTGCCGGAGCGATCCTGGCTTTTCTGTTGCGCAAGCTGGTCAGCGGCAGTGGACTGTCCGGCACCGACCGCCTGCTCGGCATGGTATTTGGTCTCGTGCGCGGCTTCGCGCTGGTCGTTCTGGTCGTGTTGCTGATGAAATTCACCCCGGTCGTGCGTGATGACTGGTGGCAGAATTCACGGATGCTGCCGACCTTCGAGCAGGGCGCGCGCTGGGTGACGACATATCTTCCGGAGAGCGTGGCGCGCTACCTGGAGCCGGCAGCGGCGGCAGTGCCCGCGGCGGCAGGCGGCCTGTTGCAGCAGGCGAAGCCGGTCGTGCAGGAACCTCAATCTTCTACTTCGCAGTGAACTGAATCATGTGTGGAATCATTGGAGTCGTCGGCAAATCCGAGGTCGCATCGGCCCTCTACGATGCGCTGACCGTGCTCCAGCACCGCGGGCAGGATGCGGCCGGCATCGCGACCATCGATGGTTCGCGCCTGCGCCTGCACAAGGGCAATGGCCTGGTCCAGGATGTATTCCAGCGCGAGCACATGCTGGCGCTGCGCGGCAGCGTCGGCATCGGCCACTGCCGCTATCCGACCGCCGGTTCCGAGGGCAGCGGCGAGGCCCAGCCGCTTTACGTGAATTCGCCGTATGGCATCGCCCTCGGCCACAACGGCAACCTGGTCAATACCGATACCTTGCGCCGCGAGATGTTCGAGGACGATCGCCGGCACATCAATACCGATTCCGATTCCGAATTCCTGCTCAACGTGCTGGCCCACGAGCTGCAGATCCAGGAGCGCATGGCGCTGACCAGCGACCACATCTTCAAGGCGGTCGCCGGCGTGCACCAGCGCTGCATCGGCGGCTACGCCGTGGTCAGCCTGGTTCTCGGCTACGGACTGCTGGCATTCCGCGATCCGCACGGTATTCGCCCGCTGGTGCTCGGCGAGCGCGATACCCCGGAAGGCAAGGAGTATGCGGTTGCCTCCGAATCGGTCGCCTTCGATATCCTCGGCTTCCGCCTGCTGCGCGATGTCAGGCCGGGCGAGGGCATCCTGATCACCCTTGATGGCCAGTTGCATACGCGGCAGTGCGCGGAGCCGGTCAAGCACGCGCCATGCATCTTCGAGTATGTCTACCTGGCGCGCCCGGATTCGATGATCGAGGACGTGTCCGTGTATAAGGCGCGCCTGCGCATGGGCGAACGGCTGGCCGCCAAGATCGAGCGGCTCAAGCCGGGGCATGGCATCGACGCGGTTATCCCGATTCCCGATACCGCGCGGACTGCCGCCTCGTCGCTGGCCCAGGCCCTCGGCGTGCCGATGCGCGAGGGCTTCGTCAAGAACCGCTATATCGGGCGCACCTTCATCATGCCCGGGCAGAGCGAGCGCGTGAAATCGGTGCGCCGCAAGCTCAATGCGATCGGCCTGGAGTTCCGCAACAAGAACGTGCTGCTGGTCGACGATTCGATCGTGCGCGGCACGACTTCGCGCCAGATCATCCAGATGGCGCGCGATGCAGGGGCGAAGAATGTCTATTTCGCTTCCGCGGCGCCGCCGGTGCGCTACCCGAACATCTACGGTATCGACATGCCGACCGCCGCCGAACTGGTCGCCAACGGACGCACCGAAGAGGAAATCGAGAAACTGCTGGGTGCGGACTGGCTGGTCTACCAGGATCTCGCCGACCTGGTTGCCTCGATCGCCGAGGGCAACGACAACCTGCACGAGTTTGATACCTCGTGTTTTTCCGGTGAGTATGTGACCGGCGTCGAGCCGACCTATCTGGACGAGCTCGAGTTCTCGCGTTCGGATGAGGCGAAAGACCGCCGACGGCAGGCGGGCTGACCGGCAATCCGTGACCGGGTGGGTGTGAAGCCGGCCCGGAAATCGGCAGAATCGCAAACGGCCGAGTTCGATCGGCCGTTTTTTTTTCGGAAACCGTCCCCCTCATGCCCAAGAACGATCTCTTCGCCGCCGCACAACGCTGTCTCCGCGAAAGCGACCCTGCCGGCAAGGTGGCGCTGACGGGCAGGTTCGCGGAAGAGTTCCGCATGGGACATCTGTGCATTGTCGAAGGAGCGGGGGCCGTTGAGCCGATCACGGATCCCGGTCGTCCGGCGCGCCCGCTCTTGATCGAGCCCCGCAAACTGCCGCAGCGCGGACTCGGCAGCGCGGAGGGCAGGGCGGCCCTGGTCCATGCCATCGCGCACATCGAGTTCAACGCGATCAACCTGGCCTGGGATGCGGTGTACAGGTTCCGCGGCATGCCCGACGACTATTACGCGGACTGGGTCGGGGTCGCTGCCGATGAAGCGCGTCATTTCCAGATGCTGGGCCGGAGGCTGGAAGAACTCGATCACGCCTACGGCGATTTCGATGCGCACAACGGACTCTGGGAAATGGCGGTGGAAACCGCCGATTCCTGCCTGCGCCGGATGGCCCTGGTGCCGCGCGTCCTCGAAGCGCGCGGGCTCGACGTGACGCCGGGGATGATCGCGCGCTTGCGTTCGGTCGGCGACCAGCCGACGGTCGAGATCCTCGAGGTGATCCTGCGCGAGGAGGTCGCGCATGTCGCCGCTGGTTCACGCTGGTTCTCATGGTGTTGCGCGAAGGCCGGGGTCGAGCCGGAGGCGACCTTCGCCGACCTGCTGGAGAAGTACATGCGCGGCAGCCTGCGCGGACCCTTCAATACCCAGGCGCGCCTGAGCGCCGGCTTCAGCGACGCGGAACTGGCGCACCTGGATACCCTCGCTGCATGAGGAGGCTGTCGTTCGCCGTCGCCGTCCTGCTCAGCATGGCCATCCTGCTGATGTGGGCCGCGGGCGCCAAATGGCAATCGCCGATCGCGCCCGAGCAGACGCGCAACTGGTCCGGCTCGGATTTCCGCGTGGTCATGGGAGGCGCCGCGGAGGATGAAAGTCGCCTGCGCATCGGTGCGGTAGGCGAAGATCGCACGGCGCTGCAGTCGGTCTTCCTCAATGGCATCGATGCCGCCAGGAATCCGATCCTGCGCTACCGGTTCGAGCAGTTCCCGCACACCCTCGAGCTGTCGCTGGTGTTCCGTCGCGCAGGCGACGAGGACGTCAGCGTCGTATCCCTGCCCTGGCCGGGCGAGAGCGACGCCTGGTTCGATCTCGGCACGGTTCCGGAATGGCGCGGACGCATCACCGAGCTGGCCTTCGCGGAATATCCGACGCCGCAGATCGTCCCGCCCATGCAGGGATTCAAGCCATTCACCCTGGTCGACGCAAGCCTTTACTCGCGCTCCTGGCGGGGCGATCTCGCGGCGCTTGCCACCGACTGGCTCGGACAGTGGCCATGGAGCCAGCGCTCGGTGCATGCGCTCGGCCGCGATACCGATACCCCGCGCGCACAGTCGCTGGTCCTGTGCCTGGCCATCGCCATCGCGCTGGTGCTGTTCTGGGCATGGCTGCTGCTGCGCCTGCGCGGGGCGAGCCTGCTTCGCGCGAGCCTCGTCGTCGTGGTCGCCGGCTGGATCCTGCTCGACCTGCAATGGCAATCGGGATTGCGCTGGCGGCACGTGGCCACGCAAAGCCTCTATGCGGGCTTCGACTGGCCCGAGCGCGAACTGCATTCCGCCGACAGCGACATCGTCGAAGCGGCGCGCGACCTGAAATCGGCCATTCGCGACCTGCCGGAAAACTCGCGGGTGCTGGTCCACTCGGGCTCGTCCTTTTCGGTCCTGCGCCTGGTCTATCACCTGCTGCCGATGAACGTCGGCGTGCTTTCGCTGGCGGAATCGGTCGTGCCGGCAACGCCGCTCCCGGACAATTGCGTGGTCGTCCTCTACGATGCCGCGGGCTGGAGCTACGACCCGAAAAGCC
The DNA here is from genome assembly GCA_963822465.1 of uncultured Gammaproteobacteria bacterium. Taxonomy (GTDB): domain Bacteria; phylum Pseudomonadota; class Gammaproteobacteria; order Xanthomonadales; family Rhodanobacteraceae; genus Dokdonella. The sequence continues at coordinate 4,916 of CAWGHP010000006.1, read as the reverse complement.
GCTTGCTCAAGGGTGACGGCCTGGCGATTTCCGGCGATGTCATTTTCCGTCGCGATCGCCTGATCGTGCTGCGCCACCGGAGCAAGCCGTGAGCATGAGTTATCTGCTGGCCTGGTTGCTGCCCTGGGCGACGGGCACGGGCATCTGCCTTGCGCTCAACCGTGGACGCCGCCGACCGGGCGACCTTGCGGCGGCACTGGGCGCCGGTTTCCTGCTTGGGATCCTGCTTGCGGGAGGCCTGGCCGGACTCGTCGCTCCGGCGAAGACGGCCGATGCCTTTGCGCGCACGGCGCCCTGGCTTGCCGGCATCGGCATGCTGGCCTGGGCGGCGGCCATGGTGTTTCGCGAGCGCGCCGTGGCGGCGGGCGTCGAAGCACCGATGCGGCCGGGCTGGCGCATCCTCTGGTTCCTGCTCCTCGCAGCCATCCTGCTGCGACTCGGCATCCTTGCCAACGAAGCCTTGCTGCGCCCGACGTTCCCATGGGACGCCTGGTCGGCCTGGTCGGTGAAACCCAAGTCCTGGTATCTGCTCGGCCACTACGTCCCCTATGTGCCGATGCGGCAATGGCTGGCCGAGCCGGATCTTGTCGCGCGCACCGCGGCCATCTGGGATTACCCGGAATTGCTGGCCTGGATCGAGATCTGGTTTGCCAGCGCGACCGGCAGCTGGAACGAGCCAATGATCAATGTGGCCTGGACCGGCGTACTCGGCGCGATCGGTCTGGCCAGTTACGGCCAATGGCGGGCGCTCGGCGTCCACCCGGGCCTGGCCATGCTGCTGGCCTATGGCCTGCTGTCGCTGCCGCTGCTCGATGCACATGCAGCGCTGGCCGGCTATGCGGATATCTGGCTGGCGGCATCCTTCGGCCTGGCCGTCCTCGGCTGGCTGCGCTGGATGCGTCACGGCGAGCGCGGCCAGTTGGCACTTGCCTGGCTGTTTGCCCTGAGCATGCCGATGATCAAGCTGGAAGGGGCGGTCTGGCTGATCGTATTCGCCAGCGTCACGTTGCTGGGCGTCCTGCAGCCTCGCCTGCGCTGGCTGGTGGTTGCCGCGGCCGTCGCGCTCGTTTCGATACTCATCGCGCTGGGTGGTTTCCAGTTGCCGATACTCGGACTGGGCTGGATCCACGTGGCCTGGGGCGAACTCGTGATCCCTGCGCTTGGCACCCTCGAGCTGCACTGGCGGTCGGTCGGCAGCGCCATGCTTTCGGGCATGCTGACCCTGCCCAACTGGCATCTGCTCTGGTACCTGGTGCCCGTGGTCATCGTCCTGCGCTGGCGTGTTTTCCGCGAGGACCGCATGGCACGCTCGCTCGCAGCGATGCTCGGGGCCTGCGCGGCATTCCTGTTCGTCCTGTTCTTCTTTACCGACGCCTCGGCGTGGGCGGAAAACTATACGAGCGCCAACCGGCTGATCCTGCATGTCGTGCCGGTCATGTTCAGCCTGCTCGCCGTGCTGCTTGCCGACGTCAGGCTGTCATCCGCTGATAGATTCCGAGCATCCGCTGCGCCGAGCGATCCAGGCTGAATTCGGCCTGCCAGCGCTGCCTGCCGGCGCGACCCAGGCGATCGCGCAGGTCGCGATCACCGAGCCGGACCAGGGCTTGCGCCAGTCCCGCCGCGTCACCCGGGGTGACCAGCAGGCCGCTCGTGCCGTTCTCGACGACATGTCCGATGCCCGAGCCCGCGATGTCGCTGGCGACGACGGCCAGTCCTGCGCGCATGGCTTCGAGCAGGACCAGGCCGAATGCCTCGCTGCGATCGAGCGAGGGCAACACGAACAGGTCGGCCGCGGCGTAGGCGGCACGCAGGTCGGCATCGGCCGCATCGTCGACGAAGGCAATCCGTTCCCGGATGCCGAGCCGGCCGGCGAGGGCATGCAGCCGCTGTCGTTCCTCGCCGTCGCCGATCAGGACCAGGCTCGTCCCGGGCGCACGCGCCATGGCCTCGAGCAGCACGGCGTGGCCCTTGTAATGGCTGAGGCGACCGACGCTGAGCAGGCGCAGCGAATTCGCCACGGGCCAGGCCGGACTGGCGCCCGCCGGTTGCGTCGATGCATTCACACCCAGCGGAATCACCTCGGCCTTTCGTTTCCATCGGGCCAGTGCCGTGCTGGCGTCCAGATAGGCTTGTGAAGTGGCCACGATGGCGGCTGCGCGCGCGAGGACGGCCTGTTCGAAGGGACGATAGACGCGGTAGGCGGCGCGTACCCGCCAGTCCGGCATGTCCGGCGATACATCGGCGTGCCAGTGCACCAGCCAGGGCAGCGCCCGTGCGCGCGGGCTGGCCAGTGCCGCGAAGCAGGACGGGTTGGGCAGATGCAGGTGCAGCAGGTCCGGCTGTAGTGCCTTCAGCGCGCCGTGCAATTGCCATGGAAACGACGGACTGATCGGCGTGTACAGCGGCGTCGCAAGGCAGCCTGCCCGGCGCAGGTCCACGCCATGGCGCTGTTCATGCACGCTTTTCCAATGCCCGGCGGGTTGATGGACGACCGCGCCGACCACGTGGCCATGGCTGGCGAACCATTCGGCGAGATCCTGCAGGTGCCGCTCGATGCCGCCGCGCTGGGGTGCGTAGTACTTGCCGACATGCAGGATGCGCATGGGCGATCAGGGCTGGTCGGTGGGATCGCCCGCGGAATCCCGGCCCGAGCCGGCCCGTGCGCGCAATTGTTCGAGTTCCTGTTCGAGGATCGCCAGCTTCTGGGTCAGGCGGCGCATCTGGCGCTCCTGCCGCGAGCGGTCGATGTCGAGCTTGAGCAGGCGCAGCAGGACCAGGGACAGGCCGATGATGATCGGCAGCACCGGGGCGTAGTTGATTCCGGTGAGCCTGCCCAGCCAGATGACCAGCGAGGGAAACATGCCGAGCACCAGCGTGGCTGCGGCGACCAGCAGCCACCAGGCCGCATAGGGCCCATGCAGGTGGTCGCGGCGCACCAGATAGAAGATGGCGCCGGCCAGGCTGATGCCGAGTATGGCGGCGGTGATCTGGGCGTCGAGCATCAGGGGCGGGTTCCATTGGTCGAGGCGCCCAGGCGCCGGTTGCCGGGATCGATGCGCGAAATGCACAGGATCGTGGTGTTGAACATATAGCGTGCCACGACCGCCCACGATGCGAATACGCGCGAATGGCCTTCGGCGCGCTCGCGCATCGGCGTGGGGGTTTCCACGATGCGCAGCCCCTTCGCCGAAAGCAGCATCAATACCCCGACATCCTGGTAGTCGAGCAGGCTGGCTTCCGGTGCCGCCAGCATTTCAATGGCCGACGCATCGTACAGGCGCAGGCCGGAGGTGAAGTCCTGCAACTGCAGCCCGGTCAGCAGGCGCAGGTATTGCCAGGCGATCCTTTTGGGCAGGCTCAGGCGCTCGATGCAGGTGCCGATGACCACGTTGGCGCCGCTGCGCGCATGTTCCTCGAACAGCAGCGGCAGGGACTGCGGCGGGTGCTGGCCGTCGGCATCGAGGCTGAGCACGGACCTGAACCCGTTCCTCGCCGCATAGCGGATGCCGGCCTGGCTGGCGCCCCAGGCACCGAGTCCAATGGGCAGCATCAGTACTTCGGCGCCGGCAGCCCTGGCCGCGGCGGCGGTGCCGTCGGTGCTGGCGTCATCCACGACCAGCACGCGACAGCCGAGAGTTTCGCGGACACCGGTCACGACAGCACCGACCGTGGCGACTTCGTCGCGGGCGGGGATGACGGCCAGGCAGTCGGCAGGCAGGAGCGGAGTCAAGGGCGGGCTGGAAACGCTGCAGGGGGCCGCGATTCTCGGCACCCGCCTGCGCCCGTGTCAATGAATGCCGGCGTCCCGGGCTGGCCGGAGTCGGGTCACTTGGCGCAATTCCGCTCCGCAGGTGGTCTGACGCAGAGGTTTCGGCCCCTCCCGGCTCGTTTCCGGCCAGGCGCGAGACAAGTGTCCGGATTCCGCATTCCATTGCGTCTATATCGAGGTGGACGTGGTTTGACCGGGCTCAACTGGCCGCAACAGGCGAATTGAGAAGGCATTCATGGCGACCACCAGTTCTGACAAGTCGGTCAAGCTTGTGCGCGGAAGCTGTTGACGGGGAAAGGGGAAACTCCTTATGCTCCGGGCGGTTAAGGCACCGGCAAGACTTTTTGCAATGTGCGTTAAGGGGAAGGGGACCCACCCCGCCCAGACAATCCTGGAGAAACACGAATGAATACGAAGATGAAGACCCTGTCGATGGCAGTGCTTGGCTTGGTGGGTTTCGCAGCTGCTGGCGCGGCCATGGCGCAGACTTGCCCGACCAGCCTTTCGCCGCCATGGAGCACCGTGACCGCGCTGAGCGGTGGTACCGTCGCGAGCGTCGCTGGTGGTCTGGATACCTCTGCCTGCAAACTCAACACCTCCATTTCGGCTGCGACCACCTCTATCGCAACCGTGACCGACAATACGCCGTCCAACGAGACGCGCTATCGCTTCCAGTTTCTTTTTGATGCCAGCGGGTTTGGCAACTTCGGAACGACCGACTCCGTCGTCATTTTCAATGGCAACGCGGCATCACCGAACGCAGCTGGAGCCAATCGGCGCCAAATCGTGACCCTGGCCTTGTCGCCCGGTCCGGCCGGAGCGAAGCGCCTGACCATCACGGCCTCGCAAGGCAATGCATCGCCGTTCCGCACCTCTGTGACAACCGGTGATCTGCTCGCGGGCGTTAATCGCATCGAAATCGATCTCACCGTTGGCGCTGGCGCAGCCGGTGGACTCAAGTACTGGCTGAATGCCGCGTCGGGCACGACCGAGCCGGCTGCAACCGGGACGATCGCTTCCCTGAACAATTCTGGCTGGGTTGGTGTAAATTCTGCGGCGCTCGGCCTGTCGGGTGGCTCGCCGTCCTTCCGTGCCACACATGCTGGTCAGTTCTTCTCGGCCGATACATTTGATTCGCGTCGCCAGA
>CAWGHP010000005.1:0-269172 GCA_963822465.1 uncultured Gammaproteobacteria bacterium | reverse complement strand
AGCCAGCGCAGGTGAGCTCCCGGCAAGCGTGGATTACGTTACTCGGGAGGAATCTTCATGGCAATGCATGTGGAATCGCGTTTGATCGGTGTGGATGTCGCCAAGGACGAACTGGTTGTTGCGCTCTGCGGGACCGCTGAATGCATCAGCGTAGTCAATCAAAAACAGGCCATTGCCGCGTATCTGAAGTCGTTTCATGGACCGGTGGCCATCGCGATCGAAGCCACCAGCGTCTATCACCTGGAGTTTGTTGAACAGGCCTACCGAAAGGGACACACGGTGTATCTGATCGACGGCTATCGGCTCAAGCGCTATCGCGAGAGCATCGGTGGGCGCGCCAAGACCGACGCGACGGATGCCCAGCTCCTGCTGCGCTATCTCACCCATGAGCAAGAAGACCTGCGGCCCTGGAGTCCGCCACCGGAGGGCTACCAGCAGGTCCAGGGCCTGCTGCGTCGACGAGCCGTCCTGATTCACGCTCAGACGACCCTGCGTCAAAGCTTGCGGGGGATCCCTGAGCTACGCGCCACCACGGCGGCCCTGCTGCGCAAGATGCAGCAGGTTGATCAACTCATCCAGAAGCGCCTGCGCGATGCCGTGGTGCGGCTGGGCTGGCTCGCGGATGTCCAGCGCTGTGCCGCCGTCGAAGGCATCGGACCGATCACCAGCATCGCCCTCGCCACGCTCTTCCGACGCGGCGCCTTCAAGAGCGCCGATGCCTATATCGCCTTCATGGGATTGGACGTTCGTGTCCGCGACTCCGGGAAATCCAGAGGGCGACGAAAGCTCACCAAAAAAGGCGATTCGGAGATCCGTCGATTGCTTTACATGGCGGCTATGACCGCCTCACGCTCATCGCGATGGAAGGCCTACTACGAACGCGCACTCAGCCGTGGCCTCTCACGCATCCAGGCACTCGTCGCCCTCGCTCGAAAGCTGGCTCGCATCGCGTTTGCCCTGCTCAAGAATCAATCCAACTACGAACCGAAATCTCCCAAGGAGCATTGCGCAACGACATAGAATCTCCTACGGGGAAGCGACGATGAATCTTGCGGCGGGCGCCAACAACGAAGCGGCAACGCGGGACGAGCCATCGAAGCCCGCGCCGGCATTCGCACGCTCGTCGTAGGAGAGGCCTTCAGGCCCGATGCTTCATTGCAACGTGACGAAGAGCATCGCGGCTGAAGCCGCTTCCTACCACGAAGCGCAAAGGCATCGCGGCTGAAGCCAACAACGAAGCGGCAACGCGGGGCAAGCCATCGAAGCCCGCGCCTCATTTCGAATGCTCTTCGTAGGAGAGGCATTTATGCCCGATGCCTTTTCGCAACGCGACCGAAAGCATCGGGCATAAATGCCCTTCCTACAAAATCGCGAAGAGCATCGCGGCTGAAGCCGCTTCCTACGGCGAAGCCGAATCGCGCCTTACTCCACAACCACCGGCATCTTCTCGGCGGCCTCGGTCTCGACCTTGAGCTTGCCATCGCGCACGGTCAGCCTGACCTTGCCGCCCTCGGCCAGTTCGCCGAACAGCAGTTCGTCGGCCAATGCGCGCTTGACGTTGTCCTGGATGACCCGGGCCATCGGACGCGCGCCCATCTGCGGATCGAAGCCGTGCTCGGCCAGCCACTTGCGGGCGTCGGCATCGACGTCAAGCGCGACATGCTTCTCCTGCAGCTGGACTTCCAGCTCGATCAGGAACTTGTCGACCACGCGCAGGATGTGTTCGAAATCCAGCGCGGCAAACTGCACGATCGCGTCGAGGCGGTTGCGGAATTCCGGCGTGAAGGCCTTGCGGATGATTTCCATTGCATCGGACGCGTGGTTCTGGTCGACGAAGCCGATGGTGCGGCGGGCCGCGGCCTGGGCACCGGCGTTGGTGGTCATGACCACGATGACATTCTTGAAATTCGCCTCGCGACCGTTGGTGTCGGTGAGCGCGCCGCGGTCCATGATCTGCAACAGCACGTTGTAGACGTCCGGATGCGCCTTCTCGATCTCGTCGAGCAGGAGCACGCTGTGCGGGTGCTTGACGATCTGCTCGGTCAGCAGGCCGCCCTGGTCGAAGCCGACGTAGCCCGGAGGTGCGCCGATCAGGCGCGACACCGAATGCGCTTCCATGTATTCGGACATGTCGAAGCGCACGAGTTCGACGCCGAGCTGCAGGGCGAGCTGGCGCGTGACCTCGGTCTTGCCGACGCCGGTCGGGCCGGCGAACAGGAAGTTGCCGATCGGCTTGTTCGGATCGCCGAGCCCCGAGCGCGCCATCTTGATCGCGCTGGTCAGCGCCTCGATGGCCGAATCCTGGCCGAACACGACCATCTTCAGGTTGCGCTCGAGGTTGCGCAGGACGTCGCGGTCCGAAGCGGAAACCTGCTTGGGCGGGATGCGCGCCATGCGCGCGACGATGTATTCGATTTCCGACACGTCGACCGTACCGGTGCGCTGGTCGTCGGGCAGCAGGCGCTGGCGCGCCCCGGCCTCGTCGATCACGTCGATGGCCTTGTCCGGCAGCAGGCGGTCGGAAATATGCTTGACCGAGAGGTCCACCGCCGCCTTCAGCGCCTCGCCGGTGTACTCGACGTGGTGGTGTTCCTCGAAGCGCGACTTCAGGCCCTTGAGGATCTCGATGCTGTCGGCAATCGATGGCTCGACCACGTCGATCTTCTGGAAACGCCGCGCCAGCGCGCGGTCCTTCTCGAACACGCCACGGTATTCCTGGAATGTCGTCGAGCCGATGCAGCGCATCTCGCCCGAGGCCAGCATCGGCTTGATCAGGTTGGAGGCGTCCATGGTGCCGCCGGAAGCCGAACCGGCACCGATGATCGTGTGGATCTCGTCGATGAACAGGATCGCCCCGGGCTCCTTCTTGAGCTGGTTGATCACCGCCTTCAGGCGCTTCTCGAAATCGCCGCGATACTTGGTGCCCGCGACGAGGGCACCGAGGTCGAGTGCATAGATGACGGCATCCTTGAGCACGTCGGGAACCTGCCCCTCGACGATGCGCTTGGCCAGGCCTTCGGCGAGCGCGGTCTTGCCGACGCCAGCCTCGCCGACGTACAGCGGGTTGTTCTTGCGTCGCCGGCACAGCACCTGGATGGTGCGCTCGACTTCGAGATCGCGTCCGATCAACGGATCGATCTTGCCCTGGCGCGCCTGCTCGTTCAGGTTGCTGGCGAATTCGGTGAGCGGATTGCCGCGCGGCTCGTCGCCAGCCTCGCCCTCGCGGGCGGACTGCTCGCCGCCCTGGTTCGGGCTGGAGTCCTCGCCGAGCTTGGCGATGCCGTGCGACAGGTAATTGACCACGTCGAGGCGGTTGACGTCCTGCTGGCCGAGGAAATAGACAGCATGGGAATCCTTCTCGCCGAAGATCGCGACGAGCACGTTGGCCCCGGTCACTTCCTTGCGGCCCGAAGACTGCACGTGGTAGACGGCGCGCTGCAGGACGCGCTGGAAGCCCAGCGTCGGCTGGGTATCGCGCTCGTCGCTGGGCGGCAACACGGGCACGGTCTCTGCAATGATCGAACGCAGGTCGCGGCCAAGCCGGTCGAGATCGGCACTGCAGGCGCGCAGCACCTGGGTCGCCGACGGGTTTTCGAGCAGCGCAAGCAAAAGGTGCTCGACGGTCATGAACTCATGACGCTGCTCGCGGGCCTCCTTGTAGCACTGGCCGATGGTGAGTTCTAGATCCTTGCTGAACATCCGTTTTGCCTCGCTGGATGACTGATGCATCGGATATGTGGGGTGGGTCAGGATTTTTCCATGGTGCACAGCAGAGGATGCTGGTGTGTACGCGAAAACTCGTTGACCTGCGTCACCTTTGTTTCTGCCACTTCCCTCGTATATACGCCACAAACGCCTTTTCCGCGCGTGTGGACGTGCAGCATGACCTGGGTGGCACGCTCCCGATCCATCGTGAAGAACGTCTCGAGCACCACGATAACGAAGTCCATCGGCGTGAAATCGTCGTTCAGGATCACCACCTGGTACATCGGCGGCTTGGCCACCTGCGGCGGCGCTACCTCGACGGCCAGGCCGTGTTCGTGATCGTTTTCGTGTTGCGGCGGTTGCGGCATGGGATCGATCGGGAATCGGCGTCGGCCTTCAGTATAGGTCGCGCCGGACCGGGTTCAAGCCCGGATGGATTCCCCATCTCCTGTAAACTGCGCGCCGATGAGTATTGATCAATCACAAACCGGCGCCCTGGTCGCCGAGCCCCAGGTCTGGTGCCCGCGTGTCACCGTGGCCACCGTGGTGCCGCGCGAGGGCCGCTACCTGCTGGTCGAGGAAGTCGTGCATGGCCGTACCGTGATCAACCAGCCGGCCGGCCACCTCGAGCCCGACGAGAGCCTGCAGGACGCGGCGATCAGGGAAACCCTCGAGGAGACCGGCTGGGAAGTCGAGCTGGAATGCCTGGTCGGCGTCCAGCAATGGACCAGCACCCATTCAGGCAGCCAGTTCGTACGCTTCACCTTCGGTGCGCGCGCGCTGCGCCACGACCCGCAACGCAAACTCGACAGCGGCATCCTTCGCCCACTGTGGCTGGATCGCGATGAAATCCTCGCCGCCCGCGAACGCCTGCGCAGCCCGCTGATCCTGCACAGCATCGACGACTGGCTGGCCGGCCGGCGCCTGCCGCTGGACAGCATCCGCAGGCTGGCCGCCGGCACGCCTTCGATCTGAACGCCATGAGCAAGGGCTTGATCATGGTCGGCGTATCCGGTGGCGTCGATTCTTCGGTGAGCGCGATGTTGCTGGCGCAATCGGACAGGCCGGTAGCCGGGCTGTTCATGCAGAACTGGGAAGAAGACGAGCGTTTCGGCCCCTGCCGCGCGGCCGAGGACCGCAAGGATGCCGTGGCGGTCTGCGCACGCCTGGGCATACCGTTCCACGCACGCAACTTCGCCCGCGAGTACTGGGACCAGGTCTTCGAGCATTTCCTCGCCGAGTACCGGGTTGGTCGCACGCCCAATCCGGATGTGCTGTGCAATCGCGAGATCAAGTTCAAGACCTTCCTCGAGCACGCGCGGGAGCTCGGCGCGGTGGGCATCGCGACCGGCCACTATGCGCGCAACGCCTGCCGCGACGGCCAGTGGCAGCTGTTGAGGGGCCTCGACGAGAACAAGGACCAGAGCTATTTCCTCTATGCACTCGGCCAGGAGCAACTGGCGGCCACGCTGTTTCCGGTCGGCGGACTGCCCAAGCCCGAGGTGCGCCGGATCGCTCGCGAAGCCGGGCTGCCCAGCCACGCGAAGAAGGATTCGACCGGAATCTGCTTCATCGGCGAACGCGACATCCGCGAGTTCCTCGGTCGCTACATCCCGGCCCAGGCCGGCCCCATCCAGACTCCGGACGGCATGACCGTGGGCGAGCATCAGGGCGCGTGGTACTACACCCTCGGCCAGCGCGGCGGCCTCGGCATCGGCGGGCGTCGCGACTCGAATGGCGAGCCGTGGTACGTCGTGGGCAAGGATGTCGGGAAGAATGTGCTCTACGCGGTGCAGGGCAACGCCAACGCGTGGCTGATGTCCAGCCGGCTTGCCGCAAGTGCGCTGGAATGGGTGGCTGGCGCGGCGCCCGCCAGCGAATTCCGCTGCACGGCGAAAGTTCGCTATCGCCAGTCCGACCAGGCCTGTACGGTGCGCGTCGAGGACGGTCAATGCACGGTCGAATTCGATAGCCAGCAGCGCGCCGTCACCGCAGGGCAGTCGGTCGTGTTCTATGACGGCCCGGTATGCCTTGGCGGAGGCATCATCGAGCGCAGCGATGCGCCCTTTGGCGGCTGGAACGCGGTACAACTGTCCAAGGCAGCCAGGATCGGGGAGGACGCACATGCGTGAGGCTCGTGTCATCGCGCTTGCCGGCGTGTTCCAGGCCTGCGCCATGGTGCGCTCCATCGCCAACGATGGCAGCAGCGACAGCGCGGCGGTCGAATCCAGCCTGGCCAGCCTGTTCCGCATCGACAGCGACAGCGCCGCGGATGTATTCGGCGGACTCTCCGGCGTGCGCCTGGGCATGGAATGCCTGGTCGCCAATCTCGACAGCGAACAACGCGACGTGGCGATCTCGCAGCTCGTGCTCGGCGTGCTCCGGCTCGAGCGCAAGCTGGCCGGCCGTTCGGAGATGCTGCGCGAAATCAGCAAGGGCATCGCCTCGATCCAGCGCCAGGTCGACCATCTCGGCGTGGCCCACTCCTCGGTGCAGACGCGGCTGGCGGAGCTCTACAGCAACACGCTGTCGAACCTGAAGCCGCGCATCGTCGTGCACGGCAATCCGCTGCATCTGGCCGACCCCAGGCGGGTCGAGCAGATCCGTTCCCTGTTGCTCGCCGGAATCCGCGCAGCCGTGCTCTGGCGCCAGGTCGGCGGCAGCCAGTGGCGGCTGATCCTGCGCCGCAGCGAATACGCCATGCTGGCGCGCGGCCTGCTCACGCGCTGCACGCTGGACCGCGGCTGAAGCCAGCCGGCATGATGCCGCGGCATGGCCTGATGGCGCCGAGGCTCAGTCCGGCGCCGTGATCCGGATCGAATCGTCATAGCGGATGGTCTGCACGGAGTGGGTCTTCTGGCCCATCGCCTCGCCATCGCTGACGCTGCGCACGATGCGGCCGGATCCATCCACGTAGACCGTATTGTGCGAGGACACGGCGATGCCCATGACCCTGGTATTGACGTCGTAGCTGACCGCCTGCAGGCTCGCCCCGCCGATCTCCTGCATGCCTTCATCGCGGATATTGCTGGTGCCCGAGCGGATGTCCTCGATCGTCGCCGGGACCAGGCGCTTGAACATCGCGCTCATGTCGATCGGCGGTTGCATCCAGTCGCCCTTGCCCGTGCGCATCCACGTTCCTTCCGGGAGCACCACGAACGAGGCCTGCTCGGTCGTCACGCGAATCCGCCTGATCGTGTCGAATTCGACGCGCGAACGGCTCTCGCGACCCTTGCCGTCGGTGGTGACGGTTTCCGTGGCGCAGCGCGAGTCGAGCATTTTCTCGTAGGCCTTGAGCAGGATTTCGCGGGCATCGGCGGCTGCCAGGACGGGCTTCTGCGGCCCGAGGCCGGCAAGCACAATCAGGGCGAAGGCGAAGGTACGGGCAAGTCGGCGCATGGATCTGTCCCCAGTCGGCAAACCGGCATCCTGCGTGACAATGCAGGCCGCCTGCAACCCCGCCGCAGCCCGCGGCGGGAAGACCGGACGGGCCTGGCGAATGCGTTTGTGGCGGCGCGGCCGCACCGCTAGACTACGCGCCTGCAAAATCGTCCTCGGCCCGGCAAGTTCGCTGAGATCCCCATAGTCATCAACAACCTACCGCCCGAATTTCAAGCCAGTGATCAGGTTGACCCTTGTCCTGGCCAGGCGTTCCGGCGTTCTACCTGTTTGCGGAGCACGTAATGATCTTTGAAACGCTCGCCACTACCGGCCACGAGGAAGTGGTGTTCTGCCACAACAAGGACGCGGGCCTGAAGGCCATCATCGCCATCCACAACACCGTCCTCGGCCCATCCCTGGGCGGCCTGCGCATGTGGCCGTACAAGAGCGAGCAGGAAGCGATCAACGACGTGCTGCGCCTTTCGCGCGGCATGACCTACAAGAACGCCGTCGCCGGCCTCAACCTGGGCGGCGGCAAGGCGGTCATCATCGGCGACCCGGCCAGGGACAAGTCCGAAGCGCTGTTCCGCGCCTTTGGCCGCTTCGTCAATTCGCTGAACGGCCGCTACATCACGGCCGAGGACGTCGGCATCGACGTCAACGACATGGAGTGGGTGTTCCGCGAGACCTCCTTCGTCACCGGCGTGCACCAGGTCCATGGCGGCTCGGGCGATCCGTCGCCATTCACCGCCTTCGGCACCCTGCAGGGCCTGCTGGCGGCGCTGAATGCCTGCTACGGCAACGAGGATGTCGGCAAGTACAGCTACGCCGTGCAGGGTGCCGGCCACGTCGGCATGGAATTCATCAAGCTCCTGCGCGAACACGATGCCAAGGTCTACGTGACCGACATCAACAGGGAGCTCGTGCAGCGTGCCGTCGACGAACATGGCTGCACGGCGGTCGGTCTCGACGAGATCTACGACACCGATGCCGACGTCTACAGCCCCTGCGCACTGGGTGGAACGATCAACGAGGAAACCCTCGCCCGGCTGAAATGCAAGGTCATCTGCGGTGCCGCCAACAACCAGCTGGCGAGCAATGAGATCGGCGACGAAGTCTCCCGCCGCGGCCTGTTCTACGCCCCGGACTACGCCGTCAATGCGGGCGGCGTGATGAACATCTCGCTGGAAATCGACGGCTACAACCGCGAACGCGCAATGCGCATGATGCGTACGATCTACCACAACGTCAGCCGCATCTTCGAAATCGCCAAGCGCGACAGCATCCCGACCTACCTCGCCGCCGACCGCATGGCCGAGGAGCGTATCGCGACGATCGGCAAGCTGCGCCTGCCGCATCTCGGCGTGACGGCCCCGAACTTCCAGGGTCGCCGCGGAAGCTGACCGGCAGGGCATCCGTGAACGGGGATTGCGCAGGTGCGACAATCCCCGCCCAGTCCATCGCCTATCGGAATCCAGCCATGCGTCCCTTCCAGCTCGATGAAGACCTCGTTGCCCTGCGCGAAACCGTGCAGGCTTTCGCGGACAAGGAGATCGCGCCGCGCGCCGACCTGATCGACCGCGACAACGAATTCCCCGGCGATCTGTGGCGCAAGCTCGGCGAAATGGGCCTGCTCGGCATCACCGTCCCCGGCGAATACGGCGGCTCGGAACTGGGCTACCTGGCGCACTTGATTGCGCTGGAAGAGATATCTCGCGCTTCGGGATCCGTCGGCCTCTCCTATGGCGCGCATTCGAACCTGTGCGTGCAGAACCTCTACAACAACGGCAACGACGGGCAGCGCCGCAAGTACCTGCCGAAACTCTGCAGCGGCGAATGGGTCGGCGCACTGGCCATGAGCGAGCCTGGCGCGGGCTCCGACGTGGTCGGCTCGATGACCTGCAAGGCCGAGAAGAAAGGCGACGTGTGGATCGCCAACGGCTCGAAGATGTGGATCACCAATGGGCCGGATGCCGATGTACTGCTGGTCTACATGCGCACCGCGCCGAAGCCGGCCGGTTCGCGATGCATGACCGCCTTCATCGTCGAAAAGGGCATGAAGGGCTTCTCGACCGCGCAGAAGCTCGACAAGCTCGGCATGCGCGGTTCCAACACCTGCGAACTGGTCTTCGAGGACTGCGAGATTCCTGCCGAAAACATCGTCGGCCAGGTCAATGAAGGCGTCCGTGTGCTCATGAGCGGCCTCGATACCGAACGCCTCGTGCTTTCCGGCGGGCCGATCGGCCTGATGCAGGCGGCGATGGACCTGGTCATCCCCTATGTCCGCGAGCGCAAGCAGTTCAATGCGCCGATCGGCACTTTCGGCATCATGCAGGCCAAGGTCGCCGACATGTATACCGACCTGCAGTCCGCACGCGCCTACTCCTACATGGTGGCCATGGATTTCGACCGCGGCGTGAAATCACGCATCGATCCGGCCTCGTGCCTGCTGCATGCCTCGCAATCGGCGGTCAAGGTGACCCTCGAGGCGATCCAGGCCCTTGGCGGCAATGGCTACATCAACGAATTCCCGGCCGGTCGACTGTTGCGCGATGCGAAACTCTACGAGATCGGTGCCGGCACCAACGAGATCCGCCGCATGCTGATCGGCCGCGAGCTGTTCCACGGCAAGAGCTGATTCGCGCACCCGGGCGCCGCGACGCTGCCGCCCGGCCCTGCAGCGCGACGGCCTCGGCGCAGGACTCCAACCAACCGGCATCGACGGCCGAACTCCGGCCGATGTGGCCATTCATGCGCCTGCCCGGGGCGTAACCGGCATTGTGAACCTGCGGCCGCAGGCTCCTGCGCGCGATTTCCCGATCGACATCTGCGGTAGACTGCAAGCCACAGCCACGGGGAACAAGATGGGGCTGATAGACGACAGCCTGGATTTCTCGCTGGCGCCGACCGGGTCGGCGCCACCGTGGAAGGTCTTGATCGTCGACGACGAGCCCGAAGTGCACCAGGTCACCCGGCTGGTGCTGGCCAATTTCCGCTTCGCCGAGCGTCCACTCAAGCTGATCAGCGCGTTCTCGAGCGTCGAGGCGGAGTCGCTGCTGCGCGAACACGCCGACATCGCGGTCGTCCTGCTCGATGTCGTGATGGAGACCGAACAGGCGGGCCTCGACCTCGTGCGCAACATCCGCGGCCGCCTCGGCAACCAGTTCGTGCGCATCGTCCTGCGCACCGGACAACCCGGCCAGGCGCCGGAACAGGAAGTCGTCGCCGCCTACGACATCAACGACTACAAGGAAAAGACCGAACTCACGGCGCAGAAGCTGTCCACGACGCTGTACGCCGCATTGCGCGCCTATCGCGACATGCGCACGATCGAATCGAGCCGGCGCGGCCTGGAGATGGTGATCAAGGCATCCTCGGAGGTGTTCGCCCACCACGCGCCACAACACTTCGCCTCGGTCGTGCTGTCCAAGCTGACCGACCTGGTCGGCATCGAGGGCAGCGCCCTCTGTTGCCGCGTGACGCTGTCCGATGGCGCCCTGCCCGAGCACTTCCAGGTCACTGCCGCCAGCGGGCAGTTCGCCCACCACCTTTCGGCCAATGCCGACGAAAGCCTGCCCGGGCACATGGTGCAGTCGCTGCACCGGGCGTTCCGCAAGAAGGAACACGTATTTTCGGCCGACCACTACGTCCTGCACTTCGCCGACAGCCTCGCCTCGGAGGCCCTGCTCTACGTCGGCGCCGCGCACGCGCTTGACGAGCACGGCCACCAGCTGATGCAGGTGTTCTGCAACAACGTGGCCATCGCCTACGAGAACCTGCACCTGAACCAGGAGCTGTTCGACAGCCAGCTCGACATGCTCTACCTGCTCGCCGGCGCCGCCGAGACGCGCTCGCGCGAGACCGCCAACCACGTGCGCCGCGTCGGCCAGCTGGCCGCCATGCTCGGCCGCCTGCACGGCCTCGACGATGCCACCTGCGAACTGCTCAACTACGCCGCGCCGCTGCACGACATCGGCAAGATCGGCATCCCCGACGCCATCCTCAACAAGGCCGGCCCGCATACCCCGGAAGAATCCGTGATCATGCGCACGCATGCCGAACTCGGCGCGAAGCTGCTGTCCGGATCGCGTCGGCCGGTGTTCCAGCTCGCCGCCCAGATCGCCCTGACCCATCACGAGAACTTCGACGGCAGCGGCTATCCCGCGGCATTGGCCGGCCATGGCATCCCGATCGCCGGCCGCATCACCGCCCTGGCCGATGTCGTCGACGCGCTCGGCAGCCGCCGCTGCTACAAGGAACCCTGGCCCGACGAGGAGATCCGCGACTTCATCCACTCGCAACGCGGCCTCAAGTTCGACCCGGCCCTGACCGACCTGCTGTTCGCCAACTGGAACGCCGTGCTCGAGCTGCGCCGGCAACTGCCGGACGCGTAGCAACCGGCGCCGGCTATGGCGGCGCCTCCGCCTGGCCGACGACGAAGATCATGCAGGCCTGGAAGCCCTTGCCCGGTGCGCTGTCGACCACGATCCTTCCGCCCAGGACCTGGGTGACCAGGTTGTAGACGATGTGCATGCCGAGTCCCGAGCCGCCCTGGCCGCGCCGGGTGGTGAAGAACGGATCGAAGATGCGCGCCCGCGAAGACTCGTCCATGCCGATGCCGTCGTCGCGATAGTCGATCACCGCGTTCTCGCCATTGCGCGTGACCTCGATGCGGATCAGTCCCGCGACGTCCTTCGAAAAGCCATGGATCAGCGAGTTCATGACCAGGTTGCTGATGATCTGGTAGAGCGCGCCGGGCGCCGTCTCGCAGACGACCGGATGGGCGCATTCCACCTCCACCCGGTGCGGCGTCTTCTTCAGCGCCGGCCCGAGCGTCATCAGGATTTCGTTGATGCAGGTCGCCAGGTCGACCACGCGGCGGTCCTCGTTGGACTGGTCGACCGCCACCTGCTTGAAGCTGCGCACCAGCCGGTCGGCCCGCTTGAGGTTGCGCAGGATCATTTCGGATCCTTCCCTCGCCGCGGTGCCGAAGCGGGCCAGGGCGGAAGGCTTCACCTCGCCGCCCTCGATCAACCTCGAAAGCAGCATCGACTCCTCGACCAGGTGGGATGCGGCGGTGACGCTTACGCCGAGCGGCGTGTTGATTTCGTGGGCGATGCCGGCGACGAGTCCACCGAGGGAGGCCAGTTTCTCCGCCTCGAGCAACTGGCGCTGGGTGAGTGTCAGGCGATCCAGCGTTTCCTGCAACTCCTGGTTGGCCGCGCGCAGGGCCGAGGTCCGCCTGTCAACGCGCAGTTCGAGTTCCTCGTTGAGGCGGCGCAGCGCCTCCTCGGCGCGCTTGAGCGCGTTGATCTCGTGGGTGGTTCCCGCCATGCGCACGCCGCGGCCACGGGCATCGCGCTCGACGATGCGCCCGCGGGTCAGGATCCAGACCCATTCATGGTCGCTGCTCAGGGTCCGGTAGCTGGCCTCGAACTGCGCGGTTTCACCGTTGTAGTGGGCACGCAGTGATTCATTGAACGCCGGCAGGTCGTCCTTGTGCACGTAGGGACGGTAGGCATCGACGGAATCCTCCACCGCTTCCGTGGTCGCCGCGAGGTGCGGCAGCTTGTTCTCCCGGTGCATGACGCCGGTCTCGAGGTTCACGTCCCACAACTCGTTGCCGCTGCCCCACAGCGACATCTTCAGCCGTTCTTCGCTGAGGCGGATGGCCTCCTGCGCCTCGGCCCTGCGCCGCAGGCCGGCGCGCACCTGCAAGCTGCCCAGCCAGGCCAGCAGGAAGGCCAGCAGCGCGTAGCCAGCGAAAGCCAATGGCGTGAACCAGGCGGACGGTGCGACACGCACCGCCACGGCCACGTCCCGTTCCGGCCAGTCCGCGCCTTCGCGGCGGGCGCGCAGACGCAACTGGTAGTTGCCGGCGGAAAGGTTGGTGTAGGTGGCGGCGCGGCGCGAGGCAGGCGTGTCGATCCATTGCGGGTCGTGCCCCTCCAGGCGATAGCTGTACTCGATCGACTCCGGATTGGAGAACTCCAGCGCGGCGAACTCGAAAGTCACGTTGTCCTGCTCGTGGGTCAGCGACACCGCCCCGCCGAGCCAGAGGCTGGTCGTCACCGGGGAATTCGCGTTGCGCCAGCGCAGCGCCACCGGGACGTTCTGCAGGAGCAGGCGGGTCGGCACGGGCGGCGGCGCCGCCGGCAGCTCGACGCGCAGGGGATCGAAAACGGTGATGCCGTCGAGGCCACTGAAGACGATGCGCCCGCCGGGAAGCCGGGTGGCGCCATTGATCCAGTAGCCGGATCCCAGCGTACCGTCGTACGGGCCGAAATTGACGAAACGCTTCCGCGTCCGGTCGAAGCGGCTGATGCCGAGGGTCGTGCTGATCCACAACCGTCCCCGCGAGTCCTCGACGATGGCGCCCACCGCCTCGGCGTCGAGGCCTTCGCTGGCGCCGAAGGTTTCGAACCGCGGAGCCTGCTCGGTACCGGGAAGCAGGTGGCTGATGCCGCCCCCCTGCGTGCCGATCCAGAGTTCGCCCCTCGAATCGACGGTCAGGGTGGAGACGGAATCACTGCCGATCGAATGGGGGTCCTCGCGATCGGCGTGGAAGTGCTCGAAGCGCCCGGTCGACCTCACGTAGCGGTCCAGGCCACCGGAACGCAGCGCCAGCCAGAGGTCGCCTGCCGGCGTTTCGACGATCGCACTGACCGTGTCGCCGCCCAGGCCATCGGCGCCGTCGGCGGCAGGCAGGTACGGATGATGCGTGAATCCCCGGCAGCCGGCGCAGCGTTCGTCGAGTCCCTTGTTCACGGTGCCGACCCAGATCGTGCCGAGATGGTCTTCGTAGAGGAAAAGCACCGAGTCTTCGGCGAGACTGGACGGGTCCGACGGATCGTGGCGGATATGCTCGAATTCGCGGGCGCCCGGCCGCAGCACGTTGATTCCGCCGCTGATGGTCGCGACCCACAGGCTGCCATCGCGCATTCGCGTGACGTACTGGACGAAATCGTGGGAAATCGAGCCGGGGCGCAGCGGGTCGTGGGTGTAGCGTTGGAGCACGCCACGCGCCGGATCGAGATGGACCAGGCCACCGCCCTCGAGGACGCCCACCCAGAGCGTTCCATCCGGTTCGCCATGGACAGTCAGGGCCTGGCGCGAAGGCAAGGTGCTCGGGTCGCCGGCGACGCTTTCGATGCGCGTGAAGACTTCGGTGCGCGGATTCTGTACCGAGAACCCGTTGGCCCAGGAACCGACGAACAGTTCGCCACCGCGGCCACGCAGCAACGATGCCAGTCGATTTGCGGCCAGCGTGTTGTCGCGCGCGGGGTCATGGGTGTACTGGGTGAAGCGGTCGAACTTGGGATCGAGCCTGGCGAGTCCCCGGCTGTTGCCGGCGATCCACAACTGCCCGTCCGGATCGGCCAGCAACGCCCGGATGGCGCGATCGTGGAGCGGCGTGCCGGAGGCCGGGGAGTCGTCGAGGTAGTGGCGCACCAGGCTACCGTCGCTGCGCAGGCGATAGAGCCCGCTATCGGCGGTACCGACCCAGATGTCGCCATCGACTGTCTGCGCCAGCGCATGGACATCCAGCGTCCGCTCCGAGCCAGCACGGATTTCGCGCAGGCCGCTGCCATCCGCCTCGCAGCGCCAGAGGCCGTCGCGGGCACCCAGCCAGATGCCGCCATCCGCCGACTGGATGATGCTGCGAACCAGGCGCAGGCCGGGCTGCACCCCGAGCGGGGTATCGATGAACTTCTGGCCGGAACGGTCGAACCATTGCATGCGGCCCTCCGCCCCGGCGATCCAGAGCCGATGCTCGCGGTCGACGAGCAGGGCCGAGACCATGTTGCTCGCCACCGCATGCGCATCGCCGGACTTCGCCCGATAGACGATGAACTTGTCGAGCCGCGGCTCGTAATGATTGAGGCCGCCGGCCTGGGTTCCGACCCAGAGGCTGCCATCGTGATCGACGGCGAGGGCGAGGACATGGTTCTGCGACAGCGACCAGGGGTCGTCCCGGCTCGATTTGTAGACGTGGAAATCGTAACCGTCGAAGCGATTGAGGCCATCCTGCGTCCCGATCCAGACGAACCCGCTGGGATCCTGGGCCATTACCCGGGCGGTCGCCTGCGAAAGGCCCTGGGCGGTACCGAAAGTCCGGAAGTGCAGGTTTTCCACGCCCGGGATGTTGCCGGCGCGCGCCGCGTGGAGGTCCCCATCGACGCACAGCAGGACGCAGGCCATCAGCAGGTGGACCATCCATGCCGGTGCCGGGCCCTTGGCTGGAAAGCGGGATTCCCTCATGCGCCGAGGCTAGCCCCAGCCCGGCGCACAGACAAGCATGGCGCAGCGGCGCCGGGGGCGGCTGGCCGGAGCGATCCCCGGGGCCACGACAGCGGCCGCCCGCGGACGCCCCTGTCCGGCCCGATCCGATCCGCCGAAAGGCGCGCAACAAGGGCGTTTCCGGGGTCTGGCCGGCAATGCGATTTCCATTGACGACGGTCACACTTCGGCCTCACGATTCAAGCGTATCGTGCGCACGGCTTCCGGGGATCTTCCATGAACAGATACTGCTTGCTCGGTCTGGTGGTTTGCGCTGGACTTCTGGGCGCGCGCGATGCCCGCGCCCTGCTGCACGAACAGATATTCAATTCGAGCTTCGAATCGCCGACCGATCTCCCGGCCAGCGACGCCGAAGCGGCGCGCTTCCTCACCCAGGCAAGCTTCGGGCCGACCACGGCCGAAGTCGCCCGCCTGCGCGCGATCGGCTATTCCGAATGGCTGCGCCAGGAATTCAACAAGCCGGCGACGACGGTGCGCCCCTACATGGAAGCGGTCAACGATGCGCGCCTGGCAGACAACCAGGGCGGCGTCAGCCACAACAATCGCCTCGACCGCTGGTTCCACACCGCCGCGACCGGCAGCGACCAGCTGCGCCAGCGCGCCGCCTTCGCGCTGAGCCAGATCCTCGTGATCTCCGACCAGAACAGCACGCTGGCCGGTGAACCGATCCAGGTCAGCGAGTACTGGGACATCCTCGCCCGCAATGCCTTCGGCAACTATGGCGAACTGCTCGACCAGGCGACCTGGAACCCTTCGATGGGCAAGTACCTGAGCCACTTCCGCAACCGCAAGGCCTCGACCGACGGCGCTGCGCCAGCCGGACGAGAACTACGCACGCGAAGTGATGCAGCTGTTCACCATCGGCCTGCTCGAGCGCAACCTCGACTTTTCGCCGATCCTCAGCGGCGGCCAGCCCATCCCTACCTACAACCAGAGCGTGGTCACCAATTACGCCAAGGTGTTCACTGGCTTCAACTACAACAACGCGACGACGATCAGCAACGGCACCAATACCTACCTGCGCATGACCTGCATCGAGTCCGAGCACGACACGACGTCCAAGGTGCTGGTCGGCGGCACGACATTGCCGGCCGGGCAGAATTGCCCGACCGATGTCGCCGATGGACTTGACCTGCTGTTCGCGCATCCCAACGTGGCGCCGTTCATTTCGCGCCAGCTGATCCAGCGCTTCACCACGAGCTCGCCCACGCCCGCCTATATCCAGCGCGTCGCCAGCAAGTTCGTCGACAACGGATTCGGCGAGCGCGGCGACCTCAGTGCCGTCATCAGGCAGGTGCTGATGGATCCCGAGGCGCGCAATGCACCGACGACCAACAGCGGCAAGCCACGCGAACCACTGCTCAAGCTGACCGCCCTGTGGCGCGCCTGGGATGCGCAGATGCCGGCGGCCGATGCCTACGGCAACATCGCGATGGGCATGACCAGCCCCAGCGGCACCTACGGACAGCGCCCGCTGGGCGCCGATACGGTCTTCAATTTCTTCGAACCCGATTTCCAGCTGCCCGGCCAGATCGCCAATGCGGGCCTTTACTCGCCGGAGTTCCAGACCCTCAACGAGAGCACGATCGTGTCCACGGCGAACAGCCTGTACACCTACGGGTTCAGCAGCTACGTCGGCATGTCCAGCCCGCCGACCAACCGGCCGTTGCTCAATCTCGCGGCATTGACGGCGTACGGCAGCGACTACGCCGGCATGGTCGACGAAGCCAGCAAGCGGATGCTCTACGGCACGATGTCCTCCGCCATGCGCACCGCGCTCATCAATGCCCTCACGTTCATGGACGGAAACGTGTCCGTATCCGAGCGGGCCCGCTCGGTCATCTATCTCGTGGCGATCTCGCCCGAATATGCAGTGCAGCGCTGAAGGACATCATCATGAGCGGCGAATCCACATCCCGTAGAAACTTCCTGCGTCAGCTGTCGTGCGCCGTCTGCGCCGGCGGCGTGTCGAGCCTGTTTCCGCAACTGAACCTGATCAGCAGCGCCCTGGCGCAAACCACGGTGCCCGGCTACAAGGCGCTCGTCTGCGTCTACTTCGCCGGCGGCAACGACGCCTGGAACCTGCTGATGCCCTACGACCAGGCGCGCTACGACGTCTACGCGGCCTCGCGCAGCGGCGTCTACAACGCGACCACCAATCCCGGGTGGCCTGGCGATCGCGCGCACTGCATTGGCAGGCACCCAGATCAGCGATACCTCGGGAAGCTATGCCCTGCATCCGAGCACGGTCGACCGCACCGGGCCCGCCCAGCCTGGCCTGCGTTCGCTCTACAACCAGGGCAAGCTGGCCCTGATCAACAACATCGGAACGCTGATCCAGCCGATCACGAAGACCGAGTACAACGCGACGTCGTCGTTGCGGCCGCCGCAACTCTACTCGCACAGCGACCAGGAAAACCTCTGGCATATCGGCCGCACCTCGCCCACTCCGCGCGGCTGGGGTGGCCAGGTCGCCGACCTCGTGCGCACCAACAACTTCAACCAGCTGCTGTCGCCGTGCATCTCGATCGGCGGCGGCAACCGCTTCGAGGTCGGCGCCTCGACCTTCCCCTACCAGATGTCCACGAGCGGCGTCACTTCGGTATCGGGAACCGGCACGAGCGGCGCAAGCTTCCAGCGCGCGCACCGCCCTGCAGCAGATGCTCAATGCCAGCTATCCATCGCCCTACCAGGACGAATACAAGAACATCCTGCAACGCTCGCTCGACCTCTACAGCCTGCTCAACTCGGGACTGGCCAGCGGCGGCGTCGGCGCGCCCGATGCATTCACGACCGCCTTCCCGAATGAATCGCTGGCGAACCAGCTGAAGATGGTCGCGCGCATGATCAAGCTGTCGCGTGACAACTCGTTCAACGTGCGCCATTCACGCCAGATCTACTACGTGCGCATCGGCGGCTTCGACATGCACGACAACCTGATGAGCACCGGCACCAACGGCCATGCCAACCTGCTGGCGCGCGTCTCGCAGGCAATCGGCGCGTTCTGGCTCGCGCTCGGCGAGATCGGCGCGCAGAGCGAAGTCACCACGTTCACGATGAGCGAGTTCGCGCGGACCCTGTCGACCAATGGCAATGGCTCGGATCATGCCTGGGGCTCGGTCAACATGATCATGGGCGGCGCGGTTCAGGGCGGCAAGATGTATGGAACCTTCCCCGACCAGACCCTCAACGGTCCTGTCAGCCTGAGTCGCGGGCAGTTCATCCCGTCGACCAGCGTCGACCAGATGGCGGCGACCCTGGCAAGCTGGATGGGCGTCACCTCGAGCACGGATCTCAATACGATCTTCCCGAACCTGCCGAACTTCGCGAGCAGCAACCTCGGGTTCATGGCGCCCTGATGGCTTGCGCACTTCGTCCGCGGTCGCGCACCCCGGTGCGCGGCCGCATCGCTGCCCTGCTCGCGACCGCCACGTTCGCGCTTTGCCCGGCGATATCGCTGGCCGCCACCGGCTGCGACGACCTCTCGAGCATCCCGATGACCTGGTTCATCGACTACAACAACGATATCCAGAACATCTTCGACACGCGATGCTCCAACTGCCACGTCGACAATCCCAGCCCGTTCGCGGACATGGATCTGTCCAGCGGCGTTTCCTGGGACAACATCGTCAACGTACCGTCCAGCGAACAACCCGGGCGCTTCCGCATCGTGCCGGGCAATCCGCTCGCCAGCGTGCTCTTCGAGAAGATCAATTGCGACAATCCCGACTTCGGCTCACGCATGCCGTTCGGGCGAAGCCCGCTTCCGCTCGCCGAGCAGGCGCTGATCTATGACTGGATCCTGCTCGGCGCACCGAGCACGACGACCGACTTCATCTTCTCAAGCGGCTTCGAGCCGACGCCCTGACAGCAGCCGTCCGAAATCCCGTCCGCGCAGCTAGCCGCCGGGCTGCATCAACTGCGCGATGAAGACGCCGACCAGCCGCGGTTCCATGGCGAGCAGGAACAATACGCCGTAGGCCGCGCCCCACAGGTGCGCACTGTGGTTGATGTTGTCGCTGCCCTTGCGGTCCATGTAGATCGAATAGGCGACATAGATCACCGCATAGATGATCGCCGGGCACGGAATGAAGAAGACCAGGATCGTCGTCCACGGCTGCAGCAGGACGAATCCGAACAGCACGGCGGAAACGGCGCCTGAAGCGCCGAGGCTGCGATAGCTCGGGTTGCCGGCGTTCTTCAGGTAGGTCGGCAGGATGGAAACGACGATCGCCGACAGGTAGAACGCGACGTAGCCGAGGATCCCGATATAGCCGGCGACGAACTGCTCGATCAGGCTGCCGAAGAAATACAGCGTGATCATGTTGAACAGCAGGTGCGTACCGTCGGCGTGTATGAATCCGTAACTGAGCAGGCGATAGAACTGGCGATCGCGGCTGATCGCGGGCGGCCACAGGATCAGGCCGTGGATCAGCCTGTCGTTGCGGAAGGCCAGGAAGGAGATCGCACAGGTGACGAGGATGATGACGAGGGTCGCATTCATGGGTTAACGGTCGCGGACATGGTGGAAACGATCCATCGCCGGGCTGGCGACGAATGCGGACAGGGCACGCCCGAGTATCGCATCCACCCGACCGGATGGAAGCATGCGAACATTCCGGCATGCACGCACAGCCCGCAAGACATCTCATCGTCATCGGTGGCGGCCCCGCCGGCCTGATGGCTGCGGAAACCGCCACGGCCGCCGGCCTGACCGTCGACCTGCACGAGCGCATGGGCTCGGTCGGACGCAAGTTACTGATCGCCGGCAAGGGCGGCCTCAACCTGACCCATGCGGAGCCGTTCGAGCAATTCGTCGATCGTTTCGGCGGGCGGCGGGATGCGGTGCGCGCCTGGCTTGGCGAATTCGACGCCGAAGCGCTGCGCCAATGGGCTGCCGGACTCGGCATCGACACCTTCATCGGCAGCTCGGGGCGCGTCTTCCCGCGCGACCTCAAGGCCGCGCCGCTGCTGCGCGGATGGGTGCGCCGGCTGCGCGCCAGCGGCGTGCGCTTCCACGTGAACTCGCGCTGGCTCGGCTGGGACGGCGACGGCCGCCTGCGCTTCGCGACGACGCAGGGCGAGCAGACCTGTCGCGCCGATGCGGTCGTCATCGCCGCCGGCGGCGGCAGCTGGCCGGTGCTCGGCTCGGATGGCAACTGGGTGCCCGTGCTCGCGGGTCGCGGCATCGACCTGTCGCCGTTGCGACCGTCGAACTGCGGATTCGATGTCGGCTGGAGCGCGCATCTGCGCGAACGCCATGCCGGCGCGCCGATCAAGCCGGTATCGATCGCCTGGACCTGCGCAGACGGCGCACGCATCCAGCGCCAGGGCGAGTTCGTGCTGACCGCGACCGGCGTCGAAGGCAGCCTGATCTATGCCCTGTCCGCCGACCTGCGCGAGCAGATCGCTGCCGCGGGATCCGCCGTCATCGAACTCGATCTCGTCCCCGGCCGTGACGAAGCGCGCCTGCGTCGCGACCTGTCGCGGCCGCGTGGCAGCCATTCGCTGGCCAAGCACCTGCACCGACATGCCGGCATCGACGGCGCCAAGAGCGCGCTCCTGCACGAGGTGCTCGAACGCGCCGACTTCGACGATCCTGCCCGCCTGGCCCGCGCGATCAAGGCCCTGCCCCTGCGCCTGCAGCGGCCACGGCCGCTGGCCGAGGCGATCAGCAGCGCGGGCGGCGTGCGCCTCGAAGCGCTCGACGAACGCCTGATGCTGCGCGAAATGCCCGGCGTCTTCTGCGCCGGGGAAATGCTCGACTGGGAGGCACCTACCGGCGGCTACCTGCTGACGGCCAGCATGGCCAGCGGTCGCGTCGCCGGTGCGGGTGCGGCAGCATGGCTGCAATCGCGAACCTGATCACCATTCCGTGCGCTGAGGCAGCAGGCCGCGCAGTTCCGCATCGGTGAGGTTGCGCCACTGGCCGACGCGCAGGGCGCCGAGCTTGATGTTGACGATGCGCACCCGGCACAACTGCTTGACCCGGTAACCGAACGCGGTGGCCATCAGGCGGATCTGCCTGTTCAGTCCCTGCGTGAGCACGATGCGAAAGCCGAATCGCGCGATCTTCTGCGTGCGGCAAGGCTTGGTCATCTGGCCATGGATGCGCACGCCGCGCGCCATTCCGGTGAGGAATTCATCGGTCACGGCCCGGTTCACGCCGACCAGGTATTCCTTTTCGTGGTTGTTTTCCGAACGCAGCAGTTCGTTGACGATATCGCCGTTGCTGGTCAGCAGGATGAGCCCCTCGGAGTCCTTGTCGAGGCGGCCGATCGGGAAAATGCGCTGCTGGTGGTCGATGAAATCGATGATGTTGCCCTTGACCGCCGTCTCCGTCGTGCAGGTGACGCCGACCGGCTTGTACAGCGCGATGTAGACGTGCCTGCGCACGCCGGGCGCGCTGGCGCGGTTGCGCAGGCGCTGGCCTTCGACCAGCACTTCATCGCCTTCGGCGTAGCTGTCTCCGATTCGCGCGATCTGGCCGTTCAGGCTGACCTTGCGCGCCGCGATCAGGCGATCGGCCTCGCGCCGGGAACAGTGCCCGGTGTCGCTGATGTATTTGTTCAGTCGCATGGTTTCGAGGAGGCTTGGAGGGCGGCCGGATTGCCCGGGACGAAGCCGGCCGGCCGCGAATGCTGGCATGCCAGGCGCCGGTCGGTCCATTGCCGGCGACCTTGACGCGAGGAACGTCTGACCAGCCCCTGCCTGCCAGGACCGATCGCCCGGGTCGATTTTCGTCACATGATGGCAATAACCAACCGCACTGAATCGTGCCAATTTGTTGAGGAAATCACCCTAAGACATTGATTCAACTGGATTCAGAATCGACAGAGGGTTACGATGGCACGCTTGATGCTCTATAACCCTTGTATCCACAAGGCATGTCGGCCATGAGCAACGTCATTCCCATCACCCGCGCCGCACGCAGCAACCCTACGCTCCCGGAATGTCCAATTTCGGCCATCGACGACGACGAACTCGATGTCCGGCTCTGGGAACTGGTCATGAGCGGCCAACGCGGCAGTCCCGTCTACCTCGGTATCGAGCACGAGATTCTGCGCCGGCGCCCGCGCCCGAGTGCGGCCTGAGCATCAGGCGTCCACGACTCCCCGCCGTGCCGACGGCCTCCGCCGCAGGCGCGGCAGCCGGGCCGATGCGCCCGCGAGATTGATTGCGGACGCCGAGCCCCCACGATGAGCACACCCTCGAGGAGACTTCATCGTGAACACCGGAACACTGCACCGACTCAGCGCATTCGCATCGGATCCCCTGGGCGGAAACCCTGCCGGCGTCTGGGTCGGGGAATCCCTTCCCGATGCACCCACCATGCAGAGGATCGCGGCCGAAGTCGGTTTTTCGGAAACGGCTTTCATCGCGCCTGCCAGTGGCCTTGAGCGGACCGTCCGCTACTACAGTCCCGAGGCCGAAGTCCCGTTCTGCGGGCATGCCACGATCGCCAGTGGCGTCGTCCTCGGCGAAACCAGCGGCGATGCCACCTATCAGCTGGCCACGAAGGTTGGCATCGTGCCAGTGGACGTGACCCTGCGCGATGGCCAGCGCGAGGCGTCGCTGACGTCGGTCGCGCCAAGGCACGTCTCCGTCGACGATGACCTGCTCGACCGGATCCTTGACGCGCTGGGTTGGCAGCGCAGCGACCTCGACCCGGCCATTGCGCCAGCGGTGGCCTATGCGGGCGCCTGGCACCTGGTCCTGGCGGCAGCCAGCAGCGATCGCCTGGCCAGCCTCGATTACCCGTTTGATACCGTGAAGGCCCTCATGCTGGCCCACGACCTGACCACGCTGCAGCTCGTGCATCGGCAGAGCGACACGGTTTTCCTGTCGCGCAATCCGTTTCCGGTCGGCGGCGTCTTCGAGGATCCGGCGACCGGCGCCTCGGCGGCGGCCCTCGGTGGCTACCTGCGCGATGCGGGCCTGATTGCGCCACCTGCTTCGATCCTGATCCGGCAAGGGGATGCCATGGGACGACCGAGCCGCATCCATGTGCGAATTCCACAAAGCGGCGGAATCGTCGTCAGCGGGACCGCGACTCGAATGCCATGAGGCTGCGCTCTGACTTTAGTCACGGGCAATCCGGGACCAATTGACCTACCCTCGGGATTCCACATGACATTCGGAAGACTCGACGATGGCTTATCGCCTTACCCTCGCCGGCGCCCTGGCGCTCTCCATTGGCGCCACGGGACCGCTGCACGCGGCCGAAACCGGGACACC
The DNA here is from genome assembly GCA_963822465.1 of uncultured Gammaproteobacteria bacterium. Taxonomy (GTDB): domain Bacteria; phylum Pseudomonadota; class Gammaproteobacteria; order Xanthomonadales; family Rhodanobacteraceae; genus Dokdonella. The sequence goes on along the minus strand of CAWGHP010000005.1, from coordinate 245,547 downwards.
GGATACATCCGCGAAATCCACGGATGCTGCGCAGAGCGCGGCCACCAATCCGTTCTTCGCACCGAGCCCCCTGCCCTACCAGTTCCCGCAATTCGACAAGATCAGGGATGCCGACTACGCGCCGGCGTTCGAGAAGGGCATGGCCGACAACCGCGCCGAGATCGAGGCCATTGCAGACAGCAACGAGCCCGCCACCTTCGACAACACGATCGTTGCCATGGAGCGCAGCGGCGAATTGCTCAATCGCGTCGCCCGGGTCTTCTTCGCGCTGGCCGGCACCAACACCAATGACGCGATGCAGAAGATCCAGGCCGAGATGGCGCCCAAGCTTTCCGCGCACAGCGATCTCATCCTGCTCAACGGCAAGCTGTTCGCCCGCGTGCAGTCGGTCTACGACCAGCGCGACAAGCTCGGCCTGGATGCCGAATCAAAGCGGCTGGTGGAGCGCTACTACACCGACTTCGTGCGCGCCGGAGCGAAGCTTTCCGAGTCTGACAAGACGCGTCTCAAGGCGATCAACTCTGAAATGGCGACGCTGGCGACCACCTTCAGCCAGAACCTGCTGAAGGAGACCAATGCCGATGCGGTCGTGGTCGACAAGCGCGAGCAGCTCAAGGGCCTGTCCGATGACGCGATCGGCGCCGCCAGCGAAGCGGCGAAGAGCCGCAAGCTCAAGGACAAGTTCGTCATCCCGCTGAAGAACACCAGCGGACAGCCGGCACTGGCTTCCCTGCAGGATCGCGCGCTGCGCCAGCGCATCATGCAGGCCTCGCTCAACCGCAGCAGCAAGGGCGGCAAGTTCGACAACCGCGCCATCGTCGCATCGATGGTCAAGCTGCGCGCCGAGCGTGCGGCAATGCTCGGATATGCCAATCATGCCGCCTACGTGCTCGCCGACGAGACCGCAGGCAGCGTCGAAGCGGTCAACAAGCTGCTCGCCCAGCTCGCACCGCCCGCGGTCGCCAATGCCAGGGCCGAGGCCGCGGACATCCAGAAGATCATCGACAGGGAAGGCGGCCAGTTCAAGGTCTCGGCGGCCGACTGGGCCTATTACACCGAGAAGGTGCGCAAGGAGAAGTTCGATCTCGATGCCGAGCAGCTGCGTCCGTATTTCGAGATGGACAACGTGCTGCAGAACGGGGTTTTCTACGCCGCGACCAAGCTCTACGGAATCACCTTCAAGGAGCGCAAGGATCTTCCGGTCTACCTGCCCGACATCCGCGTGTTCGAGGTGTTCGAGGAAAACGGCAAGCACCTGGCCCTGTTCATCGTCGACTACTACGCACGCAGCAACAAGCGCGGCGGCGCCTGGGCGAACGCCTATGTTCCGCAATCCGGACTGCTCGGAACCTCGCCGGTCATCGCCAACCACCTGAACATCCCGAAGCCACCCGAGGGCGAACCGACGCTGATGACCTATGACGAGGTCAACACGGCATTCCACGAGTTCGGCCATGCCCTGCACGGCATGTTCTCGAACGTCAGGTACCCGCGATTCGCAGGCACCTCGGTGCCGCGCGATTTCGTCGAATACCCGTCCCAGGTCAACGAGATGTGGGTGGCGTGGCCGGAAATCCTCAAGAACTACGCGAAACACTACAAGACCGGCGAACCGCTGCCGCAGGACCTGCTCGACAAGGTCAAGGCATCGGAGAAGTTCAACCAGGGCTTCGCGACCACGGAATACCTCGGCGCCGCCCTGCTCGACCAGGCCTGGCACCAGATCAGCGCCGACCAGGCGCCGGCTGCCGATGGCGTACTCGCCTTCGAGGCGGCGGCGCTGAAGAAGGCCGGCGTCGATTTCGCCCCGGTGCCGCCGCGTTATCGGACAACGTATTTCTCGCACATCATGGGTGGCTATTCCGCCGGCTACTACGCCTACATCTGGAGCGAAGTACTCGATGCCGACAGCGTCGAGTGGTTCAAGGCCAACGGCGGGCTGACGCGCAAGAACGGCGACCACTTCCGCCAGACCCTGCTTTCGCGCGGCGGCTCGGAAGACGCCATGGTCCTGTTCCGCAACTTCAGCGGTGGCGAGCCCGACGTGAAGCCGCTGCTCGAACGCCGTGGCCTGACGGTCACGGCCGACTGAGCGACGGCGGCATCCCCGGCCTGCGCGCAACGCGGCCGGGGTCCCTTCCCTGCATGCCCGGGCACGGGCGGAAGCCGGTAAGCTTGCCTCATGAGCGAACTTCCGCAACTCGAAAACCTGATCGGCGGCCTTTCCCGGGCGCCACGCGACGGCCGTTACCTCGAGGTCTTCGAGCCAGCCACCGGCCGCGCATTCCGCCTTTGCCCGGCATCATCGAAGGCCGATGTGGATGCCGCCATCGCCGCCGCGGCACTCGCCGCACGCGACTGGGCGGCTACTCCACCCGAGCAGCGCGCAGCCCTGCTGACGCGCCTGGCCGACCTGCTCGAAGCGGAGATCGATGACCTGGCCGCACTGGAATCGCGCGACAGCGGCAAGCCGGTCTCCGTCGCACGCCGCGTCGACATCCCGCGCGCGGTCGCCAACCTGCGCTTCTTCGCCGCCGCCATCACGCAATGGGCCAGCGAAGCCCACGTGACCGGACCGGGGACCATCAACATCACCCTGCGCCAGCCGCTCGGCGTGGTCGGCTGCATTTCGCCGTGGAACCTGCCGCTCTACCTGTTCACCTGGAAGATCGCGCCGGCCCTGGCCGCCGGCAATACCGTGGTCGCCAAGCCTTCGGAAATCACCCCGTGCACCGCTGCCCGTCTCGGTGAACTGGCGGTGGCCGCCGGCTTCCCCGCCGGCGTCCTCAATATCGTCCACGGCCAAGGGCCCGAGGTCGGCCAATCCATCGTCGAGCATGCGCAGGTCAAGGCGATCTCGTTCACCGGCAGCACGCGCACCGGCGCCGCGATAGCGAGCACCGCGGCGCCGATGTTCAAGAAGCTTTCGCTGGAGATGGGTGGCAAGAATCCGGCCATCGTGTTCGATGATTTCGATTTCAGCGACGAAAACCTCGCCACGATCGTGCGTTCCGGATTCGCCAACCAGGGAGAAATCTGCCTGTGCGGATCGCGCCTGCTCGTGCAGCGCGGCATCTACGACGCGTTCCGCGCGCGCTATCTCGAGGCCGTGCGCGCCCTGCGCGTCGGCGATCCCGAGGATCCGTCCAGCGATCTCGGCGCGCTGGTCTCGCGCGCACACTTCGACAAGGTCGTCGCCGCCATCGGCAAGGCACGTGAAGAAGGCGGCGCCATCCTCTGCGGCGGAAACGCGGTCGTCCTTGATGGACGCTGCGCCGGCGGCTGGTTCGTCGAGCCGACCGTGATCGAGGGACTCGGCCCGGCAAGCGCGACCAACCAGCAGGAAATCTTCGGACCCGTGGTCAGCCTGATTCCGTTCGACGACGAGGAAGATGCGATCCGCATCGCCAACGATTCCGAGTACGGCCTCGCCGCCTCGTTGTGGACGCGCGATCTCGGCCGCGCCCACCGCGTCTCGGCGCGGCTCGAGGTCGGCATCGTCTGGATCAACTGCTGGATGTCACGCGACCTGCGCACGCCGTTCGGCGGCGTCAAGAATTCCGGAGTCGGCCGCGAGGGCGGCGTCGACGCCCTGCGCTTCTTCACCGAACCGAAGAACCTCTGTATCGAACACGGCTGATCCTGTCGAACCGGCCTGACCGTTTGCCTGCGGGCACTGGAGGAATGAGCATGACCCTTCCCAAGCACAGCAAGAAGAGCGCCCTGCGAAATCCGGACGCAGCGAATTTCAACCTGGCAATGACCCTGGTACTGGCCCTGGCAGCCGCCCTTTCAGCCACCGCGGTGCAAGCCCAGGATTCTCCTCCGCCCGGCGGCACGGCCAACGTGCACCAGCAACGCGCGGCGGTGGAAAAATCGGAAAAGATCATGGCCGAGGCGCAGACCCGCAGCGGCCTGCTGTCTCAATACCTGTTCATGCGCGATGCCTACGCGAGCAGCACCGATTTCTCCTTCCGCGTCATCTTCAACCAGTACCTGAGCTGGTACCAGACCTGGGTCGGCGACTACGTCGGTGCCCGCAACAGTTTCTCCATTGTGCAGAAAGCGGCTGGCGACGATGCCCCTTCGCCGCTGCAGGATGCGGATTTCAGGGCCGAGCCCGCCGTGGAGGCCATCGCGCGCCTGGCCAGGGGCCGCAAGGCCATCTTCTTCAACGAGAACCACAGCTATCCGCTGACCCGAACCCTGACCGTGCAGATGCTGGCGCGCCTGCGCGAAGAAGGCTTCGACACGTTCGCGGCCGAAACGCTCTACGAGACCGACATGGAGGCGTTGGCCAAGCGCGGATTTGCCGTGTCGGCGACGGGCTTCTACACGGAAGAACCGATCTATTCCGAAATGGTCCACGAGGCGCTCAGGCTCGGCTACCGGGTCGTCGCCTACGAAGCGCTGTCGAACTCGACCGCCGACGCGCGCGAGGCCGAACAGGCGCGCAACCTGAAGAAGGATGTCTTCAAGAGACACCCGGATGCGCGGCTGGTCGTCAATGCCGGCTACGCGCACATCCAGGAGCACGGCAAGTACCTGGGCGGCTCCGCCATGGCCCAGCATTTCGAGCGCATCACCGACATCGATCCGCTGACCGTCGAACAGACCATGCTGATCCCGCATGACAAGATCGCCAGCGACCATCCCTACTATCGCGAGGCCATGACGAAGCTGGCACCGAAACAGCCGATCGTCTTCGTCGACAAGGAAGGCAAGCCCTGGTCGCTGAAGGGCAAGGCCTATGACGTCAGCGTCTTCTTCCCCGAGGAGACCCTGCAGCGCGGGCGCCCGACCTGGCTGTCCCTCGGCGGTCTGCGCCAGCCCTTCGAGGTCAGCGGTCGCATGTGCGACGAACAGTATCCGTGCATGGTCGAAGCGCGCTATGACGGCGAGCCCGACGAGGCCATACCCGCGGACCGCGCGGTCATCGAGTTCAAGGGTCGCATTGCCGCCTATGGCGACAAGGTGCGCCAGAGCAGCGACCCGTATCCGGTCGTCGAGCTCTGGTTGCGCCCCGGCAAGTACACGCTGCTCGCCCGCGACCTGTCCAACCAGGCCCGGCACCGCCAGTCGATCGTCGTCGGCCCGGCCGGAGGCCGGCCATGAGCGGCATCGTGCATGCCACGGCGGCGCCGAAGGCGGTCGGCGCCTATCCACATGCCCGCCGCGTCGGCGACCTGTTGTTCCTGTCCGGTGTCGGACCGCGCCAGCCCGGCAGCAACGCCATTCCCGGCAATGTCGTCGACGCCAACGGCCAGCTGCTCAGCTACGACATCGAGGCACAATGCCACCAGGTGTTCGCCAACGTCCGCGCCGTGCTCGAAGCCAGCGCCGCGCGCTGGGAGGACCTGGTCGATGTCACCGTGTTCCTGACCGACATGGAACGCGATTTCGCCACCTACAACCGGATCTACGCCGAGTATTTCACCGACGCCCAGCCCTGCCGGACGACGCTCGGCATCAGCGCACTGCCGACGCCGATCGCCATCGAACTCAAGTGCATTGCCGTAATGGGTGGCCGGCCCTGACGCCGTGACCGGCGAACCGGTCTACCGGCAGATCCTCGGCAGCGCTTGCGATGCCCTCGACGAGCCGGTGCGGCGCTTCCACTCACTGCAGGGCAGGCACCGCCTGCATGGCCGATGCAGCGTCAGTGGCGCCGAGCACCCGATCGGACGCCTCGTCTGCTGGCTGCTGCGCCTGCCGCGGGCGACAAGCGAAACCGATTTCGCTTTCGAGCTGGCAGCCGACCCGTCTGTCGAGACCTGGACGCGTCACTTCCCCGGCCGCACGATGCGTTCGCGCCTCGTGGTCGCCGCCGGCCCCAAACTGCGCGAGCGCCTCGGCCCCGCATTGCTGCTGTTTTCCCTGCACGTTGCCGACGGCAGCCTGTCGATGAAGCTCGAGGCCATCCGCCTGTTCGGCCTGCCCTGGCCACGCCGGTGGTTTCCGCAGGTCTGGGCACTCGAGTGCGGCGATGACGGCCGCTTCTGCTTCGATGCCGGCGCACGCTTGCGCGTGCTCGGCTCGCTGGTCGCCTATTCGGGCTATCTCGAGTTCGCCGAAGGTGAAGGTCCGCCGTGATCGTCGTCTTCGACGCACACTGCCTGCTGTGCAGCGGCAGCGTGCAGTTCCTGCTCAGGCACGACCACCGGCAGCTGCTGCGTTTCGCCACGGTGCAATCGCCTGCGGGGCGCGAACTTCTGCGCAAGGCCGGCATCGATGCCATCGACCCGGGGTCATTCGTCCTGGTCGGGACCGACCGCACCTGGACCGAATCGGCCGCGGTCCTGCGCGTGGCCCACGTGCTCGGCTGGCCGTGGCGCCTGGCCTGGCTGGCGTGGCTGGTCCCGGCACCACTGCGCAATGCGCTGTACCGCTGGATCGCGCGCCACCGCTACCGCTGGTTCGGCAGGCGCGAAGCCTGTTTCCTGTCCGATGATCGCGACGCGGCGCGCTTTATCCGCTAGCATCGCTGACCGGACGGATTTTCGGTACAAGACGCCATGCTCACCCCCGCGTTCAACCTGCAGCAATGGATCGACGAGCACCGTCACCTGCTCAAGCCTCCGGTCGGCAACAAGTGCATCGTCGACGGCGATTTCTTCGTCATGATCGTCGGCGGGCCGAACGTGCGCACCGACTACCACTGGGACGAGGGTCCCGAGTTCTTCTACCAGCTCGAAGGCGAGATGGTGCTGAAGATCCAGGAGGATGGCCGCCCGCGTGATATCCCGATCCGCGCCGGTGAAATGTTCTACCTGCCGCCGCGAATCCCGCACTCGCCGCAGCGCGGCCCGGATTCGGTCGGGCTGGTCATCGAGCGCAAGCGCCTGGCCGACGAGAAGGACGGCCTGCTCTGGTACTGCGAGCGCTGCAACCACAAGCTGTTCGAGGAATTCTTCACGCTGAAGAACATCGAGACCGACTTTCCCGCGGTCTTCGAGCGCTTCTATCGCTCGACCGAAGCGCGTACCTGCTCCGCCTGCGGCCACCTGAACCCGGCGCCGGAGAAATTCAACGGGGACGGCAAGGCCGGCGCCTGATGGCGCGACTTGCTGCCGGGCGGCCCCGGACAAGCGCCCCGGCCCCCGATCCCGGCGCACAGGACCCGACAAATGCCGACGCCGTCGACGCCTGACCGGCACCGCTTCCGGTTACACTCGACATCATGCTGAAAATCGACACCCACGCCCATATCCTGCCCGAAAAGTGGCCGAATCTGGCCGAGAAATACCACGACGACCGCTTTCCGATCGTGGTCAACGCCGAAGGACGCCATCGCATCTACAAGGATGGCAAGTTCTTCCGCGAAATCTGGGCCAACGCCTTCGATCCCGAAGTGCGCATTGCCGACTATGCGAAGTTCGCCGTCGACGTGCAGGTCGTCTCGACCGTCCCGGTCATGTTTTCCTACTGGGCCAAGCCGAGCCAGGCGCTCGAGCTGCATCGCTTCCTCAACGACCACACGGCCGAGATCTGCCGGCGCTATCCGCGCAACTATGCCGGCATCGGCACCGTTCCGCTGCAGTCGCCGACGCTGGCCATCCAGGAACTGGAGCGCTGCGTCGACCAGCTCGGCATTTCCGCCGTGCAGATCGGCTCGCACATCGAGGACTGGAATCTCGACGCGCCCGAACTGTTCCCGTTCTTCGAGGCCGCCGCCGATCTGGGCGCGGCTATCCTCGTCCATCCCTGGGACATGATGGGACGGGAGTCGATGCCCAAGTACTGGCTGCCGTGGCTGGTCGGCATGCCGGCCGAACAGGCCCGCGCCGCCTGCTGCCTGATTTTCGGTGGCGTGCTCGAGCGCCTGCCGAAACTGCGCGTCTGTTTCGCCCACGGCGGCGGCTCGTTCCCCTATTCGATCGGCCGCATCGAGCACGGTTTCCGCATGCGCCCCGATCTCGTCGCCACCGACAATTCGCGCAATCCGCGCGAATATTTCGGCCGCATCTATTTCGATTCCTGCGTGCACGACGACGCCGCCCTGCGCTACCTGATCGACGTCGCCGGCGTCGACACGGTCATGCTCGGCACCGACTATCCATTTCCGCTCGGCGAGCAGGAACCTGGCAGCGGCATCAGCGCGCTGAAGCTTTCCGGCGCCGAGCAGGCCCGACTATTCCATGGCACCGCCCTGGAGTGGCTCGACCTTCCCTATTCGCGCTTCGCGCATGACGACGACACGGAGTGATCCGATGAAATGGCTTCCCCTGGTACTCCTTCTGGCCGCAGGCCTGGCCGCCGCCCAAACGGGTTCGGACTACAACCTCAACAGCGGCAAGATCCGTTTCAGCGTTCCGCAGGGCTGGAGCGCGATCATGGAAAAATCCGACGGCAATCCGCAGGCGATCATCTTCCAGGTCGCCGATCCGGCCACCCAGGGAACCGAAGACACGGCCAGCGTCACGGTCAAGACGCGCCAGCTGAAATCGGAGGCCGATTTCGTCGACGCCACGCAGAACGAAATGCTGCTGTCGAAGGCGCAGACCGGCTACGAGGCCGCGCTGGATGGCAGCGCATCCGGCGTCCACCACTACTTCGTGATGCGCGGCAAGACGCGCTACGAGATTCGTGACCGCTTCACCCTGATGGGCACGATCGCCGTGCAGGTGCGCTGCCAGCGGCCGCTGCTCGAGGCCACCGCCAAGGACTGGATCGCAAAGTTCGACAGCGGCTGCAACAGCGTGGCGGCTTCGTTGAAATGACGGCGTCCGACCCGTTCCACGCCGGCGAGGAATGGGCGCTGGCCGCCGATGCGGCCGACCCACTGGCCGGTTTCCGCGCGGAATTTTGCATCCCTCATGAGGAAGGCCGCGAGATCGCCTATTTCTGCGGCAATTCCCTTGGCCTGCAGCCGCGCGCAACCCGCCAGGCCGTGATCGACGAACTCGACTACTGGGCCGAGCTTGCCGTGGAAGGGCATTTCCGCGGGCGCCTGCCGTGGCTCGATTACCATGAGTTCGTGCGCGACGACCTCGCCGCCATCGTCGGCGCGCAGCCGGGCGAAGTCGTCGCGATGAATTCGCTCAGCGTCAACCTGCACCTGCTCATGGTCAGCTTCTACCGACCAACGCGCGAGCGCCCGGCGATCCTGATCGAGAAAAGCGCGTTCCCGTCGGATCGCTATGCGGTCGAGGCGCAGGTGCGTTTCCACGGATTCGATCCGGCCACCGACCTGATCGAACTCGAGGGCGACCAGGCCAATGGCACCCTGTCCGACGCGGCGATCCTGCGCGCCATCGACGAACATGGCTCGCGCATCGCCCTGGTCATGTTGCCCGGCGTGCAATACCTGACCGGCCAGGCGCTCGACCTCAAGGCGATCGCGGAACGCGCCCACGCCAAGGGCTGCATGGTCGGCTTCGACCTCGCCCACGCCGCCGGCAACATCGATCTCGCGTTGCACGACAGCGGCTGCGATTTCGCCGTCTGGTGCAGCTACAAGTATCTCAACTCCGGCCCCGGCGCCGTCGCCGGCGCGTTCGTGCACGAAGCCCATGCGCGCACCGACCGGCCGCGCTTCGCCGGCTGGTGGGGCCACGAAAAAGCCACGCGTTTCCAGATGGGTCCGCAATTCCGGCCGACACCGGGAGCGGACGGCTGGCAGTTGTCGAATCCGCCGATCCTGGCGCTCGCGCCGCTGCGCATTTCCCTGCAGGTCTTCCAGCGCGCCGGTTTCGGGAATCTGCGCAGGAAGTCGCTGGCCCTGACCGGCTACCTCGAGTGGTTGATCCGCGAACGCGTCGCCGATGTCCTCGAGATCGCGACGCCCGCCGAGCCGTCGCGGCGCGGATGCCAGCTCTCGCTGCGGGTCAAGGGCCCGCGCGAATCGGGCCGGCAGCTGTTCGAACACTTGCAGAAGGACGGCATCGTCGTCGACTGGCGCGAACCCGATGTCATTCGCGCCGCACCGACGCCGCTGTACAACCGCCACATGGATTGCCGCCGCCTCGTCGAGTCGGTGGCCCGCTGGCGCCAGGCACGTTGAGCACCCTATGAAAGCCCCGCCCATCACGGTTGTCGGTGCCGGCCTGGTCGGCGCCCTGCTCGCCACCCTGCTTGCCCAGCGCGGTTTCCAGGTCAGCGTCTTCGAACGCCGCCCCGATCCGCGAAAGGCCGGATTCCTCGGCGGCCGATCGATCAACCTTGCCCTCGCCGAACGTGGCTGGCATGGGCTGCGCGTCGCCGGCATGCAGGAACGCATGCAGCCGATCGCGGTGATGATGCGCGGACGCATGGTGCATGACATCGATGGCCGCACCAACCTGCAGCGCTATGGCCGCGACGATTCGGAAGTGATCTGGTCGGTCAGCCGCGGTGCACTCAACATGGCCCTGCTCGACGCGGCCGAATCGGCCGGTGCCACGATCCACTTCGACCAGCGCCTCGATGCGGTCGACTGGAAGACATCCACGCTGCACCTGCGCAGCGAAGATGAAACCACGCGCGCGCACCAGGCCGGCGTCATCCTCGGCACCGATGGCGCCGGATCGGCTTTGCGCGCCGCGATGGCGCTGGAGACCGATCTCGGCGAGCGCTTCGAGCCGCTCGGACATGGTTACAAGGAGCTCGAGATTCCTGCGCTTGGCGATTTCCCGGCCGGCAGGCTGCCAGCCGCCCTGGTCGAAGCCCTGGCACGCGGCGAGCGTTACGCCATGGAGCCGCATGCGCTGCACATCTGGCCGCGCGGCAACTACATGTGCATCGCCCTGCCCAATGCCGAAGGCAGTTTCACGGTCACCCTGTTCCTGCCCAATACAGGCGAGCCGAGCCTGGAAACCGTTGTGACGTCCGCTCAGGCGCGCGCATTCTTCCAGCGCGATTTCGCCGATGCGGTGCCGCTGATCCCCGATCTCGAAAAGGACTATGTCGGCAACCCGACCGGACTGCTCGGCACCCTCTACCTCGATCGCTGGCACATTGGCGGGCGCGCGCTGCTGCTCGGCGACGCCTCGCACGCCATTGTTCCGTTCCACGGCCAGGGCATGAATTCGGGCTTCGAGGATGCAGTCGAGCTGGCCGACTTGCTCGAAGCCACGCCCGGCGACAGCGCAATGGTATTCGCCGAGTTCGAACGCCGGCGCAAGCCGAATGCCGATGCCATTGCGGCGATGGCTCTGGAAAACTATGTCGAGATGCGCGATCGCGTCGACGATGCCGATTACCTGCTCATGCGCGAACTCGACCGCACGCTCGCCGGACGCCATCCGGGACGCTGGGTGCCACGCTACTGGATGGTCACGTTCTCCCGCGTTCCCTACCAGCTGGCTTTTGAACGCGGCGAAATCCAGGCGCAGCTGCTGCGCGAGTTCATCGCCGGCAGGCAGACGCTGGCCGAGGTCGACCTCGAACGCGCCGACCGGCTCGTCCACCAGCGTCTCGACATGCTGCCGGTGTCGGCGTAATCGACGCAGGTCGTGCAATCTCCCGAGCAGCTGGTGGCCCTTTATCGCCAGGCCTCCTACGAGGCCCGCCTGCCCGGCGGCGCCCGCGCGACGCTGCGCATCGGCAAGCCGCTTCCCGATTCCCTGAAATCGTGGGCCAGGCGGGATTGGCCGCTGGTATTCATCAGTGCCTGCAACCCGGCTTCCAGGAAGCTCCCGGCAAGCGAAAACCGCCATCGCACGCATGCCCTCGGCGCAAGGCTGGAAAGGCTCCGCCTGCGCCGTCTGGTCGGCGTCGGGCGCATCGCGCACGCACCGTGGCGCGAACCATCGTTCCTCGTGGCCGGTCTATCGCTCGAGGCAGCGGACCGCATGGCTGCCGAATTCGACCAGAACGCGATCGTCATCGCCATGAATCCCGCCTCTGCGAGGTTGCGCATCTATCGCCGGGATTGGCGCGTCCGCATTGACAACGATGCCGACATCATGTGGACCGGCGCCTGACGACATTGCCGGTCGGATGGCCACGCCGCGGCGGCGTGAGGACGAAATCGAAAGATGCCGGCATCGCATTCGCGGGCAGGATGATTCCCGACGCGCAAGGGCGATTCCGCCAGGTGATGCCGAAGACTGCTGAACGGCGCATCACCACAACCACTACACTGGGCCAGACCGGCGGCGCCCCGATTCTGCGGGTGCCGCCAGACTCTCAGAAATCGAGGTTCCACCGTGACAGAAGAAATCATCGAAGTACGAAAACTGCGCATGGACGACTACGAAGCCATGGTGGCGGTGACCAAAGTCGCCTACGCCGGCATCGGCGGACTGCCCTGGGGACATCACCACATTGCCAAGCTGGTCGACCTGTTCCCGGATGGCCAGCTGTGCGTCACGGTCGGCGGCCAGCCGGTCGGCTTCGCTTTGAGCCTGATCGTCGACTACGCCAAGTTCGGCGATTCGCACAGCTACGAGCACATCACCGACAAGTACACCTTCAGCACCTACGACCCGAATGGCGACGTGCTGTACGGCCTCGAGATCATGGTCGACCCGGCCTACCGCAACATGCGCCTGGCCCGGCGCCTCTACGAGGCACGCAAGGCATTGTGCGAGAACTACGGCCTGCGTGCGATCGTCGCCGGCGGACGCATTCCCGGCTACGCCGAACATGCCGACAAGATGACGCCGAAGGAATACATCGAACGGGTCTCGCTCAAGGAACTCTACGACCCGGTGCTGAGTTTCCAGATCGCCAACGGATTCCACGTGCGCAAGGTGCTGACCAACTACCTGCGTTTCGATGCCGAATCGAAGTCCTACGCAACCCTGATCGAGTGGAACAACATCTACTACCAGGAAAAGCCGGACATGCTCAAGCGCCAGCACAGCCTGGTGCGGATCGGCCTCGTGCAGTGGCAGATGCGGCCGATCGACACGCTCGAATCGCTGTTGCAGCAGGCCGAGTTCTTCATCGACTCGATGGGCGCGGTGCGCGCCGATTTCGTCCTGTTTCCCGAGCTGTTCCACATGCCGCTGATGGCGCAGTTCGGCGACCTCAGCCCGGCCCAGTCGATCCGGCGGCTGGCCGAGTTCACGCCGGAAATCTGTGACCGCCTGAGCCAGCTGGCGGTCAACTACAACACCAACATCATTTCCGGCAGCCTGCCCTTCCTCGAAGACGGGCACCTCTACAACGTGGCCTACCTGTTGCGCCGCGACGGCAGTCGCGACGAACAGCGCAAGATCCACATCACGCCCGGCGAACGCCGCTGGTGGGGCATGAAGGGCGGCACCAAGCTCAAGGCCTTCGACACCGACTGCGGCAAGATCGGCATCCTGATCTGCTACGACAGCGAGTTCCCCGAACTGCCGCGCCTGCTCGCCGACCAGGGCATGCAGATCCTGTTCGTGCCGTTCCTGACCGAGATGAAGAACGGCTACATGCGCGTGCGCCTGTGCACCCGTGCCCGCGCCATCGAGAACGAATGCTACGTCGCCATCGCCGGCGCGGTCGGCAACCTGCCCAAGGTGCAGGCTTCCGATACCCACTACGCGCAGTCGGCCGTTTTCACGCCGGCGGATTTCGCATTCCCCGGCGACTCGATCATCAACGAGGCGGCGCCGAATTCGGAAGCGCTGCTGGTCGCCGAAGTGAACCTCGACCTGCTGCGCACCCTGCACGAGCATGGCGCGGTCACAACCCTCAAGGACCGGCTGCCCAACCTTTACCAGCTCAAATGGGTTGGCGAGGACGCCGATTCCTGATCCCGGGGCCGGGTGGAGCCTGCCTCGGCACGGACTGCGACGAAGATGGCGCGCATCTCGTCGCAGCCGCGAAAGCGACGGCTACAGCGCGCGCAGGAACGCGACCAGGTCGCGCTTTTCCTGCGCCGTCAGGCCGATCGTGAAGCGGGTGTCGTAGAACTCGACCACGTCCTCCAGCGATGCGGCCGAGCCATTGTGGAAGTAAGGCGCGTGCGCGACGACCCCGCGCAGGACCGGCCCCTTGAACTTGCCGATGTCCTTCCAGCGGCCGGTCAGCAGCGCGCGTCCTGGATCCGTGGTCTGCCGGATCTCTCCCGTGCCGGTATTGCGCAGCGTGTACAGCGGCATGTCGGGCGTGCGCCTCGATGCATCAGTGAGTCCGAGATCGAGCGGCAATGCCACCGTGTGATTGCCGACATTGGGCGCGTTGTGGCAGGTCGTGCACGTTCCCGCGATCACCGGCATGTCGAGCGCATCGTTGAGACCGCCAACGCTGGTGATCGCGATGGGCTTGCCGTTGAACAGCTGCTCGCCCCGGGCAATCGACTCGCGGTCACGCGAGGGTGACGGGCGATTGCGGTCGTCGCCTCCGCTCCATGCGGAAAACAGCATCATCGACTGCGGGTTGAACGCGGCCAGGGTGGGGTCGGCGCCCAGGGTGTCGTTGATGCCGACATGGAAGCGCTGGTTGGCGAGGATGCGCGGCCCGCCGATGGCGTCGTCTTCGTTGAGGAATCCCGCCCGGTTGTCGCGGATCTGCGCCGTGGTCAGGCCGAGCTCGAAGCGGACGATCTGGTCGATCTGCTCGTCGCTGGGCGCAACGACCGCCTGTGCGTGGCCGAGCGTTGCATCGAGGACCTGGTGCCTGAGGCTGGCGACCAGATCGGCCTGGCCGACGCCGGCATCCATCGGCGGCAGGAACGGCGCGACGGTCTCGCGCGCGTCCCACATCACGCCGGTCAGGAAGGCCAGGTTGGTCGATGGCAGCGGGCGCCGGAACAGCGAGAGTTCGCTGGCGCTGGCGAAGCCATAGGGGTCGACGACATTGTCGAGGGTGAATTCGGCATTGGCCGGGATGCCGATGCCGACCCGGATGACGCCCTTGCCGAGCAGCATCGAATACGCGCTGCGGCGCTTGTCCACGGTCGATACATCGGCCAATGGCGAGTTCGAGCCATCGTTGGTGCGAAAGATCGGATCAGTTCCCGCCGTCGCCAGGAACCGCGCACGCACGCTGGCTGGCGTAATCGACCATCCGTCTTCCTGCCGGTGACAGGTATTGCACGAGCGACCGTTGGTACCAAGACTCTGGAAGAACGCAGAGCTGGCATCGATCGACCCCGACGCCGCAACACTTCGCAGCCAGCCAAATGGATTCGGCGTAGTCATCGGATCAGGCATTCGCTGGATGCTTGCCGGAGAACCCGCAACAGGCGGCTGCGCAGTGGCAAGACCCGCAATCACGCCGAGCATGCAGATCACCACCGAGCGCAAACGCCACCCATGATTCCGAACAACATGATTGCCCATTTCGACATCCTCCGTTCAAGCCCTTGGCGGTAAACCGCCCGCAGAAGCCAGAGGGAGCACCGGCCGACAGGACCCGGATGCCGGCCGCCTTCTTCCTCGAATCCGAAGAACGGCGTTTCGCAGGTGAAATGGACACGAACCTGCGACAGCAGGGTGCCGCGGCAGGACAGGGAGGGACCCAGCCTGGATTGCCCGGATCGGACACGGGCAAAACGAAAATCCTGGCGAGCCATGCAGGCCTGCGCAAGTGCGCGCCGAACGGCTCCGTTGAAGGAACCGCCCGGCGGTCAGTGATGCCGCGTTGTTTTCACGGGAAAGCTGGACGATTCGCAGCCGGGCCAGCCGGAGTTCATGGCTGCTCTATTGGGTGCCCTGCCGGCCCATCGACGTGCGCCGTCGATAGGACCACATCAGGCTCACGCCGAGAATGAAGCCGATGGCCAGAAACAGCCCCAGCCAGACCATGAGCGGCAGCTCAGCCCTGAAGCCGAGGAAGTACAACGCCGACGGGGCGCTGTTCTGCCAGGCGACTACAAGCGCAAGCACGATCAGCACGATGACCACGATGGAGTGGAACGATTTCAGCCTTGCTGGAATGGCCATGACGGGCACCTCTTGATTACCGGGCAAGGCGGGCTGGCAGAGTGCCAGGCCGCCAGGACAGCTGCTTCCGGTCAGGATTGGAACTCAATTTCCTTTTCGTTGCCATTCTCGAGGTAGCGAATGCGCAGGATGGTCGGCGCGCGATCCTTGGCGGTGCATAGCAGGCTCGCGGTGATCGGGCTGCCGGATTCCTTCAACTGACGCAGCTTCTCCAGCGCGACTTCATAGCGGCTTTTGCCAAACACGCCCTGGGTTTTCGAACCGAGTCCCTCCGCGGGGATACGGACTGCCAGGGTGCGGGTCGCATCCGCCGGATCGGAAAGCACCACGGTTTCCTTGAATGCCGAGCTGACCATCGCCCGGACGTTGAGGCGTGCATCCTTGTTCGTGCAACCGTCGGCGACCAGACGGTCGAAACCCGTCTCCACGACCGGCTTGTAACTGACGCCACCGCAACCGGCAAGCGCAACGGAAGCGGATGCCAGCATTACGTATGCAAACTTCATAGAGTGCTCCTCGAAAACAAGAATCCATGATATATTCATACAAACTATTGCACAATAGTTTGTGGCTGATGCATTTATGCTGGGTTCACTTCAAAATTCGCCCACAATCAAGGAAATCCAACAACCGTGAATGCTGACCGGACAGTGCTGGAGAAACAGTTGCTCGGTGAATTGCGCGCCGTTTTCGGCGCCACCCGCAACCATGTTGCAGCGGTGAAACGTGCGACGGGCATTGGTGCCGCAATGCTCTGGGTCCTGCATGAAGTCGTTGCCGATCCGGGCATCAGTCCGGGCGAAGTAGCCACGCGCCTGAATATCCACCCGACGACGGCAAGCAATCTGTGCAGCGGACTGAAGCGACGAAAATTCCTTGAGGTGCGGCGCAATCCGAAGGATGGCCGGGCCTCATGCCTGCACGCGACCACCGCTGGCAAGCGCATTCTGAGCAACGCGCCGGAACCCAGGCGCGGCGTGCTTCCGACCGCAATCGAGTCACTGGATGACGCGACCCTCAAGTGCGCCGTCGATGCCCTGGCGGAATTGCGGGAAATAGCCAGTTCGCTCGGACACGCGAGCGATTCCGGGCAACCGTTCGGCCCACGCTGAGACTGCGCGGGTGCGGATGCCCGCCTGCCCGCGGGACAGCGATCGCGTATTATCGCGAGCGTCCCCGACGACCGGCCTGGCACGATTCGCCGGCGTAATGCAGGACGCAGATATTTCCCCCGACCTGGAGTTGGCCATCAATTCCCCGCCCTTCAATCCGCACACTCTTGCCGTACTGGCGCAGACCATCGCCGACAACGCGCGCGAGCTTGCCGCGCTGGGCTGGACGCCGGCGACCAGCAGCAACTTCTCGATGCGCCTGGATGCGCGGCACGTCGCCGTGACGGTGTCCGGGCGCGACAAGGGCAAGCTCGGCGTCGACGACATCATGGTCGTCGACCTCGACAACCGTCCGGTCGCCACCCGTGCCCGCCCTTCGGCGGAAACCGCCCTGCACACGCAGATCTATCGCCGCTTTCCCGCGGTCGGTGCCGTGCTGCACACGCACTCGCGCACGCAGAGCGTGGCTTCGCGCCTGTTCGCCGCAGCGGGCAACGTGCGCTTCGAGGGCTGGGAGCTGCAGAAGGCCATTTCAGGCCATGACACCCACGAGAGCGTGCTCGACCTGCCGGTATTTCCCAACACGCAGGACATGAGTGTCCTGGTCGGCCGGATCGATGCCTGGCTCGATGCCGGCAAGCCCCTGCACGGGTATCTCATCGACGGCCATGGCATCTATGCCTGGGGCGTTGACATGGCCGAGGCGAGGCGCCATCTCGAGGCCTTCGAGTTCCTCCTGAACTGCGAGCTGGACCTGAGGAGACTGACTGCATGAGCCGACTGCGCATCTTTGCCGAGAACGACGGCAACACGGTACTGGCCGATCACGCCAGCCACGCGGCGATTGCTGAGGCGTTGGCGGGGATCGGCGTGCGTTTCGAGCAATGGGAAGCCACGCAGGCGATCGCGCCGGGTGCGAGCCAGGACGAAGTCATTGCCGCCTATCGCGCCGACATCGACCGCCTGATGGACGAGGAAGGCTACCGCACGGTCGACGTGGTCAGCCTGACTCCGGACCATCCCGACCGCGCCGCCCTTCGCCAGAAGTTCCTCAGCGAGCATACCCACGCCGAAGACGAGGTCCGCTTCTTCGTCGCCGGCTCCGGGCTGTTCACCCTGCACGTCGGCGACAGGGTCTACGAGATCCTCTGCGAGAAGGGCGACCTGATCGGCGTGCCCGACGGCACGCGACACTGGTTCGACATGAGCGAATCGCCGTACTTCGTCGCCATCCGGCTGTTCAGCAATCCGGCCGGATGGGTCGCCGAGTTCACCGGCGACGACATCGCCTCGAAGTTCCCGCGCATGCAGGCCGGCAAACCGATCCAGGCAGCCTGAGCAAGGCCACCCTCCCGAGGTGGAGCGCACCACGCACCTTGGGGTATGCGTGGCACGCTCCGTTTCGCCCGGAAGCTGGGGAACTTCCGGATCGAAATGACACGACCCGATCCGCCCGGGGAGAGGGAATTCCCTG
This sequence comes from uncultured Gammaproteobacteria bacterium, assembly GCA_963822465.1. Lineage (GTDB taxonomy): Bacteria > Pseudomonadota > Gammaproteobacteria > Xanthomonadales > Rhodanobacteraceae > Dokdonella. The sequence continues at coordinate 227,164 of CAWGHP010000005.1, read as the reverse complement.
GATCCTGGGGTCGTGTCACTACACAGACGAAATGCGGGGCCGGATCCCATCATCGCCACGCAAAAGAATTTTCGCTGGCGCAGAAGTGAACGAATAGCTGCCGGCCGGCGGACGATTCCGACCCGCCCCGATGCCAGCCTGTTACGATTTCACCATCCCCATTGCCGCAAGCACGCCCATGCCCGCCATCCGCGCGATCGTCACCGATATCGAAGGCACGACCAGCTCGATCAGTTTCGTCAAGGACGTGCTGTTTCCCTATGCCCGCGAGCGCCTTCCCGCATTCGTCGTCACCCATGCCGACCAGCCCGACGTGCAACACTGGCTGCATGAGGCGGCGCGCGAGGCCGGGCTGGTCTCCGCCAGCGAACAGGAAATCATCGACCTGCTTCTCGGCTGGATGGACAGCGACCGCAAGTCGACCGCGCTCAAGGCCCTGCAGGGCATGATCTGGCAGGACGGCTACAAGGACAGCGACTTCCAGGCGCATGTCTACAACGACGCGGCGCGCTGCATGAACAAGTGGGCTGCGATGGGCAAATCCCTCTATGTCTACTCTTCGGGATCGGTGCCGGCGCAGAAGCTGCTGTTTGCCCATACCGGGGAAGGCGACCTGACCCACCTTTTCTCGGGCTACTTCGATACCGAAACCGGCGCCAAGCGCGACAGCGCATCCTATGCGCGCATCGCCGCGGCCATCGGCGCCCCGGCTGACGAGATCCTGTTCCTCTCCGACATCGTCGAGGAGCTCGACGCCGCGCGTGCCGCCGGCCTGCGCACGACCCTCGTAGCGCGCCCGCCCTCTGCCTGCCCGGCCGATTCAGCGCACCCCTGCGTCAGCGATTTCGACGCCATCGATGTCGAGGCGCACTGAGCGCATGCACGCGAACCTGGCCACCCTGCGCGACGGACTGCGTGCCTGCCTGCTGCAAAAGCCGCGCGGCAATCCTGCCCTGCCCGGTCCCGGCGCCTTCGTACTCGCGCTGGTCGCCTACCTGATCGCCGAAACGATCACGTTCGGCGTCGCAGCGGCTCCGCCGCGCATGGTCTACGGCTGGGGATTCAACCAGTTGCTGGCGGACAGCCTGCTCACCCTGCTTGCTGCCTGGCTGCTGGTCAGCCTGGCCGGTCGCACCGGCATCGCCTGGGGCGTCGCCGCGATCACCCTGGCCGCGACCGCGGCAACCGCGCTGGTCGTGCACTGGCCGCTGCGGTTCGTCGCCGGCCAGCTGCTGGAGAGCGGCCACGAGTGGCTCGCCGCGGGCCTGATCTGGCTGTCGATCATCTGGTGGTTCCTCGTGCTGCTGCGCCTGGCCAGCTGGCTGATGCCGCGTCGATTGCCCACGGCCCTGCTCGCCACGGCACTGGCCTATGCCGTGTCGGCGATGCCCTGGTGGTGGTTGCCCGGCGCTCCGCTGATCGCCCACGATGAAGCGCGCGCCCAGGCTGCGCTGCAGGCCGGCAACGGCGCCGCCGACGGCATTGCGCAGGCTGGCTTCGACGGCGACGCGCAGGACGATGCAGCGTCCTTCGACCCCGAACAGCTCATGTTCGACCAGCCACGCCTGATCGATGCCGCCATCGAGGACCTGCAGCCGCGCGTCGCCGGCAAGCCCAACCTCTATGTCGTCGCCTTCGCCGGCGACGGCGGCGAAAACGTGTTCCGCAACGAGGCGGAGTATGTCCAGCAGCTGTTTTCCGGGCGCTTCGGGGCGCGCGGCCACACCATCGTGCTCGAAAACAATCCGGCCAGCGTGTCGACGCGTCCGCTGGCGACACTGACCAACCTGCGCATCGCCCTCGATGCGATCGCCGGGCGCATGGATCCGGTCGAGGACATCCTGCTCGTCTACCTGACCTCGCACGGTTCCCCGGAGCACGAGCTTTACGTCGCACTCGATCCGCTGCCGCTCAACCAGATCAGCCCGCAGGATCTCGCCGATGCGCTGGCAACCTCGCCCTCGGTGCGCTGGAAGGTGCTGGTGGTCAATGCCTGCTACTCGGGCGGATTCATCGATGCGCTGCGCGACGACTCCACCTTGGTCATCACCGCGGCGCGCAGCGACCGCACCTCGTTTGGCTGCGGGTCCGAATCGGAGATCACCTATTTCGGCAAGGCGTTCCTGGCCGAAGCGCTGAACCAGACCACCTCGATCCCCGAAGCGTTCGCCCTCGCCCGCGACAGGGTGGCCGAATGGGAAGCGCGCGAGCAGGATGAACAGCGATCCGAACCGCAGATCGCCAGCTCGCGCAGCATCGAGGCCCGCCTCGAAAAATGGCGCAGCGGTCTGGCGGATGCGCCAGCCGTGGAATTTGCCCCGGCCGACGCCACGACCGGAAGCGCCAGCGCCGGCCGATGAACCGCCGACCGGCGCGATCGGCCATGCCGCTTGCAGCAGGATTCAGCCCAGCAGTTTCGCCACGTCCTTGCCGATCGCTTCGGGCGTGTCGGTCGGCGCATAGCGCTTGATCACCTTGCCCTTGCGGTCGACGAGGAACTTGGTGAAGTTCCACTTGATCGCGCCGATGCCGAGCAACCCGGATTTTTCCTTCTTGAGCCATTCGTAGAGCGGATGCGTCTTGCTGCCGTTCACGTCGATCTTGGAGAACATCGGAAAGCTCACCTCGTAGGTCAGCGAGCAGAAGTTCTTGATCTCCGCCTCGTCGCCGGGCTCCTGGTGGCCGAACTGGTCGCAGGGAAATCCGAGCACTTCGAATCCCTTGCCGTGATACTCCTTGTGCAGTGCCTCAAGCCCCGTGTATTGCGGGGTGAACCCGCACTTGGAGGCGACGTTGACGATCAGCAGGGCCTCGCCCTTGTACTTCGCAAGGGACTGTTCCTTGCCGTCGATGTCGCGGGCGGAAAAATCGTAGGCGGTAGTCATGCGAACCTCGGCGGCCGGGAAATATTCCAAGCCTACAGGATCGTCGCGTTCGGGCAAGGTTAATGCGCCGGGGTGAGAATCGACGCTTCGATTCCCCCTGGAGTGCCGGTCATGAACAGAATCATCTTCCGCCTTTCCCTGGCGTCGCTGGCCGCCTGCAGCATGGCCGCCATGGCGCAAGCGGACTCGGAGTACCGCAGCGACGACGGCCTGCTCATCGTGCGCAGCGCGGGCACCGGTTACACGCCTTCGGGTCCGGCCCCGGACTTCGCCCAGCTCGACAGCAATGGCGACGGTTCCATCGACAATGCCGAGGCAGCCGGCTACAAGCTGCTGGCCAACGATTTCCGCATGGCCGACAGCAACCATGACGGCAAGGTTTCCAAGCGCGAGTACGAGCGCTGGGCTGCAATGCCCTGAAGGCTGGGCGTTCCTCCCCGGGAATCCCTTGTAGGAGCCCCCTTCAGGGGCGATGCCCTTCCCGACGGTATGTGCCAAGAGCATCGCCCCTGAAGGGGGCTCCTACAAAATGAGGGTTTCGCACTCATTTCGCGTGGGCTAGCTGGCGCTGGCCTCGAGTTCCTGCCAGCGTGCATAGGCCGCGTCGAGTTCGGCCTGGGTCTTCGCCATCGTTTCGTTGGCCGCGACGATGGCCTGGGCGTCCTGCCTGAAGAACGCCGGATCGTTCATCGCCGCCGTGAGTTCGCCGATGCGCGTCTCCAGCGTTTCGATCAGGCCGGGCAGGCTTTCCAGCTCGCGCATTTCCTTGTAGGCCAGCTTGCGCCGCGCTGGCACCGGCGCCAGTGGCGCGACCGTGGCCGCCGCGGCCTCGTTGCGCGGGCGCATCGACTGCGCCTGCGGACGCTGGCGCAACCACTCCGCGTAGCCGCCGACGTACTCGCCGACCCGGCCCTCGCCTTCCAGCGCCAGCGTGCTGGTGACGACGTTGTCGAGGAATTCGCGATCGTGCGAGACCAGCAGCAGCGTGCCGGCGTAGTCGACCAGCAATTCCTCGAGCAGTTCCAGCGTCTCGACATCGAGATCGTTGGTCGGCTCATCCATGACCAGCAGGTTGGAGGGTTTGGCGAACAGGCGCGCCAGCAGCAGGCGGTTGCGCTCGCCGCCCGACAGCGCCGAGATCGGCGCACGCGCGCGCTCCGGGGTGAACAGGAAATCCTGCAGATAGCCGATCGCATGCTTGCGTGCGCCGTTGATCTCGATGAACTCGCGACCATCGGCGACGTTGTCGAGCGCGCTCATGTCCTCGCGCAACTGCGCGCGATGCTGGTCGAAGTAGGCGATCTCGAGCTGGGTGCCGATGCGGATCTCGCCGGACTGCGGTTCCAGCTGGCCGAGCAGCAGGCGCAGCAAGGTCGTCTTGCCCGATCCGTTCGGGCCGATCAGGCCGATGCGGTCGCCGCGCATCACCGTGGTCGAGAAATGGTCGATCAGGGTGCGACCGGGTATGGCATAGCTGATGTCCTTCGCTTCGATCACCTTGCGCCCGGAATTCTGCGCACTGCCCGCCTGCATGCGCACGTTGCCCTGCTGGACGCGGCGCTCGCTGCGTTCGCGGCGCATCGCCTCGAGCCGGCGCACGCGGCCTTCGTCGCGGGTGCGCCGCGCCTTGATGCCCTGGCGGATCCAGACTTCCTCCTGGGCCAGCTTCTTGTCGAACAGCGCGCTCGCCTGTGCTTCGGCGTGCAGGCGCTCCTCGCGACGGCGCAGGTAATTCTCGTAGTCGCCCGGCCAGCTGGTCACGCTGCCGCGATCGATCTCGATGATGCGCGTGGCCAGCGAACGCACGAAGCGGCGGTCATGGGTGATGAAGATCACGCTGCCGGCGAAGTTGCGCAGGAATTCCTCCAGCCAGGCGATCGCCTCGATGTCGAGGTGGTTGGTCGGCTCGTCGAGCAGCAGCACGTCGGGCTCGAGCACGAGCGCCCGCGCCAGCAGCACGCGGCGCTTCATGCCGCCGGACAGCGACGAGAATTCGTCGTCCTCGGGCAGTTCGAGTTTCGAAAGCACCTGGGTCACGCGGCGATCGAGATCCCAGCCATTGGCCGCTTCGATCTTCGTCTGCACGGCCGACATCGCGCGCATGTCGCTGTCGTCGACGAGGTGATGGCTGATGTGGTGGAACTCGGCGAGCAGCTTGCCGATGTCGCCAAGCGCGCCTGCCACGACGTCGAAGATCGTGCCGTCGGTGCCCAGCGGGACTTCCTGCGCCAGCCGCGCGACGACCACGCCCGGCGTCACGCGCACCTCGCCGTCGTCGGGGCGGATCTCGCCATCGATCAGCTTGAGCAGGGTCGACTTGCCGGCGCCGTTGCGCCCGACCACGCAGACGCGCTCGCGCGGCTCGAGCATGAACTCGACGTTTTCGAGCAGGAGCGGACCGCCGACGCTGTAGTCGAGCTTGCGGAGTTCAATCAGGGCCATGTCGTGCAGTTACCAGGAAGAATATCGATCAATGCCCCGCCAGGGCGGAGCGCATTCAAGGCCAGGGGAGCGATCCCGCGCCGGACGTAAAAAGGCAGCGAGCGCTGCGCAGGACTGATGGCACTGTAGAATGACCCGTGATTCCCGCCACGCTGCGTCGCCCTTCCGGCCCGCACCCTGCGTTCAGCCGGCAAATCCTCATACCGGGGCGTTCAATCGGCCTTCCAGGAGTCAGCCATGTCGATCAGCCGACGCAATCTTATCAAGTTGGGCGCCCTTGCCGGGGCCATCGGGCTTTCCGGCAGGCATGCGCTTGCCGCCACGACCGCCCCGACCGCCAGCAAGCCCTTGCGCATCCTCATTCTCGGCGGCACCGGATTCATCGGACCCAACCAGGTGCGCTATGCCGTGTCGCGTGGCCATCAGGTCACGGTTTTCAACCGTGGCAAGCGTGAATCCGACCTGCCGGCCGCGGTCGAACACCTCAGCGGCGATCGCGACAGCGGCACGCTCGATGCGCTGAAGAACCGCGAGTGGGACGTCTGCATCGACAATCCGACGCGTGTTCCGTTCTGGGTTCGCGATGCCGGCAAGGTGCTCAAGGGCAAGGTCCGCCATTACATCTACGTCTCGTCCATCTCGGTGTATGCGGACAACAGCCAGCCGAATGCCGGCGAAGCGACCGCGCTTGTGAAGTACACGGGCAAGGACGTGATGAAGGAAACCGGCGCGACCCTGAAGGCCAACCCGGGCCTGTACGGACCGCTCAAGGTGGCGTGCGAACTGGAAGCCGAGAAGCAGTTTCCCGGCATCACGACCATCGTGCGCCCGGGCCTGATCGTCGGCCCCGGCGATCCGACCGACCGCTTCACCTACTGGCCGGTGCGCCTGGCCCGCGGTGGCGAGGTCGTCGCCCCGGGCGATGGCAGCGATCCGGTGCAGTTCATCGATGCGCGCGATCTCGCCGAATGGATGATCCGCATCGCCGAGACGCGCAGCATCGGCACGTTCAACGCGACCGGGCCCGACTACCCGCTGAGCACCGCCGCGATGCTGCACGGCATCCGCGCGACGAACACGGCCGGCGCACGCCTGAACTGGATCCCGACCGATTTCCTCAGCGCACAGAAAGTCTCGCAATGGTCGGACATGCCGGTGTGGATCCCGGCGCGCGGCGACAGCACCGGCTTCGCCCAGCGCGACATCTCGCGCGCGCTGGCCACCGGGCTCAGCTTCCGCACGCTCGCGACTACCGCCATCGATACGCTGGCGTGGTTCCGCAGCCTGCCCGCCGAGCGCCAGGCCACGCTCGATGCGGGCCTCACGCCAGAGCGCGAGAACGCCGTGCTGAAGACCTGGAAATCGAAGCCTCCTTCGACATCGGGATGAAATGATTCTGACACCCGACCTCGACGACGACGCGATCGATCCGGCCATCCAGTGCAGCCGCTGCGAGGCGACCTGCTGCCGCCTGGCCGTCTACGTGATGTCCGATGATCCGACGCCGGGGCATCTCGTCGACCAGGACGAACACGGCATGGACGTGATGCGGCGCCGCGACGACGGCTGGTGCACGGCCCTCGATCGCGACACGATGCGCTGCACGATTTATTCCTTGCGGCCGCAGGTCTGCCGCGATTTCGACATGGGCGGCGGCGATTGCCGCCGGGTCAGGGAAAACGACAGGCGCCTCGGCATCGCGGTCATCGACTAGCCATTGGCGACACCGCCGTGCAGGCCCGGGCCGATCCCGCGCTCGCATCGCCAATCCCTTTCCTGCCCTACCATCCGCCGCCATCCCGGCTATTCTTGGCCGCAGCGGCGCCAGGGCCCGATGGCCGGGGCCGCAACGGCGGTGGCGGGGATGGACGAATGACCTGGAAACCGGCAATGGTCTACGGCGCCCTGCTGGCGGTCGGGACGGCGGCCCTGCAGTGGCTCGACTACCAGCGCCTGGCGCGTTCGCACTGGGATCATGTCTACGTGTTCCTCATCGCGCTCGCCTTCCTCGGCCTGGGCATCTTCCTCGGCGCCCGCCTGTTCGGGACGGCGAGGCCTCGCGCCGGCGATGGCAATCCGCAGGCGCAGGCCGAACTCGGCATCAGCCCGCGCGAACTGATGGTGCTCAGGGAGATCGCGGCAGGCTATTCCAACAAGGAGATCGCGCGGCGCCTGGAAGTCTCGCCGAATACGGTGAAGACCCACGTGGCGCGCCTGTTCGAGAAACTCGGGGCCCGGCGCCGCACCGAAGCGATCAACCGCGCCCGCGAGCTCGGCATCGTCTCCTGAGCCTCGTCGATCGGAGTGATCCTGCCGCAATCACCCGTTCGGGCGATTGCCTGCAGCGCGCGAAATTGCGCCAATGGCGGCCCTTCGAACGCACCGGGAGCGCACGCATGTTCAGGACCATCCTCAAGTACGGAACCATCGCCGGCCTGATCGTCGGCATTCCACTGGCCGTCTTGTGCCTGGTGATGAAGGACGAGCCACCGGCCACCTGGGGCATGGTTGTCGGCTACCTGACCATGCTCATCGCCTTCTCCATGATCTTCATCGCGGTCAAGCGCGAGCGCGACCTCGTTCGCGGCGGCATCATCCGCTTCTGGCCGGCACTCGGCATCGGACTTGGCATCAGCCTCGTCGCCAGCATCTTCTACGTGCTCGCCTGGGAAGCCGCGCTGGCCATCACCGGCGCCGATTTCATCGGCGCCTATTCCAGCGCCATGATCGAGCAGCAGAGGGCGAGCGGCGCCAGTGCCGAGGCCCTGGCGGCGCTGGCCGCGGAAATGCGGCAATTCGCCGACCAGTACGCCAACCCGCTGTTCCGCATGCCGATGACTTTCGCCGAAATCTTCCCGATCGGCGTGCTGGTCTCGCTGGTCTCGGCGGCCTTGCTGCGCAACAGCCGCTTCCTGGCGGTCCGCCGCGGCTGAAGTCCCGTGCGCGTCGCGGCGCCGCTGGCTAGGCTGGAACGACGCGGTTGCGGCCCTGCGCCTTGGCCCGGTAGAGCGCCTTGTCGGCCGCCTTGAGGACATCGGCGGGCGCGCGCAGCTTGCCGCTGCGCGCGGCCAGGCCGATGCTCACCGTAACCGCGACCTCGCCCGCGCCGGATCGCCGCGCCGATGGTCGTCGCCGCGGGGCCGGCGCCGGGCGAACACGAACGCGCATCCCGGCGACGCGCCCGCGCAACGCCTCGCAGGCTTCCCTGGCGCCCTCCACGCGACTGCCGGTGAAGAGCAGGCAAAACTCCTCGCCGCCATAGCGGAATGCACTGGCACCGCGGGTCGCGCGCAACTGCTCGGCCACCGCCCGCAAGGCGCGGTCGCCCGCGGCGTGTCCATGGCGATCGTTGAACGCCTTGAAGTGGTCGACGTCGACCATGGCCAGCGCATAGTCGCCTGAGATGCGCGCCAGCGTTTCGTCGAGCGCGCGGCGGTTCGGCAGGCCGGCCAGGCCATCGACGAAGGCCATCCGGTAGGAGGTATGCAGGATGGCCACCAGGGCGATCGCGGCGGCCACTCCCAGAAGGTCGGCGGCGGCCATCGCGCCCACGGCCGGCAATTGCGCGATGGCGGCCAGGACCAGCACCGGCACCAGGGCGAACTCCATCAGGACGCGCTGCCTCGCCCAGCGCAGCAGGCAGCACGCCGCCGCGACCACGACCAGGCCGGCCGCCACGCGCGCGCTGTCCCATGGCAGCCATCCCATCGGCAGCGCATCGCGCAAGTGCGACCAGGTTTCGGTCGACGCCGCCAGCGTCAACCAGCCGGCCAGCGCGAGCAGGCCCAGCAGAAGGAGGTTGCGACGCGCGACCAGCCTTCGTTCCGGAATCGCGGCGGCGGCCACCAGCAGCCAGGGAGCGAACATGCGCACGGCCTCGATGCCGCGCACGCCCGCCGCCGCGATGGCGACGTCCGCGAGCAGCAGCGAGGCGCCGGTCAGTATCGCCAGCACCATGGCCGCGCGGATGCGGCGGAATCCGAGCGCCAGCAGCAGGGCGATGCCATTGAGCATGGCGGGCGCGTAAGGCGGCCAGAACTGCATTGCGGTCACGCGTTGGATTCCCCCGAACCGATCCGCAAGTTTCGCATGCCGTGACGGCGGAATGGATGCCGCCCGCGGGATTGCGAACGCAAGCGCGTGCCTGGTCGCGCAATCCGCGCGTACTAGCTCATCAGGGCATAGGGTCCGCCGCGCAGCAAGGCGCGCTGGTAGGCCGGTCGATCATGGATGCGCTCAAGCCAGGCGCCAAGCCTGCTCTTGCCTTTCTTCAGTCCGCCGCGTGCGGCGAAGGCCTCGACCGGGAAGCTCATCTGGATGTCGGCAGCGGTGAACTTCTTTCCCGCGAACCAGTCGCGATCCTTGAGTTCGCTTTCCAGATAATCGCGATGGAGCTTGAGCTGGGGCTCGATGAAATCCGCCATCACCCTGTCGGCGATGCCCCTGGCGACCGGGCGCACGAAGAACGGCATCGGCGCTTTCGGGATCCGCGCAAAGACCAGGCTCATCAGCAGCGGTGGCATGGCCGAGCCTTCGGCATAGTGCAGCCAGTAGGTGTAGCGCAGCTGCTCGGGCGTACCGTGCGCCGGCTTGAGCTTGCCCTCGCCATGGCGGTCCACGATGTACTCGATGATCGCGCCGGATTCGGCGACCGTGGTGTCGCCATCGGTGATCACCGGCGACTTGCCGAGCGGGTGGATCTTGCGCAGGGCCGGTGGCGCCAGCATGGTCTTGGCGTCGCGCTCGTAGCGGATCACTTCGTAGTCGAGTTTCAGCTCCTCAAGCAGCCAGAGCACGCGTTGCGAACGCGAATTGTTGAGGTGGTGGACATTGATCATGGCAGGACCTTGTAACCGGAGGTTCGGGAAACACGACCGCACGTCATGTCGAAGGCGCGCGGAACATGGCAAGCTTGGGCCTTGTTGCCCAACCCATGAAGGCTACACTGATCCGGCAGATTGCCGTGCCTGCGACATCCCTCGCCCGGCTCTTCCCGGCCCTGGACGCCATGCCCTCGAACCGCTATTACCAGCTCGACGTATTCACGCACCGTCCCGGCGGCGGCAATCCGCTCGGCGTCGTGGTCGGTGCCGATGACTGGAGCGACGCCGCCATGCAGGCATTCGCGGCCTGGACCGATATCGTCGAAACGACGTTCCTGGTCCGCCCGACCAGCGACGCGGCCAGCTACCGCCTGCGCATCTTCACGCCGACGCGCGAGATCGCCTTCGCCGGACATCCCTCGATCGGCAGTGCCCAGGTCGCCCTGCTTACGGGATTCGCGACGCCGAAGGACGGCGTGCTGGTCCAGGAATGCCAGGCCGGCCTGTTGCCGATTCGCGTCGAAGGCGAGCCAGGGCAATGGCGGCTGTTCATCCAGGCGCCGAAGGCCAGCGTGCTGAAGACCGGCGTCGACGACAGAAGCCTGCTCGCCTCGACCCTGCGCAAGGTCAGGCTCGGCAGGTTGCCGCCAGCCTTCGTCGAAGGCGGTCGGCGCTGGTGGCTGGCCGAACTGGACAGCGTCGCGGAACTGCGCGCCTGGAAGCCCGATCACGCGGCGATACGAAAAATCGCGCTCGACAGCGACAGCCTCGGCCTGACCGTGTTCGCACGCAGCGACGAACCCGGCCACGACCTCGTGCTGCGGGCGTTTCCGGCCGGCGTGGACATCGTCGAGGATCCTGCTTCGGGGGCGGCCAACGGCCTCGTCGCCGCCTACATCGCGGCGGCCGAACCGGATGGTCCGCTTGCGCGTGGCTACACGGTCAGCCAGGGCCGCGAGATCGGCCACGACGCAAGGCTTTTCCTGCGTATCGATGCGGATTCGACCGTCTGGGTTGGCGGGCAGACGCAGACCGTGATCGCCGGCGAGGTGGATTGGCCGGTGCGAACATGAATCCGCGCACCGGTTCCGTCATGGAGCAATGATCGTCAGCGGCGCCCGTGGTCGAGCCAGATCTCCAGGCCCTGCGCATTCAGTTCGATATCCGAGGCGAGCAGTTCGCGCATGCGCCCATGCGACATCGCACATCCATGCGCCTCGGCTCGCCCCAGGTAGAGTTCGGCCAGGCCTTCCTTGATGCGATCGTGGCGATCCGCGCTTCCGTTCAGCGCCTCGGCGATCGCGACCATCGCATCGATCTGCGCGAACAGGTCGCGGCCAAGCCGCTCGACGTCGTCGACCCGGCTGTAGTGGGTGAGGAACATCGCCGCCGGCCTGAACAGCAGCATGCGCGCGATCGAGCCTTTCAGCGCGACCGGATCGAACTGCACCGGTGTCGTCGTCGGCAGGATGAAGGCGCCGCGATCGGTGTCGAATTCGCGGTAGGAAAGGCCGAAGGTGTCGCCCGGGAAGAACGCGCGACTGCGCTCGTCCCAGACCGAAAAATGATGCCGCGCATGGCCGGGCGTATCGAGGCAGCGCAAGGCCCGTCCGGCGAAATCGATGACCGCTTCGTCGCGGATCTCGAGGATGCGCCCGGCCGGCACCGGCACGAGCTCACCGTAGGTGCGGCGGACTTCCTCGGCGCCATAGACCGATGATGCACTGGCGACCAGGCGCGCCGGATTGATCATGTGCGGCGCGCCGCGCGGATGCACGGCGAGGCGCGCATTCGGCAGCTGGCGCATGATTTCGCCGGCCCCGCCGGCATGATCGAGATGCACGTGGGTGACGATCACGTAATCGACCGCGTCGCGGCCGACGCCCTTGGCGTCGAGCTCGGCGAGCAACGCCGGGATCGAGTAATTCGTGCCGACATCGATGAACGCCGCGCGGCCACGCTCGACCATCAGGTGGCTGGCATCGAAGCGCGGCCGGTTGAAGCCGGTATCGATGGCCGTGATGCCGTGTTCAAAATCCATGCTGGGGTCGCTTTGGGCGCATTCGGGTCGTGCATGATCGCAGAGCTGGCCCGATCGGGTACAGGTCGCGGTGGATCGGCTCAGGATCGCAGGGCCTGGCGCAGCGCCGTGGCCAGGGCGCGCGGCTCGCTACGCCGGACCGTCACCCGTGGCGTCGAATGCCAGTCCGCGCAACGCCGGATGGCATCGGCCAGATCCGCCACCAGGGTCTCCTCCGCTTCAACGCCGGCTTCGAGATGGATGGCCTTGACCTCGAAGCGGCCCTCGCTGCGGTGTGCCTTGGCATCGAGCCTGCCGACCAGGCGGCCGCGGCACAGGACCGGCAACACGAAGTAGCCATACTGGCGTTTCGCTTCGGGCGTATAGCACTCGATCCGGTAGTCGAAGCCGAACATCGCGCTGGCGCGCGCGCGATCCCAGACCACCGGATCGAAAGGCGACAGCAGGGTGGTGTGTGTCGCGCGCAACCGGCCCGCGCGTGCGCGCTCCAGAAGGTCGGCGCGATCCGCGTGCACGTAACCCGGATATTCCCAGCCGCGCACGTCGACCCGGATCAACTCGCCTGCTGCGACGAGTGCGTCGAGATCGGCATCCTTGTGCTTGCGACCGGTACGGTAGTAGTCGGCGATCCAGCGCGCCTGGGTGATGCCGAGCGCCCTGACCGCATCGACGATCAGCGTTCGCGCGATCTGCGCAGGCTCCGGCGGCTGCGTGGCCGGCGCCTGCCCCATGCGCGCGATCACGCGCTCGCTGAGGTCGTAGACGCGCTGGAAGCGCTCGCGCCGCGCCACCATCAGTTCGCCGCGCGCGAACAATGCCTCCAGCCAGCGCTTTTCGTCCTTCCAGCCCCACCAGCCGGACCGGGCGCGCTTCGTGCCCTCGAAGTCGGAGGTCCGTGCCGGCCCGTTTTCGCGGATGAAGGCAAGCACGGCCTCCATGCCGGCGCGCTGCGCTTCGTGGGCGCGCGCGGCATGCTTGTCGGCCCAGTGGCGATCGCGCCCGCCGCAGGCATGGTGTGCGCGATGCAGGGCGAAGCGCGAAGCCGGCACGAAGCACGCCTCGTGCGACCAGCACTCGAAGATCTCGCCGCGATCCAGCGCCGCGTCCAGCCATTCCGCCGGGTAGTTGCCGAGCCGGGCGAACAGGACCAGGTAGGGGCTGCGCGCGACCACGTGGATGGTATCTATCTGCAGCAGTTGCATGCGCTCGATCGCGGCCAGCAGGTCGGCCGGGCGCGGCCGCGCGGGCGGTCTGTGCAGCAGACCCTGGGCTTCGAGGTGGAGGTTGCGCGCCTGCTGTGTGGCAATCATGCGCGGATCATGCGGACCCGTCGCGGTCAGGGCAATGGCGGATCGAAACCGTCGCGGAAGACCAGGTCATCGAGTTCGGCCGCGCCGATGTCGCAGCGGCTCGCCTGCGGACGTACGACGCCTCGCGCATCGGTTGCTTCGCAGGCGCCCGGATCGCCCGTCGGCGCCGGACTGCCGCGCTCGACCGCAGGGCTGTTGACGGTGGGCAGGAAGACTTCGACGGTACCGCCGTAGATCGCGAACGGCTGCAACAGGGGGTTGATCGGCTGCGCCGCATTGCCGACCTGGTCGCTGGCCTGTGCGTTGCCCAATGTGCAGGTGTTGCCGATGTTGCCGATCAGGTTGTAGCCCGCGGAATCGAGCGTTCCGCCGGGTCCCACCGCGCAATCGGGATTGACCAGCGCGCTGCCACCGAGGCTGAGGTCGACGTTGCGCGCGATGATGCTGTTGGATATCGAGACGCTGGCGTTGGCGACAATGGCGCCGTCGCCGATGTCGTCGAAATCGCTGTCGGCGATGTTCTGGCTCAGGGTCACGTTGTTGAACGAGGCCCCGGCGTTGAGCACGGCGACCGAGCCCGATCCGGTGCTGGTATTGGAATCGAAGGTGACATTGCGCACCGAGGTGCTGCCCGACCCCGAGGTCCAGATCGCGCCACCCTCGACGGCGTCATTGGCATGGAACACCGAATTCTCGATTTCGAAGACGCCCATCGAGGCGATGCCGGCGCCCTGGTCTGCGGCATTCCCGGTGAACGAGCAGCCCGAAACCAGCAGGGTCACGCCGGCATTGTTCAGGATGGCGCCACCGAGCGCTCCGGCGCCATTGCGCACGGTCACGCCCTGCAGGGACACGATGATCGGCTGCCCCGCCCCGGGCATGGCCAGATCGAACACGCGGTCCTCGCGGTCGCCGCGGATGCGCGTGACATCGGCGCCTGCGCCGCGCAGGACCAGGCTGCTGCGCACATCGAGGTCGCCGCTGGCATTCGCATCTTCGCCGGCCCCGGCCAGCTCGAACCGGTACTCGGCGGCCGCAAGCACGATCTCGTCGACGCCATTGCCGGCCACGCAACCGTTGAACGCGGCGTCGGTGTTCGCCGCGGTGATCGCCTCGCGCAGGCTGCATAGGCCGTCATTGGCGATCGAATCGGCGGTCGTGGTCACGGCTATGGTCGCGGCAGCGGCAGTACCTGCCGCCACGCCAGTCACCAGCAACGCTGCAAGGCGCAGGGCCGTTTTGGCGGTTTTCATGCCCCTATCCTTGAATTCCTTGAGTTCGAGGTCAAGTTTGGGTCCCGATAGTCCCGCAAGGCCGACTCATGTTTCCGTATCTGGCCATCGTGCGATAATCAGTCCCTTTCCGGCGCCGCTGTACGCGTTTCGCGCCGCAAGTCCATCAATCTGGAGGCTTTTTCATGTCCGGTATCGTCATCGTCGGGGCCAAGCGCACCGCCATCGGCTCCTTCCTGGGCCAGTTCACCGGCGTCCCGACCACCACCCTCGGCGCCACCGCCATCAAGGCCGCCCTCGAGCAATCCGGCGTGCCCGCCGCCGATGTCTCCGAAGTCATCATGGGCTGCGTGCTGCCCGGCAACCTGGGCCAGGCGCCTGCTCGCCAGGCGTCGCTGGCCGCCGGCCTGCCGAAATCGACCGGCTGCACCACGATCAACAAGGTCTGCGGCTCGGGCATGAAGGCGATCATGCTCGCCCATGACCTGATCAAGGCCGGTTCGGCGAATATCGTCGTCGCCGGCGGCATGGAGTCGATGACCAATGCGCCGCACATGATCCCGAATTCACGGACCGGCAACCGCTATGGCAACTTCGAGGCCGTCGACCACATGGCCTGGGATGGCCTGACCAATCCCTACGACGGCAAGTCCATGGGCGTCTTCGCCGAAGCGACCGCCGACAAGTACGGCTTCACCCGCGAGGAGCAGGACGCCTTCTCCACCGAATCGGTCAAGCGCGCCCAGGCCGCCATCGCTTCCGGCGCCTTCGTCGACGAAATCGTCCCGGTCACGGTCAAGACGCGCAAGGGCGATGCCGAGTTCGCCACTGACGAGCAGCCCGGGAAATCCGATATCGCCAAGATCCCGACCCTGAAGCCGGCCTTCCGCAAGGAGAATGGCACGGTTACCGCAGCCAGCTCCTCGAGCATTTCCGATGGCGCCGCGGCGACCATCGTCATGTCGGCCGACGAGGCCGCCAAGCGCGGCATCAAGCCGCTCGCCCGCATCCTCGGCCATGCCACCAATTCGCAGGAGCCGGAGTGGTTCACCACGGCACCGGTCGGCGCCATCCAGAAGCTGCTCAAGCAGGTCGGCTGGAAGGCCGAGGACGTCGATCTCTACGAAATCAACGAGGCATTCGCGGTTGTCGCCATGGCGCCGACCCGTGAACTCGGCATCCCGCATGCCAAGATCAACGTGCACGGCGGCGCCTGCGCGCTGGGCCATCCGATCGGGGCATCGGGCGCGCGCCTCGTGGTCACCCTTATCAATGCCCTGCGCAAGCACGGCGGCAAGCGCGGCGTTGCAACACTGTGCATCGGCGGCGGCGAAGCCACCGCCATTGCCATCGAACTGGCGTAACCTAGTCGGTCCGGCATGCGGGTAAAGTATGCTGGACCGGCGAACGATCCAACCCGAACCACCAGGCATTGACGTGCCCGGTCACGGAAGTTGCCAACGCGGCGGGCAGCACTCCGACCACCCTGATACGCCGCTACTTTTCGAGGGGACACCATGAAATTCAATCGAGTTCTTCTGGCTTCGGCACTGACACTCGCTCTGGGCGCCTGCGGCAACGATGCGCAGAAGAGCGCGCAGGACGCTGCAGACGCCGCCAACAAGGCTGCCCAGGAAGCCGCTGCCGCCACGCAGAAGGCCGCTGACGACGCGGCAGCTGCCGCAAAGCAGGCTGCCGAGGCCACCGGCGCAGCCGTGGATTCCGCTGCCGCCACCACCATGGACGCCGCAGCAAACGCGACCGAAGCCGCTGCCGATGCAACCAAGGCATCCGGCGAAGCCATGGGCGATGCCGCCGACAAGATGAAGGACGCGGCGGAAGAGAAGAAAGAAGAAGCCAAGGACCACTGATCCGGCGCTTCAGCCCCACGCAAACCGGCCGCCACGCGCGGCCGGTTTCATTTTGCGGCCACGGTGTTGGCAGAACGCGCCAGCCTGTGCTCTGATCAGCCTTCCCGGTCACGCCCCGCCGACATGCCCCGCATCCTTTCGCACATCGACCCGCGCTCCCCTGACTTCGTCGCCAACGACGCGAACCTTCGCGGACTGGTCGAGGATCTCAAGCAGCAGTTGCTGCGCACTTCCCAGGGCGGCGGCGAAAAGGCGCGCAACAAGCACACCGAGCGCGGCAAGCTGCTTCCGCGCGAACGCATCCGCGCCCTGCTCGATCCCGGTTCGCCCTTCCTCGAGCTGTCGCCGCTGGCGGCCCACGGCATGTACGACGATGCGGCGCCCTGCGCCGGGCTGATCACCGGCATTGGCCGGGTCCGCGGCCAGGAAATCCTCGTCGTCGCCAACGATGCCACGGTCAAGGGCGGCACCTATTTCCCGATGACCGTGAAAAAGCACCTGCGCGCGCAGGAAGTGGCGCTGGAGAACCGCCTGCCCTGCGTCTACCTGGTCGATTCCGGTGGTGCCTTCCTGCCGCTGCAGGACGAGGTCTTCCCGGACCGCGAGCATTTCGGCCGGATCTTCTACAACCAGGCACGCATGAGCGCGCTCGGCATCCCGCAGATCGCCGTTGTCATGGGCTCGTGCACGGCCGGTGGAGCCTATGTGCCGGCGATGAGCGACGAGACCATCATCGTCCGCGAGCAGGGCACGATCTTCCTCGGCGGACCGCCGCTGGTGAAGGCCGCGACCGGCGAAATCGTCGACGCGGAATCGCTCGGTGGCGCCGACGTGCATACCTCCGTTTCCGGCGTGGCGGATCACTTTGCCGAGAACGACACGCATGCGCTGAGTATCGCGCGCGACCTCGTCGGCAACCTCAATCGAACCAAGAGCGTCGCGCTGGCCGTTGCCGAGCCGCGCGAGCCCGCCTATCCGCCCGCCGAGATCTACGGCGTCGTTCCGCGCGACACGCGCATCCCGTTCGACATCCGCGAGCTGATCGCGCGCATCGTCGATGGCTCGGAGTTCTCCGAGTTCAAGGCGCGCTATGCGAAGACGCTGATCACCGGCTTCGCGCACATCCACGGTTACCCGGTCGGCATCGTCGCCAACAACGGCATCCTGTTCGCCGAATCGGCGCTGAAGGGCGCGCACTTCATCGAACTGTGCAACCAGCGCAACATCCCGCTCGTGTTCCTGCAGAACATCACCGGCTTCATGGTCGGTCGCAAGTACGAAAACGCGGGCATCGCCAAGGACGGGGCAAAGATGGTCACCGCCGTGGCCTGCTCGCATGTACCGAAATTCACCGTCGTCATCGGCGGCAGTTTCGGTGCTGGCAACTACGCAATGTGCGGCCGAGCCTACGGCGCGCGTTTCCTCTGGATGTGGCCGAATTCGCGCATCAGCGTGATGGGCGGCGAACAGGCCGCCAGCGTGCTGGCGACGGTCAAGCGCGATGGCATCGAAGGGGCCGGCAAGACCTGGCCGGCCGAGGATGAGGCCGCCTTCAAGGAGCCGATCCGCGAGCAATACGAGCGCCAGGGCCATCCCTACTACGCCAGCGCCCGGCTCTGGGACGATGGCGTGATCGATCCGGTCGACACGCGCCGCGTACTCGGCCTGGCCATTTCAGCCTCGCTCAACGCGCCGATCGAGCAAGGTCGCTACGGTGTTTTCCGCATGTAATTCGATCCGCGAAACTATCTTATATTCAGATACTTGCAATGCCTTTCTCGAACCAGTCGCGATGGATTGCCTGCGCCGTCCTGCTTTTCACCGGCAACCCAGCGGTCGCCGATGCGCCGCCGGGCTGGCTGCCGGTCCGCGACAGCAATCCGTTTGCACTTGCGACCGGGCTGCCACTGACGCCTGCGGTGCCCGCGCCAGGCGCCTGGCAATTCGACGCCACCGTCAGCGTCGCCAATACCGAGCTGCAGCAGTTCCGCGGCAACGCCAGCCTGCTCTTCGATGCCGAAACACATGAGACGCGCCTGAGCGCGATCCACGCCTTCAATGCCAGTTGGAGCCTGCGCGCGTCGATCAGCCACCTGTGGCTCGGCACCGGATTCCTCGACCGGCCCGTCGAGCGCTTCCATAGCGCATTCGGCTTCGACAACGGCGATCGCGGCCTGCTCGGCACGCATGCACCGCAGGTCGAGGTGCAACGCGGCGACGAGGTGCTGTACGCCCTCGATCGTGGCCAATCGGGCGTCGGTCCCCTGCTGCTCGATCTCACGCGAAGCTGGCGCAGTGGCACGCGCGGCGTGACCGGCATCAGCCTCGGCGCAAAACTGCCGACCGGAAGTCGCGCACGGCTCGGTGATAGCGGCAGCAGCGATGTTTCGTTCAGCGCATTCACCGTGCTCCCGGTTGGTGAGCGCCTCACCTTCGGCGCGCGCGCGGGGCTGCTCGTGCAAGGCGACAACCGCCTGCTCGGCGACACCGCGCGTGACGTCGTGCCATTCGCCAGCGCCCTGCTGCGCTATCGGCTCGGTCGGCAATGGAGCGCCGTCCTGCAATCCGACGCCCACGGCCCCCTCTATCGCGACCTGCCGGAATTTCTCGGCAGCGCGGGCAACCAGTTGAACTTCGGACTGATCCGGCGCACGGGAGACAGCGGCGAATTCCAGATCACGCTTGGCGAGGACCTGCCGGCGCTGCGCACGTCGGACATCGCGATCAACCTCACTCTCCGCCTCACCGCCGGCGGCTGATTGCGCCCGCTGCGACATCGCGCCACTGGCAGCCGGCCTTTGATCGCAGCCATCGGCACACATCCTTTCCCGGCCGCGGCAAATGGGCCTGGCTGCCGCGGCGAGCCGTTCAACCACTCAGGGAGACTGGAAATGATTCGTTCACTGCTGCTTTTCGGGTCGGTCCTGCTCGCCGCCTCCCCGGCCTTCGCCGCCTGTTCGATCGACATCGACGGCAACGATGCGATGCAGTTCGACAGGAAAAGCATCGAGGTGTCGAAGTCCTGCAAGGATTTCACGGTCAGGCTGACCCACTCGGGAAAGCTCGCGAAAAGCGTCATGGGCCACAACTGGGTACTGACGAAAACCGCCGACATGCCGGGCGTCGCCAACGACGGCATGTCGGCCGGACTCGACAAGGACTACATCACGGCCGGAGACACACGCGTGATCGCGCACAGTGCGGTGATCGGCGGCGGCGAATCGACCACGGTCACCTTCGCCGTCAGCCAGCTGGACGCCGGCGCCGACTACAGCTTCTTCTGCTCGTTCCCGGGCCACTGGTCGCTGATGAAGGGCAGGCTCAAGGTGGACTGAGGCCCGGCCGCGGACCCCGGTGGACTCGGATTCCGATTGACGTTATGGGAGAATCGCCGGGCTGCACGGGTTCGTCGCGGCCCCGTAGCTCAGCTGGATAGAGCGTCCCCCTCCTAAGGGGAAGGTCGTACGTTCGAATCGTATCGGGGCCGCCATTTCCTGCCGTGCAACGCGTGTTGCGCCAGCCGTGCGAGGCGCCGGCAGCACCTGCCTCGCAGCGACGCTGCACCGGCATTGTCCGTGGGCACATTGCAGACCCGGGAGTTCGCCGGAACCCATAACCATGGCTGACCCGGTGACTGCACCGGAACCAGACCCCGGATCCTGCCAGGGGCCCTGTTCGCACCGCACCTGGATGCCGGTCGACCTGCAGGCCATCGCGATACCCCAGCATGCCGCCCGCAAGCCTTGCGTGCGGAGGCAGCCGCGAGCTCCCACACGACCGACGTTGTAAGTTTGCGACCGGCTGCACCCGCCTGGACCCCTGACGGGACAGCCATGGGCCCGTTTGACCGCGCAACCGACGGCTCCGTGGGTCGTGGCAACCCCGGGACCACGTTCGATCGGGCGCCGCTTCCGTGAACTGCAGCGCACTCTGCGTGCACCGGATCGCCCAATGCACCGCAATGTGCAGCAGCGCACATTCCACCTGGCCTCCTTGGCCCGATTGATGCAGCACCCCGGACAACTTCACTCATCCAGCCGGCGGGGCCGGCAGGCGGACCGTATGTGGATGGACAGGATACGCCAGGACTTCCACCTTGCCCTCGTGGTCATGTTCGGGATCATCTCCAACGTGATGATCCTGCCGTTCGCCGTCTATCGCTTTTCCAACGGGCAGGTGCTCGCCGGCGTCATAGACACGATGATCGTCACCTGCATCAGCATCGGCGCACTGCACGCGTTCCGCCATGGGAGCACCAAACGCGTCGCGCTGTTCCTTGCAGCCATCTATTCGGCCGGCTGCATCGGCATCGCCTTTGTCGCCGGGCCGCCCGGGCCCTTGTGGCTGTATGCCGTGGTGCTGAGCAACTTCCTGCTGGTCGAGCGCAAGCGCGCCGCGCTCATTTCGGCACTCGGTATTGCCGCGGTCGCAGCAAGCTCGCTGGCGTTGCCGGAGCTCACGCACAAGGCGGCCTTCGTCAGCTCTGCCGTCGTCGTCTGCACCTTTGCCTACATATTTGCGTGGCGTACCGACGTGCAACGCAGGCAGCTCGAGGAGCTTGCCCTGCTCGACCCGCTCACCGGCGCGAGCAACCGGCGTGGCCTCAACGCTGAGCTCGAGATCGCCATGGCCACCAGTTCGCGCAACGGCAAGCCGCTCGGCCTGATCATCTTCGACCTCGACCATTTCAAGCGCATCAACGACCGTTTCGGCCACGATGCGGGCGACAACGTGCTGGTCCAGCTCGCCAACGTCGTGCGCAGGACCACACGCAGGAACGACCGCTTCTTCCGTCTCGGCGGCGAGGAATTCGCCCTGCTGATTCCGGATACCAGCCCGGAGAGCCTGCGCGACATCGCGGAAAAGGTCCGCCTGGCCATCCAGCGTGAGGTCCACTGCGGCGATACGTCCGTCACCTCCTCGCTCGGAGCCAGCATCCTGCGCGTCGGCGAGACGGCCGGCAGCTGGCAGGCGCGTGCCGACGCCGCGATGTATCGCGCCAAAAACGGCGGACGCAACCGCTCGGTAGTCGATGAACTCGACCCGCCTGACCAGCCGGTCGCGATCTGCGCTGCAATGGCCTCGACCGCGCATGCAAGCGCCGAAAAGCCGACCCGGATGCGCAAGGGCGCCGATGCGCGGAGCACCGTGGCGCCGCTGCATGCGCAGGCTCCGCGATCGTCCGGACCGCGTCGCTCGCACAAGGCGGCGCTCATGGACGATTCCGGCCTGCCTGCCTCGTTGGCATCGCTGGCCGGCAATGAAGACCGCGGCCTTCGCGTGTCGTCCCTGGCGGCATCGGTGCTGACGACTTTGCCGTGAATCGGCCCGCCTAGGGTTTCCAATCCCGACAGTAACCCTCGCCAATGCGGATGGTGAGGCAATCGGTGGAGTCCTGCAGCCATTTCATGCCGGTCTGCTTTCCGTCCGTCGCCCTGATCGACTCCCTCTTCCCGTCTCGCTCGAACACGAGGAGGTCGCCTGCGCGCGTCGCCGCAAATGTCCTCGGGCCATCGAGATCCGCGATCTCGATCATGTAACCATCGACCTTGGCGGTGATCGACAGGAAGGTGCCTTCCGGTCCGTTCCAGCGGCCGATCCATTGATCCGGCCTGGAAGGCGCCAACCCGGGCCCGCGGGGATCGGCCGCATGCGATTCGCCGGCTGGAGGCTGCGGCAAGTTCGCGCCTTCACCGACTTGCTGCCGACATGCGACGAGCAGGATGGCGACCAGGCCGGGGAACAACACGCTTGGGGTTTTCATCTCGATCCTCCCTTCGCGGACATTGCCGAACGCACCCGCAGGCGGGGAGCGGTGGCGCGTGCGCTGGCGATCCGGTTGCCCCGAAATGCCTAGCGCAGCAGCGGAAACAGGCCAAGCAGGCCAATGACGATCAGATAGATGGCGACCACGTAGTTGAGCAGGCGCGGCTTGATCAGGATCAGGATGCCGGCGATCAGCGCAAGCAAGGGTTGGGCGGCAACGTGGATGTTCATGAAATTCTCCCGGAATGGACGAGCCGGCGCGTTTGCCGCGCCGGATGAAAGCGCGACATGTATAGCGGGCTTCGCCTGAACGCACCTGCAGCGCAACGATTCGATGCCGGACCAGGCATTGACCTGGCAGGCCGGCCCGCGAAAGTCCGCGACTTCATGGGCCGGAACCTGACCACGGCCGTGCGAAGAGAGACAATGGGCTGGCGCAGTCGCGTGGATGTGGATGGAGAATCGAACCTGACTACCCAATCGCTGGACCGCCGAGGCCTGGCTGCCGCCACTGGCGCCTTCGTCCTGTGGGGCTTGATGCCGTTGTACTGGCACCTGCTGAAAGCGGTGCCGTCACTGCAGATCATTGCCCATCGCATCGTCTGGAGCACGCTGCTGGTCGTCGGCTGGCTGCTCTGGCGCCATGGCCGTGGCTGGCTGCGCGAGACCCTGCGACAGCCAAGGACCGTCTGGATGCTCGCGCTTTCGGGCATGTTCATCGCGTTCAACTGGGGCTTGTATATCTGGGCAGTGAACGCCGGCCACGTGGTCGAGACCAGCCTGGGCTACTTCATCAATCCACTGCTCAACGTGGTGCTTGGCGTGTTCCTGCTCGGTGAGCGTCTGAATCGGGTGCAATGGGCATCCGTGGCGATCGCCGCGGCCGGCGTGCTGTGGCTGACCTTCAACTACGGCAGCTTCCCGTGGATCGCGCTCGCCCTGGCCTGCTCGTTCGGCATGTACGGCCTGATCCGCAAGATCGCTGCCGTTCCTCCGGTGCGTGGTCTCGGCGTGGAGAGCCTCTACCTGGTCCTGCCGGCGTTGGCATTCCTGCTTTGGAGCGAGACCCACGGCCAGGGCGGCTTCGTGGCGCCGCAGGCGGCCGGGGGTTGGGGACTGCTGGCGGGCATCCTGCTGTTCTTCGGCGGCGCCCTTACCGCGATCCCGCTGATTGCCTTCGCCGAGGCGGTGCGCCGCATTCCGTTCTCGATCGTCGGCCTGATGCAATACATCGCCCCCACCTTGCAACTGCTGTGCGGCGTGCTGATCTTCGGCGAACCTTTCGGGCGTGATCGTGTAATCGGATTCACCCTGATCTGGCTGGCCCTGGCGATCTTCGCAACCGAAGGCATCCTGCGTTCGCGGCGGCGCCCCCTGGTGATTCCGGCCTGACTCGAAAGCGCCAGGAAGGCGCTCCGGCGGGATCGACGCACGAAATGCCTCCGGGGCAGCAACCGGCCCCGGACTTCGCTGGCGCTATTTCCTGTCCGGCTTGCGTCGCTTCGCCTTGGATCGCCCTGCTTTCCCGGCGTCCGTTACCGCTGGCGCAGACGCCTTGGAATTGGCCGTGGCTGCGGCTGCCGGCTTTTTCCTGGCCTTGCGCTTGGCAGGCGCCCTTCGTGCCGGGGACGTCGGTTCCTGGACGATCCCGAGCAGTGCGCCGGCATCTTCCGCGGTCAGCGGATGATGGAGGAAGAAGCCTTGCAGCGTGTTGCAGCCCATTGCAAGCAGCAGCTTTCGCTGGATCGCGGTTTCGACGCCCTCGGCAACCACCGACAACCCGAGATTGTGCGCCAGCGCGATGATGGTGCGAATGATCGGCGACTCGACCGCATCGTCGGGCGATACGGTCCCTATTTCGCTGACAAAGGACTTGTCGATCTTCAACGAGGTGACCGGGAGCTTGTGCAGGTAGCTCAGGGATGAATAGCCGGTTCCGAAATCGTCGATGGCGATGCCGACGCCGAGCTTGCGCAGCTCCATCAGCTTGGCCGAGGTTTCAGCGACGTCGTGAAGCAGCAATCCTTCGGTGATCTCCAGTTCAAGCGCACTCGGCGGCAATTGCGTGTCGCGCAGGGCCCTGCGCACGCTCTCGACCCAGTCGGCGCGCTTGTACTGGATCGCCGAAACGTTCACGGCCACCTGCAGGTGGGGATGGCCGGCGTTGCGCCAGGCGGCGCCCTGCGCACAGGCCTCGCGCAGGGCCCATTCACCCATCGGCACGATCAGCCCGTTCTCCTCGGCAATCGGGATGAAGCGATCTGGCGACACCGAGCCGAGGGTCGGGTTCTGCCAGCGCATGAGGGCTTCCAGACAACGTATTTCTCCGCTTTCCGTGCATTGCGGCTGGTAATGGAGGCTGAGCTGGCCTTCGACCAGGGCGTGGCGAAGCTGACGTTCCAGCACCATGCGTTCCTTCGCCTTCTGGTTCATTTCGGCGGTGAACCATTGCACGTTGTTGCGGCCCAGATCCTTGGCGCGGTACATCGCCACGTCGGCATTCGCCATCAGCGACTCGCCGTCCGCGCCATCACCCGGAAAGATGCTGACGCCGACGGACGTGCTGGCAAAGATCTCGTGGTCATCCACCAGGATCGGCGTCCGCAACGTATCGAGCAGGTTGTTGGCGACCCGCATCGCATCCTGCGCGTTGCCCAACTCGGTCAGCACGACGGTAAATTCGTCGCCACCAATGCGCGCGAGCGTATCGCTGCTGCGGATGCACCCCCTGAAGCGCCGTGCCACCTCGCGCAACAGGGCATCGCCGACCGAATGGCCCATCGTGTCGTTGGTGTTCTTGAACCGGTCCAGGTCCAGGTAGAGCACCGCCACCTGTTGTCCGTTGCGCCGCGCATAGGCCAGCGCCTGCTCGAGGCGATCCTGGAACAGCAGGCGATTGGGCAGGCCAGTCAGCGAATCGTGCTGGGCATGGTGGGAAAGCCGATCTGTCGTCAGGCGATGTTCGATGGCCACCGCGGAAAGCTGGGTCGCGGTGCCCATGAATTCGAGATCCTGCGCGCCGGGCCGGCCGGGCTCGTTGCGATAGACCGCGAGCGTGCCGAGGACTCCGCCATCGCGGGACGGAATCGGCATCGACCAGCAGGCGCGCAGTCCGTGCGAAAGCGCGATGTCCCGCCGGTCTTCCCACAGCGGATCGGATTCGATGTCATCGACGATGACCGCTTCGCCGAGATAGCCGGCTGTTCCGCAGGAGGCCGCGGTTGGCCCGATCAGCATCCCTTCCAGCGACTGCACATAGCGGGCCAGCGAATGCGAGCTGGCGCCCAGCCAGAGCCGGTCGTTGCGCAACAGCAGGATGCTGATGCGCGAACCGGCAATCTGCGCTTCCAGCATGGTGACGATGGACGAGAGTATCCCGGGCAGTTGCTGGTTCTGCGCGACCTGCTCGAGGATCTGCCGGCGATCCGCTTCCATGCGCTCGGCGAGCTTCCGTTCGGTGACATCGAGGCATGCGCCGAACATCCCGGTCACCCGTCCGCTTTCATCCACGACCACTTCGGACTTGTCGAACACGGTGCGGACTTCGCCATTCGGCCTGAGGATGCGAGTCTCGTGATGGAACGGCTTCTTGTCCTCCATCGCCTGCGCGACCAGGACTTCGACCTCATTGCGATCGTCTGCATGCACGCGGGCGAGGAAATCGCGGAAGCTCGCGTAGTGCGTCGCAGGATCCACGCCGTAGATGCGGCAAAGTTCGTCCGACCAGCTCAGCGTGTCGGACGACAGGTCCCAGCTCCAGCTGCCCAGGTGACCCAGTCGCTGCGCCTCTTCGAGGCGCATTTCGCTCTCGCGCAGCGCGGCGTCGCTGCGCTTGCGCTCGATCGCGGCGGCGACCTGGCTGGAGACGAATTCGAGCAGGGTCTGGTCGGCGTCCGTATAGCGGACCGCGCCGTTGTAGCTTTGCACGACGAGGGCGCCGATCGTGCCGGATCGCGATTCCAGTGGAACCCCGAGCCAGTCGATGGGATTCGTGCCGATGATCTGCTCGTCCGGATCCGGCGAGTTCCAGACGTTGTCCGGAGTAACCAGCAAGGCCTTGCCAGTCCTGATGACATGCCCGGACAAGCCGCTCGCATCCAGTTCCAGCGTGCCTGGAGCCACGTCATTCTCATCGACGAAATAGGGGAAACTCACCTCGTTGCGGCGATCATTGTAGATCGCGACGAAGAAATTCCTCGCCGGCAGCAATTCGCCGATGATGGCATGCACCTGCCCGCACAGTTCGGGCAGGCTCATCGTCGACTGCGCAAGTTCGGCGATTTGCTGGCGCGCGCCACGCGCCAGATCATTGCGCTTTCGCCAGGTGATATCGCGCAGGTTGCCGATCACCAGATGCTGGCCATCCAGCGTGATCGGAGTCAACTGGATATCGGCGACGAAATCGCTACCGTCGACGCGACGATGGGTCCATTCGAAGTGGTGTCCGCCGTGCGAAAAAGCGCTGGCGACCATTTCCCGCGCCTTCTCGGCGGAATCGCGACCATCCGGCTGGAGTGCGTGGCGAGATCTGTTCCGGACGCAGCGAAATCATCGATTGCTTGTCGTCGACGCCAAACATGCGCAAGGCCGCCTGGTTGCAATCGGTGAAGCCTCCGGATTCGATGTCGAGGATCAGCAATGCGTCGGAGCTCTGCTCGAACATGACGCGAAAGCGGTTCTCGCTCCTCGCCAGGGCGGCTTCGGTCTGGCGGCGCTGGCTGTCGCCTTCGAGATGGTCAAGGGCGAAGGAAATGTTCCTCGCCGTCTCGACCAGCAGCTGGTTTTCCTCGATCCCGAAGAATTCCTTGCTGCCCACATAGACCGCCAGGGCGCCGCAAACTTTCCCGCGCAAGCGAATGGGAAACGCGCCGCAGGCCTGGAACCCGCTGAGTGCGGCAGCTGCGTGCCAGGGAGCGGTGCTCGGTTCGCTGACCAGATCGGCGATGCACTGCTGGCCGCTGCGGATGGCGCGCCCCACCGGGCCCCGGCCTTCCGGCGTGTCGTCGCTGCGGACGCGGATGCCGGACAGGTACCCGTTGCTGTCGCCATACTGGCTGGCCACGCCGACGGTTGAACTCGCCGCGTCGAGCCAGCCGATCCAGGCGAGCTTGAACTGGCCCTTCTCGACCAGCGCTTCGCAGATGTTGGCGAACAGGCCGTCGCGCGTCCTTACCACGGCGATGGCATGGTTGATCTCGCTCAGTGCCGCATACAGGCGGTTGAGATGCCGGATCGTCTGCGTCTGCACGCGGACCGGCGTGATGTCGCGGAAGCTCCAGACGCGTCCCTGGGGGGCGCCCTTGATCAAGTGGGGCTTGGAATAGCGTTCGAAGACGCGCCCGTCCTTCAGCTGCAGGACATCCTCGCTGGTTGCGTTGACATCCTCGTATAGCCGCTCGACCAGCGCCATGAACGTATCCGGCTCCGCAAGCTGCTCGATGGCATGCTCAAGCAGCCTGGCATCGTCGCCGCTGGCCATGAGCTCGTCCGGAATTCCCCACAGTTGCTGGAACTTGCGGTTTGCGCAAACGACCTTGCGCCGGCCATCGACCACCAGGATGCCATCAGCGGTGGCTTCGAGGATCGCCTCGAGTTCCGAAAGGGTGCGACGCCGGTCCTCGGTCAGCCAGCAGTTCTCAAGTGCTGCCCGGATCGTCTGCGGCAACCGCTCGATGTGGCGGTCCGACCTGATCACCACGTCCGCCGCACCGAGGCTGAGCGCGCGCGTGACCATTTCGTCGTTGCCGGCACCGGCAATGAGTATGACCGGAAGCACGGGATCAACCGCTCGCACCGTATCGAGCACGCGCAGGCTCAGGCCGGCGACGTCGGCTGCGCCGAGCACGAGATGCCAGCGACGGTCGCGCAGGAGCGTTTCGAACTCCTCGCGATTCGCCGCCTCGACCACTTCGAACTCGCCGGGCTCCCGGCCCAGCGCAGCAACGACCTGCGCCCGACCGGGCCGGGAATCGTCCACGTAGAGAATCCGCAGGATCGAATCCACGCGCTCAGATCCCGGAGGGCCAGGTGCAGGGGGCGAACCAGTTGCTGTTGTTGCTTCTCGCCATGTCGACAAAGCCATCCAGGAAAGTGAGACCCGCCAGACAACTGCTGGCCCCCGGATCGTAACCCATGGCAGGGCCCTCCTTCTCTATCGGCATTCGCAGGAACTCAAGGGCGACCTGCCTGGAAGCCGGGAAGAAAGGATCCCGCAGCGCACATCCGCCCGATCAAGCGCGCGACATCTGCGGATGCCCGGGCCCGGATACAGGCATGGGAGAACCGGCAATTCCGACCCGGCCCCGGTCCCGTCCGGCTCCGGGCAACGGCTGAGTGTTCCGATCCATCTCCGGCATCGGGGACACGAACTGGCGATCCGGGACGAATGCGGGAAGAGCAAGCCTCTCGATCAAGTCAGCCGGCGTCTGGATCATTCCCGTTCCTGGCAACCGCGCGGAGAATGGCCTGGCAGTCAACTTGGCTGCGCCAACATGGTGGAACGGACATGCCCCTGATCAACGTCAAACTGATTGCCGGAGTCTTCAGCAGCGAACAGAAGCGCCGGATAGCCACGCGCTTGACCGACACCATGGTCGAGATCGAAGGCGAGGCGATGCGTCCGGTAACCTGGGTCGTCGTCGAGGAAGTGCCGAGTGGCCAATGGGCCATTGGCGGCCAGCCTCTGAGCACCGAGGACGTACTCGCCATGGGCAAGGCGCACAAGGCTGCATGAAGGCGGCGCCCGGGTTCGCCACTAACCCGAAGCACCGGGCACGTCCCGATCCTCCAGGGCAGCCTCGCGCCAGGCCGAGGGCGCGGCACCGAACTCGCGCTTGAATGCGCGGGCAAACGCCGCCTCCGAACCGTAGCCGACAGCGATCGCCAGCTCGGCGATCGTCTGTCGCCCTGCACGCAGATGCTGCGCCGCCAGCGCCATCCGATGGGCGGCCAGATAGTGCATCGGTGTCTGCCCGGCCAGACGCACGAACCGTTGCGCGAGGGCGGATCGGGACGAACCGCAGGCGCTGGCCAGACTGGCAACCGACCATGCTTGCGAAGGCTGTCGGTGGATGAGTGCCAGCGCCCTTCCCACGATGGGGTCGCGCAGGCCGGCGAGCCAGCCAGGCTGGTTCGCCGGCTGGCTTTCGCTGAAACGCCTCAATGATTCGGCGAACAGGAGCTCCGAGAGCTTGGTCAGGATGGATTGCGCACCGGCCCGATCGGCGGCCGACTCCTGTACCGCGATCCTGAGCATGTTGATCAACCAGTCGCCTTCCTCATCATCGCGCAGGGAAACGCTGAACATCTCGGGCAAGGACGAAAGCAAGCCACGGCTCACTCGCCGGTTGCAGCAGAGATAGCCACAAACGAGTCGGGTAGATGCCCCGCCTCCGCCCAGGCGCAGCTGGAGCAATCCGCCGAGGCCATCGTCGCGGCCCGAGAGGCGACGGGCGTCCACGGGCGCCAGGCTCAGGTCGCTTCCGAGCAGGTGGCAGGCATCGTGGGGAAACAGAACCAGGTCGCCCGGACGCAATTCGACCTCGTCACCCCCCGAAGCGAGCTTCGCCCGGCAGGTTCCGGCGGTGACACAGTGGAAGAAGATGACGTGATCCGCGCCAATGGCGCGCAAGCGCGCATGCGGAACGCCATAGCCCGCCTGCCCGCACCACGGGGCGGTAAACTCGCCATCGAGATAGACCGCCCCGTCGAGGCGGATGCTCTTGAGGACGTCGGACAAGGCATCCATGGCAGCTCCGTAGGCCGGCCGGAAATGGCCGGGGTTGTTCCGATCGGATCGATTTTCCCGGCCTGATCGGAGTGGCATCAGGCTAACAGGGTGCGAATGGCACCAGCGCATCCGTCACTTCGTCTCCCGAAAGGCGGCCTGCGCAACGCCGATATCCCGAACGTGTTACGGTGCTCTGGACGAGCCCTGCCGTCGGTCGCACCTTGGACGGCCCACGCGATGCGCCGCCTGCTTCATCCAGGAATTTCACACCGTCAACTGGCCCGTTCCGGCGCAGTTGCAATCGACGTGAGCCCTGGACCACGCGAGACTTGCCTGCGCGCTGCGTCGCTCTGACGGCGCACCTCCGCCTCTTCCCGCCATGCGCGTCGGATTCCACCAATGCGTGGATCCCGACTGATCTCCCGCTTCCGGCCCCGTCGATTTCATCGGCCGGTTTGGCCGTGGCACCCCTTCTGCAGCGAGAACCAACCATGAGTGCACTGACCCTTGGCGTCATCGGATCATCCGGAAAAGTGGATGAGCGCCGCGTTCCGATCCATCCCGACCACATGCCTCGCGTGGCTCCCCGCATTCGCAAACAGATGCTGTTCGAAGAAGGCTATGGCGAGCGTTTCGGCCTTTCGGATTCCGACATGGCGGCGAGTTCGGGCGGCGTCGCCAACCGCGAGGACCTGTTGGCGACGGCGGACACGGTGATCATCGCCAAGCCGGTGGTTGCGGATCTCGAACAACTGCGCGAAGGCGGCGTGCTCTGGGGTTATGTGCATTGCGCCCAGCAGCGCGCGGTCACGCAGACGGCGATCGATCGCAAGCAGACCCTGATCGCATTCGAGGACATGTTCGTCTGGGCGCCGGACGGCACGATCGGACGCCACACCTTCTACAAGAACAATGAAATGGCCGGGTATTGCGCGGTGCTGCACGCCCTGCAACTGCGAGGCATCGATGGCCACTACGGCGACCAGCGCAAGGTCATCATCTTCAGTTTCGGCGCGGTCAGCCGTGGCGCCATCTACGCCCTCAAGGCGCATGGATTCAGGGACATCACGATTTGCATACAACGTCCCGACCATGAGGTGCGCGAGGAACTGCTGGACTGCCACTACGTGCGCATCGAAGCCGGCGACAAAGACGATGAAGGCTCGCCGCGAATGTGGGTGATCGAGCATGACGGAAGCAGGCGCCCGCTGACCGACCTGATCAGCGAGTCCGGGATCATCATCAATGGCACCTTCCAGGACCCGCTGCAACCGGTCGATTTCGTCACCCGCGAAGAGCGGGCCTGCCTGCGACCGGGCTGCCTGATCATCGACGTCAGTTGCGACGAGGGCATGGGCTTTTACTTCGCCCGTCCGACGAGCTTCAAGGAACCGATGATCAAGGTGGAGAACGTCGACTACTACGCCGTGGACCATACGCCCAGTTATCTGTGGGAGAGCGCGTCACGCTCCATCTCCGCCGCGCTGGTCGTTTATCTCCCCGCGATAGCGGAGGGCCCGCAGCGACTGCGCACGAACGAGACTTTGTCGCGGGCACTGAACATCAAGGCAGGCGTGGTGCAGAAACCGGGCATCCTCGCCTTCCAGAATCGTGCCGCGGAATATCCGCACGCAGTGCTGCAATAGCGCTGGACCGTGCAGTTCCCCTCGTCCGTTTCCGCTGCAGGTCCGCCACGCTGCGCGGCCGGCCTGCATGGGCTATGTTCGGTATCGCACTGACTGGCACCTGATCTGCGCGTACAACCTCGAAACGGGGCAGATGCCGCGGCGACCCGCCCCGCGCAAAGCGAAGCATGTCTGCCAGCACCGTCGTTGTCCCGAGGAATTCACATGAGCATCCAGCCTGGCCCCGCACCGATCATTGCCTTGATCGCCGGGATCCTGATTCTCGTCCGCCCCGGACTCCTCGACTACATCGTGGCGGCCTATCCCATCCTGATCGGCGTCCCGGGCCTGTTCGGCACCGGCAGGATGAACCTGCATTGATTCGCAGATGAGCGCGGCGTCAGCGCTCGTCGTTCAATCCAACCCTGAGGAGATTCGCATGTCACTCGGCACGCTGTTGATCATCATTCTTGTACTGATGCTGGTGGGTGCCATCCCGAGGTGGGGCCACAGCCGATCCTGGGGCTACGGACCATCCGGCGCCCTGGGGTTGATACTCGTCGTGGTTCTGGTCCTCGTGCTGCTTGGCAGGGTCTGAACGCCGGATCGAAGCACGTGCTGGTGGCAGCCTGTGCCAGCCGGCCCGGGAGCACCTGGACACGGCCATGCGCGAGCTGGCGCAGGGCGGAGGCACCTCGCAGGATATGGATGATTGGTCGGGACCTTGGCGCGTCATGCCGTGGGCAAGTCGGATTGTCGGCCTGGCGACTCGGCGGGGCGGGCGTCGGCGCCCGCTATGTACGCTAGCGCACAGATGAACCGGCAACACCAACTCATGCTGCCTGCGCATCGCCTGACACACAATCGAAGAGACGCGGAAAGGCTGGATACTCGACAAGCAAGGGGACCCGCATGAATACCGATTGGACCTGCAGCTCCAAGGAGCTTCCTTGCGAGGGTCAGCAGGTCGAGTTCGTGCTCGATCATCGCGGCGTGGCCATCGTAGGTGCCTACAGCCAGCAGGCTTTTCGCTCCCGCTGGGCGGAATATGTCATTGAACGCGTGCTCTGCTGGCGCGATCGGGCGCTCGAGTTCGATCGGGTCACTTCGATTCGAAACAACGCGGCATCATCCAAGGCCGACAGCGGCTCGATTTGCCCGGTCGCAAAGAGCCACACGCGATAGCACCGACGAGGCTCCTCCCGGTGCCCGAGACGACTATCGGTGAAGTTGCACATGCACACCTGGTCATCGGGACGTTTCCGGCGGCGCTTCGAGCAGTCTGCGCGCGCGGTTGCGCAGAATCGGCAGCAGTGCACCTTCAAACCACGGGTTGCGCTTGAACCAGGCGACATTGCGCGGCGAGGGATGCGGCAGCGGCAGGTAGCGCGGCGCGAAGCGCGCGAACTCGGCCACGGTGGCGCCGACGCCAGCGCCCGCCTGCGCGCCGAGGAAATGCCGCTGCGCATATTGGCCGACCAGCAGGGTCAGTTCGATCGCGGGCAGGCTTGCGAGCAATCGATCGAGCCAGAGTTGCGCACATTCACGACGCGGTGGCAGGTCGCCGCTGGCGCCCTTGCCCGGATAGCAGTAACCCATCGGAATGATGGCGACGCGCTGCGGGTCGTGGAAGGTCGCCTTGTCGACCTGCAGCCACTCGCGCAGGCGGTCGCCGCTGGCGTCGTCCCACGGAATGCCGCTGGCATGCACGCGGGCACCGGGCGCCTGGCCGATGATCAGCAGGCGCGCATTGCTGCCGGCCTGCACGATGGGTCGCGGGCCGTGGGGCAGATGGACGGCGCAGTGGCGGCAGGCACGGACGGCCTTCAGGAGTGAATCAAGATTCTCGCGCGGCTGGTGGTTTTCTCGCACTTCAGGAAAATCCCGATTCGACATGTACTTGTTTTCCGCTTGCGACTTCAAAAGGATCGCGATTTGCGCTTCGCATGGCCACCTTCATCGGCCCGTCGAGAGGTGCACTCGCCCCATCCATGCTGCTTGCCCGGATTCGCCTCATCCATGCGCGCTCGCTTCGGGGCAGCATTCGCCGTGCAAGACGGCGATCCTGCCATCCAGTCACCCGCCCACGGGAGAAGAATTGACGCCTGGAGCTTTGCCGGCAAGGCCGGCGATCGGCCGGACAAGGCGCTGTTCCGGGCAAAATGGTTTCAGAAGGAACCAATTTGCGCTATCCTGTACGGCTGCATCAAAGCGATTCGAGCCGATGGCCGCGCAGGTCGTTGCACCGAAGTTTCCGTACCCGGCAAGGCGTTCCGCCGAACTATCCCGGATATCGCGCTTGAGGATGCCCAATTCAACCCAATTTCAGCGCAGCGGCACGGCGCGCGACCGTTCAACCCACCTTTGGAGATCCCATGTCCACTGACGTACTCAAGGCACTCGGCCTTGGCAAGACCAATTCCGGTTCCTACCTCGGCAAGGGCGAGTGGTCCAAGACCACGAACGCCGGCGTCGTGCAGTCGATCAATCCGGCGACCAACGAACTGATCGCCGAGGTCCACGCTTCCAGCCAGGCGGACTACGACATCATCGTCAAGCGCGCCCAGGACGCCTTCGAGATCTGGCGCACGACGCCGGCGCCGCGTCGCGGCGAAGCCGTGCGCCTGTGCGGCGAAGCGCTGCGCAAGCACAAGGACGCGCTGGGCACGCTGGTCTCGATGGAAATGGGCAAGATCAAGCCGGAAGGCGACGGCGAAGTGCAGGAGATGATCGACATCGCCGACTTCGCGGTCGGCCAGTCGCGCATGCTCTACGGCTACACCATGCATTCCGAGCGTCCCGGGCATCGCATGTACGACCAGTGGCACCCGCTCGGCCTGGTCGGCATCATCAGCGCGTTCAACTTCCCGGTTGCCGTGTGGGCCTGGAATGCCTTCCTCGCCACGGCCTGCGGCGACATCTGCATCTGGAAGCCGTCGCCGAAGACGCCGCTGACCGCGATTGCGACGATGAAGATCTGCAACGAGGCGCTCAAGGATGCCGGCTTCCCGGACCTGTTCTTCCTGTTCAACGATGCCGGCACCGACCTGGCCAAGGCCTTCGTCGATGACCGCCGCGTCGCGCTGATCAGCTTCACCGGCTCGACGAAAGTCGGCCGCACGGTCGGCGAGCGCGTCGCCCAGCGCATGGGCCGCAGCCTGCTCGAGCTCGGCGGCAACAACGCGATGATCGTCGACGAGACGGCCGACCTGAAGCTGGCGCTGCCGGCCATCGTGTTCGGCGCGGTCGGCACGGCCGGCCAGCGCTGCACCTCGACGCGCCGCCTGTTCGTGCACGAGTCGATCCACGACGACGTGGTCGCCAGCGTGGTCAAGGCCTACCGCCAGGTCGAAGGCAAGATCGGCGATCCGACCGACGCGAAAACCCTGATGGGCCCGCTGAACAGCCCGGAAGCGGTCAAGCAGTTCCTCGGCGCGGTCGACAAGGCCAAGTCCGCCGGTGGCACCGTCGCAACCGGCGGTACCGCGAAGGACGGCAAGGGCAATTTCGTGTTGCCGACCGTGATCACCGGCCTCAAGAACAGCGATGAAGTCGTGCAGACGGAAACCTTTGCACCGATCCTCTATGTCATCAAGTTCAAGACGCTCGACGAAGCGATCGCCATGCAGAACGCCGTTCCGCAGGGCCTCTCCTCGGCGATCTTCACGCAGAACGTCAAGGCGGCCGAGCGCTTCCTGTCATCGGTCGGTTCCGACTGCGGCATCGCCAACGTCAACATCGGCACTTCGGGTGCCGAGATCGGCGGTGCGTTCGGTGGCGAGAAGGAAACCGGCGGTGGCCGCGAATCCGGATCGGATGCCTGGAAGGTCTACATGCGCCGCCAGACCAATACGATCAACTACTCCGACGAGCTGCCGCTGGCCCAGGGCATCAAGTTCGAGTTCTGATCGAACGCTCCAGGTTTGCGCCGACCGAAAGAACCGATCGCTGCGGCGATCGGTTCTTTTTTTTGCGAGGGAGGCATCGAGTCACTCGCAAGCCGCAGGTTGACGGTGAACTCCCCTCCCGTCGTCCCTCGGAATTGAGGTTGCGACGAGATCCCATGGCTTCGCAGGCGGGAGGTGATCGCACACGAATCCCATCGACGATGATTTGTATGCGGCGCAAGTCAGACTGGAACCGCAAGCGCAGGGCTGCGCTTGCATTTGGCCCAACCTGCCTGGTGAATCGAGCTCATGGGCTACCCGGATCCTGGACGGCGGTCCCGGGCCGATGACAGCTTTGCCGGCTGTTTTTCGTCCTGATTCTGCAACATAGGTCCGGTGCGGATCTTTCTTGTGGAGGACACCATGCGCATCTGTTTCACTGCCCTTTTGCTGGTCGCGGCGGCCATGCCGGCACTTGCCGCGGACGCCGCCCGGCAGGCATCGGTCGATCGTGGCCGCTATCTGCTCGGCATCGCCGGCTGCAACGATTGCCACACCCCGGGCTATATCGAAAAGGCGTCCAACGTACCCGAATCCGAGTGGCTGAAAGGCGACACGATGGGCTGGTCCGGGCCATGGGGCACGACCTATGCGCCCAACTTGCGGCTGAGCCTTGCCAACATGGACATGGCCCAGTGGAAGACGTTCGCACGCACGGCAGAGCTGCGCCCACCGATGCCCTACTGGCTGTTGCGCGCGATGACCGACGAGGATCTCGAAGCGCTGTGGAACTTCACGCGCTCGCTGGGCAAGGGCGGCGAGAAGGCGCCCGCGGCGCTGCCTCCCGGCGTCGAAGCACCGCTGCCCTATTTCAAGCTGCACGTGCCAGCCGAGCCGGTTGCCAGCAAGTAGCAATCGGCGCCGCAAGCAGGTGGCCGCCGTGCCAGTCCGGCCGCCTGACTTCCAACCCGGAACAGGCCAGGCCCCATCTGCGGTTAAACTTCCTCTCCGGAGGAAGCCATGAACCCACCTGTTCGAACCAGCGGCACTGCAATCACCAGCCTCATATTCGGCATCATCGCCTGGGTCGGCGTGCCGGTCATCGGTGCGCTGGTCGCCGTGATCTGCGGCCACGTCGCGCGCAGCGAGATCCGGCGCCTGCCGCCGGGCACGGTCGAGGGTGACGGGCTGGCCATCGCCGGCATGATCCTCGGCTATGTGCAACTTGGGCTCATCCTGCTGCTGGTGCTGGTCGCGATTGGCCTGCTCATGCTTGGCCTCGGCGTCCACGGCTGGCGCTGACGCATGTACGCCCTCGCCCGCTCCCTGCTGTTCCGCCTCGATGCGGAACGCGCCCATGACCTCTCGCTGAAAGCCATCGAAAGCGCCTACCGGACCGGACTCAATCCGCTGGTGGCGACGAAGCCCAGGCCACTCCCCGCGAAGGTCTTCGGCGTCGACTTCCCGAATCCGGTCGGCCTGGCCGCCGGCCTCGACAAGAACGCCGCGCACATCGACGCGCTGGCCGCGCTGGGCTTCGGCTTCATCGAGGTCGGCACGACCACGCCGCGCGCGCAGCCTGGCAATCCGAAGCCGCGCGTGTTCCGCCTGCCCGAGCACGAGGCGGTGATCAATCGTCTCGGCTTCAACAACGACGGCGTCGACGCGCTGGTGGCCAATGCCGAGCGCGCGCGTTTCGACGGCGTACTCGGCATCAATATCGGCAAGAACAAGGACACGCCGAATGCGCGCGCCATCGACGACTACCTGTATTGCCTCGAACGCGTGTATGCGCGGGCGAGCTATGTCACGGTCAATGTCTCTTCGCCGAACACGCAGGGCCTGCGCGACCTGCAGGAAGAGGAGACACTGCGACGCTTCATCGGCGACCTGTGCGAGGCAGGCGAAAAACTTGCCGCCACGCACGGCAGGCGCAGGCCGCTGCTGCTCAAGATCGCGCCCGACCTCGACGAGGCGGAACTCGACGCGATCGCCGGCGTGCTGCTGACCAGCGCCATCGACGGACTGATCTGCACGAACACCACGATCGACCACGCGGCGGTCGCCGGGCATCGCCATGCCGGCCAGGCAGGAGGCCTGTCCGGGAAACCGCTGTTCGCCAGATCGACCGCCGTGCTGCGCGGCATGGCCGGGCGCCTCGATGGGCGCATCCCGCTGGTTGGCGTCGGCGGCATCGTCGCGGGCGCCGACGCGGCTGCCAAGATCGAAGCCGGCGCCCAGCTCGTGCAGTTCTACACGGGGATGGTCTATCGAGGCCCGGAACTGATCGGCGAGAGCGTCGAAGCGATCCGCGCCCTGCCCGCTTCGGCCGCGGCATGAGCGGAAAGCGCTACCACGTCGATGCGGCGATCGCCGAAGGCATCGGCTACACGATCGTCGAGAACGCCTCGCTGGAGGGCCGCAACACGTTTCGCGTACCGGCCCGCGCCAACCTGCTGATCGACGTGCGCCGGCCGGCGGCACTGGCCGAACTGTTCGGCTACCCGATGCTGAAGTCCCAGCCGCTGCTCGTGCTCGGCGAAGGCAGCAATATCCTGTTCACGCGCGACTGGCCCGGCATCGTGCTCGGCATCGCCGCGCTCGGCATCCGCGTGGAGGAAGACGATGGCGCGCAGGCACTGGTGCGCGTCGAGGCCGGCGAGAACTGGAACGATTTCGTGCGCTGGTCGCTGGGGCGCGGATTCTGCGGACTGGAAAACCTCGTGCTGATCCCAGGCACGGTCGGCGCCGCGCCGATCCAGAATATCGGCGCCTACGGCGTCGAGGTTGGCGAATTCATCGCCCATGTCGAAGCCTGGGACCGCCACACCGGCGAGCTGGTCCGCCTGGCCAACGCCGACTGCGCATTCGGCTATCGCGATTCCGTGTTCAAGAGGGAACGCGACCGTTATGTCGTGACCGCGGTCGATTTCCTGCTGCCGCGCCAGCGCGAGTTGCGCATCGACTATGCAGGCGTCGCCGAAGAACTCACCGCCATCGGCGCCGGAGAACCGACAGCGCCGACGGTCGCCGAAGCGATTGCCCGCATCCGCACGCGCAAGCTGCCCAATCCTGCCGTCACCGGCAATGCCGGCAGCTTCTTCAAGAACCCCGTGGTCGATGCCTCGACGGCAAGCTCATTGCACCGGCAGCACCCCGCCCTGCCAAGCTGGACCGTATCGCCAGGCGAGGTGAAACTGTCGGCGGCGTGGCTGATCGAATCCTGTGGATTCAAGGGCTTGCAACAAGGACATGCGGCAGTTTCCGAGCAGCACTCGCTGGTCCTGGTCAATCGCGGCCAGGCCACGGGTAGCGAAATCCTGGCGCTGGCCGAGCGTATCCGGGAAAGCGTGCACGAACGCTTTGGCGTGGCGCTGGAAACCGAGCCCCTCGTGCTCTAGATTGCCTGGCAAACCGGCGATGTCGGCAGCCTGTCCGCCGGGATGAATGGAGCAA
Organism: uncultured Gammaproteobacteria bacterium; assembly: GCA_963822465.1. Taxonomy (GTDB): domain Bacteria; phylum Pseudomonadota; class Gammaproteobacteria; order Xanthomonadales; family Rhodanobacteraceae; genus Dokdonella. Next base: position 188,097 of record CAWGHP010000005.1, on the reverse strand, counting down.
CATGCCGGACCTATCCCTGATGAAGCATCCCGGTGCCTTTGTGCCGGTACTGATGTCACTGGCGGCGCTGGCCCTGGTGGTCGGCCACGCCCTTGTTTACGGCATCGTCCACGAAACCGACGAAGGATCCACCGCGCATCTCTTCCAGATCCTCATGGCGGCACAACTGCCCCTGATCGGCTGGTTCGCCCTGCGATCGATGCGGCGCCATCGCAGCGGCACGCCATGCGTGCTCGCCATCCAGCTGCTGGCGGCCGTCGCCGCAGTTCTTCCCGTTCACTGGCTGACCTGACTCGATTGGGACGCGCGTGATCCGCCAGGGAGAAAAGCATGGCCTTTGACCCCGGACTCGCCGAACGGCTGCGCGAAGCGTTGCTGGATGCGCCCGACATCAGCGAGAAGAAGATGTTCGGCGGCCTCGCCTTCATGTCGCGCGGCTACATGTTCATCGGCATTGCCGGCGATACCCTGATGGCCAGGGTCGGGCCTGGGCATTACGACGAAGCGCTGGCGCGCCCGCATGTGCGCGTCATGGACTTCACCGGACGCCCGCTGCGTGGTTACGTGTATGTCGATCCGCCAGGCATCGGGACCGATGCCGAACTGCTCGGCTGGATACAGCGCTGCCGGCGTTTCGTCGACTCGCTACCCGCCAGGGTCCGCTGAAGCACACCGGGCGCCGCTAGCGGCGCTCGCAACATCGTGTCCCTGCGGCAAGATGACAGGGTCCCGCGCGCGTCAGGGCGATTCGATCGCCCATGGCGGGCAGCGGTTCACACCCGTTGGCGAGGAAATCTGGTCGAATAGGCCTGTTCTACCCAGGTTCCAGCCCGTGCCGCTCGCAACTGCAAGGCAGGAACGTCCGCAAACCTGACCGGAGTGGACCCATGGCCGCTGCCCCAGCAAGTGCCGCCTTCGTCGCCTCGCGCCGACGCCTGTTCAGTGCCCTGCTCTCGAGCGCAGGCGCATTCGAAACCGATCCCGGCCTGGCCATGCGCCGCCCAGGACGCAATGGCCTGCGCAATGACGAACTGCCGCAGGGTCCGGCCGCGCTGAGCTTCCCGCCGGCGCCGGTACGCTGGCTGACCCGTTGCACGTTCGGCTACACGATCCAGGAACACGTCGACTTCAACGCGCTCGGCGCAAGCGACGATGCGCGCTGGACTGCGTGGGTCAACCGCCAGCTCGCGCCGGCCTCGATCAATGACGCCGCTGCCGATGCACGCATCGCCAGTGCCGGCTTCACGACGCTGAACAAGAGCCCCAACCAGTTGTGGAACGACCATCATTCGGTCACCAACAACTACTTCCAGCGCATGTTGCCGGTCTACGAGACCGAGTGCGCGACGCTGATCCGCCAGACCTACAGCGCCAGGCAATTGCAGGAGGTCATGGTCGACTTCTGGCACGACCACTTCAGCGTGTTCGGCTGGGACTACGATGGCGGACCGATGTTCCCGGCCTTCGACCGGCTCGCGATCCGGCCGCAGGTGTTCGGCAATTTCCGCACGATGCTGCAGGCGGTCGGCGAATCGGCTTCGATGATGTACATGCTCGACCTGTACTCGAGCGAAGCCTCGCATCCCAACGAGAACTACGCGCGCGAACTGTTCGAGCTGCACACGATGGGCGCCGAAGCCTACGGCGGCATCGTGCAGAATCCCGACAGCTTCAACAACATGAACCTGCTCGGCCACTACACGGCACCGGACGGCGAGGAGGAACGCCTCAAGTATGTCGATGACGACATCTACGAGGCCGCCCGCGCGCTGACCGGCTGGACGATCTCCGGGGCGAACTGGCCCTACACCGCGATCAACGGCATCCCGCTCGGCCAGTTCGCCTACGATTCGGGCACGCACGACCAGGGCGTCAAGCGCATCCTCGCGCGCTACTTCGCCGCCTCGCAGGGCCAGCTCGACGGCACCGGCCTGTTCGACATGCTCGCCCGGCATCCGGCGACGGCGCGCCACGTCGCCACCAAGATCTGTCGCCGCTTCGTCGGCAGCGCGCCGTCGACCGCGCTGATCGACAGCACCGCCAGCGTGTTCCAGCAGGCCTGGCAGGCCAGCGACCAGATCGCCCAGGTACTCGCCGTGATCCTGCAATCGGCGGAGTTCAGGAATGGCTGGGGCAATGCAATGAAACGGCCTGCGCTGAGCGCGGTCAGCGCATTGCGCGCGACCGGCGCCGACTTCACGCCGAAGCCCGACAACACCAGCACCTATACGCCGACCGAGGAATTCCTCGGCCGCATCCAGGCCGCCGGGCATCGCCTGTTCTACTGGCCGGCGCCGAATGGCTATCCCGACGATCCGGTCGCGTGGTCAAGCACCGGCACGCTCGGCATGACCCTGAAGATGCTGCCGCGCCTGCTCGACATGCACCAGACCGAGAGCTACAACAACGCCTACCCGTTCCTCATCGACATCCACGCGCAGACCCTGGCCGCGTTCACTTCGACCCAGCGCACCGCAGCCAACATCATCGGTTACTGGTGCGACCGCATCCTCGGTTACCGCCCCGAGCCGACGCACACCGTCGCCGTCGACTTCCTGCGCCAGAACGCGGCGGCGACGGCCGCGCTCGACCTGGTCACCGACGGCACCGACAACGGCCACGCCGCGCATACCGGGACCTGGAACCTCAACGACCTGTCCAGGCATTACACGATCGCGCGCCTGCGCACGGCGGTCGGCCTGATTCTGTGCAGTCCCGAATTCCTGCGCCGCTGAGGAGCACAACATGTCCCACATCAATCGACGCGATTTCATCAAGGGCTGCAGCGTGGCGGCACTGGCCGGCGGCGCGAGCAGCCGTGCGATGGCCTATTTCTCGGCGCCGGGCGTCGCCCCTGCGAATGCCACCGACGATACCCTCGTGGTGGTCTTCCTGCGTGGCGCCATGGATGGACTGAGCCTGCTGCCGCCCGGCGCCGGCAGTCCGTACCGGGCTGATTACGCGGCCGCACGCAGCGGCACGCTGGTTCCGACCAGCGGCAACGGCGCCGCGCTGAGCCTGAACGGCACGACCTGGGCCCTGCATCCCCGCGCCAGCGGCCTGCGCACGCTGTTCAACCAGAACCGCCTCGCCTTCATCGTCGGCGCCGGACAGACCCAGCCGAATCCGGTCATCCGCAGCCATTTCGACGCCCAGGCCAATCTCGAATTCGGCTTCGGCGGCGGCACCGGCACCAACATCGGCTGGCTGACCCGGCACCTGGCCAGCGGTGGCCTGCCGACCACCGTGCCGCTGCCAGCGACTTCGCTCGGCAACATCACGGCGGCCAGCCTGCTCGGCAGTTCGGATGCGATCACGATGAACAGCGCATCGGATTTCCGCCTCGACGGTTTCCACTGGTCGTGGCAGGAGGACAACGCGGGCAGTGGCCTGGTCGGGGCCGTTTCGCGCATGCATGCGCTGTGGAACGGCAACGCGACCCAGCTCGAGAGCGCCGGTGTCGAGACCCTGGCATCGCTGGACCTGCTGCGTCCGATCAATTTCGGGCTGTACAATGCGACCAGCAATCCCGGCGGCTACCAGCCGACCGGCGGCGCCAACTACACGCTCGCCTACAACCAGGGCTTCGGCGACCAGTTGCGCAATGTCGCCCAGCTGATCAAGAGCAACCTCGGCCTGCGCGTCGCCACGATCGACCTCGGCGGCTGGGACACCCATGTCGGCCAGGGCAATCCGACGCAAACCTATGACTGGTTCGGCAACCAGGTTTCCAGCCTGTCCGACGGGCTCAGCGCGTTCTATGCCGACCTGGCCAGCAGCGCCGCGGGCAACCTCATGCAGCGCACCAGCGTGATCGTGGTCAGCGAGTTCGGCCGGCGCGTGCAGGAAAACGCCGACGGCGGCACCGACCACGGCTACGGCAACGTCATGCTCGCCCTCGGCGGCTCGGTCAACGGCGGCCAGGTGTATGGATCGATTCCCGGCCTGGCCACGGCCCAGCTCTACCAGGGCACCGACGTCGCGGTGACCACGGATTACCGGCGCATCGTTTCCGAAGCCCTGATCCGGCGCATGGGCAACCCGAACATCTATTACGTCTTTCCCGGCTATTCAGCCTACACGCCGATGGGCATCTTCCAGGGCACCGACCTGCCCCCCAGCAGCTACGACGCGCTGTTTGCTTCGGGGTTTGAGTAAGAACCGGGATTGGGGATTCGGGATTGGGGATTCGTAGAAGCCAGAGCGTGCGTGGCGATGGGTTGAGTTCCTTTGCGAGGATCTGGCCGTCAGCGACGAATCGCTCTACCGAATCCCGAATCCCGAATGCCGAATGCCTGCCCTCAAGCTTCCCCACACTCGAAATGCACGAGATTGCCGTCTTCGGCGGCGTGGGCCTGGCCGAGGCTGATGGTGCCGCTGCGGCGCAGGTGGAAGGCGTCGCGGTGGACCAGCAGTTCCTCGTTGCCAATCTTGACCCAGGTGCCGTTGGTGGAACGGTCGGAGAGGATGAAGTGGCCCTTCTTCCACTCGATCATCGCGTGGTCGCGCGAGACCCAGTCCGAATCGATGGTCAGGCTGTGACCTTCTTCGCGGCCGAGGGTGAACGGATCGGCGAGTTCGTCGATCTGGAATTCGCGGTCGAGGTAGCGCAGGGTCAGTACGACGCGCTTGTTCTTGGTGAACTGGACGATGCGCTGCACGGTGGTGACGTGGGAGACATCTTCCTGCCACATCACGTCGACGATCTCGATCGGCAGCAGCTTGCCGGCCACGCGCGCGGTGCCGACGGAACGCACGCGCACGCCGGCCGCATTGGTGATGTTCAGCGCCGTGCTCGCCGTGGCGATGATCTGGTCGCGCTTGGCCAGTGCCGCCATGCGCGCCGCGACATTCACCGCGTCGCCGAATACGTCGTCTTCCTCGACCAGTGCCTCGCCATGGTGAAGGCCGATGCGGATGCCGATGTTGTCCTGCACGAAGGCCACGTCGGACTTCATGCGGCGCTGCATGTCGGTCGAGGCGAGCAAACCCTGCACCGCGCCGGGAAAGGTGCACATGATCTCGTCGCCGATCGTCTTGATCAGCTTGCCGCCGTGCCGCTGCGCGACTTCGGTCAGCGCGGCCAGGACTGCGGCGATGATGTCGCGCGCGGCCACGTTGCCGCGCGTCTCGAACAGCTTGGTGCTGCCGGAAACGTCGGCAAAAAGGATTGTCAGCGTGGAGTCTGCGGTCATTGCGTCGGATGATAGGACATTCAGCGGGGCGGCTCCATCTTACCGGCAGCCGCCACGATATCGGCCTCGGCCGGCAGCACCGCCAGCGCCGCGCCGGCCAACGGGGTGTAGGTATCGGCCCCGACAACGCGCTGCAGCGGCGTTGCGCCAAACCCGGCCTCGACGATGGCCGTGATGACACCCTCGCCGACACCGGCCGAATGGCGGCCCTCGTCGACGACGATGATACGTTCCGCCCCGCGCGCCTGTTCGGCAATGAACGCTTCGTTGAGCGGAACCAGCCAGCGCAAGTCGACCACGCGCGCCTTCCAGCCGCGCTTCGCTTCGATCTCGCGCGCCGCGCGCAGGCTCATCGGCACGCCATTGCCATAGGTGAAGATGACCAGGTCGGTGGCTTCGGCGAAATACACCCTGCCCTCGCCAAGGGCCATGGCCTGGTCGGGAGACGGATACGGGAACAGCCATTGTCCGTCCCCGGCCTCATGCAGGTCCTTGGTCATGTAAAGCGCGATCGGCTCGAGGAACACGCTGACCCGGCCGTCGACCCTGGCCAGCGCAGCCAGGGTACGCAGCATCATCGCCGCATCGTCGCCGCGACTCGGGCAACCGACCACGAGCCCCGGGATGTCGCGCAGTGCGGTCATCGAGTTGTCGTTGTGGAAGTGGCCGCCGAAACCCTTCTGGTAGCCGAGCCCGGCAATGCGCACGACCATCGGATTGCGGTACTGGTCGTTGGAAAAGAACTGCAGCGAAGCCGCTTCGCCGCGGATCTGGTCGCAGGCGTTGTGGAAATAGGCCAGGTACTGGATTTCCGGAATCGGCAGCATGCCGAGGTTCGCGTAGCCCTGGGCCAGGCCGAGGATGATCGTCTCGTCGAGCAGGGTGTTGAACACGCGCGAATTGCGGAACGCCTTGTGCAGGCCCTTGGTGACCGTATAGACGCCGCCCTTCTGGGCCACGTCCTCGCCGAACAGCAGCGCCTCGGGGTATTTGCAGAAGAGATCGTGCAGGGCCTGGTTGATCTGGATCGCCAGGTGGCGAGGCGGAAGGTTCTCGGGCAGCTTCTGCTCGCCGCCGAAGACATCGAGCCGCTTCTCGGCAAAATCGCAACGTTGCGCCTCGGCCTGCACTGCGGCCGGCGTGTACGGCGCCAGCGGCGCAACGATGTCGTCGAGCTTTTCCAGCTTTGGCCGGCGGTCGGCCTCATCCGCCGCGGCGAAACAGCGCGCGCGGATCGTCTCGTAGCGGGCCAGTAATTCTTCCTTGCCGAGCAGGCCGGATTCCAGCGCGATCGCGGCGGAACGCAACAGCGGATCGCCGGCCTCGACCTTGACCAGTTCCTCGATGCTGCGCCATTCGATTTCGAAATCGGTGCCGGCGTGGCCCATGATGCGCGTCGTGCGCAGGTGCAGGAAGGTCGGCCGGCGCGTGCGCCGGCAGTGCGCGATGGCGCGTTCGACATCGGCGTAGCCGGAGGCCAGGTCGAGGCCGTCGGCGTAGAAATAGTCGAGGTCGCGGCGCTCGCTGAAATTGCGCTCGATCCATCCACCGGGGGTCTTCACCGAGATGCCGATGCCGTTGTCCTCGCAGACGAACAGGACCGGCGCCGGCAGCTTCTGGTAGGCGGTCCAGCCCGCCGCGTTGAATGCGGTCTGCGCCGTCGCGTGGTTCGACGAGGCGTCGCCGAACGAACAGATCGCGATCGAATCGCCGGGTATCGGCAGGGCGTGGCCGATCCGGCGGGCCTGCTCGACGGCGAGCGCCGTGCCGAGCGCCTTGGGCAGGTGCGAGGCGATCGTCGAGGTCTGCGGCAGCACCCAGAGCGGTTTCGATCCCCACACCTTGTGGCGGCCGCCGGATGCGGGATCATCCTTGCTCGCCGCAAATGACAAGGCCGAATCCATGATCGGATCCATGCCCGGCAGCTTGCGGAAACGCTCGGCCATGAACGCGCCGGAGCGGTAGTGCAGGAACGCCGGATCGGTGTGCCTGGTCAGCCGGGCGACCATGGCGTTGCCTTCATGGCCGCTCGATCCGATCGTGTAGAAGACGCGGTTGCGCACGCGCAGGACCCGGGCCATGAGGTCCAGGTGGCGGGAAATCAGCTGTGATTCGAACAGGTCGAGGAAGTCCGCCGCCGTGCAGGCGCTGCCGGGCAGTACCGCTTCATCCGGTTCGGGCGCCTGGCGAACCGATCCTTCCCAGTCGCGCACGTATTCGATGAAGTTCTGGTCGCAGATGTCGGCGCGATTGAGCCCGCGGTGGCGCGCAGTGATCGTGGGCAGCTTGGGGGTCGAGGCAACGGGCATTGGCGGGGAATCGGCAACCGGCTAAACCGCTATTGTATCCGGCGCGGCGCGTATTGCCGATCCGGTCGCACGCAGATGCCCCGCCCCCGTTTGCCCGGCCTCAGCGCCCCTGGGCGACGAATCCAGGCTGCGCTCGCGCACGCTCCATCCAGGCACGGATGGCCGCGTAGTCCGACAGGTCGAAACCGCCGTCGGCCGCCGAATGGGTGTAGGCAAACAGGGCAATGTCGGCGATCGTCCAGGCAGATCCAGCCAGGAAGTCGTGGCCGGAAAGATGGTTGTCCATCACGGCCAGGGCCTGGTGGCCGCGCTCCAGCAGCCGCGGCAACTCGGCGCGACGCGGGTGGTCTTCGGGCAGGAACAGGCAGATGAAGCGCGCCACGGCGATATAGGGCTCATGGCTGTACTGCTCGAAGAACAGCCATTGCAGGACCTTGGCCCGCAACCAGGAATCCTGCGGCAGGAATGCCGAGCCTTCGGCCAGATGGCACAGGATCGCGTTCGATTCCCACAGCGTGCGGCCATCGTCGAGCTCGAGGACAGGCACCTTGCCGTTCGGATTCATCGCCAGGAACTCCGGCGTGCGGGAATCCCCGCGCACGATGTCGACCTCGACCCAGCGGTACGCCAGGCGCAGTTGCGAGAGCAGCAGCTGCAGCTTGTAGCAGTTGCCGGAAATCGCCATGCCATGGACGGTCATCATGGTCGTTCACCCCTGGCCGGCCGCGCCAGCCATTGCTCGCGCGACTGGCCCCAGACCTCGACGTCCAGCTCCAGCGGGGCCGGCAGCCTGTCCATGCGCAGCTGGCGCGAGCCGAGTCGACGCGCGAGCGCCTTGGACCCGTCGTTTGCGGGCGAAATCGTGTGGATGACCTCGGTCCAGCCCAGATGGGCGAACGACCAGTCGATCGTGGCTGCTGCGGCTTCCACGCCATAGCCCTTGCCCCAGGCATCGCGAGCCAGGGCCCAGCCCACCTCGGTCCCCGGCCAGCCCTCGGGCATCCATGGGCCGACGCGTCCAATCCATTGCCCCGAGGCTTTCTCGATCACCGAAAACATGGCGAAGCCCTGGATCTGCCAGGCTCCGGCCATGGCGATGAATCCGCGCCAGGCCGTGGAACGGGGCAGCACGCCGCCGAGATGGCGCATCACTTCGGGATCCGCCGCGAATGCCGCCCAGGCCTCGAAATCCCCGACCGCGGTCGGGCGCAGGACAAGGCGTTCGGTCTCAATCCGGATATTGGACAGGTCCATGCGGGCCGCTCACTTTCCCGTGCCGATATCGGCGCCCGAAGGCGGCAGGTATTCGCAGTTCGGCAAGGCGCGCGCGATCTGCGCGTAGTCGTGCGTGCTGCAGTGCCACTGCATGCCCATCGACTCGATGCCGGTCAGGTCCGGGTGCCACTCGATGCGGCCACCCTCCACGCCGGATGCCGCATCGAACTCGAGCACCATGCTGCCATCCGGGGCCACGGTCATCGAGCGCAGGGCCTGGCCCTTGTAGGTTTCCGGTTCTGGCAAGCCGGCCTCGGCGTTCGACGCCGGCATGCGACCGTTGCTCATGTAGTACTCGGCGATCGCCACCCTCGCCATCGACGCCGCGGCGACATCGTTGCGGATGGCGAACACGGCGCGCTCGTCGGCGATGCTGCGTTCGACCAGTTGCCTGCCCTGCTCGATCTTCGCTTGCTGCTCGGCATCGGCTTGCGCGCGCGCGCGGTCGGCCGCGAACTTCCCGTACAACTGGAACGAGAACAGCGCCACCAGCACGCCACCCAGGGCCGCGAAAAACGTGATCAAGCCATGACGCATTGCCGACTCCTTCTGCTGCGGCCAATACCGAATCCAAGGTTACAGCGATTCTGGAACGGCACGCATCCGTGCCGCCCATGCATCGCCCTGGCGCAGGACTCAGAACGCGTTGATGCCAGTGACCTCGCGGCCGACCACGAGCTGGTGCACGGTTTCGGTGCCCTCGTAGGTGATCACCGACTCGAGATTCAGGGCGTGGCGGATCGGGCAGTGCTCGGTGGTGATGCCGGCGCCGCCGAGGATGTCGCGCGCCTCGCGGGCGATGTCGATGGCCATGCGGCAGTTGTTCCACTTCGCCAGCGAGACCTGGGTCGGCTGCATCGTGCCGGCATCCTTGAGGCGTCCGAGCTGCAGCGACAGCAGCTGGGCCATGGTGATGCGCCGAGCCATGTCGGCCAGCTTCAGTTGCACGGCCTGGCGCGAAGCGATCGGCTGCTTGAACAGGATGCGGTTCTTCGAATACTCGAGCACCTCGCTGAAGCAGGCGATGGCGGCACCGATCGGTCCCCAGGTGATGCCGTAACGCGCCTGCGTGAGGCAGCCGAGCGGGCCCTTGAGTCCCTTCACGTTGGGCAGGCGGTTGGCTTCCGGCACGCGCACGTTGTCGAAGAACAGGGCCGAGGTGACCGACGCGCGCAGGCTCATCTTCTTGTGGATCTCCTGCGCCTTGAAGCCCGGTGAATCCGTCTCGACGATGAAGCCCTGGATGCCTTCGTCGGTCATCGCCCAGACGATCGCGATGTGCGCGAGGTTGCCGTTGGTGATCCACATCTTCGAACCGTTGAGGATCCAGTCGCCGCCATCCTTCTTCGCGTTCGTCTTCATGCTGCCCGGATCGGAGCCGCCCTGCGGTTCGGTCAAGCCGAAGCAGCCGATCACCTTGCCGGCGGCCATGTCGGGCAGCCAGCGTCGGCGCTGCTCTTCGGTGCCATAGGCATAGATCGGATACATGCACAGCGAGGACTGCACCGAGGCAAAACTGCGGATGCCCGAGTCGCCGCGCTCGAGTTCCTGGCAGATCAGGCCGTAACTGACGGCATTGAGGCCGGCGCAGCCGTATTCGGTCGGCAGGCTCGAACCGAGCAGGCCGAGTTCGGCCATCTCCGGCACGAGTTCATGCGGAAATACGGCCTTGTCGAAGCAGTCGCCGATGATCGGGATCACGCGTTCGTCGGTGAAGCGCGCCACCGTGTCCTGCACGGCCTGTTCCTCTTCGGTAAGCAGCGAACGGACATCGTAGAGATCGACAGGATTGAGCGGAGTGGCGGCCATGGCTGGGTTCCGGGATGGTGGGCAAAGCAGGCTATTGTAAACGGCACGGAGCACCCGCAACACCATCAATTGGTCGCGCCGCGCCACGCAGGGCCGGCCTGGCGCTTGGCGAGTGGCCGTCGGATCCCTATGCTGGTCGCCCCCTGATCCCGGCCACTCCATGCGCGTTCCGGTCCTCACCTACCATGCGGTCAACATCTCCGGCAACGAGTATGCAAGCAACGACCTGCGCGCCTTTGCCGCCGACCTGCGCCTGATCGACGACCTCGGCCTGCGCATCGTCCCGCTGCACTGGGTGGTGGAACAGCACATCGGTGCGGCCGACCGCGACCTGGACCGCTGCGTCGCGCTGACCTGCGACGACGGATCGTCCTTCGATTTCCACGATCTCGATCACCCCGAGCATGGCATGCAGCGCAGCCTGTACCACAGCCTGCTCGATTTCGTGGCTGAACGCGGTGCAGCAGCGCAACCGCACCTGCACCTGACCTCGTTCGTGATCGCATCCCCCGAGGCGCGCGAGCAGATGGATCGCGGCTGCCTGATCGGGAAAGGCTGGATGAGCGACGACTGGTGGGCGGCCGCTGCCGGGTCGGGCCTGATGGCGATCGAAAACCACAGCTGGGACCACAACCATCCGGTCCTTGCGGAGGCCGGCGCCGACGGCATGCAGCGCGGTTCCTTCCTGGATGTGAACAACGCAATGCGAGCCGATGCCGAGATCGCCGCCGCAACCCGATTCATCAACGCACGCATCGCCCCGCGGCAGACGCGCATCTTCTGCTACCCGTTCAGCCATGTCCCCGACTACCTGCTCAACGATTACCTGCCCGGCCATGCGCGCGAACACGGCATGCTGGCGGCCATGGGAGACGGCGCGACGCCGGTTACGGAAACCAGCAATCGCTGGAACCTGCCGCGCTACATCTGCGGCTGGCACTGGAAATCGCCGCAGGCGCTGCGCGAAATCCTGCGCGGCTGATCGCGACTCAGGCCGACTTCAGGAACCGGATTCCGGTCAGAACGGGCCCAGCTTGTGCGCCTGCCGGACCAGTTCGGCCTGGCGCTCCGGCGCCAGAGGCTTGTGCCAACGGGCAATCAGCCGGTCATGCTCGGTCGGTACGAACCCGGCCTTCATGTCGATTTCGTATGCGCGCGCATCGCCGCAGTAGCCGAAATAGGCGTCGCATTGATCGGCGAAGCGATCGAAAGCGTAGCGTAGCGATCCCAGCAACAGACCACCCGCCTCGTTGACCTGCCGGCGTTGCTCCTCGGTCATCAATCCGAAAACGCGGCCATCGGTGCAACCTCCACCGACCAGATGGATGTCGCCCTGCGGAAGGATATGCAGGTACGAAACCGGCACGAAGCAATCCCAGGACTTGCGATAGAACGTCACGATATGGTGCGGAAAATGCGGAACAGACTGCTTGAATTTTCGCTGGAATATGGGCTCGGCGAAGGCCGGCCCTTCGGCCAGTTCCGTAACCACGATGAAGTCTTCGATCATCAACCACCGCCAGCGGGGCTACAGGGAAAGGCTTTACGATAGCAGCCCTGCCCACGCCCGCAAGTCTGTCAATCCGTGCCCGGATTGTGTACGCCGTGCGGCACGTGCCCGGTGGCCACGTGCTGGCGCGCCGACTCGACGTTGAGCATCGAGTCGTCGAAGAAGATGTCGGCGCCGAAGGCTTCGAGGAACGGCCCTTTCGAGCGTCCACCGAGGAACAGCGCCTCGTCAAGGCGCACGCCCCAGTTGCGCAGGGTCAGGATCACGCGCTTGTGCGCCGGCGCCGAGCGTGCGGTCACCAGGGCCGTGCGGATCGGCGAGTTCTCGATCGGGAATGCGGCCTGGATCCGATGCAGGGCTTCAAGGAAGGTGCGGAACGGTCCGACCGCGAGCGGTTCGTTGACGCGTGCCTTCTCGTTGCGGTGGAAGGCCTCGATGCCTTCGTGGTGCGAGACGCGTTCGGAGTCATCGCCGAAGATCACGGCATCGCCGTCGAAGGCGATGCGCAACTGCTCGGAGGGCAACTCGGGCGCCTTGGATGGCAGGATGGTCGCCGCGGCAACGCCGGCGGTCAGCGCGCGCCGCACATCATCGACATTCGCCGACAGGAACAGGTTGGCGCCGAACGGATGCGCATAGGCTGCGGTCGGCGCGCCATTGGTGAAGGCGGCGCGCACGATGTCGAGGCCGTAGTGCTCGATCGCGTTGAAGATGCGCAGGCCGGTGTCGGCGGAGTTGCGCGAGAGCAGGATCACCTCCACGCGCGGCGCTTCCGGGGCCAGCGAATTCAGGCGCAGCAGCTTCTGTACAAGCGGAAAGGCGATGCCAGGCGCCAGCAACTCGTCTTCGTGCGCGATCTGGTAGCGCGCGTAGGAGTCGAGTCCTTCGCGCTCGAACAATTCATGGCTGTCGCCGAGATCGAACAGCGCACGCGAGGAAATCGCGACGACCAGCTTGTCGTTCGTCGCGCTGGCAGCCGGGGGTGTCGAAACGGGTTGGGCACACATGGGGTGGATATTACAGGTGCCCCGCCATTCAATCATCGACTCCGTCGGAGAAGATCCGTTCGGCGACCAGGAAGGCGTTCCAGGCGTCCACGCGACCGGCGCCCTGCACGGGATTCGGGAAGGTCGTCGCGGGGATGCCGCCACAGACCTGGGTGTCGGCCAGCGGAACCGCGGTGTCGCGAAGGATCTGCTCGACGCGGGCCGGATTGCCGCGCAGGTTGGGATCGATCGACATCAGCAGGGCGACCACTCCGGCAACATGCGGCGTGGCCATGCTGGTGCCGCTTATCGTCATGTAGGCGGTGTCACTGGTCCGGTTGATTGAACGCACCGACGACCCGGGCGCGATCACATCGGGTTTGACTCCGGCTGATCCGATGACAGGACCGCGACCAGAAAAGCCCGACATGGCGTCGCCCGAGGTCATCGAGCCGATGGTGAACGATGCGTCGTAGGTCGCCGGCGCATCGAAGATCGTCGAGCAATTCGAGCCGTCGTTGCCGGCAGCGGCTACGAACACGATGCCTCCGGCAACGAGATTTTCAATGGCTTCCTGCACCTCGTTCCCGGCCGTGCACCCCTCGCTGGCCGGACATCCCCAGGAATTGCTGATCACGTCAGGCGCACGATCCGGATCGGGATTGGCTCCACCGAGGTCGGTCGGGGCGAGAAAAAACTGCGCACACTCGTTGTACTGTGCCGGCGTGCCGTCACCGGCATTCATGTTGCGGCAGCCAATCCAGCGCGCGCCAGGCGCGACGCCAATCTGGTTGGTACCGCCATCGTCGCCAAGCATGGTCCCGATCGTGTGGCTGCCGTGGCCGTGGTCATCGCACGGGACCATGCGGTCGCCCGGACAGGTGGCATTGCCGGTGCCATGGACGGCGTCGTGCCAGTTGTAGTTGTGATCGGCGTTGAGGCCGTCCCAGCCACGATACCTGGCCTTGATCGCACCATGCGTCCAGCGAATGCCGGTGTCCTGGCCTGCAATGACGATGCCCTGCCCGTTGTATCCGGCAGCCCAGACCTGTGGCGCGCGGACCTTGTTGACGCCCCACTCGATACCCAATGGTGCCATCAACGCATTCGCGCCCTGCGTTGAACCGGGCCCGGTTTCATCGGCCGGCCGCTGCAACGCCACGCTGCGGTTCGACTCGATCTTCTGCACGTCGCTGCGCGCCGAAAGCGCATCAAGCTGGGCCGGAGTCAATGTGGCCTGGATCATGTTGACGATCCAGAACGGCCGGTAGGCAACGCCCGCGGAGTCCAGCCAGGCGCGCAGGTCCGACTGGCTGACTTCGGCCGTCGCACGCAGCGTATCGACCAGGTTGCGCCGGCGCGCCAGGTAGTCGCCATCGGTGCGCAACAGGCTTTTCGGAGCCTTGGCGCCGAGCACGATCAGGGTATCGACCGATCCCGATTGCTGCGCCTGCGCGCGAAGCCCGGGCTCGACTTCTGCAGCAGAAGCGGACGAAAGGGCTGTTGCGCAGGCCAACGCCAGAGGCGCGATTCGCACGAACGGAACGGACATCCACGAACTCCCCAGGGAATGCGCCCGTTCCGTGGGCCGACGAACCGGCCGCAGCCGGACAATCCACGACTTTAAGCGAACTGCGCGCCCATGCCTAGACCGTGAACTGTTCCTTGAGGATGCGTTCCTCGAGGTTGTGCTCGGGATCGAACAGCAGGGTCATGGTCTGCTCGGTCGATTCGCGGATCACCACTTCGACGACGTCGCGCACTTCGCTGGAGTCGGCCGTAGCGCTGACCGGGCGCTTGTAATGATCGAGGATCTCGAACTTGATCTCGGTGGTCGCCGGCAGCACGGCGCCGCGCCAGCGCCGCGGCCGGAACGGCGAGATCGGCGTCATCGCCAGCAGTTTCGAGCCGATCGGAAGGATCGGGCCGTGCGCGGAAAGGTTGTAGGCCGTGGAGCCGGCTGGCGTGGCGACGAGGACGCCATCGCACATCAGCTCCTCGATGCGCACGACGCCATTCAGCGACACGCGGATATGCGCCGCCTGCTTGGTCTGGCGCAACAGGGAAACCTCGTTGAATGCCAGTGCCTCGACCGTGGTTCCCGATTCCGAATGGGCGTGCATGCTGAGTGGACGCATCACCGTCGGCTGGGCGCGAACGATGCGCTCGCGCAGGTCGTCGGCATGGAACGGGTTGAGCAGGAAGCCGATCGTGCCGAGCTTCATGCCATACACGGGAATGCCGAGGGACAGATGGCGATGCAGGGTACGCAGCATGAATCCGTCGCCGCCAAGGGCGACGATTACTTCGGCCTCTTCCGGCGCGACGTCGCCGTAGCGACTCTTGAGCGCCGCAAGTTCCGCCTGGGCTTCAGCGCCGTGACTCGCCACCAGGGCGATTCGCTGGCTCACGTTGTTACCCCGCGTCGATTGCGCTGCCGGCGGCAGCAAGTACCGACTCTAGCAGACCATCGGAGCAGAAGCTTTGGCTGTTGCCGAGGCGCAAATTCCGTTCGCATGAGTCGTTCGTCCTGATGCGCAATGCTCGCCCATGACGGCGCTCCCGCAGAAGCCAGGGCCCCCGGGATCCTGCGGGAGCCCCGTCAGGGGCGAGCCGTTTCCGCACGCTGCAACCGTGATCGGCCTGCGGAAACGTGGCCTGCCCCGGCCCTAGACCAGTTGGGCAAGCCGGCGCACGGCCACCGATACGATCGGATAGTCGATGACCACCTGGCTGCGCATGTCGGCAAGCGTCGCCAGGGTCATCCTGAGCATCGGATCATCCCGGTTCATCCATGCCGCGACCCGGTGCGCGCCCTCGCCGGCGCTGTCGAAGGCGAGCATCTGCGAAACCAGCGAGCGCTGCTGTGCATTGAGTTCGTCGCGCAGGGAACCCCGCGCATGCGCATGCCAGCGCGTCTCGACCGGAAGTTCCTCGACTTTTTCCATCAGCCACTTCAGGTTGAGCGCCTCGCCGACGGCGAAATAGACCGCGGCGACTTCGACGACGCTGTGCGCGCTCTGCTGGGCGACCAGCGCGATGTCCATCGCCGAAGCCAGTGCCGGCAGATGAGCGAGCTGGTTGGAGAGTTCCTCCGGGAATCCCTGCTCGATCCAGTGCACGCGACCGGCTTCGAAGACCGCGCGCTCGGCGGCGCTGGTCACGCCCTCGATGCGCGATTTCAGTTCGCGCATCGCCGGTTCGTAGCGCTCGACCGCCGCGGCGATGTCCTGCACCTCGCCAGGATGGTTGAGCAGCCAGCGTGTCATGTTGCGCAGCAGCTTCCAGATGGCCAGGTTGGCGTCGATCTGGGCGTTGCCGTTGACCTGGCCGTCGAGAGTTTCGATTTCCGCCCACAGCGTGCGTGCATCAAGCACTTCGCGGGCGATGTTGAATGCCTTGGCCACCGCCGCCGGCGATTGCCCGGTGTCTTCCTGCATGCGCAGCATGAAGGTGGCGCCCATGCGGTTGACCATCGAGTTGGTCACCGCGGTGGCGATGATCTCGCGCTTCAGGCGATGGCGCTCCATGTGTTCGGCGAAGCGCTCGCGCAACGGTTCGGGGAAGTAGCGGCGCAGTTCCCTGGACAGGTACGGATCCTCCGGAACGTCGGACTCGAGCAGCTGCTGGAAGATCACGATCTTGGCGTAGGACAAGCAGGATGGCCAGTTCGGGCCGGGTCAGCCCGACGCCGCGCGCCTTGCGCTCGGCGAACTCGTTGTCGCTTGGCAGGAACTCGATCTGGCGGTCGAGCAGGCCCTGCGACTCGAGCGTGCGGATCAGGTGCTGCTTGGAACCCAGGCGCGCGACCGACATGCGCTCCATGATGCTGATCGCATCGTTCTGGCGGTAATTGTCGAACAGCACCAGGCGCTCGACCTCGTCGGTCATCTCGCGCAGGAGCTCGTTGCGCTGCTCGACGCTGATCTCGCCGCGGCGCACGGCGTCGTTGAGCAGGATCTTGATGTTGACCTCGTGGTCGGAGGTATCGACGCCCGCCGAGTTGTCGATGAAGTCGGTGTTCAGCAGCACGCCCTGCTGGGCCGCCTCGATGCGACCGCGCTGGGTCATGCCGAGGTTGCCGCCTTCGCCGATCACCTTGCAGCGCAGGTCCGCGCCGTTGATGCGGATCGCGTTGTTGGCGCGGTCGCCGGCGTCGGCATGGGTCTCGCTGGCCGCCTTGACGTAGGTGCCGATGCCTCCGTTCCAGAGCAGGTCGACCGGCGCCTTGAGGATCGCCGTCAACAGCTCGTTGGGCGACAGCTTCTGCGCGCCGCCCTCGATGCCGAGTGCAGCCGCCGCTTCCGCGGACAGATCGATCGTCTTGGCCGAGCGCGGGTAGATGCCGCCGCCGGTCGAGATCAGCTTCGCGTCGTAATCGGCCCAGGACGAGCGCGGCAGCTTGAACATGCGCTCGCGCTCGACAAACGAACCCGCCGCATCGGGATTCGGATCGATGAAGATGTGCCGATGGTCGAATGCCGCGACCAGGCGGATGTGGCGCGACAGCAACATGCCGTTGCCGAACACGTCGCCGGACATGTCGCCGATGCCGACGCAGGTGAAATCCTCGCCCTGGCTGTCGCGGCCGAGGGCGCGGAAGTGGCGCTTGACCGATTCCCAGGCGCCCTTGGCGGTGATGCCCATGCCCTTGTGGTCATAGCCGACCGATCCACCCGAGGCGAATGCATCGCCGAGCCAGTAGTCGTGCTCGGCGCTGACCGCGTTGGCGATGTCGGAAAAGGTCGCCGTACCCTTGTCGGCGGCGACCACGAGGTAGGGGTCGGAGTCGTCGTGGCGGACCACGTCGAGCGGATGCACGACATCGCCCTCGACCAGGTTGTCGGTCACGTCGAGCAGGCCGTTGATGAACATGCGATAGCAGGCCACGCCCTCGGCCAGGATCGCCTCGCGTTCGCCACTGGCCGGCGGCCGCTTGACGAAGAACCCGCCTTTGGAGCCGACCGGCACGATGACCGTGTTCTTGACCATCTGCGCCTTGACCAGGCCGAGCACTTCGGTGCGGAAATCCTCGCGACGGTCCGACCAGCGCAGGCCGCCGCGCGCGACCGGTCCGAAACGCAGGTGCACGCCTTCAACGCGCGGCGAGTAGACGAAGATTTCACGGTATGGCCGCGGCTTCGGCAGTTCGGAGAGCTGCGCAGGATCGAACTTGAAGCTCGTGTACTCATGCGGCTTGCCGTTGACGCGCTGGTAGAAGTTCGTACGCAGGGTCGCCCGGATCACCGCATTGAAACTGCGCAGGATGCGATCTTCGTCGAGACTGGCTACGCGGCCCAGCAACGCATGGATGGCATGCGAAATGACCCTTGCCTGGGTCTCGCGATCCTGTTCGCGGCTGGCGATCAGCTCGTCGATGAGGCCCGGGTTGTCGGCCGTGGATTGTTCCGGGACCAGGGTTTCCATCTCGCGACGCAGGCGCTCGCGTGCCTCGCTGATGGACTCGGCGCTGGCGTCGAGCCGGTGCGGATCGAACTTGGCCTCGAACAGCTCGACCAGCAGGCCGGCCATGTCCGGGTAGCTGGCCAGGGTCTGCTCCATGTAGGTCTGCGAGAACGGTACCCCGGTCTGCAGCAGGTACTTGCAGTAGCCGCGCAGGATGCTGACCTGTCGCCAGTCCAGCTGGGCGCCCAGCACGAGCTTGTTGAAGCCGTCGTTCTCGGCGTCGCCGCGCCAGATGCGTTCGAAGGCTTCCTGGAACAGCAGGCGGACGTCTTCGAGATCGAACAGGAGCCGGCCTGGACGCACCAGGATGTCCTGGATCGTGATCGCGTTGCCGCCACCCTTGATCTCGTAGAGGTTCTCGGTGAGCACGCTGAGGCCGAGATTCTCGAGCAGCGGAATCACCTCCGAAAGGGTGATGTCCGCACCGAGGCGGAACACCTTGAAATGCAGGACGCCGTCGTGTTTCTGCGAAGGATAGACATTGAGCTGGATGTCGTCGGCATCCGCCAGCGCCGCGGCCAGCTCGACGTCGGCCGCCGCGTTCTGCGGCGTGACCTTCTCGATGTAGCCGGCCGGCAGGGCCTTGCCGTAGCGGCTGGCCAGCTTGCCGCCGCGCTCTTCGCCATGGGTCGCGACGAGAATCTCGCGCAGGTCGTCGTGCCAGTTGCGCACGATCTCGGCGATGCCGGCCTCCAGCTCTTCGACATTCCAGCGCGGGCGTTCGCCGGGATCCGGGCGAACGATCATGTGCACCCGGGCCAGCGGCGATTCATCGAGCAGGACGGTCGAATCGATGCGTTCGGCGCGGAAATACGCCTTCAGCATCGCTTCGATGCGCTCGCGCACTTCCGTGTTGAAGCGGTCCCGGGGCACGTAGGCCAGAATCGAGAAGAACCGTCCGTAGCGGTCCCTGCGGACGAACAGGCGCGTGCGCGCCCGTTCGCGAAGGTCGAGCACGGCCATGGCAATGTCATAGAGCTCGTCGGTCGAGCACTGGAACACCTCGTCGCGCGGCAGCGTGTCGAGGATGTGGCGCAGGGCCTTGCCCGAGTGCGAATCGCGCTTGAGCCCGGAGCGCTTGAGGATCGTGTCGTAATTGGTGCGCAGCAGCGGCACCTGGCGCGGCGGCGTCATGTAGGCCGAAGAGGTCAGCAGGCCAAGGAAGCGCTGCTCCATGACCGGCTTTCCGGCGCCATCGAAACCGAGCACCGAAAGGTAGTCCATGTGGCCGGGGCGGTGCACGCGCGAGCGTGAATTGGTCTTGGTCAGGATCAGCGCACCGACCGAACCGGACTTGTCGAGGTCGCTGGCGGCCAGCGATTTGAGCGAACGCGCGGCGAACCCCTTCTCCGACCCGCGCATGATGCCGAGCCCGGTGTCGGCAACGGGTTTGAGGACTTCATCGCCGTTTTCCAGGACAACCCGGTATTCACGGTAGCCGACGAAGGTGAAATGGTCGTCGGCGATCCATTTCAGGAATTCCTGCGCCTCGTCGAGGCTGGCCTTGTCGAACGGAAGATTGAGCGAAGGCAGCTTTTCGGCGATCTCCAGCATCTTGGCCTTCATCTTCGGCCAGTCGGTCACGGCCGCACGCACGTCCTCGACGGCCGCCGCGATGTTCCTGCGCAGGCTCTCGATCTCGTCGGCGTCGCTGATCCGCTCGATCTCGAACAGCATGATCGACTCGGCCGCGCCGAGACCGCTCTGCTCGTCGCCGAAGGCCAGCACGTGGCCGCCCGGATCGCGCTCGATGCAGAAGATCGGATGGATCACCGCGTGCGTGGTCAGGCCGGCCTGGTTGATGGCCATGGAGACCGAATCGACCAGGAACGGCATGTCGTCGGTGTCCATCGCAATCATGGTGTGATTGTTGTCGAAGCCCTCCGCGTCCCGGTGCGGATTGAAGACACGGATCTTTGCGGAGTTCGCCGTACGCTGGCGAATGTAGTCGAACATGAACTGGGCGATACGCGCCCATTCGGCCGGTTCCCTGCCCTTGATGTCGTCGGCCGGAACATGGCGGAAGAAGTGCGCGGCAAACGCCTGGGCCTCGCGCTGCCGGGTCGATCCGGCCTGGCTGGTGATCTGGTTCAGGATCGGTTCTAGGCGCTGGATTTCACTGGCGGCGCTATGGGAATTCATCACTCTTCTTCGGGCTTGCTGCGGTGGGCGCGGAGGATACGCTCCACCCTACCCGGAATCCACCCGCCGCGGGCAATTCGCGGGCATTCCGGGAGCCCGGTTCCGGCTTCGATCGCCGGCCGGTCGCGACCGTCCGTGGCGGAGCGCCGGAGCGCCAGCGCGGGATGCGTCATCGCGCCGCGACCGGCGCCGGAAAATTGGCGATTCGCCAACCTTGGAGCCGCCTGCGCACGGGCCGAACGGGGACGGCAGGAACCGCACCATCGCCCTGCCAGGCCGCGCCGAGCGCGACCGGTACCGCGACCTGCGTGCGCCCGTCGTCCGCGGCGGAAACAGCCCGATTTGGTCACCTTGCGCTGCCGGCGGACGGCCCTGGAGGTCCCGCCATTGCTTGGCGAGAGGCTCCCGCGGGCCGTGGCGCATGGTCGGAGTTGGCAGTTGCGCGAAAAGGAAACGCTGACTTGTGAACTTCGTCAAACTTTTGAAAACCGCCGGGCCATCCGGAGGCCGGATCCGGCCCGTTGGCCAGAATGTGGCACAGAGCTTGCAGCAACCTCCTTACCTACCCCTGCAATCGAGCAGACCATGAGCCAGGTCAGCACGAAAACACCAGTGATACCGTACACCGGCAGCCGGCGCCGCAAGCAGCGCCTGCTTGCCACCTTCGTCGTGCTCGGTATCGCCCTGGCCGCCATCGCCGTGCAGGTCTACCGGGCCGTCGGCGATTTCGTCGAGGCAAACAGCCTGGTCAGCCATTCCCAGCAGGTGAAGGAGGAAATCACCCTGACCGTGGCCAGCCTGCACGATGCCGAAGCCAGCCAGCGCGCCTACATCATCACAGGCAACAACCAGCGCCTCGAGGACTACTACACGACCGTACCGAAGCTCGCCGTGCACAGCGCGCGCCTGGCCGACATGGTCGAGGACGAAACCGGGAAGGCGGCGACCGTCGCCAAGCTGAACGAACTGATCCGGCGGCGCATGGATGCGGTGAACACCGTGCTGGCGCGCTTCTTCGAAGGCGGCATCGAAGCGGCGCGCCAATCCACCCAGGTGGCGACCTCGCTCGAACACGACCGCGAAATCGATTCGCTCGCCTCTTCCCTGATCCGGGAAGAGGAAGTCCTGCGCGCCCGGCGCGAGATCCGCACCCGGGAACAGGCCAGCCTGACCCGTATCCTCACGGTCGGCGCGGTGGTCATCTGCCTCGGCATCCTTGGCCTGACCCTGCTGACCCTGTTGCGCGAGGAACAGAACCGCTTCAACAGCGAGGGCCGGGTCCGTTCGGCCAACATCGAGCTGACCAACAGCCTGAAGAACTCCCAGCAGCTGGCCAGCTCGCTGCGCCAGCTTTCCGAACTCGGCGAAATGTTGCAGGGCTGCCGCAACATGGACGAGGCCACCAGCGGCCTGCGCATCTCCCTGCCGCGCCTGCTGGGCGGCACCTCAGGCTCGATCAGCCTGATCAATGCCTCGAAGAACCTGATCGAATCGATCGCCGACTGGGGCGACGCGCTGCCGGTCGAGAACGCCCTGTTCGGCCCGAACGACTGCTGGGCGCTGCGCTGCGGGCATGCCTATCCGCCCGCCGGGAGCACGCCCGCCTTCAGCTGCAAGCACCTGCACGCGGAAGGCGAACAGATGGAACAGCACAACCACCTGTGCGTGCCGATGATCGCCCAGGGCGAGATGCTCGGCGTGCTGACCATCTTCGGCGAAGGCGAGATCAGCAGTGGCGAGCGCGAGATCGCGATCACCGCCAGTGAGCAGATCTCCCTGGCCATGGCCAACCTGAGGCTGCAGGAAACCCTGCGCACGCAGTCCCTGCGCGACCCGCTGACCGGCCTGTTCAACCGCCGCTACCTGGAAGCGTCGTTCGAACGCGAAGTGCAGCGCGCCGACCGCCGCAACATCCCGCTCAGCGTGCTGATGATCGACATCGATCATTTCAAGCGCTTCAACGACAGCTTCGGCCACGAAGCCGGCGATACCCTGCTCGCCCAGTTCGGCGCCACCCTTGCCCGCGTCGTGCGCAGCGAGGACGTGAGCTGCCGTTATGGCGGCGAGGAATTCACCATCCTGATGCCCGAGGCCGACGCCGACCTGGCCGCAGCGCGCGCCGAGGAAATCTGCGCCGCGATCCGCAGGCTCGATGTGCAGCACCGCAACCTGTCGCTGGGCAAGATCACCGTATCCATCGGCGTCGCCACCTTCGGCGAGCACGGTCGCACGCCGGAAGAACTCCTGCGCAACGCCGACAATGCGCTGTACATGGCCAAGAACAGTGGTCGCGACCGCGTCATGCTGGCCGAGACCCTGCACCCGAAGAGCGAGCAGGCGGAGCAGGCTGCCTTCGGCACGGTTTCCCGTTTCGAACTCGGCAGGGCCAGCTGAAGCCGGCAGGCCCCTGTCCGCGTCCTGCGGTCGCCGACGCCGCGGGCTTCAGCGCAAGCCGGTCTCGTTGCGCGCGATCACCAGGCGCTGGATTTCGCTCGTACCTTCGTAGATCTCGGTGATCTTGGCGTCGCGGAAATAGCGCTCGAGCGGCATTTCCTTCGAGTAGCCCATGCCACCGTGGATCTGCACGGCCTGGTGGGTGATCCACATGGCCGCTTCCGAGGCGAACAGCTTGGCCACCGCCGCCTCGGTGCTGAAGCGCCCGCCGTTCCTGTCCGCTTCGGCCTTGGCAAAGGCCGCACGCAGGGTCAGCAGGGTCGCCGCATCGAGCCGGCACTTCATGTCCGCGATCTTGGACTGGATCATCTGGAACGAGCCGATGGCATGGCCGAAGGCCTTGCGCTCCTGCACGTAGGCGACACTCGCCTCGTAGGCAGCGCGGCACAGGCCCACTGCCTGCGAGGCAATGCCGATGCGCCCGGCATCGAGCACGCCCATGGCGATGCCGAAGCCCTTGCCCTGCGGCCCGAGCATGTCTTCTGCCGGGCACACGTAGTCGTGGAACTCGATCTCGCAGGTCGCCGATGCGCGGATGCCGAGCTTGGGCTCGGTCTTGCCGGCGTGGAAGCCGGGGCGGCCGGTATCGATGATGAACGCCGAGATGCCCTTGGCGCCGATGCCCGGCGTGGTGATCGCGAACAGGATGATGTATTTGGCGACCGGACCCGAGGTGATCCAGCTCTTCTTGCCATTGATGACCCAGTCGCCGTCCTTGTTCTTCGTCGCCTGCGTGTGCATGGCCGAGGCGTCGGATCCCGATTGCGGCTCGGTCAGCGCGTAGGCGCCGATATGCTCGCCGGAAGCGATGGCGCGCACGTACTTCTGCTTCTGCTCCTCGGTGCCATGCTGGAGGATGCCGTTGCAGTAGAGGGAATTGTTGACCGACATGATCGTCGAGTGCGCGGTGTCGGCTGCACCGATCTCGATCATGGCGACGGCATAGGCCACCGGGTCCATGCCGGCGCCGCCGTACTCCTCGGGCACCTCGATGCCCATCAGCCCGAGCTGGCCCATCTCGCGGATGTTCTCGAGCGGAAACGTGCCTGACGCATCCAGTTCCGCGGCAACGGGCGCGATTCTCTTCTGCGCGAAGTCGCGGGCGATGGACTGGATCGAGAGCTGGTCGTCGCTGAGGCGGAAATCCATGAATAATCCTTGGCACGTGAGGCGGCCGGGGATTTTATCGTGTCGGGCGCCTCAACGCCCAATCGCCGCGAAATCGCAGGCCGGGCCTGGCAGTCGCTGGTCGAGGATCCACGGCAGCAGCGCATCCTCGGCATAGGCATGCGGCCAGATCACATGCATTTCGCCCGGATACTCGGTATAGCGCGGATGGCCGCCCATCGCGCGCAGGGCGCGGACCACCGCGCGCGAACCGACCATGGCGCCGCCGTAGCCGGTTTCGACATCGGTGTCGTTGTCCTTGCCGCCATGGAATATCCACTGCGGCACGTCGCGGATCGGGGCGAGGCCGGCCAGCTCGGTCATGCCGGACATCGGAACCCCGGCGGCAAAACACCGGGGATACGCCTTCAGGGCATTCCAGACGCCGGTCCCGCCATCGGACAGGCCGGTCAGCGTGATGCGTCGCGGATCGACCGGAAACCGCGCGAGGATGTCGCGCACGACGGCGGCGACGCGTTGCGCGGGCCAGTATTCCGCGTCCACCTGCGGCGCTGCGAACACCAGCGGGATACCGCCCCGGATGGCGCTGTCGACGAGTTCCAGCGAGCCATTGCCGTAGCCCTGCAGTTGCGATTCGTCATCGTTGCCGTCCTGCCCGCTGCCGTGCAGGAAGACGATCAGCGGCAGCAGTTCGCCGTTGCGCCGCCCGCCGGTCTCGATCACGCGATAGGGAATATCCGCGGGCGGCGGCGTGTGGAGGCGCAACAGTGTCGAAGGCTCCACCGCATCCGCCGCTGCACCGCCGCAGGCAAGCCACAGCAGGCACAGGCAGGACACGATGCGGCAGGCGGGAAACGATGGCATCAGGTGCAGAACCGGCCGGGGAAGGAAGCCCAGCATAGCGGCAGCCAGCCCCTGGATTGGAGCCTGCGCGCCGCTTCGGACGCGCCAGGCGCGTTGACTAAGGCGCGCCGGCTGGCTACGCTGCGCTTCCATCTTTTGATCAAGATGAAAGGATACCTCGTGGACCTGACCGCCACCTCTTCGCTGCTCAGGCTGTTGTCCGACCCGACCCGGGTGCGCCTGCTGGCCCTGCTCGAACGCGAGGAACTGACCGTCGCAGAACTCTCGGCGATCCTGCGCCTGGCCCAGCCACGCGTCTCGACCCACCTGGCCAAGCTCAAGGAGGCCGGACTGGTGCGCGACCGGCGCGCCGGCGTGTCGTCCTACTACCGCTTCAACGGCGAACTGGCGCCACGGGAAAGCGCGCTCCTGCACGCGCTCAAGGAAGCCGTCGACGACGCCCTGCTGGTCGATGACGAGCGCCGCCTGCCCGGCATCCTGGCCAAGCGTGCGCGTGCCGAGGGCTGGGCCGATACGGTCGCCGGCGACATGGAGCGCCACTACTCGCCCGGGCGCACCTGGGAGACGCTCGCCCGCGCCATGACCCAGCTCGTCGACGCCGGCGATGTGCTCGACATCGCCTCCGGAGACGGCGTCCTCGCCGAGCTGCTGGCGCCGCGGGCGCGCTCGATCGTCTGCGTCGACGCCAGCCCGCGCGTCGTCGGCGCGGCCCGCGAGCGCCTCAAGCCCTTCGCCAACGTCGAGGTCGTCGAAGGCGACATGCACGCGCTGGATTTCGGGCGCAAGCGCTTCGACCTGATCCTGCTCATGCACGCCCTGACCTACAGCGAGCATCCCGCCACGGTCGTCGCCGAAGCCGCACGCCTGCTCGCCAGGGGCGGCCGCCTGCTCGTGGCCACCCTGGGCCGGCATGCGCACCGTACCGCCGTGGAACCGTTCGACCACAGGAACCTCGGATTCAAGCCTGCCGAACTGCGCGAATTCGCGATCACCGCCGGTCTCGAGGTGCTGACCTGCGGGCGCATCACGCGCGAAAGCAAGGCGCCCCATTTCGAAGTGATCTCGCTGCTCGCGCGCAAGCCATGAGCCATTCCGCCAACTGGCTGCACCCCGACCGCGTGACACTGCTCGAACAGGCTTTGCGCGAGCGCATCCTCGTCATCGACGGCGCCATGGGAACGATGATCCAGGGCCATCGCCTCGAGGAAGGCGACTATCGCGGCGAGCGCTTCGCCGGGGGCCACGACTCCGCCCATGTCCACGGCGACGCCTGCAGCCACGATCTCAAGGGCAACAACGACCTGCTCCTGCTGACCCGCCCCGATGTCATCGCCGCCGTGCATGACGCCTATCTCGAAGCCGGCGCCGACCTGGTCGAGACCAATACCTTCAACGCGACCTCGATCAGCCAGGCGGACTACCATCTGCAACACATCGTCTACGAGCTCAATCGCGAAGGCGCCCGCATCGCGCGCGAGCGCTGCGATGCCTGGACGGCGAAGACGCCGGACAAGCCGCGCTTCGTGATCGGCGTGCTCGGACCGACCAGTCGCACGGCTTCGATCAGCCCCGACGTCAACGATCCGGGCTTCCGCAACACCAGCTTCGACGAACTGCGCGGCGCCTATCGCGAAGCGGTCGAGGGCCTGATCGACGGCGGCGCCGATACGCTCATGATCGAGACGATCTTCGATACGCTCAATGCCAAGGCGGCGCTGTTCGCCATCGAGGAGGTCTTCGAAGCGCGGGGTGGCCGCCTGCCGATCATGATCTCCGGCACGATCACCGATCGATCCGGGCGCACCCTGTCCGGGCAGACGGCGGAAGCGTTCCATGCTTCGCTGGCGCACAGCCGGCCGCTTTCGTTCGGACTCAACTGCGCACTCGGCGCCAGCGACATGCGCGAGCACGTCGAAACCCTGGCCCGGGTCAGCCACAGCCATGTCAGCGCGCATCCGAACGCCGGCCTGCCGAATGCATTCGGCGAATACGACGAGAGCCCCGAGGAAATGGCGGCGACACTCCACGAGTTCGCGACCTCCGGCCTGCTCAACCTGGTCGGCGGCTGCTGCGGCACGACGCCCGCGCACATCAGGGCGATCGCCGAAGCGGTGCGCGGCCTGCCCCCGCGCCGCCTGCCCGCGCCGGAACAGTCGCCATGAAACACCAGCCGCGCCATACCGTGCTGTCCGGCCTCGAGCCGCTGGTCATCACGCCCGAACTCAACTTCATCAATGTCGGCGAGCGGACCAACGTCACCGGCAGCGCGCAGTTCCGCAAGATGATCAAGGAAGGGCGCTTCGAGGACGCGGTCGAAGTGGCTCGCCAGCAGGTCGACAGCGGCGCGCAGATCCTCGACGTCAACATGGACGAGGGCCTGATCGACTCGGAAGCGGCGATGGTGCGCTTCCTCAACCTGATCGCATCCGAGCCCGACATCGCACGCATTCCGGTGATGGTCGATTCGTCGAAGTGGAGCGTGATCGAAGCCGGGCTCAAGTGCCTGCAGGGCAAGGGCGTGGTCAACTCGATCTCGCTCAAGGAAGGCGAGGCGCAGTTCATCGAACAGGCGCGCAAGGTGCTTCGCTACGGCGCCGCGGCGGTGGTCATGGCCTTCGACGAAGACGGACAGGCCGACACCTGCGAGCGCAAGGTCGCGATCTGCACGCGCGCCTACGGCATCCTCACCGGGCAACTCGACTTTCCGCCCGAAGACATCATCTTCGACCCGAACATCTTCGCCATTGCCACCGGCATCGAGGAACACGACAACTACGCGGTCGATTTCATCGAGGCCACGCGGATCATCCGCCGCACCCTGCCGCACTGCCATGTTTCCGGCGGCGTCTCCAACGTCTCGTTTTCATTCCGCGGCAACGAGCCGGTGCGCGCGGCGATCCATGCGGTGTTCCTCTATCACGCGATCAGGGCCGGCATGGACATGGGTATCGTCAATGCCGGCGCCCTGCCGATCGTCGACGATCTCGATGCGGAGCTGCGCGAGCGCGTCGAGGACGTCGTCCTCAACCGGCGCAGGGACGCGACCGAGCGCCTGCTCGAGATCGCCGAAAACTACAAGCGCGGGAGTCGGGATCCGGGGTCGGGGGATCGCGAGGAGAAGGATGCCTGGCGCACCCTGCCCGTGGCGCAACGGCTGGCCCATGCGCTGGTGCATGGCATCGATGCGCATGTCGAGGTCGACACGGAAGAGGCGCGGCTCGAATCGACGCGTCCGCTCGATGTGATCGAGGGGCCGCTGATGGATGGCATGAATGTCGTCGGCGACCTGTTCGGCGCCGGCAAGATGTTCCTGCCACAGGTGGTCAAGTCGGCGCGCGTGATGAAAAAGGCGGTGGCCTGGCTGCTGCCCTACATCGAGGCGGAAAAACTGCGCACCGGCGATGCCGGCAGGAACAACGGCAAGATCATCATGGCCACGGTCAAGGGCGACGTGCACGACATCGGCAAGAACATCGTCGGCGTCGTGCTCCGCTGCAACAACTTCGAAGTCATCGATCTCGGCGTGATGGTGCCGGCGCAGAAGATCCTCGACACCGCGCGCGCCGAGAATGCGGACATGATCGGCCTGTCCGGCCTGATCACGCCCTCGCTCGAGGAAATGTCGCATGTGGCCAGGGAAATGCAACGCCAGGATTTCCACCTGCCCTTGCTGATCGGTGGCGCGACGACCTCGCGCGCGCACACCGCGCTGAAGATCGATCCGCACTACAAGGCACCGACGGTCTGGGTGAAGGATGCATCGCGCGCCGTCGGCGTCGCCCAGTCGCTGATCTCGAAGGAGCTGGTCGACGCCTTCATGGAAAAGGTTCGCGCCGAATACGCCGATATCCGCGAGCGCCACAAGGGTCGCGCCAACGCCAAGCGGCTGGTATCGATCGAGAAGGCGCGCGCGCAGCGCTTCGATGGCGGCTGGGCTACCCACCGCCCGGTCGCGCCCAACGCTGCCGGCGTCACGACCTTCGACGATTTCCCGCTCGAGGACCTGGTTCCGTTCATCGACTGGACACCGTTCTTCAACGCCTGGGAGCTGGCCGGCCGGTATCCCGCGATCCTCACGGACGAGGTCGTCGGTACGCAGGCCAGCGAACTGCATCGCGATGCGCTGGCCATGCTCGATCGCATCGTCGGCGAGAAATGGCTTGCGGCGCGCGGCGTCATCGGTTTCTGGCCGGCCAGCGCAAGCGGCGACGATGTCCGCCTGGCGAATGCGGATGGCAGCGAACTGGCGACCCTGCATTTCCTGCGCCAGCAGGCCGACAAGCCGGTCGAGCGCCCGGATTTCTGCCTCGCCGATTTCATCGCGCCGGCGCAATCGGGCGTCGCCGACTGGATCGGCGGCTTCGCGGTGACCGCGGGCATCGGCATCGATGCCCATGTCGCGCGGTTCGAGGAGGACCACGACGACTACTCGGCGATCATGCTCAAGGCCCTGGCCGATCGCCTGGCCGAGGCGTTCGCCGAATGCCTGCACCAGCGCGTGCGTCGGGAATACTGGGGATACGCCGGCGACGAAGCGCTGGGCAACGAGGAGCTGATCGACGAGAAGTACCTCGGCATCCGGCCCGCCCCGGGCTATCCGGCCTGTCCCGACCACACGGAAAAGGCGACCCTGTTCCGCCTGCTGGATGCCACGGCGAAAGCCGGCATCTCGATCACCGAGAACTTCGCCATGCTGCCGACGGCGGCGGTTTCAGGCTGGTATTTCTCGCACCCGCGGAGCCAGTACTTCGTGGTCGGCCGGGTGACCCGCGAACAGGTCGAGGACTATGCGCGGCGCAAGGGCTGGACCCTGCCCGAAGCCGAACGCTGGCTGGCGCCGAATCTCGACTACGATCCGGAATGAAACGTTGATTCAAGGGAGAACGCGCCTGCCGACAGCGGCAGGCGCGTGGAGAATCACATTCCCGCCGAACCGGCGCCGCTCATGGCCGACATGAATGCCATGCCGCCGAATATGAAGAACAGGACGATCGCGACCAGGGCAAGAATCAGGTAAGCCTTGCAGAAGTTGGCCTTGTTCGGATTGGTTGAGCTGGAGAAGGCCCAGACGAACAACATGACGATGTTGACCAGTGGAATCGCGAGGATGATGAAGGTGATGATCCAGTCGCCCAGCGACATGACCGGTGCACTGCTACGATTTTCCATGCTTGCCTCTCCCCGAGGTTGATCGCCAGGCGGGCGCCTGACCGGCCGATTCTGGCACGAACCTGAACCGGCTGCACCCGTTCAGCTTTCGGTCCATTCCCTGCGATGACGGATGTCGACAACGAGGTTGTAAATCGAGACAAACGCGGGAAACGCGTTGGAAAGGATGCCGACCGAGTCGTTCTTGCCGAACGTGAAATAGCTCACCAGCATCAGGCTGCCGAGGATGGACAGCCACCAGAACGAGCGTGGCATGTGCACGCGGCGCAGCTTCTTGGTCGCATACATCTGCACGAACCAGCGGCTGGTGAAGAGGAGCACGCCGAGGTAACCGATCAGCTTCCAGGGAGTGACGCCGATCTGGTGGATGTTGAACAGGACTTCGTTCATTGCGCTGCAGCACCGGGAAAAGGGTGGCGCATTCTAACGCGCGAGAGGCGCACCTCCGCACCGAACCTTCTGAAGTGCGCTCGAAAGCCAATCCCGCCAGTCGCCAGGCACAAGGCCGATCCTCAACGGTAGGAGCCCCTTCAGGGGCGATCTTCTCGTCCCGATCGTTTGAAAGGCATCGCCCCTGAAGGGGCTCCTACAACAGCTACTACAGCTAGCTCTTGCTAGCTACGCGCCCGCAACCACTCGTGGATGGCCGGCGGCACCTCGCGCTGCGCACGGCTGGATACATAGATGCCGATATGGCCACCCCTGAAGGCGATCTGCGTGTAGTCCTCGCTGCCGACCAGTTCCTTCATGGCCCGCGATGAATCGGGCGGCACGAGATGGTCCTGCTCGGCGAAGATGTTGAGCACGGGCATCGTGATGTTCTTCAGGTCGACGGCGTGCTTGCCGATCATCAGGCCGCCCTTGACCAGCTTGTTGCCCTGGTAGAAATCGACCATGAACTGGCGGAACGCCTCGCCGGCCTGGTCGGGCGAATCGAAGATCCATTTCTCCATGCGCAGGAAGTTTTCGAGTTCTTCCTTGTTGTCGAGGATTTCGACCATGCCGACGTACTTCTGCTGGAGCAGGCGCATCGGCTTGAGCATCAGGTAGCACCAGTTCATCAGGTCGGCCGGGACATTCCCGATCGTGTCGATGAACAGGTTGGCGTCGAGATTGCGCGTCCAGTTCGACAGCATGTTGTCCGGGGTGTGGAAATCCACCGGGGTCACCATGGTGATCAGGTTTTTCACCTTGCGCGGATGGATCGCGGTGAAGCACAGCGAGAACGCGCCGCCCTGGCAGATGCCGAGCAGGTTGATCTTCTTCACGCCGGCATTCTTCGCCACGGCGTCGACGCTGCGGCGGATGTAGCCGTTGATGTAATCGTCGAGGGTCAGCCAGCGGTCGGCGAGGTCCGGATAGCCCCAGTCGATCAGGTAGACATCCTCGCCCTGGGCAAGCAGGTTGCGCACCAGCGACTTGTCTTCCTGCAGGTCGACCATGTAGGGCCGGTTGACCAGCGCGTAGACGATCAGGGTCGGCGTCTTCGCGGTCGGCTTGCGCTCGCCGCGGAAGCGGTAGACGACGAGCTTGTCCTCGCGATAGACCTCCTCCTTCGGGGTGACGCCGAAATCGACGTCGTCGAGCGTGCGCAGCACCTGCATGCCCGCGCTCATCTTCTTCTGGAACCTGACCGCTTCGTCGTACAGCGTTGACGGCTGGATATTGATCGGGCCCATTACTTGTTACCTCCGCGAACGGCCGCATTCGGCTTGACGCGCATGTGCGGCCCGGTTGCCGCCGCCGACTTCGACTTGCGCGCGAAGCGCGCGATGCTCGCGGCGAAACTGTTCGCCCCCGGGCCTCGCCCCGTTTTCGGCCTGGCCCGACTCGCGGCCGGCGCTGCGCCCGTGGCGGAGCGACCCGCGGACTTCGTGCGCTTCGCGCGGCGCGGCGGGGTCGATTTCGCCAACGGCGTGCGACGCGGCTTCCTTGCTTCGGTTTTCCTTTCAGGCACGGCCAGCGCAGCGACCTGCTCGACAATGGCCGCAGGCGTCTTGGCCGCCCTGGCGGGCTTGGTTGCCTTCGCCGACTTGGTTGCCTTGGCGGGCTTGGTTGCCTTGGCGGGCTTGGTTGCCTTGGCGGGCTTGGTTGCCTTGGCGGGCTTGGTTGCCTTCGCTGGCTTGGCTGGCTTGGCTGGCTTGGCTGCCTTCGCTTTCCTTGCTTTCCTTGCTTTCTTCGCGGCCTTCGCCTGCTTGCCGGCCTTTTTCGCCTTGTGCGACTTTTTCGACTTCGCCACTTCGACCGGTCCGGCGGCCTTCGCGCTGGCGGCTGCCGCAGTCGGCGCCGCCTTCAGCGTCGACAACTCTTCGCGCAATGCAGCCACTTCGGCGACCAGATCCTCATGCTCGCCAGCGGACTCACGCTCCTCGCGGAATTCCCGACGCAGTGCCTGCAGGCGCTCGCCGATGCTGTTGACCTCGCTGCGCGTGGGCATGCCCAGTTCGGCGCAGAACTTCTCGATACCGCCCTGTACCTGGCGGCGCACGCGCATCTGGGCATCGACCACGGCCGCATAGACTTCACGGTATTCCTCGGACAGCGCGGCTTCGGCATAGGCTTCCTCGGCGGCGTCGATCCAGAGGTCGTACAGCCCTTTCACCGAGTCGATCTGCCGGCCCGGCTCCTCGCGCTCGGCCAGCTTGAGCTGGAAGCGGGCGAAGGCCTGTTCGGCGATCTTGAGCATGAGGCGGTCGTAGCGCGCGCTCTGCTGCTGGTAGTCGATGAAGACCTGGGCGGCTTCCTGCAGGCCTTCCTGCTTTTCGCGCAGGTGGCCGAAGGCAGGTTGCCGCAGCGCATTCCCGGACGGGTCGAACATCGACCCGGCGGCAGCGCTGAACTGTTCCATCATCTGGCCGAAATCCATCGCACCATGACCGCCGAATCCGCGCATGGCCGCAGCCATCGGGTTACCCATTGCCGCCGGCGAAAGCCCGCCCGCAAAGAAGCCGTTGCGCAACGCATCGGCGAATCCCGCTGCGCCGCCTTGCCCGGAGGCTGCGGCAGCCAGACTCTGCAGCATGCCGAGATAGCCTTCGGCTCCGGCGAGCAGGCGTTCGACGGCTTCGCTCTGCTGCTTGCCGCCGGCAAACGGATTCGACTTGTTCAGGTTCTCCGCCCAGCCGGTGCCGTTCGCGCCGGCCGCGCTCCAGGGCGCCTGGCTGGCCATTCCGCCCAGGCTCGCCTGCGCCTGGCGCGCCATCGCCTCCCAGTTTCTTGCCCATTGGGCCACGTCCAGCGGTTCGCTCATGGCAGGTCTCCGGTTCCCGTTCGGTGGCGACGAACACGCCGCTTCCGGCACATGATAGCCGTGTGCACGTTACGACGGCGAATTGCGCCAGCGGCCCGAACGGGCAGGATCCAGCCTGGACTGACGCAACCGGGGTCAGAATTCGCCGAGCTGGTTCGCCCCGAGCGGACCGTCGCCCCGCGGCGTCGTCGCGATATCGCGGCTGGCCGGCAGCGGCTCGTCCGCGAGTACGTGTGCCCAGAGCCGGTCGAGCGCGGCATAGGCGTACGGCAGCATCGGCACATGGCGGTCGCCGAATCCCGGAAACGCGAGGAAGGCATCGAAATGCTGGGCGTGGCCGACTCGCCAGTACGACGGATTGCGCCCGTTCGCGCGCAGCCATCGCACGTAGGGATCGGAGCTGAAGGCGATCGGAACCAGGCCGTCCGCCTGTCCGTGCACGATGATGATCGGCAGGTCGGCGCGCGGCAAGGCGGCACGCGTCTCTCCGACGCCGGTGACGACGCGCTTGCCGAGCTCGCCTGACTCACTCCACAACTGGCTCAGGCACTCCGCTCCCGGCCATGATGCGTCCTTGCCAGTGGCCATGCTGTCGACGATGCCGACTCCGGCACCCGGAGGTATGCCCGTCGCATCGGCCCACCAGCCCGCCTGTTCGGCCGGCGACGCCGGGCGGGCAATGCCGCCGGCATCGGTCGCGGCCAAACCAAAACCGCAGGGCATCGGGCCGGCGCCGGTTCGTGCATACGCGGCCGAATAGGTAACCGTCACCGCGCGCCACAGATCGAGCGCGGTCGAAGTCGCCGCACTGGCCAGCGCCTCGTCAGTCCAGCCGGTCGCATGCAGGCTTTCGAGCGCTTGAGCAGCGGCAGAAAGCGGGCTGCCAGTCGACTGCCAACGCTGGTTCCCGAGCGTTTCGCAACGGGTCTGCCATGCCGGCGGCGGCTCGCCGTTGACGCGCGCGAACGGGGAATTGTCAAAACGCGGATCAAGCAGGGCGCAGGGCATCAACAGCATCGCTTCAGACGCATAGTCGTAGAGCGCACGCCCGCCCTCGCCGGCCCAGATGTTGGGCTCGACCGCGACGACGCCATCGAGCAGGGCGTCCTCGCTTTCCGCCGCGCGCAGCACGGCACCGCCACCATTTGATATGCCGGCGGCCAGAATGCGCGTGTTTTCCGCGGTGAACGGCGCCTGCTCGGGAAAGGCCTGGTCCAGCGCGCGCAAGGCAAAGCGCGCTGCCTGGATGACATGCCTGCCCCAGTCCGCCTCGGGGTTGTCCCCGGAATGCGCGTGCTTGACCAGAACCTGGTTCAAGGGCGCGGGCGCCTCTTCCCCATCGGGAGCGAATTCGAGAAGCGTGCCGCCACGTTCGGCGCGCGTGCCATCGAGGGCGACACCGGTATTGCTGGCGACATCGAAATAGCCGCTGCCGTTGCCCTTGTCGGTATAGGCCACCGCGCAACCGCGCGGCAATCCCCAGGCGCCGGCCAGCGAGATCGCGCCGTAGATGCCGCGCGAACCGGACGACGCGGTGACCACCACGCAGCGCTTGTCGCGGTCGAACAGGTCGGGCACCTGCAGCAACACGCGATGCGGCGACTTCGCGTCCGGCAGCCGTGCGAACGCCATGAACTCGCGCCCGCTGACGAGCGGCACGGCACCGTAGATCTCGCCGTAGCCGCCGAGCGGACCGAGGTCGGCGATGCCGCGCCAGCTGGCATGGATCGCACGGCGCCTCAGTTCGGCCGCGGTGGGCTGCTGCGGATCCGCGAAGGCCGGAGCCAGACCGCGCAGGCCGGCCAGGCCGAGCCCGGCACTGAGCAGGTCGTCGTCACCTTGATGGCTGGTGACCCTGATCTCGCTGATGAGTCCATCGGACATGGCCATTTTCTCCGAAGCCGTGCGGTTGCTCGCACAGGCAGCGAGGACAAGGGTGGCAAGCAGGCAAAGGCCGGTTCTCGGGATTGTATTCATGCCGGCACCGTAGCAACTGCCGCCGGGTCTGTCATCGGACCAAGGTACGATTCCTGGCCGCGAGCATTGTCGCTGCGCCGCGGCTGTGGTGTCATCCACGACTCCCCCCGCCGAGTTGCATCGAACGATGAAGACCACCGTTTCCAGCCTTCTGCTCGGCGTCATGATCGCCCTGCCCGTCCAAGCCGCCGATTCCGATGCACTCGCCGCCAAGGCCCGCGCCATCCACCAGCGCGCCATCGTGCTCGACACGCATCTGGACACGCCGATGCTGTTCGCGCGGCCGGACTGGAAGATCGGCGACCGCCACAGCGTCGACGCCGAGTTTTCCCAGGTTGACTATCCACGCATGGTCGAAGGCGGGCTCGATGGCGGGTTCTGGGTGATCTACACGCCGCAGGGCGAACGCACGGCCGCCGGCAACCGCTCCGCGCGGGACCATGGCCTGAAGCGAATGGTCGAGATCCGCGAGATGGTCGCTGCCAATGCGGACAAGTTCGAAATCGCCCTCAGCGCCGACGACGCAGCGCGGATCAAGAAGGCCGGCAAGCGCATCGTCTACATCAGCATGGAGAACGCGTCGCCCCTGGCAACCGACCCGAGCCTGCTCAGCGCCTACTACGGACTTGGCTTGCGCATGCTCGGACTCGTGCACTCTTCCAACGACGATTTCGCCGACTCCTCGACCAACCCGGGCGGTCCCGAATTCAACGGACTCAGCGACAAGGGCCGGGCGCTGGTTGCCGAGGCCAATCGGCTCGGCCTGATCATTGATCTCTCGCATGCAAGCGACACTGTTTTCGATCAGGTCGTCGCGCTGTCGAAGGCGCCGGTCGTGCTTTCGCACACGGCGTCCTCGGCGCTCCAGGCCCACCCGCGCAACATCGACGATGCCCGCCTGCGCGTGCTGGCCGCGAACGGCGGCGTCATCCAGGTCAACTCGGTCAACCAGTTCCTGATTGAGGTCCCCGCGAACAAGGACCGCGATGCCGAGGTCGACCGCTTCTTCGACGTCATCGAGGACAGCGCCCGGCTGACCCCGGAAAGGCGCAACGAGGCCATGCGGCGCTACCACGAGATGGAGGCGAAATACCCGGCGCCGCAGGCAACCTTCGACGACTACATGAAGCACATGCTGCATATCCTCAAGGTTGCCGGGCCGGAGCATGTGGGCCTCGGCGCCGACTGGGATGGCGGCGGTGGCGTCAAGGGCATGGAGGACATCGCGAGCTTGCCGAAAATCACCGAGCGCCTGCTGCGCGAAGGCTACACCGAGGCACAGATCGACGGCGTGCTCGGCGGCAACGTCCTGCGCGTGATGCGGGCCGTCGAAGCGGCGGCAGCGCACTGACCCGCGCAATCCGTCCATCCAGCGAAACATCCAACCGAAACGGGGCATGACGATGAAATCACTTCTGCTTGGCCTGGCCGTCATCGGCACTATGGCCTCCGGCGCAATGGCCGAGCCGATGCACAAGCCAGTGCTGGTCATCCACGGCGGCGCCGGCGTCGTGCGCAAGGACATGACGCCCGCGATCGAAGCCAGCGTGCGCAAGGCCCTCGGCATGGCGCTCCAGGCGGGCTATCGCCAGCTCGAGTCCGGCAAGCCGGCGCTCGACGCGGTGACCGCGGCCCTGACCGTGCTCGAGGACGATCCCCATTTCAATGCAGGCAAGGGCGCGGTCTTCACCCACGACGGGCGCAACGAACTCGATTCCTCGATCATGGACGGCGCCAGCCTCAAGGCGGGTGCCGTCGCCGGCGTGCACACCGTGCGCAATCCGATCCTGCTGGCCCGCGCAGTCATGGAAAAATCCGGACACGTGATGCTGGCCGGGGCCGGCGCCGAAGCCTTCGCCAGGACACAGGGCATCGCCCTGGTCGACCCGGCCTACTTCCGCACCGAGCGGCGCTGGCAGCAGCTGCAAAAGGCGCTGGCCGAAGAAAAGGCCGGCGTGGCCCACGCCGACCTGGAAACCGCCCGGCACTTCGGCACCGTCGGCGCCGTGGCGCTCGACAAGTCCGGGCATCTCGCCGCGGGTACCTCGACCGGCGGCATGACCAACAAGCGTTTCGGACGCATCGGCGATTCACCGGTGATCGGCGCCGGCACCTATGCCGACGGCAACTGCGCGGTATCGGGCACCGGCTGGGGCGAGTACTACATCCGCACGGCCGCCGCGCATTCGATCTGCATGCGCGTCGGGCTGCTCGGGCAGCCCATCGCCGAGGCCGCCGAACAGGTCATCAACCGCGAGATCCCGAAGCTTGGCGGCGATGGTGGTGCCATCGCGCTGGCCGCAGACGGCAGCATGGCCATGCCGTTCAACACCGACGGCATGTTCCGCGCCTGGGTCGGCACGGATGGCGTGGCGCATGTGGCGATCTATTCCGGCGAGAAGGATTCGACGGAGTAGTTCGCTGGAGCGCGGATACCTTGTCATTCTTGACATCGCAAACGCTTCCCGCCTCTCGTCGACCTGACCTTCGGCAAGGACAAGCTCGGCTGCTCTGAGGCAGGCATCAATGGGCTTGTACCTCATGCATCCGCGCAGCAGCTCCACCCGCCTCTGCGCGAGTGGCCTTCAGGCCCGATGCTCTTCGTAACACCTGCAAGAAAAGCATCGCGGCTGAAGCCGCTTCCTACAACGAAGCAGCAACGCATTGATTGTCAGCGAAGCCCGCGCCACGAATCGGCATTTCGTGTAGGAGAGGCCTTCAGGCCCGATGCTCTTCGTCACACCGCGAAGAAGCATCGCGGCTGAAGCCGCTGCCAACAACGAAGCAGCAACGCCTTGAATGTCAGCGAAGCCCGCGCCACGAACCGGCATTTCGTGTAAGAGAGGCCTTCAGGCCCGATGCTCTTCGTAACACCTGCAAAAAAAGCATCGCGGCTGAAGCCGCTTCCTACAACGAAGCAGCAACGCCTTGAATGTCAGCGAAGCCCGCGCCACGAATCGGCATCGCGTGTAGGAGAGGCCTTCAGGCCCGATGCTCTTCGTAACACCTGCAAAAAAAGCATCGCGGCTGAAGCCGCTTCCTACAACGAAGCAGCAACGCCTTGAATGTCAGCGAAGCCCGCGCCACGAACCGGCATTTCGTGTAGGAGAGGCCTTCAGGCCCGATGCTCTTCGTAACACCTGCAAAAAAAGCATCGCGGCTGAAGCCGCTTCCTACAACGAAGCAGCAACGCCTTGAATGTCAGCGAAGCCCGCGCCACGAATCGGCATTTCGTGTAGGAGAGGCCTTCAGGCCCGATGCTCTTCGTAACACCTGCAAAAAAAGCATCGCGGCTGAAGCCGCTTCCTACAACGAAGCAGCAACGCCTTGAATGTCAGCGAAGCCCGCGCCACGAATCGGCATTTCGTGTAGGAGAGGCCTTCAGGCCCGATGCTCTTCGTCACACCGCGAAAAAAGCATCGCGGCTGAAGCCGCTTCCTACAACGAAGCAGCAACGCCTTGAATGTCAGCGAAGCCCGCGCCACGAACCGGCATCTATTGCACGAGAGCAGAGGCGACGCGAAGACCAAAACTTGCGTCACTGCAGTTCGCGACCGGAAGACCTGCAAAAGGAATCATGAAGCCTCCAGCCGCTGGCGCAGGATCTTTCCGGAACGTCCGTCGCGGCTGACGTTGCGCACCCACAGGCGCGCGTCGTCGAGCAGCGAATAGATGACCGGCAACGCCATCAGGGTGACGATGGTCGAGAACATCAGGCCACCGACGATGGCGCGCGCCATCGGGAAATAGGGAGGACCGTCGCCGCCGACCTGGACCGTGCCGATGCACAGCGGAACCATGGCCAGGATCGCCGTGCCCATGGTCATCAGCACCGGTCGCAAGCGGTCCTTGCTGCCGCGCACCAGTGCCTCGGTACGCAACAGTCCTTCGTGGCGGAGCTGGTTGATGTGCATGAGCATGACGATGCCGTTGTTCACGACCACGCCCATCAGGATCAGGATGCCTATCATCGCCATGAACGAGAAGGTCGTCCCGGTCAGCCAGAACAGCCAGAACACGCCGAATACGGAGAAGATGAAGGTCGTCATGATCGCCGCGGGATAGATCAGCGATTCGAACATCGCGCACATCACCACGTAGACCAGCACGAGGGCGATGATGATGTTGAACATCATGCGCTGGCCGGTCTCGTCGGCATCGCGGAACGAGGTGCCGAAAGTCCAGCGATAACCCGCGGGCAGGGCCACGTTGTCCATGGCTGCCTGGATCTTCTTGCGCGCCTCGTCCGGGGTCGTGTCGCTGTCGAGGTTGGTCTGGATCTGCAGCGAAGTCTGGCGGTTTTCGCGACGGATCGTGGACGCCGCTCCCTGGGTCTGCACGTCGATCATCGCCATCAGCGGAATCTGGCTGCCATCCGGCGCACGCAGCTTGTAGTCCGACATGTCGTTGATGCTCTGCGCGTCTGCGTTCTGGAAGCGCAGCCAGGTCGGGATCTGCGTATCACCACGGCGGAAATCCCGGAGCTGGGCGCCGCGCAGTGCGACGGACACGTATTGCGCGACGTCGGCGGCACTGAATCCATAGTAGCGCGCGCGCTCCCGGTCGATGCGCACGGCCACTTCGCGCTCCTCGGAACTTTCCACCATGCGCACGTCGTGCAGCCCGGGAATCCGGCCCAGCACCGCGATGACGGATGCGGACTGCTCGCGCAGGGTTTCATTGGAATCGCCGACCAGCGAGAGCTTGATGCCCTTGTCGTTGCCGCCACCATTGCGGTCGAAACTGACGGTACCTATCGCCAGCTTCGGCAGCCCCTTGCGGATGTCGTCCATGATCTCGCTGGCGGTGCGCCTGGCGTCCTCGTCGTCGGTGAGCAGGATATTGGTCTGCGCATTGCCGCGCTCGTCGAAGTAACTGTAGATGTTGCGGATCTCGAACTCGGCCTTGTGCGCGGTCAGGTATTTCTCGACCTGGCTGATCGATTTTTCCAGCTGCGGCAATCGATAGTTGCCGTTGAGGTCGTAACGCAATTGCATTTCGCGCGTATCGCCCGCCGGGAACATGTCGGACTTGGTCTGGGTCATCGGGATGAAGCTGAGCAGCAGCAGAACGAGCAAGGCGAGCATGGTCTTGCCGCGGTGGTGCAACGACCAGTCGACGAGGTGGCCATAGCGATGCTGCAGGCGCGTCACCGCGTTCTCCCTGCCGATGAACTTCGGCGATGGCAGCTTGGCCGCGAGCATCGGGATCAGGCTCACCGCGACCAGCCACGAGGCGATGTGCGCGATCGCCATCGACACCGCCACCTGGGTCAGGTAGATCGCAATCGGCGTGCGCTCGCCGAACACGTTGGGCAGGAACACGATGATGCTGGTCAGGGTGCCGGCGGTGATCGCGGTGCCGACGGCCCGGGTACCTTCCACGGCGCTGTACCAGGGCCTGTCGGGATAGCGTTCGCGGTACTGGTAGATGCTTTCGACGGCGACGACGGCATTGTCGACGAGCATGCCCACGGCCAGCAGCAGGCCCATCATCGACAGGATGTTGAGGCTGATGCCGAAGAAGTACATGCAACCCAGGGTCATCACGAAGCAGATCGGGATGGCCAGCGAGACCATGGCCGTGGCGCGCCAGTCGCGCAGGAAGAAGAACAGCACGAGCACCGACAACACGGTGCCCTCGATGCCGGCCTTGCCCAGCTCGCGCAGCGAATCGGTGACGCCCTTGGCCTGGTTTTGCAGGAAGTACAGGGTGAGCCCTTTCAGTTCGGGCTCGGTCGAAGCCCTGGCCACCTCGGCGAGCACGGCGCGGCCGACCTCGACCAGGTTCGCACTGCGCTCGCGGCTGATGTCGATGGCGACCGCCGGGCGCTGGTCG
The DNA here is from genome assembly GCA_963822465.1 of uncultured Gammaproteobacteria bacterium. Lineage (GTDB taxonomy): Bacteria > Pseudomonadota > Gammaproteobacteria > Xanthomonadales > Rhodanobacteraceae > Dokdonella. Next base: position 146,725 of record CAWGHP010000005.1, on the reverse strand, counting down.
AGGCGACGCTGGTAGTCCAGGCGCGCCGGCCGCAACTGGATATCGGCGATGTCGCCGAGGCGCAACCCGGTGTCGTTGAGGACGAGGTTGCGCACGTCGTCGAGCGACCGCCACTCGCCTTGCGGTTGCACGCGGTAGCGCATGCCACCATCGTGGATGAGGCCCGCCGATGTCGAAAAATTCGCATCGCGCAGCAGCCTGGCCAGATCGTTGAGGCTGACGTTGTGCGCGCTCAGGCGATCCGAGGATAGTTCGATCTGCACTTCCGGTGGCGCCACGCCCTGGATGGTGACCTTGGCCACGCCAGGCAGGCGCTCGAGCGGACGCTTGAGCTTGCGATCGAGCAGCTCGTAGGAGTTCGACAGGTCGCCGTCGCTGGAAACGCGCAACTGCATGACCGGCTGGTCGGACGTGGAGAACTTGAACACGAAGAAGCGCTGCAGGTCGTCGGGAAGGTCCGCGCGGATCGCATCGATCTTGTCGCGCGCCTCGACCGCCTTGGTCGAAACATCCTGGCCCCACTTGAACTCGAGGAAAAGCTGGGCGCCGTCGGCGCGCGAATTCGAGTTCATCGACTGGATGCCGGTCAGCGTCGACAACGCCTCCTCGATCGGTCGAGAAATCGTGCGCTCGATCTCGGCCGGCGTCGAACCGGGATACGGCACGTCGATGAACAGGAACGGCGCCTCGATGTCGGGCATGTATTCGAGCGGCAAGCGGAATGCCGCGAGCAGTCCGATCACGGTCATCGAAACGAAGAACATGACCGCCGTGACCGGACGCTTTAGGCTGAGTTCGGCGAGGGTCATGGGAGGACTCCGAGTCTTCTTTTCTTGGTTGTTGCGGTCAAAGCCAATGTGCTGGCACCGTCAGACAACGAGCAAGTTGATGCTTCGCGGTGCTTGTCTCGCTTCACCGAGCGGCATCCGTGTCGTTTTCTCACTCGCCTCCGGGCGAACGAGCTACTTCTTGTCGCGAAGTCGTTCCGACGCGGAAGCGAGCTCCAACAAAGGCTTTCACTCGCCCTTGGCGAGCGCCCTACTTTCTCTTGGCCACGCAAGAGAAAGTGACTCGCTCGCCGGCAGGCGAGTGAAAGGACGGCGGGGATGCCGCGCCGCGAAGCGGCGTATGAATCAAGAGGAAGCGAAGAACTGGGTCCCGGCCCGGACAGAGTCCGGCCTGTCCTGAGCCTGTCGAAGGGCCGGGACGACGATTTTAGAAATTCAAACCCGTGCAAGAGCTTCGCGCCTGAAGGCGCTCCTACAGGATGGCGAGAGCATGAGGGCGAGTTCACGAGTGCGCCTCGGCCAGTCCCGCCGCCGGCGACTCGGCATCATCGCCCTGCACCTTGCTCGCCTTGCGCGCGGCACGCTCGACGTAATAGGCATCCGGCTTGCGATCGACCAGTTCATAGACGATCGGGATCACCACCAGGGTCAGCAGGGTCGAAACGGCGAGGCCGCCGATGACCGTGATCGCCATCGGCGAGCGCACTTCGGAACCTTCGCCGAGGCCGATTGCCAGCGGCAGGAAGCCGAGCAGGGTCGCCAGCGTGGTCATCGCGATCGGGCGCAGGCGCGATTCGGCGGCGAGGATGATCGCTTCGCGCTTGGCATGGCCTTCCTCGCGCAGCTGGTTGACGCGATCGATCAGCACGATCGCGTTCTTGACCACGATGCCGGCGAGCATGATCAGGCCGATGAAGACGACCACCGAGATCGGCGTGCCGGTCAACTTGAGCGCAAGCACGGCGCCGACCAGGGCCAGCGGAATCGAGAACATGATGACGAAGGGATGGACCAGCGACTCGAACTGCGAGGCCATGACCAGGTAGACCAGGAAGATCGCCAGGCCGAAGGCGAACAGCATCGATCGCGTCGAGGCATCCATCTCTTCACCCTGGCCGCCGATATGCACGGACACCCCAGCCGCAAGCGGCGTTTTCGCGATGATCGACCTCACTTCCTGGACCGCGCTGCCGAGATCGCCATGGCGCAGGTTGGCCGAGATGATGGCGACGCGTTCCTGGTCGACCCGGTGGATTTCGCTCGGTCCTTCGCTCGCCGTGATTTCGGCAACGGCGGACAGCCGGATCGGGCGATCCGCACCGGGATTGACGATCAGGTTACGGATGTCGTCGACGCTGGCGCGGTCGGATTCGCGCACGCGCGCGAGCACGTCGATCTTGCGGTCGCGGAAGTTGTAGCGCGTGGCGACTTCGCCGCGGACCTTGGTCACGACGGCGTCGGAAACCTGGCGCGTCGTCAGCCCGAGCGCCGCGGCGCGGTCCTGGTCGAAACGGATCTGCACTTCGGGATAGCCATCCTCGACGGTCGACTTGATGTCGGCGAAGCGGTCCGAACCGGCCAGCAGGGTGCCCAGTTTCTTGCCGGCCGTGGTCAACGCGTCGAGGTCGTAGCCGCGGATCTCGATTTCCAGTGGCGTGGAGAAACTGAACAATGCCGGTCGCGCGAATTTCACTTCGATGTCCGGCCGCGCCTTGAGCGTGGAACGCAGGGCGTTCATGGCCGCGGCTTCCTCGCGGTCGCCGGAACCCGGCTTCAGCGTGACCAGCAGGCGCGCGATGTTCTCGCCCGATTCGGTCGGGGTCGCGTCGAGGCGCGTGCCGGTGCCGGCAACGCCGTAGATCGAGGCGATGTTCGGGTCGTTCGCATGCTGGCGCTCGACCTGGGTGACCAGTGCGTCGGTTTCGGCCAGCGGCGTACCCGGCGGCAGCTTGATGGTCGTCTCGAACCGGCCCTGGGCGAGACTGGGGATGAGGTCCATGCCGAGACTGGGTATGACCGCGATGCTGATCGCGAACGCGAGCGCCGCGGTGCCGAGGACCAGCCACGGGCGATCCATCGCGCCTGGCAACATGCGGTGGTAGAAGCGCGCCGAACGGTCGTAGGCGCCGGTGACGCGGCGACCGATCCAGCGCAGCACGGCGCCGATGGTGCGGTCCAGGATCATCGCCACGAAGCCGATAGCGACCACGATCGCGCGCGGCAGGATCTGGAAAAGGAATTCTCCGATGGCGCGGAAGATGCGCACGATGAATCGCAGCAAGGAGTTCTTCGGCAGGGATTTCGGCGAGCGCTCCGGCTCGTCGCGGAAGGCCAGCGGCGAACGTCCCTGCAGCGACGCCATCATCGGGATCAGGGTCATCGCGACGACCAGCGAGATCAGCATCGCGAAGGTGATGGTCAGGGACTGGTCGCGGAAGAGCTGTCCGGCCACGCCTTCGACGAAGACCAGTGGAAAGAACACGGCGACCGTGGTCAGCGTCGAGGCGGTCACCGCCATGCTGACTTCGCTGGCGCCCTTGACGGTCGCATCGAGTATCGAGTGTCCCTGCTCGCGAAGCCGCGCGATGTTCTCGAGGACGACGATCGAATCGTCGACGACCATGCCGGTGGCCAGGGCGAGGCCGCCGAGCGACATCACGTTGAGGCTGAGGTCGGCCTGGCCCATGAAGAAGAACGTGGCGATCAGAGAGATCGGCAGGGACAGCGAAATGATGAAGGTGCTGCGGCCGTGGCCGAGGAAGAAGAAGATCATCAGGATCGCCAGCGTGCCGCCGATCAACGCATCGTTGCGCACGTCGTCGAGCGAGTGCTGGATGAAAATCGACTGGTCGTCGATCGTGGTCAGGGTCGCCCCTGCCGGCAGCGTCGTCTTGAGTTTCTCCAGCGCCTTGTTGACCGCGTTGGCCACGGCCACCGTGTTGCCGTCGCCTTCCTTGTAGATGGCCAGCTCGATCGCTTCGCGCGCATCGATGCGCACGATGCCCTCGCGCTCCTTGTAGCCCTGGCGGACATCCGCGATGTCCTTGAGGCGGACCGGCACGCCGTTCTCCACCTTGACCAGCATGTCGCGCATCTGGTCGAGGTTGGAGAACTGGTTGATCGTGCGCACCAGGTAGCGCTGGCTGCCTTCCTCGATGCGACCCGCCGAGACGTTGACGTTCTCGTTGCGCAGGCGGTCGACGACATCGCTGACGCTGAGGTTGAGCTGGGCCAGCTTCTGCTGGTCGAGGGCGACATCGATCTCGTCCTCGAGGCCGCCGCCCACCTTGACCGCGGCGACGCCGGTGACCGGCTCGAGCCGCTTCTTGAGTTCATCGTCGGCGAAACGGCGCAACTGCTTGAGCCCGGCTTCGCTGAATCCCGACTGCGTGGACGGCCCGGCAAGGCCGAGGCGGATGATCGGGTCCGTGGATGGATTGAAGCGCAGCAGGATCGGCTTCTTCGCTTCCAGCGGCAGACTGAGGATGTCGAGCTTGTCGCGCGTCTCGAGGCTGGCCTGCTCCATGTCCGTGCCCCAGGTGAATTCGAGGATCACGTCGGACTGCCCGGTGCGCGACACCGAATGGATCTTGCGCACGTTCTTGACCACGCCGAGTGCTTCCTCGACCGGCTGCGATATCAGGTTCTCGATCTCGATCGGCGCGGCGCCTTCGTACTCGGTGCGCACGGTCAGGGTCGGATAGGAAAGATCGGGCAGCAGGTTGACCTTCAAACCCGACAGCGCGATCAGGCCGAACAGGACCAGGGTCAGCGTGGTCATGCCGATGGTGACGCGGCGGCGCGTGGCGAAATCGACGATGTTCACTGCACGCCCTCCAGCACCTGGACCGCGGTGCCGTCGCGAACCGCCGAACGGCCAAGCGTGATGACGCGATCGCCCTCGGCCAGTCCTTCGAGCACTTCAACGTGGTCCGGGTCGCCATAGCCCACCTTGATCGTGCGCTGCTTGGCCACCCAGGCCGGCAGGGGCCGCTTGTCCTTGCCGGGCTCCGACTTCTTGCCCGCTTCCTTGCCGTCCTTGTCTTTGGCGCCGGTCAGCTTTTCCTGTTCCTCGGCGCTGAGGCTGGAACCCGCGACGACTACGAACACCGCCGTTTCGCCATCTTCCTCGACCAGCGCGGCGCGCGGGATCGTCAGGACATCATCGTGTTTCGCATAGACGATCTCGAGCCTGCCGAACATGCCGGACTTGAGCCGGCCCGAGTCGTCGCGGAATTCGCAGGTGACCCGGAACGTGCCGGTTGCCGAATCGACGACCGGACTGATGCGCTGGATGTGCCCATCGAAGACATGATCGGGGATCGAATCGACGCGCATGCCGACGACCTGGCCGGGGCGCAACGTGTTGAGTTCGCGCTCGGGAACATTGAGCACGGCCAGCAGCGGATCGAAGTTGTCGATCTGGAACAGCGCCTGGTTGACCTGGATGAAGTTTCCGACCTTCACCATCCGCCGCGAAATGACGCCGCTGATCGGCGCCACGATGTTCGTGTAGGACAGTTCGAGACGGGCCAGGTCGTAGCTGGCTCTTTGCGTTTCGAGGTCGTAACGGATCTTGTCGTTCTGTTCGACGCTGAGCAGCTTGCGCTCGAACATCTCGCTGGAACGACGATAGTCGTTCTCGAGCTTGTCCAGTGTCGCCTTTGCCTTGGCCACGTTGAGCCGCGGATTTTCGTCGTCGAGCCTGGCCAGCACCTGGCCGGCCTTGACCTGATCGCCCTCCTCGACCAGCAGCTTGAGCAGGACGCCGCTGACCTTGGCAGCGACCTGGGCCTCGCTTTCGGGCTCCAGGGTCGCAGTGCCGGAATAACTTGCGCTGATCGACCGTCTGGAAACCGGCACGGCCTCGACCGGTACCGAGGTATCGGCTGCCGCCTCTTCGGCCTTGGCGCCGTCGCCGTGACCATTGCAGGAGGCCAGCAGGGTCAGGCCCAGCAGGGCAAGCAGGAAATGCGCCGGGAGACGCTGCCTGGAATCGCGGGAAAATAGACGCATTGCGCGGCCTCGAATTGACATGGTGTTATACTAGACCATAACACTACATAACGGCAAGCAGGGGCCGTTGCGCAGCGCCCCCTTGGATACGTCCAGTGCTCGAATGGTTGTGTCGCGCGGGCAGCCGGACGAATTTCGGATCCCCGCCCCGCCCCGATGGGTTGTGCGGCAGCCCCTACCGGCAAGGCGCTGCCGCGTCGTTGCCAGCGGCAGACTATTCCGGTTTCCAGCGGCTGTCCTGAGCCGATAGTCACAGCGGCACGTGCAGGCCACCGGCACCCTCCACCTGTCACAGGCGGCGACCACCCCGGATGCGCCACGCACCAGCGCATGCCGGCCGGCGACCATGCGCCGCTGCGCCGCAGTCGACCCCGCTGACCTCGGCGTGGCAAATCGCTATACTCCGGGGCTTGCTGCCGTACCCTTTCCCATTCAGCCGGATCCGGAACCTTCGAGATGACCCGAGCGCTGCTGTTCGCCCTTGCCCTGTTGCCAGCCACACTCGCTTTCGCCCAAGAGAACAAGGGTGACCCTGCAGAAGGTCGCCTGAAGGCCTATACCTGCACCGGTTGCCACGGCATCACGGGTTGGAAGAACGCCTATCCCAACTATCACGTGCCGCGCATCGGCGGGCAGAACTACGATTACATCGTTGCCGCGCTGACCGAGTACAAGAACGGCGGGCGCAAGCATCCGACCATGCGTGCCCAGGGCGAAAGCCTGAGCGACGCGGACATCCGCGACATCGCTGCCTTCCTTTCCAGCATCAACAGCGCGGAGTGAATCGAGTGATGAACAGGATTTCCACGATCAAGCCGGTTGCGTTCATCGCCCTGCTCGCCCTCGCTTCGTTCTCCCCGCTGTCACTGGCGGCCGGATCCGGCAACGCCGAAGCCGGCAAGGCACTCGCGCAGACCTGCCAGGCCTGCCATGGCGCCGACGGCAATTCGACCGCGCCGATCTATCCGCGCCTGGCCGGCCAGTATCCGGACTACCTTGCGCGCGCCCTGCAGGAATACCGCGATGGCGAACGCGTGAACCCGATCATGGCCGTCTACGTCGAAAAGCTCTCCGACCAGGACATCCGCGACCTCGCCGCCTATTTCTCGGCGATGCCGGGCAGGCTCAGCGACCTGCACGGGCAGATGGACGCCAGGTAAAGGCCGCTTCAGCTGCCGGCCTGAACAGAAGAAATCCCGGCCTGGCCGGGATTTTTTTCAGCCCGCCTTGCGGTCGTAGTACGGTTTTTCGCCCTTGTCGTGGTCGGTGGCGTCGCGCACGCCGGTCACCTCGGGAATTTTCTCGCACAGGGTCTTTTCGATCCCGTTGCGCAAGGTGACGTCGACCATGCCGCAGCCATGGCAACCTCCGCCGAACTGGAGCACGACGATGCCCTCGGCAGTGACCTCGCGCAGGGTCACGCGCCCGCCATGCGAGGCCAGCTTGGGATTGATCTCGGCATCGATCAGATAGCGGACGCGCTCGACCACGCTGGCGTCGCCATCCGGCGGGGCGCCGCGCAATCGGGGCGCCTTGATCGACAGCTGGCCTCCCGTCGCATCGCGCGTGAAGTCGATGTTCGCGCCATCCAGGTAGGCGACGCTGTCGGCGACGACATACAGCGAGAAGCCCGTGCATTCGATCTCCCATTCGTCACCGGCGAGCTCGGCACGCTCGCAGAATTCGAGCTGGCAGTCGCCCTTGGGGGTTCCCGGAGCAATCGCGCGCAAGCGGATGCCCAGTCCCGGAATGTTCTGGCTTTCGATCAGCGAACGGAAATGTTCCGCCGCGGTTTCACTCATTTCGATCATCGTGATGACACCTGGCCTTAATCAGCACCATTCTAGTCCTCAATTGCCCCGCTTGCATCCGCACTTATACTGGCCCACCCGAAACTGCACCCGGAGTAGCGCATGAAACCCGAAGAACTGGCCAGGTCGCACTGCAAGCCACTCAAGGGCAAGGAGCATGCCCTCGATTCGTCCGCGGTGCAGGACAACCTCGATCAATTGCCGGGGTGGAAACTCGCGCAGGGCGGAAACGGCATCAGCAAGACCTTTCGCTTCGACGATTTCCACCGCACCATGGCCTTCGTCAATGCGGTCGCCTGGATCGCCCATGCCGAAGATCACCACCCCGATTTCAAGGTGAGCTATCCGAGCTGCGAATTGTTCTATTCGACACATGATGTCGGCGGGCTTTCGCTGAACGACTTCATCTGTGCGGCGAAGGTCGAAGCGCTTCTTGAACGGCGCTGACCGGATCGCCGCCATGCCGGCATGGCGCAGAGCCGCTGACGGGCTGGTCTTTGCCGCTGCAGCGCTGCTCGCCATGCTCGCCCTCGGCCAGCTGGCAAGGCACCAGCTCCGCGAGCATCTCGACGCATCGGCGGCGGATACCCTCGGTGCGCTGATACACGACCAGACGCCCCATCGCTGGCGCCTGCACGAGCCGGCCGACGTGATCGCCGGACGCGCCTTCGGCAGTGAGGATTCCGCGTTCGTCGCGGACGGTTTCCGGATCCGCTCGCAGGGCCACCCCATCGATGTCGGCCTCGTGCTGTCCGGCGCGGTCGACCTCTCCCGCTATCCGCGACTGGAAGCCGTGCTCGACATGCAACATGCGGGCACCCTTGCGATCCTCGTTCGTGAATCGCTCGACGGCCCGCTCTGCATGAGTGCGGCGAATCCGGTGGCCGCCGGCGCCTCGCGAATTTCCCTGGCATTGAACCGTACAAACTGGACCTGCGCGGCGACTGCCGCGGAACCGCCGCGGCGCGCGGCCATGCTGCGCCTGCGCATCGAGCTTCCCGCCGGGGCAAATGCAACCGTGCACGAGGTCCTCGCACTGCCATCGAAACGGCTGAAGCCGGAAGCACTGGAGAGCCTCGAACTGCCCCTGCTGCCGTCTCCGCGCGACGCGCAGGCCTTTCATCGCGCCCTGGAGCGCACGGCCCTGAACAGCGTCGCCGGAACCTGGCCCGTGCTGCAGCTTCCGCTGGACGGTCGCGTCGAGCAGTCCCTCGTGGCCAGGGACGAAATCCGTGCCGCCATGCCGGATTCGGTGATCTTCGCCAGCGGCGATTTCGGTGATGTCGCGCGCCTTGCGCGTGCCTGGAAGCCGCAGCCTCCGACTGTCGCGGGTTCGCCGATGCCTGTCATCCTCGCCGGAATCTACGCGGCGCTGCTCCTGCTGCTGCGACTGAAGCCCCCGCTCGACCAGGGCCTGCGTGCCGGTCTCGAATTGCTCGGCGTGGTGGCCGCGCCGGTCACCCTGGTCGTCGGCGGCCACATCGGCGACAACATCACCGCCATCCAGCTCGCCGTCTGCGCGACCACCCTGATCTTCGCATTGAGCCTGCTGATCGGCGGCGCGCCCTCGGGGCCCTCGGCGCGAACGCTCAAGCGGGGCTGGTGGGTCGCCCTGGGTTCACTGGCGCTCACCGTGGCCCTGATCCTGCTGCTCACCGGCGGACACCTCGGCCAGGGCCTGCCGCAACTGCACCGCGTGGCGTTCTACCTGGCCTGGGCGGCGATCCAGCAATTCCTGATCTGCGTCATCGTGGCTGAACGCATCGAACGGTTGACCGGATCGGCGCACTGGGGGCTGTTCGGCGCGGCGCTGATCTTCAGCCTGCTGCACACGCCGAACGCGATGCTCATGCAACTCACCTTCGTCGGTGGCCTGATCTGGGTCTGGAACTGGCAACGCCATCGCGCGCTGCTGGCCAATATCGTCGCCCACGCGGCCTGCGGGCTGCTGCTGGCCACCTCGTTGCCGCGCGAGTGGCTGCACTCGGCCGAGGTGAGTGCGCGCTTCTTCCTGCCGGGAGGCCCTTGAGCCTGGCCGCCCGGACCAGTTGGGGCCTCACCCGCGCTGCAGCGAATCGACAACCTTGCGCAATTCGACCGGCAGGGGCGCGCTGAACGCATAGCTGCGTTCGCCAATTTCGAATTCGAAACGCGCCGCGTGCAGGAACAGGCGCTTCAGGCCGTGCTTGCGCATGGCCTGGTTGAACGCGCGTTCGCCGTACTTCTCGTCGCCCGCCACCGGATGGCCGACATGCGCCGCATGCACGCGAATCTGGTGGGTGCGGCCCGTTTCGATGGCGATTTCGCTGAGCGTGGCATCGCGGAAGCGTTCCAGCGCGATCAGGTGGGATACCGAGGGCTTGCCCTCTGCGTCGACACGGACCATGCGCTCGCCACCCTGCAGGATCGACTTGCGCAATGGCTCCCGCACCGTCATCCGCGCTTGCGGAAGCTGGCCGCGAAGCAGGGCCAGGTAGTGTTTGGTCGCCCGCCCTTCCCGGATCACCGCCTGCAGGGCCGTGAGCGCCGAGCGCTTGCGCGAAAAGACCAGCACGCCGCTGGTATCGCGGTCCAGGCGATGCACGAGTTCGAGGGTGTCATTCGGCCGCGCGGCGCGCAACAGCTCGATGGCGCCGAAGCTGATGCCGCTGCCGCCGTGGCTGGCGACCCCGCTGGGCTTGTCGAGGACGAGGAATTCACGGTCCTCGTGGAGGATTGCGTCCTCGATGCGGCTCAGTTGCCCGCTGGCCGGCTTGCCTGGATCGCCACGCTCGGCGATGCGGACGGGCGGAATGCGCACGTCGTCGCCGGTCGCAAGGCGGGTATCGGGCTTGGCCCGACGGCCGTTCACGCGGACCTGCCCGGTGCGCAGGATCCGGTAGACAAGGCTGCGCGGCACCCCCTTCAGGCGCCCGGCCAGGAAGTTGTCGATCCGCTGGCCATCACGGTCTTCGCCAACCTTGACGATCTGCACGCCGCCCGAGACGGCTTCTTCAAAGTTGGCCGAAGTGTGTGTCTTCATTGAAAAAATCCGGATTTGACTGCTACACTGCGCCGGCGTATCGCGCCGTCATCCGGCCCCCGGAATCCGGGGTCCGGAGACAATACCTAGGCGCATTCGGCCTTCATGACTGTCCGTGCCCTGGTTCCCGATCTCAAGTTGAGGGGTTCGCAGGTCCGAAAAGCCCGGACATCGTAACGGTTCGAATCGGAGATTGCTTGTCGCCCTTGCGGTGACAAAGGGTCGCCGGAATCGCATGCACCAAATGAGCGCTGGCGCCCGGAAAGCGTCGGCAATTTTATCAAGAACAGGCGCTCCCGCGGCCGGTATTCCGGTCCAGACGGATCGCGCGGCGCGACGTCCCCGGACAGCGCGCAACGCGCGGCAGCGGTTCGAGAGCCTGCAAGGAAACACTACAATGAAGCGTATGTTGATCAACGCAACTCAGCGTGAAGAGTTGCGCGTGGCTATCGTCGATGGCCAGACCCTGTTCGATCTCGATGTCGAGATTCCCTCCCGCGAACAGAAGAAGTCGAACATCTATCTCGGCCGCATCACCCGGGTCGAGCCCTCGCTGGAAGCCTGCTTCGTCGAATACGGCGGCGAGCGCCACGGCTTCCTGCCGCTCAAGGAGATCTCCAAGCAGTACTTCGCTGCCGGAGTCGACTCGAACAAGGCAGGGATCCGCGAACTGCTCAAGGAAGGCCAGACCATCGTCGTCCAGGTCGACAAGGAAGAGCGCGGCAACAAGGGCGCCGCCCTGACCACCTTCATCAGCCTGGCCGGCCGCTACCTGGTCCTGATGCCGAACAATCCGCGCGCAGGCGGGGTGTCCCGCCGCATCGAGGGCGAGGACCGGCAGAATCTCAAGGACACCATGGATGAGCTGCAGTTGCCCGATGAGATGGGCCTGATCATCCGCACTGCCGGCATGGGTCGCGAAGCCGAAGAACTGCAGTGGGATCTGGACTACCTGCTGCAACTGTGGAAGGCGATCGCCGAAGCCGCCACCTCGCGCCCGGCGCCGTTCCTGATCTACCAGGAATCGCAAACTCATCATCCGTGCCCTGCGCGACTACCTGCGCAACGACATCGGCGAGATCCTCATCGACCACGAGGAGCTCTACAACGACGCGCGCGAATTCGTGCAACAGGTCATGCCGAACAACCTGCGCAAGCTGAAGCTCTACCAGGATACGGTGCCGCTGTTCTCGCGCTTCCAGATCGAAACGCAGATCGAAAATGCGTTCGAACGCACCGTGCGCCTGCCCGCCGGCGGCTCGATCGTCATCGACCAGACCGAAGCGCTGACCGCCATCGACATCAACTCGTCGAAGGCGACCAAGGGCAGCGACATCGAAGACACCGCGTTCAACACCAACCTCGAAGCCGCCGCCGAGATCGCACGCCAGTTGCGCATCCGCGATGCCGGCGGCCTGATCGTGATCGACTTCATCGACATGGACAGCCCGCGCCACCAGCGCGAAGTCGAGGACAAGCTCAAGGATGCAATGAAGGTTGATCGCGCCCGCGTGCAGATCGGCCGCATCTCGCGCTTCGGCCTGCTCGAACTGTCGCGCCAGCGCCTGCGCCCGTCTCTCGGCGAAGCAACCCAGATCGTCTGCCCGCGCTGCGATGGCCATGGACGCATCCGCAGCGTTGAATCGCTGTCGCTGTCGGCCCTGCGCCTCGTCGAGGAGCACGCCATGAAGGAAAACACCGGGCAGGTCCTGGTGCAGGCGCCGCCGGCCGTCGCCAACTTCCTGGTCAACGAAAAGCGTCGCCAGCTCAGCGAAATCGAGCTGCGCCAGGAAGTGCAGCTGATCGTCGTCGCCGACGACAAGCTGGAAACTCCCCACCTGCATATCGAGCGCATCCGCTCGGCCGACATGGGTGAAGATACCAAGCCGAGCTACCAGCGCCTGACTCCGGTCGAGGCCACCGCGCTGCCCCAGCTTGCCCAGCCTGGCGACGAACCCGAACAGCCGGCGGTCAGCCGCGTGGTTCCGGCAAGCCCGGCGCCGATGCTGGCGGAAGTCGAAACGCCGCCGGCCGCGGCACCGGTTGTTGCGAGCAAGGGTGGATTCTTCGCCTGGCTTGGCCGAATTTTCAGTGGCCAGCCGAGCGCGGAACCGGCAACGTCCAGGGCCCGCCCGGACGGCAGCCAGGCCCGACGCGAACAACGCGATTCGCGCGACAGCCGCGCTGGCTCGCAACGCTCGCAGCAGCAGACGCGCAGTGGCTCGAGGAGCGACTCCGCTCGCAAGGACGGCACTCGCGGCGAGTCGCGGGATGGCCGCAAGCCACAGCAACAGAAAGCCCAGCGCCAGGACGCCGCGCAGCGTCCGCCGCGCGAAGGCCGCAAGACGCAGGCGCAATCGGCGCGCGGCAAGCAATCCGCGGGAGCCGAACAGGCGACGGCAACGCAAAAGGATCCGGTGGCAGAGGAAAAAAAGAAGCTGCAGGTGCCAGCCGGCGTTGCAGCGGACGCGACTGGCGATTCGGCCGAACAGGGTGCCGATGCCGCAAGCTCGAGCAGCAAGCGCCGCCGTGGACGTCGCGGTGGCCGCCGTCGGCGCAAGGGAGAGGCCGAAGGCGAGAGTGCATCGCCGGCAGGAACGGGCGTTGCAGCGGCAAGGGACGCCCATGAGGAATTTGACGACGAGGACGCCGATCGCCGCAATTCGCGTTCGCGGGGCCGCGGCCCGGCTGCGCCGTCCGATTCCAGCGCTACTGCAGGCAAGGTCGCCGATTCCGCGCGCAGCGTGACTGGCACGGAAGCGCCATCGGTATCCGCAGAGGCAACTTCGGCACCGGCGCAGACTTCGGCACCGGCGCAGACTTCGGCTCCGGCGCAGACTCCGGCACCGGCGCAGACCTCGGCTCCGGCGCAGACTCCGGCTCCGGCACAGACTCCGGCTCCGGCACAGACTCCGGCTCCGGCCCGGACTCCGGCTCCGGCACAGACTCCGGCTGCGGCGCAGACTCCGGCACCGGCGCAGACTTCGGCTCCGGCGCAGACTCCGGCTCCGGCGCAGACTCCGGCTCCGGCGCAGACTCCGGCTCCGGCGCAGACTCCGGCTCCGGCGCAGACTCCGGCTCCGGCGCAGACTTCGGCACCGGCGCAGACTCCGGCTCCGGCGCAGACTCCGGCTCCGGCGCAGACTTCGGCTCCGGCGCAGACTCCGGCTCCGGCGCGGACTCCGGCTCCGGCGCAGACCTCGGCTCCGGCGCAGACCTCGGCTCCGGCGCAGACCTCGGCTCCGGCACAGACCTCGGCTCCGGCACAGACCTCGGCTCCGGCGCAGACCTCGGCTCCGGCGCAGACTCCGGCTCCGGCGCAAACCTCGGCTCCGGCGCAGACTCCGGCTCCAGCCCGGACTCCGGCTCCGGCTGCACCTGCTGCCCCGGCTCCCGAGCGCGCCTCCACGCCTGCGCAGGTAGCGACGCCGCAGGCACCGGCCAACAGGGAATCCGGCTCGGAGTCCCCGGCTCGGCCGCGCCCGACGCAGCCGGTGCAGGACCTGTTCTCGGTGCCGACGCGTGCGTCCAGCCCCCGCTCCGAACTGCCGATCACGGCACCATCGCCGATCCTGGCCATGCAGCCCCAGGTAGCCGCGGAAGTCGCCAAGTCTTTCGCCGCCAAGCCGCAAGCCGCTGCTGCGGCAACATCGGGTGACAATCCGGAAAAGCCGGCAACCAGCGACAAGAAGCCGGACACCCCGGCCGACTGAAGCGGACTGCAAGTGTATCCCGGGCGGCGCGTGCAACTGCACGCGCCGCTGTCATTCAGGCCGGATCAGATCAGGATCAGCGCGTTCCGCTGGCATCGAGCAGGCCATGCAATCCGGCCAGATGCGCCAGGGTGACCGCATTGTCGATATCGAGCTTTTCGAACAGGCGATACTTGTAGGTCGCGACAGTCTTCGTGCTGAGGCTCAGGCGCTCGGCTATCAACGGCATCGGCTGTCCGCGCGCGAGCAGCAAGGCCACTTCGAGCTCACGGGTGGACAGGCTTTCGAACGGCGATTGACCGGAGCCGTCGATGGCGCCGAGCGCCATGGCTTCGGCAACCCCAGGCGCAAGATAGCGTCGGCCGTCGGCTACCTGTCGGACCGCCCGCAACAGCTCCGGAGCCGCACAGGCCTTGGTGATGTAGCCGCTGGCGCCGGCCTCGAGCAGGCGTCGCGGAAACGGCGACTCGCTGACCATGGTGACGATGACGATGCGCGTGCCCAGCTTGAGCTTGCGCACGCGTTCGGTCACCTCGATGCCGCTCACGCCGGGCATGTGCACGTCCACCAGGGCCAGATCGGGCTTGAGCTTCTTCAGCAGGGCCAGTCCGTGCTCGCCATCCGCCGCTTCACCCACGACTTCGATGTCCGGCTGCTGCCCGAGGATCAATCGAAATCCCGTGCGAACCAGCTCATGGTCGTCGATGAGTACGATTCGAATCATTGCATTTTTCCCCTGTACTACCCCGTCGCCGAGTCTGTCCTGTTCAGGCAGCCCAGACAAGCCTGAACGCCGCCGGCGGAGCCACGCCTGCCGCGCGGGCGAGCCGAAGGACTTCCAGCATAAGGCCTCGCGCCAGCCCCGGGGACATCATTGCTGCGCGCCTTGGCGAGGTCGATTGGCCGGGTCCGGAGCGGGAAGCCGGCGCGGGCTATGGCCATGATTCGGGCCATTGCGGAAATCCCGTGGACACCGCACGCAGTTCCGGAGCCGCCCGCCGGAAAGCCTTCACCTCACGCAATGGCTTGTAGATGCATTCGCCCAATCATGGGCCAGCCTGGAATTCGTAGCGGTCGTGCTCGTGGTCGGCCTGCCGATCGGGGCGCGACGCCCGGCCCGGCGCGGGCAGCCTTTACGGCACGTCGCATTCAATGTCGGCTACGTGGCATTCGTGGCCACGATCAACAATGTACTTCTGCCGTCGTTGATGGCGCTGCTCAAGCCGGTCGTCTCGGCGCACGGACTGATGCTGTTCGAGCACTTCATCCACATCAATATGCGCCTGCCGCGGGGCCCGCTGACACCGTGGATCGCAGGCCCGCAATGGCATCGGCTGGACGATCCGACCAAGTCGACGCTATCGTCGATCCGCGACTGGCACCGGATGCTCCGGAACACGTGCAAGCCAGCGCTCGCGCATGTCGAGCAGGGGCCGGTCCAGGGCAAGACTGACCAGCAGGGCAACCCCTGCCGCCAGCAGCACGAATGACGAAAGCGTGAGCATGCCGGTCAGTGGCTGGTCGGCGAACATCTCCAAGCCCTTGGCCTGGGCGAGGCGAAGCGCCGTCACGTGGGTCAGCAGGCCGGCATAGGCACTCGCCGCCAGGCCCTTCGCCAATCCTGCGACCGGAGCGACGACGGCCAGCGAACACGCCCACGGCAGCAAGGCGATCCAGGCGATGTCGCAAAGCGGAAAAAGAAGCACGCGGGCGGCACTCGACTGGTCAAGCGGCACCGTCAGGTGTATGGCCGCGGTGGCTGCGAGCAGGGCCGTCGAGAGAATCGCAAGCATGCCACGCCAGCGCATGACCGCCGCATAACGGTGGGTCCAGAGCCAGGCAACCAGCACGCCGTAGAACGGCAGGTCCAGCCGGGAGATCAGGATCTTGCGCACGCCACGATCGAAGGACGGGTCGCCGGCAAGCACCAGCAAGGCACGCAGTGCATTGGTGAGGATCAGCAAGACGAGCAGCCAGGCGAGGCCGGCGCCGAATCCGCGTCCATGCAGGGCGCGGCAAGCGACCGGCACGACCAGCGCGATCATCGCGGCTGCGGCAACGATCCAGGCTTCGCCGAAAAACTCGGGATGTGGCCAGGCCAGATTCTGGGTGAACGTCAGGTATTCGAGCCAGGAAGGCTGCGGCGTCCGCTCACCCCACAACGCGAGGTTGCAGAGCAGGAACAGCACATACAGCGGCCAGAGCCGCATCGCCGAACGCGCCCAGCTGCGCACGACGACAGGCGGATCGGTGCAGCGGAATGCGCGATTCGCGAGCAGGAAACCAAAGCTGACCAGGAACAGCTCGACGCAGCTGTGGCCGATCAGCATCCACAGCGTATTGGGCAAGCGGAACGGGGCCAGCCAGAAACCTGCATGGCTGATGAGCAATCCCAGGCCGGCGGCGATACGCAGCAGGTCCAGTCCCGGCATGCGAGCGTCGCCGGCATTCACAACGAGCGCTGGCGCAGGACCTCGAACAGCACGACCCCGGTGGCGACCGAGACGTTGAGGCTTTCCACGCTGCCGCGCATCGGAATGCGGGCGACGAAGTCGCAAGCTTCTCGGGTCAGGCGACGCATGCCCTCGCCCTCGCTGCCGATGACGATTCCGACCGGACCCTTGAAATCCCCGGCATATAGCGATTGCGCTCCGTCACCTGCAAACCCGGTCAGCCAGACACCTGCGTCCTTGAGGACTTTCAGGCTGCGCGCGAGGTTGGTGGCGGCGAAGAATGGCACCCGGTCCGCGGCGCCCGCCGATGCGCGACGCACGGTTGGCGTGATGCCTACCGCCTTGTCCTTGGGCACGATCACCGCGGTGGCACCGGCGGCCTCGGCACTGCGCAGGCAGGCTCCGAGGTTGTGCGGATCGGTAACGCCATCGAGGACGAGGAACAATGCATCCTGCCCGGCCGCCTCGATCAACGCAGGCAATTCGCCCTCGCTGCGCGGCGGCGGCGCCTTGTACATGGCGGCGATGCCCTGGTGCCGCGCGCCGCCGGTCATGCGGTCCAGATCGGCGCGTTCGCGCGCATGCGGCTTGATGCCCATGTCGCGCGCACGCTCGGCCAGGTCGCGCACACGCGGGTTCTGTTGGCCGGACTCGACGTAGAGCTCGGTGATGTTGCCGGCGTCGTAGTTCAACGCGGCCTCGATGGAGTGGATGCCGAACAGCAGTTCTGTGCTCATTGGAATATCAGCGGATCCGGATTGGAAAACTTCGAATGGCCCGGGCGGTCGGGCAGCACGGTCACGGTCACGACCTTCGCGTGTAGGCGATTTCGCTGGCTCGCGACTCGTCGCCTTGCGGCGAAATATTGTAGGCAACGATGCTCAGATGGGCGCTGTCGAGCAGCTGGATCTCGGTGCGCCAGCCCCAGGCGGGATCGCCGTCATGCCCGCCGTAGCTGCCGAGCACGGAAAAACGGTCCTGCCCGCGCACGCCTTCCGAGTACATGATCTGGGTGCCCGTATGCGCGCTGTCGATCCACGCCGATTCATGGCACTGGCGATCGAGATGCCAGGTGTACAGGGCGATGCCCTGCTCCGCCTCGCCGAGAAACAGGGTTTCGTACTCATGCACGATGCAGCGGCCGCCGAGGCTGCTGCGCATCGTCCCGCGGATCGGCGCCTCGTCGCCCAGCTTGTCCGGTTCGAACCAGACCCGCGCGGTGCCTTCCCATTCACCGACCCACTTCGCGAGTTCGTTGTGGCGGCCCTCGACGAGGGACAGCTCGAACGCGTGCTTGCTCATCGTCAGCGCTTTCCCTTCTGCTCGTCGGCGACGAGGCGGAAATCGATCTTGCGATCCTCGAGACTGGCGCGCAAGACCTGGATGCGCACCGGATCGCCGAGTCGGAATGCAAGGCCACGGCGTTCGCCGCTGAGCAGGTGGCGCTTCGGATCGAAGTGGTAGTAGTCGTTGGGCAACTGGGTGATGTGCACGAGCCCGTTGATCTTGGATTCCGTCAGCTCGACGAACAGTCCGAACGAGGTGACGCCGGAAACCACGCCATCGAATTCGCTGCCGACGTGCTTTTCCATCCACGCGCACTTGTAGCGTTCGTCGACGTCGCGCTCGGCTTCCTGGGCGCGGCGCTCGTTGTGCGAGCAATGCACCGACATCGAACCCATCTGGGTCGGCGAATACTGGTAGCTGGCCGGCTTGCCGCCGCCGATCGCGTAGCGGATGGCGCGGTGCACGAGCAGGTCCGGATAGCGGCGGATCGGCGAAGTGAAATGCGCGTAGGCGTCGAGGGCGAGGCCGAAGTGGCCGGTGTTCTCGGGCTGGTAGACGGCCATGCTCTGCGAGCGCAGGATCACCGACTCGATCAGGCTCACATCGGGCCGGTTGCGGATCTTCTTCAGCAGCGCGGCGAAATCGGCCGGCTGCACTTCGCCGGCCGGCGGCAGCTTGAGCTTGAACTCGCGCAGGAACTCGAGCAGGTCCTCGAACTTCGAAGCGGGCGGCGGCTCGTGCACGCGGTAGGGCGCCGGGATGCGCTTCCTGATCAGGAATCTCGCCGCTTCGACGTTGGCCGCGATCATGCATTCCTCGATCAGCTTGTGGGCGTCGTTGCGCGGTTCGGAACCGAGCTGGATCACCTCGCCCGAGGCAGCAAGCCTGAATTTCACCTCGGTGCTCTCGAAGTCGATCGATCCGCGCTTCTGGCGCGCCTTTGCCAGCAGCTTGTAGAGCTGGTGCAGGCTCTCCAGGCGCGGCATCAGGTCGCCGAGTTCGGCGCGCGCATCGGCGAGCTTCTCGCCGACCGCCTCCCACACCCGCGTGTAGGTCAGGCGCGCGTGCGAGCGCATGACCGCTTCATAGAACTTCGAACTGGTCACTTCGCCATGGCGGTCGACCTGCATGTCGCAGACCATGCACAGGCGATCCACCTTCGGATTGAGCGAACAGATGCCGTTGGACAGCGTTTCCGGCAGCATCGGCACGACGAAGCCGGGGAAATAGACCGAGGTCGAGCGCAGGTAGGCCTCCTCGTCGAGCGCGCTGCCGGCTTTCACGTAATGCGAAACGTCGGCGATGGCGACGATCAGGCGGAACCCGTGCGCGTTGGCTTCGGCATAGACGGCATCGTCGAAATCGCGCGCGTCCTCGCCGTCGATCGTGACCAGCGGCAGCGAACGCAGGTCGGCGCGGCCCTTGATTTCGGATGCCAGCACCTGCGGATCCACCTCGGCCGCCTGGTGGCTGACGTTGGCCGGCCATTCATGCGGCAGGTTGTGGCTGGCGATCGCCATCTCGACGATGATCGATGGCGTCAGGCGTTCGCCGAGCACGGCCAGGATGCGCCCCATCGGCCCGCGATGCTGGGTCGGCGGATCGGTGATCTCGGCGATCACGATCTGCCCGGCGCGCGCGCCCTGGTCGTCGCCCGGACGGATCAGGATGTCCTGGTGCACGCGACGATCATCGGGCGACACGAGGGTCAGGCCGTCCTCGACGACGACGCGGCCGACCAGTCGAGAGGCGCGCCGCTCGAGCACCTCGACGATCGCACCCTGGCGACGACCGCGCCGGTCGACGCCGACCACGCTGCCGAGCA
This sequence comes from uncultured Gammaproteobacteria bacterium, assembly GCA_963822465.1. Taxonomy (GTDB): domain Bacteria; phylum Pseudomonadota; class Gammaproteobacteria; order Xanthomonadales; family Rhodanobacteraceae; genus Dokdonella. The sequence goes on along the minus strand of CAWGHP010000005.1, from coordinate 126,810 downwards.
CCCGGTCGCCGTGCAACACGACGCGCATCTGCGCGGGCGACAGGTAGAGGTCGTCGCCACCTTCGTCGGGCTTGAGGAATCCGTAACCCTCGGCGTTGGCCAGCACCACGCCGGGAATCAGGTCGAGTTTCTGGGCGACGCCGTAGCCACCGCGGCGGTTCTGCAGCAACTGGCCGTCGCGCACCATCGCGGCCAGCCGCTTGGTCAGCGCATCGACGTCCTGTTCGCTGCGCAATCCGAGTGCGGCAGCCACCGCTTCGGTCTTCATCAGCGAGGCCTGCTCGGCAAGCAGGGCCAGGATCGCTTCGCGACTTGGAATGGGCCGCTCGTAGCGCTGCGCTTCGCGCTGGGCGAACGGATCCGGCGGCATGCCCGGCCTGCCGGACTTGCCCTTGCCGCGCGGCGCCGCGGAGGCGCCCTTGCCGCCCTTGCCGCCCCTGCCCGGCTTTGGCGCAGCGGCAGCGGATTGCGGCATCCACGGCGGCAATTTCGATTTCGCCGGCTTTTTCGATCCGGGTCCGGGCTTTCCGGCAGTTTTCTTTCTCACCGATTCTTTTCCTGTGTCGCGCCTGCCAGCGGCAGGGTTGCAGCCTTGATTCCGGCCGATTTCATCCGCTGTCGGTGAAATCGGGGTTATTGTGCGGCTGGATCATTGACAGTCTGCCATGGCCCACGTATCTTTCGCGCCCCCGGTGGCTGCAGCGCGCCGGGAATTGCCCAGGTGGCGGAATTGGTAGACGCACTAGCTTCAGGTGCTAGCGGGGCGACCCGTGGAGGTTCGAGTCCTCTTCTGGGCACCAAATCGAAGAAAAACCGCCGCAAGGCGGTTTTTTTTCGCCCGTCGTCCGGATTCGGGCAAAGGCAACAGGATTCAAGTCGCCAGATCGGTGCTTCGTGCTATCGACCAAGACCAGTGACGCCGGAATTGCCCTGCGTACGCCCGAATTCCGAATGCCCAATCCCGAATCCCGAATCCCGGCCCTCCTCAGGCAAACGGATCGCGCAGCACGATCGTGTCGTCGCGATCGGCACCGGTGGCGACGAGGGCGAGATGGCAGCCCGACAGTTCCTCGACCGCGCGCAGGTAGGCGCGCGCCGCCGCCGGCAGCTGGTTCCATTCGCGCACGCCCGAGGTCGGCTCTTCCCAACCCGGGAATTCGAGATAGACCGGCTTGCACTCGTCCCAGCCATCCGCGTCGAGCGGGGCCAGGTCGCGGCGCTTGCCGCGGTATTCGTAGGCGACGCAGACCTTGATCGTGGGCAGGCCGTCGAGCACGTCGAGCTTGGTGATGGCCAGGCCATTGATGGCGTTGATCTGGGTCGCGCGCTTGAGCGCGACCAGGTCGATCCAGCCGCAGCGGCGGGGACGCCCCGTGCTCGCACCGAACTCGTTGCCGCGCTTGCGCAGCGCCTCGCCCATTTCGTCATCGAGCTCGGTCGGGAACGGGCCGCCGCCGACGCGCGTCGCATAGGCCTTGCAGATGCCGAGCACGTAATCGATGTCGCTGGCGCCGACGCCGGTGCCGGCGAGGGCGCCGCCTATCGTCGTGTTCGACGAGGTCACATAGGGATAGGTGCCATGGTCGATGTCGAGCAGCGCGCCCTGCGCACCTTCATAGAGGATGTTGTCGCCACGCCGGCGGGCGTCGTACAGCAAGGTGGAAACGTCGTCGATCATCGGACGCAGGTATTCGCTGTATTCCAGCGCCTCGTCGAGCACCTCCTGGTAATCGACGCCGTCTGCCTTGAGCCACTGGGTCAGGATGAAGTTGTGGTAGTCGACCGCCGTGCGCACCTTGTCCGGCAATTCGCCCGGATACATGAGGTCGGCCACGCGGATGCTGCGGCGGGCCACCTTGTCCTCGTAGGCCGGGCCGATGCCGCGGCCGGTGGTGCCGATGGCCTTGGCGCCCGAGGCTTTTTCCCGGGCCTGGTCGACGGCGATGTGGTACGGCATGATCAGCGGCGTGGCCGGGCTGATCTTCAGTCGCGAGCGCACGTCGACGCCCTTGTCCTCGAGCTCGCCGATCTCCTTGCGCAGCGCGGCCGGCGAGAGCACGACGCCGTTGCCGATCAGGCATTGCACGCCCTCGCGCAGGATGCCCGAAGGAATCAGGTGCAGCACCGTCTTCTTGCCGTCGATGACGAGGGTGTGGCCGGCGTTGTGGCCGCCCTGGAAGCGCGCCACGATGCCGACCCGCTCGGTCAGCAGGTCGACGATCTTGCCTTTGCCTTCATCGCCCCACTGCGCACCCAGAATTACTACCGAATTGCCCATGATCTTCTCTTTTCGTTTGCGGACCCCGTTGGTGGGGCGATGTCAGTGACTAGCCTCGCGATCCATCGCTCGCCAAGTCACCCGGCCTTCGGCATCCTGCCTGCGGCGCGCTCCGGGTGCCTGATGCGATTCAACGCATCAGGCAAAAGCTCCCGGATCGCCCCCACTGCGCACCCAGAATTACTACCGAATTGCCCATGATCTTCTCTTTTCGTTTGCGGACCCCGTTGGTGGGGCGATGTCGTTGGAGCGGGAATCGAGAATGGGGAATGGGGAACGGGCAAAGCCGGGCGAGATGCCGATCTTCGGCATTCGCCTTTTCAGCTCCCTATTCCCAATTCCCTATTCCCAATTCCCTATTCCCGTTCCTCAATGCACCAGCTTCAGCGCAAGCAGCCCGACTCCCATCATGACCGCCCCGACGATTCGCAGCACGCGCTCGTCGATCTGCTGGATCCTGTCGGCCATGCGCTTCCAGGCGCCCGGTGCGGCGAACAGGAACAGGCCCTCGATCACCACGACCAGGCACAGCGCCGAGACCAGCTCAACCGGCATCGTGCGTCTACTTGCTGTCTTGCAGGTAGTGCAGGAATTCCGATTTCGGGTCGAGGACGAGCACGCCGTTCGGCGCCTGGAACGATTCCCGGTAGGCCTCGAGGCTGCGATAGAACGCGTAGAACTCGGCATCCTTTCCATAGGATGAGGCATAGACCGCGGCGGCCTTTGCATCACCCTCGCCGCGACCGGTCTGCGCCTCGCGATAGGCTTCGGCCTTGATGACCTGCACCTGGCGATCGGCATCGGCGCGGATGCGTTCCGCGGCCTCGTTGCCCTCGGCGCGCAGGGCATCGGCAACCTGCTTGCGCTCCGAACGCATGCGCTCGTAAACCGAACGCAGGACCGAACTCGCCTCGGGCAGGTCGACGCGCTTGATGCGCACGTCGATGATTTCGATGCCGAGGTTCTGGGTCTTCAGGTTCGCGTTCTCGACCAGGGTATCGGTGAGATCCGAGCGCGCGCTGGAAACCACCTCCTTGAGCGTGCGCGAGTTGATGGCGGTGCGCATGCCATCCTTGACCGTGGGCGCCAGGCGCTGCTGCGCGCGATCCTGGTCGCCGGCCACCGCGGTATAGAACTTGGTCGCGTCGGCGATCTTCCACTTGACCACGAAGTCGACGTTGACATCCTTCTTCTCGGAAGTCAGGTAGCGCTCCGCCGCCGCATCCAGCGTCTGCAGGCGGCTGTCGAATCGCAGCGCCTGCTGCATGAGCGGGATCTTGAAATGCAGGCCGGGCTTGTATCCGGATTCGATGATGCGGCCGAACTGCAGGAGGATGCCGGTCTGTCCTTCGCGCACGACGAAGACGCAATTGATCGCGAGCAGGATGATCGCGGCGATGACGATGCTGATGATCGGGCGCATGTCAGCGGCCTCCCTTGTCGGTTTCGGAAGCGGCGGCGGCAGCCGCGGCGTCCGTGGCAGGTGGCTTCGTCGCGCTGTTGGCGGGAACGGGAATCTGCAGCAGGTTCCTGCCACCGGTGAAATCGATGATCTTCGGCGTACCGCTGACGACCTGCTGCATGGTCTCGATGTACAGGCGTTTGCGCGTCACTTCCGGGGCAGCGCGGTACTCCGAGGCAATCAGGTTGAAGCGCTGGGCGTCGCCCTCGGCCTTGGCGATGCGCTCGGCCTTGTAGCCCTGCGCTTCGGCGAGGATGCGCGCCGCTTCGCCGCGCGCCTCGGGCACGACGCGCTTGGCATAGGCATCGGCGATGTTGCTGGCGCGCTGCCGGTCCTCGCGTGCGCTGATGGCGTCGTCGAAGGAGTCCTTGACCTCCTGCGGCGGACGCACGTTCTGGAAATTGAGCTCGTTGACCTGCAACCCCGCGTTGTAGCGCTCGAGGGTCTGCTGGACGACCTTCTTGGCCTGCAGCGCCAGTTCCGCACTCGGATTCGCGACCGGCTTCTCGCCTTCCAGCGGTTCGACACGCTGGTCCGGCATGATCGCATCGAGCTTGCTCGTGCCGATCACTTCGCGGACCGCGCTTTCCGCCGCCTGCTTGAGGGTCTGGTCGGGATCGCGGGTTGCGTAGAGGAACAGCGTTGAATCGGCGACTTCATACTGCACGTTGAATTCGACCTGGACGATGTTCTCGTCGCGCGTGAGCATGCGCACCGTGTCGGAGATGTTTCGCACGTCCTTGACGTTCACTTCGGTCGCGCTTTCGATCGGTCGCGGCCATTTCAGGTTGAAACCCGGCCCGAGGGTGCGCGAGTACTCGCCGAAGCGCAGGACGACGTATTCCCTGCCGGCGTTGACCTGGACCCATGAATCGAACAGCACCCATGCGATCAGCAGGCCGAAGATCGCCAGCAGCGGAGCGCCGCCGCTGCGCCCACTGCCTCCGCCGGCGCCGCTGCCGCCACCGCCGCCGCCGAACAGGCGGCCGAACGCGTCCTTGATGCGCTTGATGGCGTCGTCGAGGTCGTTCTTCCCGCCACCGCCTCCGCCATCGCGCCAGGGATCGCGCTGTTTTCCGCTACCGGGTTCGTTCCAAGCCATTGGCCAATTCCTTTCTGGACTCTTCCGCGCCCGTCGATCGCGAATCCTTCGGGACTGCGCGCGGCACGTGGGAGAGGTTTTGCAAAGCGCCGTACCCGAAGACCCGCGGCGGGAGTGCCGCGGAGGCGCATCAAGAGTGTGAGTTGTCTGAATGATTGTAGGTAGCCCCTTGAATCGGGGCAAGCAAGGCGCCTTTCAACCAGTCGCCCTGTCCGCCCGGCAGGCCGAACAAGGGTTCGATAAGGGCGCGCGGGGTGTCGATTTCGATGCACCAGCCATCCTCACCGGCCTGTTCCGAGGCCACCATGCCGAGTTCGTGCAGGCGCGCGCGCAGGCGTCCCGAGGTCGCCGGCACCTGCAGTATCCGGTGCACGCGCTCGCTGGCGAGGGCGTGGCCAACCGCATCGAGCACCGAATCGATGCCGATGCCGTCGCGCGCCGACACCCAGACCCGCGGCGGGCCATCGCGTTCGAAGCGCTCGACCCTCGGCACGTCGGACTCGAGCCGGTCGATCTTGTTGTAGACGAGTACCTGCGGCAGGTCGGCGGCACCGATTTCGGCGAGCACGCCTTCGACGTCGGCCACGCGCGTGTCGCGCTCCGGGTCGGAAGCGTCGATCACATGCAACAGCAGGTCCGCTTCGCGGGCCTCGGCCAGGGTCGAGCGGAACGCGGCAACGAGGTCATGCGGGAGGTCGCGGATGAAACCGACCGTATCGGCCAGCACCACCGGGCCGCATTCCAGCCCGTCGATGCGGCGCAGGGTTGGATCCAGGGTCGCGAACAACTGGTCCGCCGCGTAGACGCCGGCACCGGTCATGGCATTGAACAGAGTCGACTTGCCGGCGTTGGTGTAACCGACCAGGGCAACCACCGGCAGCGCGCTGCGTTCGCGCGAACGACGCGCCTGGTTGCGCTGCACCTCGACCTTGTCGAGCCGCTTCTGCAGTTGCTTGACGCGCGCTCCGAGCAGGCGGCGGTCGATTTCGAGCTGGGTTTCACCCGGGCCGCGCAGTCCGATCGCACCACCACGCTGGCGCTCCAGGTGGGTCCAGCCGCGCACGAGCCGGGTCGACATGTGCTTGAGCTGGGCCAGTTCGACCTGCAGCTTGCCTTCATGGGATCGCGCACGCTGGGCAAAGATGTCCAGGATCAGGCCAGTGCGGTCCACCACCCGGCACTCGGTCAGTTTCTCGAGGTTGCGCTCCTGTACCGGCGACAGCGAGTGGTTGACGAGGATCAGGTCGGCGTCGAGCGCGACCTTCAGCGCCCTCAGTTCCTCGGCCTTGCCGGTACCGACGAAATATCGCGGATTCGGACGCTCGAGCCGGGCATTCAGGCTGCCGACCACGCCCGCACCCGCCGAACGCGCGAGTTCGGCGAATTCCTCGAGCAGCGCCGGATCATGTTGCCCGGGTGCCTGCGCCTGCAGAAGCAGGGCACGCTCGCCTTTTTTGGATCGATCAAACAGAGGGATTACTCGGTTTCGTGGGCGTCGCCGACTTCCGCTTCTTCCGGCCCGCTGATGCGGACGTTGCGGCTGGGCACCACGGTCGAGATGGCGTGCTTGTAGACCATCTGGCTGACCGTATTGCGCAACAGGACGACGAACTGGTCGAACGATTCTACCGTACCCTGCAGTTTGATGCCGTTGACCAGGTAAATGGAGACGGGAACGCGTTCGCGCCTGAGCGCATTCAGGAACGGATCCTGCAACGATTGTCCTTTGGACATTATTATTCTCCTGAGGCTTCGCTCCGAACCGGGAAAAAAGCGCTTCGCCATCAATGACTGCCCGATCCGCACCATGCGATCGAACGCGAAACGCCCCGGGACATGGGGCCTGAATCTTAAACCAACGGCCGCCCGAATAGAATGTCGGCTGGCTGGCAGGTTCAGCAACCGAGGAAATCCGCGACGGCCCTGTCGACCTGGGCCGACACCCCGCCGGCATCGGCGTCGAACGTGCGGGCGTCCAGCTCGGAGCGCAGCCAGGTGATCTGGCGCTTGGCCAGTTGCCGTGTGGCGTGGATCGCAGCCATGCGGAATTCGTCCAGGCTGATCTGGCCGGCGAGATAGGCCCAGCCCTGACGATAACCGACCGCGCGCATCGACGGCAGGTCCGCCGACCACCGCGGATCGCTGCGCAGGCGCTCGAGTTCGGCGACCAGCCCGTCGTCGATCATCGCATCGAAGCGCCTCGCGATCCGCGCATGCAGGGGCGCCCTGTCGCCGGGCAGCAGGGCCAGCTTGAGCACGCGGTACGGCAGTCGCGCACGCACGCCGCCGCGCTGGGCGGAGAGGGATTCCCCGCTGAGCTCGATGACCTCGAGGGCACGTTGCACGCGCTGGCTGTCATTGACATTGAGTCGCGCCGCGGTTTCCGGGTCGAGCCGGGCAAGGCGCTCGTGCATGTGCGATTTGCCCAGCGTCGCGGTTTCGCGGGCCAGCGCCGCGCGCACGCCGGCATCGGCCGGTGGCAGTGGCGACAGCCCGCGTTCCAGCGCGCGGAAGTAGAGCCCGGTGCCGCCCACCAGCAGCGGGATGCGTCCACTGGCGGTGATCCGCCCGAGTTCGGCCAGGGCATCGGCGCGGAACTCGGCGGCGGAATAGGCCTGCGCAGGATCGCGGATGTCGATCAGGCGATGCGGGAAGCGCGCGAGCGTCGCGGCATCCGGCTTGGCCGTACCGATGTCCATGCCGCGATAGACCAGGGCCGAATCGACGCTGACCAGATCCACGCCACGGCGCTCGGCGAGCTCGCAGGCCAGGCGCGTCTTGCCCGAGGCCGTCGGCCCCATGAGGAAGATGATGCGTGGCCGGCCATCCGCGAAGTTCATTGCGCGATTCTAGTTCACGCGGACGGGCGCAGCGGCCCTCGATGGCCGGACTTCGGCGCAGGATTTTCGACAAACCGCTACATCGCTACAAAATCTTTGACAAATGCGCCCCCACTAGGCTCCCATAGCGATCCAAGGATGCAATGGCAGGTTCTTTTAAATGACTGACTGGGCGGTGCTCGACCTGGTGGTGTATTTCGCAGGGTCGCTGATCGCACTGACCCAGAGCATCGTATTCGCGCATTACTACCGCCTGTTCCGCCGTGACCACCTGCTTCTCTGGTCGGTGAGCTTCCTGTCCCTTTCCGTCTACCTGGCGGCCTCGGGAACTTCGTGGCTGCTGATCAGCGTGCTGCCTTCGGTGCACCCGCTGCGCCTGGCGATATCCTGCCTGTCGCTGATTGCCGCCTACACCCAGGTTGCCGCCCTGGTGATGGGCACGATGGCGATCTGGCGGACGCATCGCTGGACGCGCGCGCAGATTGGCCAGGCCCTGGTCCTGGCCGCCCTGGTCGGACTGCTCAGCGGGCTGGCGTTCGCCTTCGATCCCCAGTTCACCCAGGAGCGCCACTTCCTGCGCGTGGGCCTGCGCTACCTGGTTACCGGCGTGGCGGCGCTGGGCATGGGCGTCGCCATTGCCCGCTACTGGCCGCGCGGCCGGCTCGGCCAGCAGCTCACTGCGGTTGCCCTGACCCTCTACGGCCTCGACCTGCTGCATGTTTTCGCCGGCTACCTGCAGCAGGCGAACGGCGGGCCAGCCTTCCCGTGGATGAAATACACCAACGTTTTCAGCCTGATGACGCAGCTCTTCATCGGCTACGGACTGGTCATCTGGCTGCTCGAGAACGAACGCGACCGCGCCGAGAGCGCCACCGATGCCGCCGAGCGATTGCGCCTTTTCGACCAGCTGACCGGACTGCCGAACCGCTCGCAGATGCTCAGCCATCTCACCCAGCAGATGAGCCACCCGCAGGGAGCGGCGTTGTTCCTCGTGCGACTGGACAACCTCGGCAACATCGCGGTCGCGCTGGGCATGGATGGCGTTGACATAGCACTGGCGACCAGTGCCGAGCGCATCGAGGAAGTCGCCCATGCCAACGGACTGGTCGCTGCACGCCCCGGAGCCGATCACATCGCCCTGCACGGTGCCGGCATCGGAGCCGACGCCGGCGCGCAGCGCATTGCCGAGAAGATCCTCGCCGCCCTGACCCTGCCGGTTTTCTGGAACGGTCGTGAAATCGCCCTCGATGCCAGTGTCGGCATCGCCCTCGCTCCACAGGATGCGCAGACCGCCGATGCCCTGCAATCCTGCGCCGAGATGGCGAGGGCGCGCGCCCAGTCCGAAGGCGCGATGCGCTACCGCTTCTATGCACCCGACCTCGATGCCGCCGCGCAGAGCCGCCTGGCGCTGCAGTCGGAATTGCGCACCGCGTTCGCCAACAACGAATTCGTGCTCGAGTTCCAGCCCATACTCGATGGCTGGAGCCTGGAGATCTGCGGCTTCGAGGCCCTGGTCCGCTGGCAGCACCCGCAGCGCGGGCTGCTCTATCCGGTGTCGTTCATCGCCCAGCTCGAACCGCTCGGCCTGGTCGAAGCGCTCGACCGCTGGGTGCTGGAACAGGCCTGCATTGCGGCGCGCAGCTGGCAGCGCCCGGATCGCGAGGCGATGACGATCGCCGTGAACGTCTCCGCCTACAGTTTCCAGCGTCGCAGCTTTCCGGACCTGGTCCACAGCCTGCTCGAGCGCACCGGCCTCGCCGCCGCCTGCCTGGAAATCGAGATCATCGAGTCGATCGCGCTGGAGCAGCCCGAGCACGCCGCCCTGAGCATCGACCGACTGCGCGACCTCGGCATCCGCGTCATGCTCGACGATTTCGGCACCGGCTTCTCGTCCCTGAAACATTTGCGCCAGTTGCCCTTCGACGGGCTCAAGATCGACCACAGCTTCGTCGTCGACGTGCTGATCGATCCGCGCGACGCGGCGATCGTCCGGGCCATGCTGGCGCTGGCGCACAGCCTCGGCCTCGAGGTCGTCGCGGAAGGCATCGAGACGGCCGCCCAGCTGGCCTGGTTCCAGTCCGCGGGTTGCGACCGCCTGCAGGGATTCCACTTCCATCGCTCGATGGGCCAGGACGCCGTGCTCGACCTGCTGCGGCTGAAGGCGCCGGTTGTCGGCAACCGCCAGCTGCCTGTTTCCTGAACCGCCCGCGCCGCGAACTCGCGGGCGGGTCGGTATCCGTATAATGCAGCCCTGGTTTTCCTGGTGCATGTCATGTCAAACACGATGAAGGCGCTGGTCAAGCGCGAAGCGGCCAAGGGCATCTGGATGGAAGAGGTTCCGCTTCCCGAGATCGGCCCGAACGATGTCCTGGTCAAGCTCGAAAAGACCGCCATCTGTGGCACCGACCTGCACATCTACCTGTGGGACGACTGGTCGCAGCGCACGATCAAGCCGGGCCTGGTCATCGGCCACGAATTCGTCGGCCGCATCGTCGAGATCGGCGCCGGCGTGCGCGGCTACGAGATCGGCCAGCGTGTCTCCGCCGAGGGCCACATCGTCTGCGGCGTTTGCCGCAACTGCCGTGCCGGCAAGCAGCACCTGTGCCCGCATACGGTCGGCATCGGAGTCAATCGCGCCGGCGCCTTCGCCGAATACATCGCCGTCCCGGCATCCAACCTGTGGCCGATTCCGGACCAGATTCCCTCGGAACTGGCCGCGTTCTTCGATCCCTACGGCAACGCCGCGCACGTCGCACTCGAGTTCGACCTGATCGGCGAGGACGTGCTGATCACCGGCGCCGGACCGATCGGCATCATCGCGGCCGGCATTGCCAAGCATGTCGGCGCACGCAATGTCGTCGTCACCGACGTCAACGACTACCGGCTCAAGCTGGCCGCCGACATGGGCGCCACGCGCGTGGTCAACGTTTCCAAGCAGTCCCTGCTCGAGGTGGTCAAGGACCTGCACATCGAGGGCTTCGACGTCGGCATGGAAATGAGCGGCAATCCGCGCGCGTTCAACGACATGCTCGAATGCATGTACCACGGCGGCAAGATCGCCCTGCTCGGCATCCTGCCCCGCGGTGCCGGCATCGACTGGGACAAGATCATCTTCAAGGGCCTGACCGTGCAGGGCATCTATGGCCGGCGCATGTACGAGACCTGGTACAAGATGACCCAGATGGTCCTGACCGGATTCCCGCTGCAGAAGGTCCTGACCCATCAGATCCCGATCGACGATTTCCAGAAGGGTTTCGACCTGATGGAATCCGGGCATTGCGGCAAGGTGGTGTGCTCGTGGAACTGAGCATCGCCCGCAGGTTCCCGCGCCCGGCACGGTGAATGCGCCGATGCCGGACCGCCGCCTGATCCAGCTGCTGGGTGCGGAACTGGCGAAGCTGCCCCCGGGCCCGCTTGTCGTTGCATTGAGCGGCGGGCTCGATTCGACCGTGCTGCTGCATGGCCTGGCCCAGCTGGCGCCTGCCCGCGAGCGCGGACTGCGTGCCATCCACGTCGATCATGGCCTGCACGAGGAAAGCGCCCAATGGGCCCTGCGCTGCGCAGCCACCTGCGCCGACTCTGATGTGCCGTTGACCACTATTCGCGCGGAAGTCGAACGCGGCAGCGGCTTCGGCATGGAAGCGTCGGCACGCAGGGCCCGCTTCTCGGCGCTGCAGGCCGAACTCGGCGAAGGCGAGATCGTGGCTTTCGCCCATCATCGCGACGACCAGGCCGAGACCGTGCTGCTCAAGCTGCTGCGCGGCTCGGGACCGGAAGGACTCGCAGCCATGCGCATACAGCGGCGCTTTGGCGGATTCCTCGCCTGGCGGCCATTGCTCAGCCTGCCGCAACCCGTGCTGCGGGCCTATGCGGAGCATCATGGGCTGAACTGGGTCAACGACCCGAGCAACGCAAACACGCTGATCGACAGGAACTTCCTGCGCATCGATGTGCTGCCGCGCCTGCGCAAGCGCTGGGCCGAGGCCGATGCAAGCATCGTGCAGAGCGCAAGCTGGATCCAGGCGGCAGCGGACTTCATCGAGGCCGAATCGGAACAGGCGCTGGCCCGCGTGCAGGGCCTCGATCCGAATACCCTGCGTTACCGCGACTGGCTGGACCTGCCCGACGCGCTGCGCGACCCGGTCCTGCGCCGCTGGCTGCGCAGCCTCGAACTGCCCGAACCTACCCAGTACCAGGTTGCGGAGCTTGCGCGCCAGCTCGCCGAGGCGGGCGAAGACAAGATGCCCTGCATTCGCTGGCCGGGTGCCGAGCTGCGCCGCTATCGCGACCTTCTCTACGCGCAACAGCCCTTGCGCCTGCCAATGACGGACTGGCAGTACGCATGGAACGGAACACCCTTGTCGTTGCCCGCGGCAACCGGAACCCTCTGCCTTGTCGACAGCGCCGGGCAATGCGAACCGCTGGCCAACGGCGAGTGCCTGCAGGTCCGGTTCCGCCGTGGCGGCGAAGGCTTGCGCCTCGCCGCTGGCGCCTATCGGCGCGACCTCAGGGACCTGTTCCAGGAAGCCGGCATACCGCCGTGGGAGCGCGGACGCATCCCGATGGTCTTCAATGGCGAGGGCGAACTGCTCGCGGTCGGCGACCTGTGGACCAGCGACACGGGCCAGGCGCTGTTCGCGCGCGCGCGCCGCCGCCTGCAGTGGAACCATGCATTGACCACTCGCTGACGGCAGGCTAGCCTTTCCGGCATGGCCACGCCCACACCAGCGAATCCCAACCAGGTTGCCGAATTCGAGCAGTCGCTCGACGAGCTCGAGCAGCTCGTGACGCGCATGGAAGAAAGCGAAATGGGGCTGGATGATTCGCTCAAGTCCTTCGAACGCGGCGTCGCCCTCTACCGCAATTGCCAGGGCGCCCTCGAGCAGGCCGAACTTCGGGTCAGGCAGTTGCTCGATCCGGGCAAACCCGAATCGGCCGAGCCATTCGATCCGGACACTCCGTAGCACTCAACTTTCAAAGACGGTCCGGCTCCGCCGCCCGCGCAGGAACCTGCCATCAAGCCCTCTGCACCCGCGATCGACCTGACGCCGACCCTGCGCGCCTTTGCCGCGCGAGCGGACGCCGCGCTGGGTCGCGCCCTTCCCGCCGTCAACCAGCCGCCCGCTGCATTGCATCGCGCCATGCACTACGCGGTCATGGGTGGCGGCAAGCGCATGCGCCCACTGCTGGTCTACGCCTCCGGCACCACCTTCGGCGCCCCGCTGGAGCGCCTCGATGCGGCAGCGGTGGCGGTGGAAATCATCCATGCCTATTCGCTGGTCCACGACGACCTGCCGGCCATGGACGACGACGCATTGCGCCGCGGCATGCCGACATGCCACGTGGAGTTCGGCGAGGCGATGGCGATCCTGGCCGGTGACGCGCTGCAGGCGCTCGCTTTCGAAGTACTGGCCAATGACGCACTCGCCGGCATCGATTCGCGGACCCGGCTCGACATGTTGCGCGTGCTTGCCCACGCCTGCGGCTCGCACGGCATGGCCGGAGGCCAGGCCTTCGACCTTTCCGCGGTCGGCCAGTCGCTGACCGCCAATGAACTCGAACGCATGCACGTGCACAAGACCGGCGCCCTGATCCGGGCCTCGGTTCACCTCGGCGCACTCGCGGCCGGATGCACCGATGCGGCGACGCTCGAGGCGCTCGGGCACTATGCCCACTGCGTCGGCCTCGCCTTCCAGATCCGCGACGACATCCTCGATGTCGAGGGCAGCACCGAGCGCATCGGCAAGACCGCCGGCAAGGACGCCGAGCAGGACAAGCCGACCTATCCGGCGATACTCGGCCTGCAGGCCTCCGCGGCCCATCTCGACGAGTTGACCGAGCAGGCGCTGCGCTCCATCGAGCCACTCGGCGATGCCGCCCAGACGCTTCGCGACCTCGCCCGATTCATCGCCGAGCGCGACAGCTGACCGCTGAGGCGTTGCCTCAATTCACCAGGCGCAGGGTCATCGGATAGCGATAGCGGATGCCGTTGTTGGCATTGACGGCCGCGATGATCGTGAACACGATCCAGTACACGAACAGGGCGAGGCCGAGCGGTATGGTCAGCAACAGGCCGATGCCGAGCGTGATGATGGTGATGATCCAGAGCCCGAGCGCGGCCAGCAGCACGGTGATGTTGAAGTTCAGCGCTTCCCTGGCCTGGTCGCCGGCGAACGGCAGCGTGTCGCGCTTGATCAGCCAGATGATCAGCGGGCCGAGGACGCAGCCCAGGCCGGCTACGATGAATGCACTGAACGCCGACAGGTGGCCCAGCAATGCCCAGGTGCGCTCGTCTCCGACCGGTGCGATTTCGTCAGACTGTGGAACCTGCGGTTCGACTTCGACGTTCATGGCTTTCTCCGTGGCAGGGACTGCGCATCCACAGTGCGATTGCGATGCCGTGGAGTCAAGGGCGGGAAGTCACGCCCCGGCCACGGTCAGGCGGTCCAGCAGGATCGATCCGGTCATCACGTGCGAGCGCGTGTCGACATCGTTGCCGATGGCGACGATGTTGGAGAACATCTCGCGCAGGTTCGAGGCGATGGTGATTTCCTCGACCGGGTAGGCGATCTCTCCGTTTTCCACCCAGAATCCGCTGGCGCCACGCGAATAGTCGCCGGTGACCAGGGAAACGCCCTGCCCCATCAGTTCGGTGACCAGCAGGCCGCTGCCCATGCGCTTGAGCATGGCGGCGAAATCGTCATCGCCGGTGGCGACGATGATGTTGTGCACGCCGCCCGCATTGCCGGTGCTGCGCAAGCCGAGCTTGCGCGCGGAATAGCTGCCGAGCAGGTAGCGCGCCAGGTGGCCATTGCTGACGATGTCGGAATCGTGCGTGGCCACGCCCTCGATGTCGAATGCCGCGGAGGCAGGGCCGCGCCGGATGTGCGGGCGCTCGACGATCTGCATGAATTCGGGGAACACCGGCTTGCCGATATGGTCGACGAGGAAGCTCGCGCGCCGGTAAAGCGCGCCACCGCTGACCGCGGAAAGGAAGTTGCCGACCAGGCTGCGCGCCACCGGCGGTGCGAACATCACCGGGCACTGGCGCGTGCCCAGCTTGCGCGCACCGAGTCGCGCCACGGTGCGCTCGGCGGCCTTGCGGCCAATCGACTCGACATCCGGGAAGTCATCGGCGCAGCGCACCGACTCGTACCAGTAGTCGCGCTGCATGCCGGTGGCATCCCCAGCCAGCAGGGCAGCGGAAATCATGTGGCGCGTGTCGCGCTCACGCGCGAAGAATCCATTCGAGGTGGCGCCCACAGCCAGCGACGAACCCACCTGCACGGTCGCGCCCTCGGAATTGCTGATGCGCGGATCGTGGCTGCGTCCTGCCGCTTCGCAGCGCAGGGCCAGTTCGGTCGCTTCCTCCGTAGTGATATCCCAGGGATGCCAGAGATCGAGGTCCGGGAAATCGTGGGCCAGCAGGTCGGCATCGGCGAGGCCGTTGCATGGATCTTCCTCGGTGTAGCGTGCGATCGCACAGGCATGCTCGATGGTCTTCTCGATCGAGTCCGGATTGAGGTCGGCCGTGCTGGCAGAGCCCTTGCGCTTGCCGAAGTAGACGGTCAGCGAAAGGCCGCGGTCCCGCGTATGCTCGATCGACTCGACCTCGCCGAGGCGCACGCTGACATCAAGGCCAACGTCGACGCCGACGCCGACATCGACCTCGCTGGCGCCCTTGCTGCGACAGCGCCTGAGGACGTCCTCGGTCAGTTCCGCCAGGCGGTCGAGTTCTGCGCTGGTTTCGTCGCGATTGGTGATTGCCTGGTTCACGCCTTATCCTCTGTATCCAGTTGTCCGATAGCCGATTTCCGTCGTCCTGGCGCATGCTGGGCGGCCACCACCAGCAGAAACCCGATGTCCCACGATGAAACCGATGACGCCTTCGATGGCCCGAGCCGCAGCCAGCTGCGTCGCGATGCCATGGCCATCTTCAAGCTGGCCGAAACGCTGGCCACGCTCACCGATGCCCAGTTGACCCGTATTCCGCTCGCCGCCGACCTGCTCGACGAGGTCCGCCGCGCGCGCGCCACGACACAGCCGATCGCGCGCAAGCGGCAGACCCAGTATCTCGCCAAGCTGCTGCGCCGGCTCGAGGAGGAAGAGATCGCCGCGATGCGCCTGGTGCTCGAAAGCGATCGCCAGCAGTCGCACCGGGAAACCGCGGCCCTGCACCAGCTCGAGGCCTGGCGCGACCGCCTGGTCGCCGAAGGCGACGCCGCTCTCGATGAACTGCTCGAGCAACATCCCACGGCGGACCGCCAGCAATTGCGCAACCTGATACGGCAGGCCCACACCGAGGCGAAGAAGCAGAAGCCGCCACGCGCCTCGCGCGAGATCTTCCGCACCCTGCGTGAACTGGCTGCATCATCGGGCAGTACCTGACCGGTTGCACCTAGGCAGCCGTGCCGCCCACGGTCAGGTTGTCGATCCTCAGCGTCGGCTGGCCAACGCCGACGGGCACGCTCTGGCCATCCTTTCCGCACACGCCGACGCCCTGGTCGAGCTGCAGGTCGTTGCCGATCATCGACACGTGCTTGAGCACTTCGGGACCGGCGCCGATCAGGGTCGCGCCCTTGACCGGCCGGGTAATCCTTCCGTCCTCGATCAGATAGGCCTCGCTGGCCGAGAAGACGAACTTGCCGTTGGTGATGTCGACCTGGCCACCGCCGAAGTTGACCGCGTACAGGCCGCGCTTGACCGAACCGATGATCTCCTGCGGATCACGTTCGCCGGGCAGCATGTAGGTGTTGGTCATGCGTGGCATCGGCAGGTGGGCGAACGACTCGCGGCGGCCATTGCCGGTCGGCCGCGTGCCCATCAGGCGTGCGTTGAGCTTGTCCTGGATCAGGCCCTTCATGATGCCGTCCTCGACCAGCACGGTGCAGTTGGTCGGCGTGCCCTCGTCATCCACGCTGAGCGATCCGCGCCGTCCCGGCATCGTGCCATCGTCGACGATGGTCACCCCGGCGGCGGCCACGCGCTGGCCCATGCTGCCGGAAAACGCCGAGGTTCCCTTGCGGTTGAAGTCGCCCTCGAATCCGTGGCCGATGGCCTCGTGCAGCAGCACGCCCGGCCAGCCCGGACCGAGCACGACCGTCATGTTGCCGGCCGGCGCATCGACCGCGTCCAGATTGACGAGGGCCGATCGCACCGCCTCGCGGGCCAGCGATTTCGGACGTTCATTGCCAATCAGCTCGTCCAGCCCGAAGCGCCCGCCGCCGCCGGCGCTGCCGGTCTCACGCCGGCCGTTCTGTTCGGCGATCACCTGCACGTTGAAGCGCACCAGCGGCCGCACGTCGGCTGCCAGCGTGCCGTCCGAGGCGGCCACGAGAATCGTATCGACCGTGGCCGAGACGCTGACGATCACTTCGCGAACGCGCGCGTCTAGCGACCGCGCATAGGCATCGATCTCGCGCAGCAGGGCGACCTTGGCTTCGCTGGACATCGTGTCGATCGGGTCGATGGCCGGGTAGAGCTGGCGCGTCGAGGCAATGGCCAGCGGGCGCCCGCTGCCGTTCGCGCCGGAACGCGCGATCGCGCGCGCCGAACCGGCCGCCTCGAGCAGGGCCGGCATCACGATGTCGTCGGAATAGGCGAAGCCGGTCTTTTCGCCGGACAGCGCGCGCACGCCGACGCCTTGTTCGATCGAATGGCTGCCGTCCTTGACCAGGCCGTCCTCGAGCATCCACGACTCGCTGCGCGAATGCTGGAAGTACAGGTCGGCGGCATCCACGGCAGGCGTCATCAGGCGGGCAAACACCCGATCGAGGTCGCCGGCGGCGAGGCCGCCGGGGCGCAGCAGACGCTGCTCGGCCAGCGCGATCATTTCAGTCATGGTTGCGGGTCTTGGCGTTGAGTGGTGTGCCCAACTAGTGGGGACGGTCGGCGGGCTAAACAAGCCGGATCCGTGCAAGCGATTGATCCTTAACGAAATCAATGGCTTCCGGATTCGGCAGGGAGTCAGCATCGCTGCGGCATCCTGCCGCCGACGAACTGATGGAGACGCGATCATGCCACGTGGCGACAAATCGGCTTACACCGACAAGCAGAAGCGCAAGGCCGAACACATCGAGGAAAGCTACCGGGACAAGGGCCTGTCCGGGGACGAGGCGGAACGCCGGGCCTGGGCCACGGTCAACAAGGAGGACGGTGGCGGCAACAAATCCGGCTCCGGACGCAAGAATCATCCCGACAAGTCCTGAATCGGCGCCTGCCGGCCAGGGCCGGCGGCGGACGCAGGCGCGCGGCGCGGCGGACAAGTCGTTACAATGGCGGCCCTTCCTTCCCCGTCGACCTGCCGAACCCGGCCGTCGACGCATCGAGAAATTCCATGTCCGACACGGCGACCGGCGTCACGCCAGCCATTCCCAGCTTCAAGGAACTCGCCCTCGGCGAGCCGCTCCAGCGCGTCCTCGCCGATGTCGGCTACGAGTCGCCTTCGCCGATCCAGGCGGCAACGATACCGCATCTGCTCGCCGGCAAGGACGTGCTCGGCCAGGCCCAGACCGGTACCGGCAAGACCGCCGCATTCGCCTTGCCGATACTGAACCGGCTCGACCTGCGCAAGACCAAGCCGCAGGCGCTGGTGCTGGCGCCGACGCGCGAACTGGCCATCCAGGTGGCCGAAGCCTTCCAGCGCTATGCCGCCCATCTCCCGGGCTTCCACGTGCTGCCGATCTATGGCGGCCAGGCCTATGGACCGCAGCTCGGCGGCCTGCGCCGCGGCGTGCATGTCGTTGTCGGCACGCCCGGGCGCGTCATCGATCACCTCGAACGCGGTTCGCTCGACCTCTCCGAACTGACCTGCCTCGTACTCGACGAGGCCGATGAAATGCTGCGCATGGGCTTCATCGACGACGTCGAGGCGGTGCTGAAGAAGACGCCGCCGACGCGCCAGATCGCGCTGTTCTCCGCGACGATGCCGACCCAGATCCGGCGCATCGCCCAGACCCATCTGCGCGAGCCGGTCGAAATCTCGATCAAGTCGAAGACGACCACCGCGGCGAAAACGCGCCAGCGCTACTGGCTGGTCAGCGGCATGCACAAGCTGGATGCGCTGACCCGCATCCTCGAAGCCGAACCCTTCGATGCGATGATCATCTTCACCCGCACCAAGGTCGCCACCGAGGAACTCGCCGAGCGCCTGCAGGCGCGTGGCCTGGCCGCCGCCGCGATCAATGGCGATCTCGCCCAGCCGCAGCGCGAGCGCGCGATCCAGCAGTTGAAGGATGGCAAGCTCGACATCCTCGTCGCCACCGACGTGGCGGCGCGCGGTCTCGATGTAGAACGCGTCAGCCACGTGCTCAACTACGACATTCCCTACGACACCGAATCCTACGTGCATCGCATCGGCCGCACCGGACGCGCCGGGCGCGAAGGCGATGCGATCCTGTTCGTGACGCCGCGCGAGCGCAACATGCTGCGCCAGATCGAACGCGCCACGCGGCAGCCGATCGAGATCATGGAGCTGCCCTCGGTGCAGACGGTCAACGACCTGCGCATCACCCGCTTCAAGGACCGCATCACCACGGCGCTCGCGGCCAGCGACCTCGGCCTGTTCCGCAGCCTGATCGAGCAGTACGAAGCCGAGCACGATGTGCCGGCGATCGAGATCGCCGCCGCGCTGGCGCGGCTGGCCCAGGGCGACAAGCCGCTGCTGCTGGACGCCAAGGCAAAACCCGAACGGCGCGAATTCGATCCGACGGCCAGTCGCGAGCGCAAGGAGTTCGCCAGTCGCGGCGAGCGCCCGGAACGCAGCGAGCGTGCTCGCCCGGAGCGCGCCGAGCGCCCACGCGCGGATCGCCCGCCGCACCCGCGCGCCGCGCGCACCGAGGCCTTCAGCAATCCGGAAGAAGATGGGCGCAAGCGCGCTCCCGCAACGCGCGAGCCGCGCGCCCGCGCCGAGTCCGAGCACCGCCCGCCGGAAGCCGGCATGGAGACGTTCCGCGTCGAAGTCGGCCACATGCATGGGGTCAAGCCCGGCAACATCGTCGGCGCGATCGCCAACGAGGCCGAGCTCGACAGCAAGCACATCGGCCGCATCACGATCCGCGAGGATCACAGCCTGGTCGACCTGCCCGAAGGCATGCCCTCGGAGATCCTCCAGCTGCTGAAGAAATCGTGGGTGGCGGGCCAGCGCCTGCGCATCAGCCGCGGAACCGCGGGCGAACCACGCGGCAACGACGAGGACGCCGACCAGCGGGGGCCGCGACCGCCCCGCGCCGGCGGCAAGCCTGCGCACTATCCGAAATCAGGCGGGCCGAACAAGGGCAAGCCGCGCAAGACCTATTGATCGCGCGCCGCCTGTCGGTTCAGGACCCGCGCCGGACCGGCGCGAAGCGGATCAGCGCAGGCTGTCGGCCGAGTAGCCGCCCTCGACGCCCTTGGTCGCGTAGGCCACCGCGTCGTGCGGGTGCAGGCTCTCCAGGTGCGCGGCGCGCAGCCAGAAATCGACGATGCGCTCGTCGCCATCGAGGGCGCGCTTCATGCGCCGGGCCGCGTCCTCGCAGAACATCAGGTTCTGGCCATTGAGCAAGGCGAAGGCCTGCTCGTCCTCGCGCTTGACCGCGGTCTGCACCGGCGTCTGCAGGGCTTCCTCGACCAGGTCGACAAGCTCGACCAGCGGAAATTCGAAGCCGCTGCCCAGGCGCACACGCACGCGTGCGCTGCTGCGCTGGCTGTGCGGCGTCGCGCGGATGCCCGATTCGCTGCCGAGCCACTCCAGCACGGCGGCCCGTTCCAGCGGCCTGCCCTCGGCGAAATCGGCCTCGAACTGCTCCTGGATCAACTGCCGGGCGAGCGCCGCCGAACAGGGGCACGTGCTCGAGTAAAGGATCTCGGTCTCGAGCTCGAAGGCGAATGCACCCTCTTCCAGGGTCGCATTGATGATGACCGGATAGGTCTTCCAGCCGCTGTTGTCGCTGGCCAGCGCCGGACGGCGGACCATGTGGTCGAAGCGCACGCTGATGCGCGCACGATCGGACAGGTCGGCATGCGAATCGAGGAAGTCGCGCAACAGCCGGCGCAGCGAGCACGGCGTCAGCGGCTCGCTGGAAAGATGGCGGTCGACATGCAGGTAAAGGCGCGACATGTGGATGCCGCGTGCGTCGGCGCGCTTGAGGTTGACGAATGCGGCAACCCTGGCCGGCGACTGCACGATATCGCCGGCGTGGTTCGCCAGGCGCACCGGCACGGCGATTTCATCCATGCCGACCCAGTCGAGCTGGCCGGCGGTGCCGGTTTCGGCTTCGGCGGCGATATCGGGCATCACGCGCACTGTGTTCGGTGTATTGGTCATGTGGAATTCCGCTGGTGGCCTGGATCGGCATCGCCTGAAACGACGCAGAACCGCTGATGTGGGGCACGACACGGGCCCGATCAAGGGCAAGCAGCTTACGAAATCATGGACTTGCCCGCATCCGGCGGGCCGCGCGCCAGCCCGCGAGGACACTCGGGACGCCTATGCGGCCGGCCTTGCGGGCGCTTTCCGCCAGCGGGTCGGCGGCCGTTGCCGCGCTCCGGGAACGCCGAAGCCCGGCGTGCAAGCCGATCGCGGGAAGCGCTGGCAGGCCGGCTGTTCGCACATTGCGCATGGCTTCGGCCAGGGCGGAGAAATGTTCACGCAAGGCCGCATCGCGTTGCGCACCGGCAACGGCGAGGTCGCCGCGCGAAAGTTGCTGGCGGGCCAGCACATCGAGCGGTACCGGCAGGCGATCCCCGGCCAGCGCTTCCTGCAGGCGAACGGACTCGTTGAACGCACGCGACAGCGCCTGTGCCTGCGCCGTGGCGTCCGCATCGAGATTGGGATACAGGGTGCGTTCGATGGCGACGAATGGTTCGTAGAAGCGCCGGTAGGTATCCAGCAACTGCGCCAGGTTCGCTGCCGGGGCCGCTTCGCGCTGGGCCAGCGCGCCGTTGGCCAGCGCCCTCCACGCCGAAGCCGGAAGCGCGCGCATCGGCGCATGGGCGCAAAGGACTGCGGTCAGCGGATGCCGGGAGCGGCCGCCGGCAGAAGCCGCCAGCTCTTCGCTCCACCAGTGCAGCTTGCCCGCTGCGACCTCGGGCTGCTCGATGCGAAACGCGGCATGCGCCATCTCGTAGCCGAGGCAGGCCAGGGCCGAGACCAGCGCGCGCTGCGACGGCGCAGCGAAACGCAATGCCAGCGGAAGTTCGGGATGGGCCAGCGACCATTTTTCCTCGAAGCTGGCAAGCGCGTCGTCGGACACCGTCGATCAGTCCAGGCCGAGGCAGGCCGTCAGGTCCGCGACCGATTCGGCGATGCGGTCGGCGCGCCAGTCTTGCGGGTCGCCGCCATTGAGGTAACCCCAGGCAGCTGCAACGGTGCGCGTCCCGGCCGCCCGCCCGGCTTCGATGTCGCGCAGGTCGTCGCCGACGAAAATCGTTGCTCGCGGTTCGACCTTGAGCAGGCTGCAGGCGTGCAGCACGGGGTCCGGATCGGGCTTGCGCCGGGGCAGCGTGTCGCCCGCGACCAGTGCCCCGCATCGCGCGCCGAGGCCGAGCTTCTCGACCACCGGTGCGGCCAGCCAGCCCACCTTGTTGGTAACGACACCCCAGGCTATGCCGCGCGACTCGAGATCGAGCAGGATGGCATCGATGCCCGGATAAAGCAGGGTCGAAGCGTTGCCGCGTTGGGAATACAGGTCCAGGTAGCGTGGCAGCAGGGCCTCGATCCGCGCCTCGTCGGCGCCGGGCAGGCCACAGCGCAGGATCGCCCGACCACCGGCCGAGACGACGCGGCTGACCGCGACCGGGTCCGGTTCGCGCTCGCCGATTTCCGCGCACAGGGTCGACAGCGCGGCGACCAGATCGGGCGCCGAATCGGCGAGGGTTCCGTCGAGATCGAACAGGACTGCCTGCAAGCCGCGAGATCCGCTCATGCAGGCTTGCTCGCGCAAGCGAGATAGTTGACCGCCACCGATTCGCTCAGCCAGGCCTTGCGCGTCAGCGGGTTGTAGGCGATGCCGCGCAGGTCCTCGAGCACCAGGCCGGCGGCACGCAAGTCGGCGGCGAGCTCGGACGGCTTGATGAACTGCGCATAGTGATGCGTGCCGCGTGGCAGCAGGCGCAATACATGCTCGGCGCCGATGATCGCCGCGGCAAACGATCGCGGGGTGCGATTCAGGGTCGACAGGAACAGGCGCCCGCCCGGACGCAGCAGTTGCGCGCAGGCACGGACCACGCTGGCCGGATCGGGCACGTGCTCGAGCATTTCCATGCAGGTGATGACGTCGAACTGGCCGCCCGCTTCTGCCGCGATGGCTTCGACACTGGCCTCCCGGTAGTCGACCTCGAGGCCGCTCTCGAGCAGATGCAGCCTGGCCACGTCGAGCACGGCCGGGGCGAGATCGATGCCGGTGACCCTTGCGCCAGCGCGCGCCAGCGCTTCGCTGAGCAGGCCGCCGCCGCAGCCGACATCAAGCGCGCGCGCACCTTCCAGCGCGCTGCGTCCGGCGATGTAGCCGAAGCGCACCGGGTTGAGGTCGTGCAGCGGCCGCGACTCGCCATCCGCGTCCCACCAGCGACTGGCCAGACGTTCGAACTTGGCGACCTCTGCGGGATTGACGTTGGTGGTGTTCATCGCTTCATGCCGCGGCGATGCGTTCGCGCCAGCGCCGCGCGCGGGCGATGATCTCGCCGGTATCCATGCCGGTCAGCACGCGCTCGCGCAGCTTGCGTATCCCGGCAATCCAGACATCGCTGACCTGGTGGCGACCGGCCGCATAGATCAGTTGCGAAATCACGTTGTAGATCGGCTGCGTTTCGATTTCGTCGAGTCGCACGGCGGCGAGATCGGCCTGCTTGCCGACTTCGATCGAACCAATCCTGTCGCTCCAGCCGACCGCGCGCGCCGAGCCGAGCGTCGCCGCGCGCAGCACGCTTGCGGCATCCATGGCGGCGGCATCATTGGCGATCAATTTGCCGACCAGGGCGGCACTGCGCATTTCGCCAAACAGGTCGAGATCGTTGTTCGATGCGCAGCCGTCGGTGCCGATGGCCAGGTTGACCCCGGCGCGGCGGATCGCCTCGGCAGGACAGAACCCGCTGATCAGCTTCATGTTCGATTCGACGTTGTGCACGATCGATACGCCGCGCGCCGCGCAGTCGGCGATCTCGGCTTCGGTGACCTGGGTCATGTGCACGGCGATCAGGCGCTCGTTGACGAGGCCGATCTGCTTGATCCGCGCGAACGGCCGCATGCCGAATTCGCGCAGGCTGTCGCTGATCTCGCCGGGCGTCTCGTGCAGGTGCAGGTGCACCGGCAGGTCGAGCTGGTTCGACAGCAGGTGGATGCGCTCGAAACTCTCGTCGGATACGGTGTATGGGGCGTGCGGGGCGAAGCTGGTGCCGACCAGCGCGTCGCCGCGCAGGTCGTCGTGGACGGCCAGGGCCTTGTCGAAATATTCATCGCGACTGCTCGCCCAGGCGGTCGGGAACTCGATGACCGGCAGGCCGACCAGGGCGCGGAATCCGTTCTTGCGATAGGTCGCCGCCTGCACGTCGGGGAAGAAGTAGTTCTCGTTGCAGCAGGTCGTGCCGCCGCGGATCATCTCGGCGATGGCCAGCTCGACGCCATCGCGCACGAATTCCGGCCCCATCACCCGGGCCTCGGCGGGCCACACGCGATCCTTGAGCCAGACCGCGAACGGCACGTCATCGGCGAGGCCGCGCATCAGGGTCATCGGGTTGTGCACGTGCGCGTTGATCAGGCCCGGGATCAGCGCATGCTCGGCCAGCTCGGCACGCTCGCGCGGCGCAAACCGCTTGCGCGCCTCGGCAATGGGCAGGATCGCGACGATGCGGTCGGCGTCGACCGCAACGGCGTGGCCATCAAGCACCACGCCATGCGGCTCGACCGGGATGACCCAGCGCGCCTCGATCAGCAGGTCGACCGGAACCGGCGACGTCATCCGGCCCGGGTCACTTGACGCGACCGACATACTCGCCGGTGCGCGTATCGACCTTGACCACTTCGTTCTGGTTGACGAAGAGCGGAACGCGCACGACCGCGCCGGTTTCGAGCTTGGCCGGCTTGCCGCCGCCACCCGAGGTGTCGCCGCGCACGCCCGGGTCGGTCTCGACGATCTGCAGTTCGACGAAGTTCGGCGGCGTCACGTTCAGCGGCGCGCCGTTCCACAGGGTGACGATGACCATCTCGTTGCCCTTGAGCCACTTCGCCGCATCGGCCACGGCGTTCTCGTCGGCGGCGATCTGCTCGTGGTTGGTCGGATGCATGAAATGCCAGAACTCGCCATCCGAATAGAGGAACTCCATGTCGGTATCGACCACGTCGGCAGCCTCGACCGTGTCCGTGGACTTCATCGTCATCTCGACCGTGCGCCCGGTTTTCAGGTTGCGGTACTTGACCCGGGTGAAGGCCTGGCCCTTGCCCGGCTTGATGAAATCGGTGTCGATGATCGTGCACGGATAGCCGTCGACGATGATCTTGAGGCCGTTCTTGACGTCGTTCATTCCATGTGAAGCCATGGAGCGCTCCTGTATCTAGAGGGTAAGCCGCCCGTACAAAGCAGCTAGAATGGGGAATTCGCTGACCGGGAAGCCCGGATCCGATCCGCAATGATACCTGCAAGCCCGCTTTTCTCCCATATTCCGCCGACCCGCGACGGCACCGGCAGCCCGCGCTGGCAAAAGCTGTGGCGCGAAGCGATCACCGACCCGCACGAGTTGCTCGGCCTGCTTGGCCTCGCCGACCGTGCCGGCGAGTTGCTGGCCGATGCAGACACCGGGTTCGGCTTGCGCGTGCCGCGCGGCTTTGCTGAACGCATGCGCCACGGTGATGCCGACGACCCCCTGCTCCTGCAGGTCCTGCCCGGCGCCGGCGAACTGCTTGAAAGCCCGGGCTATTCGATCGATGCGGTCGGCGACCTCGATGCACGGGCCGCCCACGGCGTGCTGCACAAGTACCAGGGCCGCGCCCTGCTGATCGCCACGGGTTCCTGCGCCATCCATTGCCGGTACTGCTTTCGCCGGCACTTCCCCTATGCCGAGGAAACGGCGGCCGCTGCGCGCTGGCGACCGGCCCTCGACCATCTGGCGGGAGATCCGACGATCAGCGAAGTCATCCTGTCCGGCGGCGATCCGCTCTCGCTTGCGACCACGCGACTGGCCGAGCTGACCGACGCCCTGTCCGCGATACCGCATGTGCGCCGCCTGCGCATCCATACCCGCCTGCCGATCGTCCTGCCGCAGCGCGTGGATGACGAATGGCTGGACTGGCTGGAACGCTTGCCGCTGCAGAAAGTCGTGGTCCTGCATGCCAACCACGCCAACGAAATAGACGGATCCGTCGCTGCGGCCTGTCGCGACATGCGCGCGACCGGGGCGGTCCTGCTCAACCAGTCGGTCCTCTTGCGCCGGATCAACGATTCCGTCGATGCATTGGCCGACCTTTCCGAACGCCTGTTCGAATGCGCGGTGCTGCCCTACTACCTGCATCTGCTCGATCGCGTTCAGGGAACCGCGCATTTCGAGGTCGCCGACGAGCGTGGCGTCGAGCTGGTCAGCGCGCTGCGCGCCCGCCTGCCGGGCTATCTGGTCCCCAAACTGGTTCGTGAACGGGCCGGCGCGGCCAGCAAGATTCCCGTACCTGCATGATTCCATGTGAAAATCCGGCAGAATGTGGAAATGCACCGGTGAATCCGGTAAAAGTTTCTGCATTGGTCGCTGCTCGCACATCGGCCAGCCGTGCCATGCGCACCCTCCTGCTAGCGCGTAGTCCATGACCAAACCTGACAATGTGATCAAGCTCCTGCTGATCGAGGATTCGGCCGACGAGGCCGAGCAGATCATCAGCATGTTGCGCAATGGCGGCATCGCGGTCCGTCCCTCGCGGGCCGCCAACGAAGCCGAACTCGACGACCTGCTCGAACGCCAGACCCCGGACCTGATCCTGGCCAACCTGGTCACCCGCGACCTGACGCTGCGCCAGGTGGTCGAGGCGGTGAACCGCACCGGCAAGGACATCGCCCTGATCGTCTACGGCAGCAAGCTGGACGAGAATGCCGTGATCGAGGCGTTCCGCGACGGCGCGCGCGCCCTGGCCCTGCATGGCCGGCCCGACCACCTGCAGATGATCGTGCGACGCGAGTTCGAGTCGCTGGGCATGCGCCGCAGCGTGCGTCGCCTGGAAAGCGCGCTGCGCGAATCCGAACGGCGCTGCAGCGACCTGCTCGACTCCTCGCGCGATCCGATCGCCTATGTCCACGAAGGCATGCACGTGCGCGCCAATCGTGCCTATCTGGAGACCTTCGGCTACGAGGATTTCGAGGATATCGAAAGCATGTCGATCCTCGACATGGTCGCGCCCGACGACGCCGACGACTTCAAGGCCCTGCTCAAGCGGCTTTCCAAGGGCGAACGGCCGCCGCAGAAGCTCAACCTGAAGGCCCAGCGCGGCGACGGAACCACGTTCGACGCGGTCATGGAATTCGCCGAAGCCATGTACGAGGGCGAGCCCTGCCAGCAGATCGTCTTCCGCCAGCAGGCGACCGATTCCGGCCTCGCCATCGAACTCGATGCGCTGCGATCGAAGGACCTGATCACCGAACTGTTCAACCGACAGTACCTCAGCACCGAGCTGGACCGCGCCGCCGCCGCCGCGGTATCCGGCAAGACCGAGCAGGCGCTGATCCTGCTCGAGCTCGACAACTACAAGGCCGTTCTCGACGGCGTCGGCCTCGGCAACACCGACCTGCTGCTCGGCGACATGGCCAACCTGCTGCGTCGCCAGCTCAAGGAATCCGACATCCCGGGACGCCTCGGCGAGCACACCTTCGGCATCCTCGTCCACGACCGCAGCGCCGAGGCGGTGGTGCAACTGGCCGAATCGCTGCGCAAGGCCTTCGAGGAACGCATCTTCGAAGTCGGCAAGAATTCGATCAACCTGACCATCAGCGTCGCCGGCAGCCTGATCGGGGAGAAGTCCGCCAACGGCAACGCCGTGCTCGACCAGGCCTCGATCACCCTGCGCAAGATCCAGGCGGAAGGCGGCAACCGGGCCCGCGTCTTCGATCCGTCGGCCGAGGACAAGGCCGACGCCGAGAAGAACCGCCACTGGCTCAAGCTGATCAACGATGCGCTTGCCAACGACGGCTATGTCCTCTACTACCAGCCGATCATCAGCCTGCAGGGCAGCGAAGGCGAGTTCTACGAAATCCTGCTGCGCATGAAGGGACCCAAGGGCGAGATCCTGCCGGGCTTCTTCATGCCCATCGCCGAACAGCATGGCCTGTTGCCGCAACTCGACCGCTGGGTCATCGCCAATGCCATCCGTGCGCTGGCGGAACGCGAACAGGGCGGACGCAAGACCACGTTCTTCATCAAGGTCTCGCCGCAGTCGCTCGACGACCAGGGCCTGCTGCCGTGGATCGCCCTGCAACTGAAGAATGCACGCCAGCGCGGCGACGCCCTGGTCTTCGAGATGCCGGAGAGCAAGGTCGTGACCAACCTCAAGCCGGCCCGCGCCTTCGTGCGCGGACTCGAGCAACTGCATTGCGGCTTCGCCCTGGAGCAGTTCGGCTCCGGCCTGAACTCGTTCCAGCTGCTCAAGCACATCCCTGCGCACTACCTCAAGGTCGATCGCAGCTACATGGCCGACCTGCCCAAGAGCAAGGAAAACCAGGAGCGCATCAAGTCGATGTGCGAGCAATCGCACAATGCCGGCAAGCTGACCATAGCGGAGTTCGTCGAGGATGCCGCGAGCATGTCGATCCTGTTCTCCTGCGGCATCAACTTCGTGCAGGGCAACTTCCTGCAGGAACCCGAACAGGTCATGACCTACGATTTCGGCAGCAGCTGAAGGCGCTGGCTGCATCCACCTGCAGGCAGGAAAAGTCCCGCAACGCGGGACTTTTTTTTCGGACCTGGTCGAATCAGGCCGCCGCGCGCAGGGCGGCGATGCGTTCCTCGATCGGAGGATGGCTGGAGAACAGCTTGCGCATGCCGCCGCCAGCGATGCCGAAGGCCTGGATCGCCTTCGGCAAGCTGTTCTCGCCATGGCCCTGGGACAGGCGAGCCAGCGCGGCGATCATCTTGTCCTTGCCGGCCAGGCGCGCACTGCCCGCGTCGGCGCGGAACTCGCGCCAGCGCGAGAACGCCATGACCACGATCGATGCGAGCATGCCGAGCACGATCTGCAGGACGATGACGATGGCGAAATAGGCAATCCCGCCGCCACCGCCTTCGCGATTGCCGCTGATGGCGCGATCGACCACCGTTCCGATCACGCGGGCGAGGAAGATCACGAATGTATTGAGCACGCCCTGCAGCAATGTCATCGTGACCATGTCGCCGTTGGCGACGTGGCTGACCTCGTGGGCGAGGACGGCTTCGACTTCCTCGCGGCTCATCTGCTGGAGCAGCCCGGTGCTTACCGCGACAAGTGCGCTGTTGCGGGTGGCACCGGTGGCGAACGCATTCATTTCGGGCGCGTCGTAGATGGCGACTTCGGGCATGCCGATGCCGGCGCCCTCGGCCTGGCGGCGCACCGTCGACAGCAGCCACGACTCGGTCGGATTGGACGGATTCTCGATGACCTTTGCGCCGGTCTGCCACTTGGCCACCCATTTCGACATGGCCAGCGAGATGAACGATCCGCCAAAGCCGATCACGGCGGAAAGCACGAGGATGCCCTGGAAATTGATGCCGGTCTTCGTGTAGGTGTAGGTATCGATGCCGAACAGCTTGACGACGATCGTCAGCAGCGCCATTACGGCCAGGTTGGTTGCAATGAACAGTACGATGCGGCGCATGGTTGTCTCGCTATGTTTCGGACGTGGGTCGAACCACCGGATACTGGATGTTTGGGTAAACTGCCGGCCAATTCAAGTCGGCCACGTTGCCATGCGTATTGACCCGCGACCGTGAGTCAGGTTCCCGCCCGGCCGGAGCAGGAGGCCGACAAGGCGATGTCGCGCGGGCGGTTCGCTCCGTCGCCGACCGGCCGCCTGCACTTCGGGTCGCTGGTTGCCGCGCTCGGAAGCTGGCTGCATGCGCGATCTTCCGGTGGCACCTGGATCGTGCGCATGGAAGATCTCGACGGCCCCCGCGAAGTTCCCGGTGCCGGCGCGGACATACTCGCCACCCTGTCCGCGTTCGGCATGGAGTCCGACGAGCCTGTCGTCCTGCAGAGCGAACGCACTGAACTTTACGCGCAGGCATTCCGGCACCTGCACGGGCGCGGGCTGGTCTACCCTTGCCATTGCAGCCGCAGCGACCTTGCTGAATGGGATGGCATCCATCCGCCCACCTGCGTCAGGGCGCCATCCGACGGCCCGGCGGCACCTGCCTGGCGGCTGCGGGTAGGCAAAGCCGTGGTCCAGGTTGACGACCGCCTGTCCGGCAGGTTCTCGCAGGATCTGGCCCGCGAGGTCGGCGACTTCGTGCTGCGCAGGGCCGATGGCTGCTACACCTATCAGCTTGCCGTGGTCGTCGACGACGCGGCGCAGCGCATCAGCGAGGTGGTTCGCGGCGCCGATCTCCTCGACTCCACGCCCAGGCAGGTCTTCCTGCAGCGCCAGCTCGGACTGCCGACGCCGGCCTATGTGCATCTGCCGCTGGCGCTGGATCCGGCTGGTCGCAAGCTGAGCAAGCAGGACCAGTCGCGCCCGGTCGATGCCGACCATCCCCTGCCTGCACTGCGCGCCGCCCTCGCCTTCCTTGGCCAGGCGGTGCCGGACAGCGCCAGCGTCGAGCGCTTCCTGCGCGAAGCCACGGCCCGCTACGATGTTGATGCCATACCGCGCCAGCGTCACCTGCATGTCGCAATGCGGAAGGACTAATGCGTGTCCGACAGGCACAATCCTGCCCACGCCAGCGAGCGCAGCAGCAAACCACCCCCTGGAAAGGAGAACACCATGACGGCACGAGTAGCACTCGTAACGGGCGGCATCGGCGGGATCGGCACGGCAATCTGCCGGCATCTCGCCAAGGCGGGTCACCGCGTTGCCACGAACTATCGCGACGAAGGCAAGGCGAAGACCTGGCAAGCCGCGCAGAAGGCCGAGGGGTTTGATTTCGCCCTCGCCCCCGGCGATGTCTCCGACGTGGCCTCCGCCGAGGCGATGGTGCGCGAAGTGGAAAAGCAGCTTGGCCAGGTCGATATCCTGATCAACAACGCCGGCATCACGCGCGACACGACGTTCCACAAGATGTCCGCCCTGCAGTGGCAGGAAGTCATCAACACCAATCTCAATTCCTGCTTCAACGTGACCCGCCCGGTCATCGAAGGCATGCGTACGCGCAAGTGGGGACGCATCGTCCAGATCAGTTCGATCAATGGCCAGAAGGGCCAGTACGGGCAGGCCAATTACGCGGCGTCGAAGGCCGGCATGCATGGCTTCACCATCTCGCTGGCCCAGGAAAACGCCAAGTTCGGCATCACCGTGAACACCGTCTCCCCGGGCTATGTGCTGACCGAGATGGTCAAGGCCGTTCCCGAGGACGTGCGCGCCAAGATTGCCGCGCAGATTCCGGTCGGGCGACTCGGCGAACCCGACGAGATCGCCTACGCAGTCGGCTTCCTCGCGGATGAACGGGCGTCGTGGATAACCGGCGCCAACCTGTCCATCAATGGCGGCCACTACATGGGCTGGTAAGCGCCACGGCACGGTGGGCGCGCAAGGCGTACCCACCGTACCGCAACAAAGTGTACCGGCTTTGCCGCGGCGCCGAGCGCCCCGGTTTCGCTGCCGCTGGCCGACCTGGCCCTGCCTGCTTTTCGTCTGAAACCCATGCTGCGATGCACGAAACTGGTGCAGCGCGGCACGATCTGTTAGCGTTGACCCATGGCCGAATCCCGCATCATCAAGAAGTATCCGAATCGTCGTCTATACGATACCGAGATCTCGAGTTACATCACGCTCGAAGAGGTCCGTCAGCTCGTCGTCGATGGTGAACATTTCGAAGTCCGCGATGCCAAGTCCGGCGAGGACCTGACCCGTTCCGTGCTGCTGCAGATCATTTCCGAGCACGAGGATCGCGGCCAGCCCATGTTCACGACCCAGTTGCTCTCGCAGGTGATCCGCTTCTACGGCGACTCGCTGCAGGGTTTCATGGGCAGCTACCTGGAAAAGAGCCTGCAGGTCTTCCTCGACCAGCAGCAGCAGTTCCGCAGCCAGTTGAACAACATCATGGGGCGCACGCCCTGGTCGATGCTCAACGACATGACCGAACGCAACATGGATGCCTGGAAGTCCGTGCAGCAGGGCTTCCTCAACGATGCCGCCAACCGCGTCCGCCAGGGCGGAGAGCCGGCCAAAGGGAAGAAAGACAGCAAGTCCTGAGCGCCGATCCACGTCCATCCCGCACCTGAACCGATAGCCGCGCCTGGGCTCCGCCGTCGCGCCGCGCGCAGGGCACCCGAAGGAAACGACCCCCGATGAACAAACATGTAGCCCTCGTCACCGGTGGTATCGGCGGAATCGGCACCGAAATCTGCCGGCACCTCGCCCGTTCCGGCAAGCGCGTCGTCGCCGCCGACCTGGCGACGCGCAAGGAGCGTGTCGACGAGTTCCTCGGCGAAGTCGCCGAATCCGGCGCGAATATCGCCTTCGAGCCACTGGATGTTTCCGACCATGACAGCTGCGCCGCCGCCCTGGCGCGCATCGACGCGAAGCATGGGCCGATCTCGATCCTCGTCAACGCTGCCGGCATCACCCGCGATACCAGCCTGCGCAAGATGTCCGAACAACAGTGGTCGGACGTGATCACGGTCAACCTCGACGGCGTCTTCAACACCTGCCGCGCCGTCATCGATGGCATGACCGAGCGCGGCTTCGGCCGCATCGTCAACATTTCCTCGGTGAACGGCCAGACCGGCCAGTTCGGACAAACCAATTACTGCGCGGCCAAGGCCGGCATGCATGGCTTCACCATGGCACTGGCCCGCGAAGTCGCGAAAAAGGGCGTGACCGTCAACAGCGTGTCGCCCGGATACTGCGAAACCGCCCTGGTGATGGCCGTGCCGGAAGCGGTCCGCAACCAGATCGTCGCCAACATTCCGGTCGGTCGCCTCGGACAACCCTCGGAAATCGCCCGCGTCGTCGATTTCCTCTGCGCCGACGATTCCGGCTTCATCACCGGCGCCAACATCCCGGTGAACGGCGGCTACTTCATGGACTTCTGAGCCGCGCGCGGCTCCGCTCCGGCTACCAGATCAGGTCGGCCGGGATATCGTCCTCGGACGGCGCGTCCGGATCGATCAGCAGGATCAGCGCCTCGGGACTGATGTCGCCGGCCTGTTCGCCGGTTTCGCGGGTCACCAGCAGGTAGCGGCCACGATACTGGACCACGGCCAGCGTGCCCGAATTGACTTCGGCCAGTTGCTCCGCCGTGCAGTAGACGCGGCGGATCCTCTCGCCGTG
The DNA here is from genome assembly GCA_963822465.1 of uncultured Gammaproteobacteria bacterium. Classification (GTDB taxonomy): domain Bacteria; phylum Pseudomonadota; class Gammaproteobacteria; order Xanthomonadales; family Rhodanobacteraceae; genus Dokdonella. Next base: position 93,722 of record CAWGHP010000005.1, on the reverse strand, counting down.
CGGAAAATGCCGGGCGATTTCCGCATCGTCCCTGTTCAGCGCCTTGCCCTCCAGCAGCGCCGCCAGCTTCTGCTTGCGTTCGGCCTTTTCCCTGGCGCGCTGTTCGGCCTGCCGCTTCTCGTTTTCTCGCTGCTCGCGTTCGGCGCGTTCGCGCAATCCATAGGCGCGCGCGAGATCGATGTCTTCCTGGCTGCGCGCATCCCCGCCCTTGCCCGCGGCTGGCTTGCCCTGCGCGCCACGCCTGGCAGCGGGCGGACGCTTCGGCCTTTCAGCGGGGCGGGACTCGCGGGCATCCGCCTTGAGCTTCTGCACAAGTCCGCTTTTCAGCAACTGGTCACGCAGGGAATCGGCCATGGTCTGGTGTTGGATCGGAAATGGTCAGTAGTGCGGCGGCGGCGGTTCGTTTCGCGCGTCGTCGTTGCCGAGCGAAGAGCGCAGGCCGACCAGGTCGGCACGCAGGCGGTCGAGCTCGCGACGCATGTCCAGCATCGACTGGTCGTGCATGGCCACGGCCTCGTTGAGCGCGGCGATGCCATCGTCGATGAAGGCCACGCGCACTTCGAGTTCGGTCAGGCGCTCCTCGAGGGTACTCATGGCCTTGGCAGTTCCTCTATCAGGTGGCGGCCGTGGCGGGCACCGATCGTACCGCCGGCCTCGCTGGCCGCCAATGCCAGGTCGGCGCCGGCCATCTCGCGGACCAGTTCGGCAAAGCTGGTCTTCGGCGCCCAGCCCAGTTTTTCGCGGGCGAATGTCGGATCGCCGAGCAGGGTTTCCACCTCCGCCGGCCGATAGTATTTCGGGTGGATGCGCAGCAAGGTGTCGCCCGCCCGGATCGTGGCGCCGGGCGTGCGGATCTGCGCGACCACGCCGACCTCGTCGGCACCCTGGCCGCGGAACTCGATCTCGACGCCCATCTCGCGTGCGGCGAGCACCACGAACTCGCGCACGGAATGCTGGATGCCGGTGGCGATCACATAGTCGTGCGCCGTGTCCTGCTGCAGGATCAGCCATTGCGCCTCGACGTAGTCGCGCGCATGGCCCCAGTCGCGCCGCGCGTCGAGGTTGCCAAGATACAGGCACTGCTGCAGGCCGTGGATGACGCGGGCCAGGCCACGCGTGATCTTGCGCGTCACGAAGGTCTCGCCGCGGATCGGCGATTCATGGTTGAAGAGGATGCCGTTGCAGGCATACATGCCGTAGGACTCGCGGTAGTTGACCGTGATCCAGTAGGCATACAGCTTGGCCACGCCATAGGGCGAACGCGGATGGAACGGCGTGGATTCGCGTTGCGGCGTTTCCTTCACCAGGCCATAGAGTTCGGACGTCGATGCCTGGTAGATGCGGCAGCGATCCTTCAGCCCGAGGATGCGTACTGCCTCGAGCAGGCGCAGCGTGCCGAGCCCGTCGGCATTGGCGGTGTACTCGGGCTCCTCGAACGAGACGGCCACGTGGCTCTGCGCAGCGAGGTTGTAGATTTCGTGCGGCTCGATGTCCTGCACGATCCGGGTGAGGCTCATCGAATCGGTCAGGTCGCCGTAGTGCAGGGTCAGCGCCGGTCCGCTCTCGTCCAGTTCGCTGTAGAGATGATCGATGCGCTCGGTATTGAACGACGACGCGCGGCGCTTGATGCCGTGCACCTCATAGCCCCTGGCCAGCAGCAGTTCGGCCAGATAGGCGCCATCCTGGCCGGTGATGCCGGTAACCAACGCACGTTTCTTTTCCATCGGCGAATCTGCTTGCGGGTATGGGAGAGTGCCGGTCTGGATGAGCGGCGCGAGGTGGGCGATGGTAGCGATGGCCGGCTTCGGGGTACAGCCTGAACTCCTAGCCCGCCTTTTGCACGCTGCGGCCGCGGCCGATGCCGTAGTAGGCCATCCCGGCCGATTCGATCGCCGCCGGATCGAAGATGTTGCGTCCGTCGAATATCACCGGTGTCTTCAGGGCGTCGCGGATTCGCCCGAGATCGGGACTGCGGAACGCCTTCCATTCGGTGACGATGACCAGCGCATCGGCGCCGTCCAGCGCGGCGTACTGCGAGTCGCACAACTCGAGGTCGGCACGATTCCCGTAGATGCGCCGCACTTCGTCGTGTGCCTCGGGATCATGGGCACGGACGCCCACGCCACTGCCCCACAGCTTCTCCAGCAAGGCGCGGCTCGGCGCCTCGCGCATGTCGTCGGTATTCGGTTTGAAGGCCAGGCCCCAGAGCGCGACCCGCAGGCCATTCAGCCTGCCATTGAAGTGCCCGCTGATCAGCTCGAACAGGCGCTCCTTCTGCGCCGCATTGGTCGCCTCGACTGCGCTCAGCACGCGCGGCTCGTAACCCTGGCTGCGCGCAATGTGCTCGAGCGCCTTGACGTCCTTCGGGAAACAGGAGCCACCGTAGCCGGCGCCCGGATAGATGAAATGGTAGCCGATGCGCGGATCCGACCCGATGCCCAGGCGCACCTGTTCGACGTCGGCGCCAACGCGCTCGGCGATGTTGGCGATCTCGTTCATGAAACTGATCTTCGTCGCCAGCATCGCGTTCGCGGCGTACTTGGTCAGTTCCGCCGAACGCACGTCCATCAGCACGATGCGGTCGTGATTGCGATTGAACGGCCCGTACAGGGTACGCAGGATCGAAATCGCGCGCGCGCTGTTGCTGCCGATGATGATGCGATCGGGGCGCAGGCAATCCTGCACGGCGTCGCCTTCCTTGAGGAATTCCGGATTGGAGACGACGTCGAATGTCGTGTCGTTGCCGCGCGTGGCGAGTTCTGCGGCGATGGTATTGCGGACCAGGTCGGCCGTGCCCACCGGCACCGTCGACTTGTTCACGACGACCGCGGGCTTTTCCAGCGCGCGACCGATCGTGCGGGCCACGTCGAGCACGTGCGAGAGGTCGGCGCTGCCGTCCTCCTCGGGGGGCGTTCCCACCGCGATGAAGATGACCTCGGCATGGGCGATCGCGGCGTTCGCGTCGGTGGTGAAGCGCAGGCGACCCGCGGCGTGGTTTTCGGCAACCAGCGGCGCCAGGCCCGGCTCGAAGATCGGAATCTCGCCGCGCTCCAGGCGCGCGACCTTGAGCGCATCGACATCGACGCAGATCACGTCGTTGCCTACCTCGGCCAGACAGGTGCCGGTCACCAGGCCGACATAGCCCGTTCCGAAAATTGCGATACGCATTGGTCAGTCTCCTGGTCGGCCATGCGACCAGGGCAGGATACAAGTTTGTACCGGCCGCCAGTGCGCTTGTTGTTCGACATGTCCATAAACGCCGATGGCGTGCCGGAAACCGGCACGCCATCGGGTTGGAGCGGACTACGGGTTACTTCTTCTCGGTAGCGGCCGGAGCAGCCTTTTCGGCGCCCGTCTCGATCGAGATCAGCTTGACGTCGAAGACCAGGGTCGCGTTCGGGCCGATCGTCGGCGGCGCATTCTCGCCATAGGCAAGTTCAGCCGGGATGACCAGCTTGTACTCGGAGCCCACCGGCATCAGCTGCAGGCCCTCGGTCCAGCCCTTGATCACGCCATTCAGCGGGAAGGTCGCCGGCTGGCCACGGTCGATCGAGCTGTCGAACTTGGTGCCGTCGATCTTGGTGCCCGTGTAGTCGACCTTGACCGTGTCGGTTTCCTTCGGCTTCGGGCCGGTGCCCTGCTTGATGACTTCGTACTGCAGGCCCGAGGCGGTGGTCTTCACGCCGGCCTTGGCCTTGTTCTTGGCGAGGAACGCATCGCCTTCCTTCTTGTTCTTCTCGGCGGCGACCTTCTCCTCGGCGACGCGCTTGGCCTGGAGCTTCTGCATGAATTCCTGGCGGACCTGCTGGCCCTCTTCCTGGGTCATCAGGGTCTTGCCGCCGTTGAACTCGTCCTGCATGGCCTGCATGACGATCTTGAGGTCGAGCTCGTCCTTGATCTGGGTAAGGCCGCGGCCGACATCGGCGCCGACCATGTAGCTGACCTTGTCTTTTTCGGTCTTCAGAGAAGCGTCGACGGCCAGGGCATTGCCGGCGCCGAATGCCGTGGTCAAGGCCATGGCAATGAGGGTCTTGCGCACAAAACGGGTCATTTATGAGAACTCCTGGGAAAAACGATTGAGGACGGCAGCTGGCCGCCCGACAGAATCTGCGTCGTCAAGCGGGCCGCATATTGTGGCGGTGGTCGCCTGTGTTGGCAAACAGACCGGAATATTGCACGTGCGCCCGCTACACTTGCGCCCATGCTGCGCACTGAGAACATGAACCTGCGCCGGGGTTCCCGGATTCTGCTGAACAAGGCGAACTTTTCCGTTCATCCGGGCTGGCGGGTCGGCCTGACTGGCCGCAATGGCAGTGGCAAATCGACCCTGCTGGCCCTGATTTCCGGGGAAATCGGCCCCGACGCCGGCCATTTCCAGCGACCCGACGAATGGGTGCTCGCCCATGTCCGGCAGGAGACTCCGGATACCGATTCAAGCGCGCTCGACCATGTGCTCGACGGCGATGCCGAATACCGCCGCCTGGAGCGCGAGCTGGCCCTCGCGGAAGCCGACGAGGATGCCGCCAGGCAAGCCGATCTGCACGCGCGCCTCGACGCCATCGGCGGCTATGCGGCACGCGCCCGCGCCGCCGAACTCATGTACGGACTGGGATTCCGCAACGCGGACGCAACCCGGCCGGTCGCCTCGTTCTCCGGCGGCTGGCGCATGCGCCTGAATCTCGCCCAGGCCCTGATGTGCCGGTCGGACCTGCTGCTCCTCGACGAACCGACCAACCACCTCGACCTCGACGCCGTGCTCTGGCTCGAGGACTGGCTGCGTCGCTACCCGGGCACCCTGATCGTGGTCTCGCATGATCGCGAGTTCCTCGACGCCGTGGTTACCCATGTGCTGCACCTCGCCGACCAGGACGCCGAGATCTTCGCCGGCTCGGTCAGCCGCTTCGAGCGCAAGCGCGCCGAACGCCTCGCCCAGCACCAGGTCCTGCACGAACGCCAGCAGCGCGAGCGCGCCCACATGCAGTCCTTCATCGACCGCTTCAAGGCGAAGGCGACCAAGGCACGCCAGGCGCAGAGCAGGCTCAAGGCGCTCGAGCGCATGACCGAGATCGCGCCGATCCGGGTCGAGTCCGGCATCCAGTTCGAGTTCCTCGCCCCGCCCACCCTGCCCGATCCCCTGCTGGTCCTCGATGAGGCGGCGACCGGCTATGCCGGCCAGGTCGTCGTCGGCGGCATCAGGCTCAGCCTGCGCGTGGGGCAACGCCTCGGCCTGCTCGGCGCCAACGGTGCCGGCAAGTCGACCCTGATCAAGCTGATCGCCGGCAGCAATCCGCTGCTGTCCGGCGAACGGCGGGAAAACAAGGGGCTGTCGATCGGCTACTTTGCCCAGCACCAGCTCGAGCAACTCGATCCCGAGGCCACGCCCGTGCAGCACCTGCTGCGCCTGGACGCCAGCCTCGGCGAGGCGGCGGCACGCGACTACCTCGGTCGGTTCGGCTTCCAGGGCGAGCGCGCGCTGGCCGGCGTGGCGCCGTTTTCCGGTGGCGAGAAAGCCCGCCTGGCCCTCGCCCTGGTGATCTGGAAGCGCCCCAACCTGTTGCTCCTGGATGAGCCGACCAACCACCTCGATATCGATACGCGCGAGGCGCTCGCCGAAGCACTCCAGGATTTCACCGGCGCCGTGGTCATCGTTGCGCACGATCGCGCCCTGCTGCGCAGCTGTTGCGACGAATTCCTCCTCGTCGAGGACGGTCGCGTGCAGGACTTCGACGGCGATCTCGAGGACTACGCGGCCCGGGTCGCGCGCCGGCGCGTGGCCGGACCGGGGAATTCCGTCGCCGGCGCTCCTTCGCGGCGCGACGAGCGACGCGAGCGGGCCGACCAGCGCTCCCTGGAGGCGCCGCTGCGCAAGGAGATCCTGCGCATCGAGAAGCGCCTGAAGCAGCTCGAAGCGGAGCGTACTGAAGTCGAAGGCACCCTGGCCCGGCCGGAACTGTACGACGGCACGCAAACCGGAGCGATCGCCGAACTGGGCAGCCGGCGTGCCGCCATCGCCGCGGAAATCGAAGCGCTGGAGGACGCCTGGCTGCACGCCCAGGACGCTCTGGCGCAGCGTGCCTGAGTCGGCCGGAGCCGGGACCCGCGGGCGCTCGCGCGCCGGTTGTCACGGGATATTTCCCGGACATTCACGCCGCGCAGGGCCGGCACCCCGCAAAAAAAGACCCCAAGGCCCTATAATCGGCGCCGTTCCGGCAAAGCCCGACGCCCGCTCCAACGCGATGCCCGGACGACCCTTGCGTGACCCGCTCGCCGGGATCGACATCCCGCATGCGCATCTCGATGCAGCTGCGCGGCGGCAATGCGCTTGTTCGTAGAACCCATTACCAGGAAACCCGATGTCCCAGCTGATCGCACCTCATGGTGGCCACCTCGTTGATGGCCTCGTCCCTGCCGCCGAAGTCGAATCGCTCAAGCGCAAGGCTGCGGCATTGCCCTCGTGGGACCTGACCCCGCGCCAGCTGTGCGACCTGGAAATGCTGCTGACAGGCGCGTTCTCGCCGCTGCGCGGCTTCATGCGGCGCAACGATTACGAATCCGTGCGCGACACGATGCGCCTGGCCGACGGCAACCTGTGGCCGATGCCGGTCACGCTCGACGTCGACCAGAAATTCGCCGAGGCAATGGGCGACGCGAAACAGATCGCCCTGCGCGATCAGGAAGGCGTCATCCTCGCCGTCCTCGATGTCGAGGACCGCTGGGAACCCGATCGCGCGCTCGAGGCGCAGAAGGTATTCGGCACGACCGATCGCAAGCATCCCAGCGTGAGCCACCTGCTGGAGCGCAGCCATCCGCTCTACCTGGGCGGCAAGGTGCATGGCCTTGAGCTGCCGCGTCACTATGATTTCGGCCACCTGCGCTCGACGCCGGCGGAGACTGCGCGCGCTTTTCAGCAAGCTGGGCTGGTCGCGCATCGTCGCGTTCCAGACGCGCAACCCGATGCACCGCGCGCATCTCGAGCTGACCTTCCGCGCCGCGCAGATCGCCGAAGCCAACCTGCTCATCCACCCGGTGGTCGGCCTGACCAAGCCCGGCGACATCGACCATTACACGCGCGTGCGCTGCTACGAGAAGCTGCTGCGCCATTACCCGGACCAGACCACCAGCCTGTCCCTGCTCAACCTCGCCATGCGCATGGGCGGGCCACGCGAAGCGTTGTGGCACGCGATCATCCGCAAGAACCACGGCTGCACGCACTTCATCGTCGGCCGCGACCACGCCGGCCCTGGCCAGGACAGCACGGGCAAGCCGTTCTACGGCCCCTACGATGCGCAGACCCTGGTCGCCGAGCACCAGGCCGAAATCGGCATCACCATGGTGCCGTTCCAGGAGATGGTCTACGTGCAGGAACGCGCGCAGTACATGCCGGCCGACGAGGTCAAGGACGGCGATACCGTGCTCAATATTTCCGGCACCGAATTGCGCCGGCGCCTGCAGGAAGGGCTCGACATCCCCGACTGGTTCACCTATCCCGAAGTCATCGAGGAATTGCGCCGCACGCACCCGGCCCGCCACAAGCAGGGCTTCACGGTGTTCTTCACCGGGCTTTCCGGCTCGGGCAAGTCGACCATCGCCAATGCCCTGCTCGTGCGCCTGCTCGAACTCGGCACGCGCCCGGTGACCCTGCTCGATGGCGACATCGTGCGCAAGAACCTGTCCAGCGAACTTGGCTTCTCGAAGGAACACCGCGACCTCAACGTGCAGCGCATCGGCTTCGTCGCCGCCGAGATCACCAAGAACGGCGGCATCGCGATCTGCGCGCCGATCGCGCCGTACAAGGGTTCGCGCGAAATCGTGCGCGAGAACGTCTCTGCCGGTGGCGTCTTCGTCGAGGTCCACGTATCGACGCCACTGGAGACCTGCGAAGGCCGCGACCGCAAGGGCCTCTATGCCCTCGCCCGCGCCGGCAAGATCAAGGAATTCACCGGCATCAGCGATCCCTACGAGATCCCGGAAAACCCCGAAATGCGCATCGACACGACCACCCTGCCGCCCGACCAGGCCGTGCAGCAGATCGTGCTCAAGCTTGAAGCGCTGGGGTTGATCCGGCCGGCGCAATAGAGCCGGGAGCCGGGAGTTGGGAATTGGGAATGGGGAATGGGGAATGGGGAATGGGGCGTTGCAGAAGCGAGTCCCGACCCGCACCTGCCAGCGGACTGCTCCCGTAGGAAGCGGCTTCAGCCGCGATGCTTCTCGCTCAGCCGAGGAAGAGCATCGCGGCTGAAGCCTGCTCCTGCGAAAAGCGCGTTACATGCGAATGCGCAGGTTGAATGAATCTCAGACGATCGACAGGTCCTGTGCAAAATTGCGCACATGCGCAGACACAAGGTCGGGACACCGATCTGGTCGAGGCACGCCGACACATCGATAGACATGACGTCCTTCGCCCGTTTCCTCAGAACCGGCAATTCCACCGTGCGCAGCGCCTGGACGAGTTCGGCCAGACTCGCAGGCTCGGCCCATTTGCCGAGCAGCAGCCAGGAAAGGACCCGGCTCGGGATTGCATGTAGCGGCAACGAATCGATGACAGGGGCAAATGCCCGAAGCCACGGACGAGGCAGCGTCGCAAATGTCGCGCAAAGAACCAGGCCCACCATACCCTTCGGATTCCGGGCGGCCAGCTTGAGGGCCAGCGGACCCGAAAAGGATTCCCGAGCAGAATGAATCGCTCGTGCCGGGCCATTTCGATCTCGACGACAGACATCAGTTCTGCATAGCCCAGAACCTCGTCGCGCGGAAAGGACACCAGCACCGGCTCAAGCGGATCGCCCAGTGCCGCGCCGAAGCGGGCCCTCAGCCCGCCGACGCCATCGAGTCCAGGCAGGATGACTACGGCAAGTGCGCTCACGGTTGGACCGGGCAATCAGTGTGCCTTGTTGCCGGAATCCTCTGCGGACGCATCGATCAACGCCTCGATCTTCGCCACCAGTTCCTTGTCATCCGGCTTGACCTTGCTGGCGAAGTCGGCGACGACGTTGCCGTTGCGGTCGACCAGGTACTTGTAGAAGTTCCAGCTCGGATAGCGGCCGCCGGACGCTGACGCCAGCCTGGCGTAGAACGGATTCGCAGCGCCCTCCTTCACCTGCACCTTCTCGAACATCGGGAACCTGACCCCGTAGGTCAGCGTGCAGAATTCCCTGATCTCGGCTTCGGTGCCCGGCTCCTGGCCGGCGAAATCGTTCGACGGAAAGCCGAGCACGGCGAACCCGCGCGACGAATACTTCGCGTGCAGTTTCTCCAGCGCGTCGTATTGCGGCGTGTATCCGCATTTGCTCGCCGTGTTGACGATCAGCAGCACCTTGCCGCCATAGGTCTTGCACAGGTCGACCTTGCCTTCGCCGGCGAGCGGGCGGAACTCGACGTTGAGCAGATCGCTGCAGGCCTGCGCCGTGAAGCTGGCGGCAAGCAGGCAGAGCGCGAGCAGGATGCGGGGCATGGCTGTTTACTCCGGGATTCGGGATTCGGGATTCGGGATTCGGGATTCGGGATTCGGGATTCGGGATTCGGGATTGGTAACCGCGTGGTCCCCGCAGTCTGCAACAGTCCTCTGTAACAAGGCGAGCCGATGGCCCTGCCTTCGATGTCCTGAGCCCTCCCAGCGCCACGGGCCCACATCGTTCTATGGGTCCTGCTCCTGCGAATCCCCAATCCCCAATCCCGACCCCCTATTGACACCCTCAGATTAGGTGTTATAGTTACCTACAACACTATCTCATCAAATGACCTCGAGGAGGTCGCCATGAACCATCTGATCCGCGTTCGACTGATGCTGGCCCTGGCCATATCCGCCGCTGTCGGTGCATTGGGTTTCAGCCATGCCGGTTCGCAAATCCTGGCTTCGCCAGTCGCTGCGGTGACCGGTGCCACGCAGGCCGAGGTCATTCCGACACTGCCGACCGTGTACGTCCGCGCCGACGCCGAGATTCCGACCCTGCCGCTGGTGATCGTCCGGGCGGACGCTCCCGTGGATGCCGGCCAGGAAATATCCCTGGTGCAGGCCTCGACTTCGGGCGGCGCCGCGTCGCTCGGCATGCCCGAAGTGCTGCCTCATGTGCGTCTGGACATGCCCTACTATTCGTTTGGCAAGTTGCTGCCGCGCGCGATCAAGGAATAGCCCGATGAGCATGGTTTGGAACGACAACACACCGATCTACCGCCAGCTTCGCGACCGCGTCGTGGCGATGATCCTCGATGGTGTGCTCAAGCAGGGAGATGCGCTGCCCTCGGTTCGCCAGGTGGCAGCGGATTTCCAGATCAATCCGATCACGGTATCCAAGGCCTACCAGGAACTCGTCGACGAGAACCTGGTGGAAAAACGCAGGGGGTTGGGCATGTACGTCACCGAGGGCGCGCGCAGCGCCTTGCTGAAATCCGAACGCGAGCGCTTCCTCAACGAGGAGTGGCCGCCGCTGTTCGCCCGCCTCGAACGCATGGGGCTCGATCTGGAAACCCTGATCAGGCACGCGCCGAAACACGAGGGGAATTCGAAATGAGTGCTGTCGTCCATGCAAGGAAACTGAGCAAGAAGTACGGCGCCACGGTCGCCCTCGATGCCGTCGATTTCGAGATCGAGGCCGGGCGCATCGTCGGCCTGATCGGCCCGAACGGCGCCGGCAAGACGACCGCGCTGAAGGCGATCCTCGGCCTCAGCGAGTTCGACGGCGAGCTTTCCGTGCTCGGCCTCGATCCGAGGACCGAACGGCCGAAGCTCATGGAACAGGTGTGCTTCATCGCCGACGTCGCGGTCCTGCCCCGCTGGATCCGCGTTGGCGAAGCCATCGATTTCGTCGGCGGCGTGCATCCGCGGTTCTCGCGCGAGAAATGCGAAGCCTACCTGGCCCATACCAAGATCAAACCGGGCATGCGCGTGCGCGAACTGTCCAAGGGCATGATCGTGCAAATGCACCTGGCCCTGGTCATGGCCATCGATGCGCGCGTGCTGGTCCTCGACGAGCCGACCCTGGGCCTCGACATCCTCTATCGCAAGACCTTCTACGAAAACCTGCTCTCGGATTACTTCGACGAGAACAAGACGATCATCGTCACCACCCACCAGGTCGAGGAAGTCGAGCACATCCTCACCGACCTGATCTTCATCCGTGACGGCAAGATCGTCCTCGACGCGTCGATGGAGGAAATCGGCGACCGTTACGCGGAAATCATGGTCAATCCCGACAAGGCCGAAGCGGCGCGTGCGCTGAATCCGCTCAGCGAGCGCCAGATCTTCGGAAAGTCGATCTTCCTGTTCGACGGCGTCGACCGCTCCAGGCTTGCCGATCTCGGCGAACTGCACAAGCCGAGCATCGCCGACCTGTTCGTCGCCACCATGAAAGGAACCTACGCATGAACACGTTTGGATGGCTGGTCAAACGCGAATACTGGGAGCACAAGGGCGGCTTCTACTGGGCGCCGATCTGGGTCAGCGGCGTGATGCTGCTGCTGACGGTGCTCGGCATCGTCGTCGCCGAGGTCTTCGCCTCGCGCGTCCAGGTCAATGGCGCCATTCCGTGGCGCGAGATTTCCGAAAGGATGAGCAGCGGCGACTTCGTCCATGCCGGCACCGGCCTCGATGTCGCCTACGTCGCCCTGGCCGGGCTGCTCTGCGTCGTCCTGTTCTTCGTCGTCTTCTTCTACCTGCTCGGCGCCCTTTACGACGACCGTCGCGACCGCAGCGTGCTGTTCTGGAAGTCCCTGCCGGTCTCGGATACATCGACGGTGCTGTCGAAAGTCGCCGCCGCCGTGCTCCTGGCGCCGCTGATTTCGATGGCGGTCGCCACCGTGGCTTACTTCGCCCTGCTCGTCATGGTCTCCATCTGGGCGCTGCTGCACGGGATCAACCCGCTTCCGGCCATCGGCGCGTCGCATACGATCGGCCTGTTCTGGCGCATGATGCTGACCATTCCGCTCGATGCGATGGTCGCCCTGCCCACCGCCGGCTGGCTGCTGTTCTGGTCGGCCTATGCGCGAAGCAAGCCGTTCCTGTGGGCCGTCCTGGTGCCGTTCTTCGCATTCATCGCCAACAGCTGGATCGGCCTGATGGGATTGCCGCACGTGAGCAAGGAATTCCTCTACAAGGAAGTCATCGCACGGCTGCTGTTCGGCGTATTCCCCGGCTGGTGGCTCGACAATGGCGACAGCAGGTTCCGCTTCCCCCGCGACGTCCTCCGCGGCGACGACATGCTCGAGGTCTTCAATCCGGCCCACGTGTACGGAATGCTCGCAACACCGGGCATCTGGGTCGGCGCGATTGTCGGCATCGCCCTGATCGGAGCTTCGATCTGGCTGCGCCGCACCCGCATCGAAACCTCGACGTGACCGCCTGAAACGATTCGGCCCGGCACGGGAAACCGTGCCGGGCCGACGTCTTCAACGGGCGGGTGGTCGCCTCGAACCCTCGGGACCCCCAACCCTGGACAGTCCTACTTCAGGGTGCTGTTCAGCACCTGGTACTTGTTGGCACCCTCGCTGCTGATGCCGATCTGGTTCAGGTTGAGCGCACCGACCAGCCACATGCGCAACAGGCGGCTGCCCTCGCGCCGGACCACGACCGCTGCACCTTCACCCGTGTAGATCGTATCGGCACGACGCAAGCCGGAAACCTCCACGCGCTCGCTGATCCGCTTTCCCTCGTTGTAGCGCTTTTCCAGGGCAATGCGTACCGCATCCGTGTCACCCGGTTCGGCCACGACCAGCATGACCGGTGCGGTCGGATCATTGACCGCCGGGGCAGCAGGCGGCTCCGACGCTGGCGCCTGCTCGGCGACAGTCGCCGCGGGCGCCGGCGTTGCGGGCCTTGGCGCGACCGCGGGAGGCGGGGCCTGCACCTGCGGAGCAGCCGGGGCCGCTGGCGGAGCCTCGACGACGGCGCGCGACGGCGGCGGCACCGGAAGGTCTTCGGCGACCGGTTCGGGGCTGGGCGCCACTGCTGCCGGCGGCGGCGTGCGTTTCGGCTCGACCTTGCTCGCAACTGCCGGCTTCGGCTCGGGTTTGGGCTCCGGCTTGGCCGGCTCCTCGACCTTGTCCTCGATGCGCACGAGCACGGTTTCGTAAAACCCGTCCTTGAGCACCACGTCGGCATTGCCACCGGCGCGGATCTTCGCCGCGATCTGCGCATGCCAATGCTGCGGCGCGGTCACGACGAGACGCTTGCCGGACGACGCCGCCTGGCGGCCGAGCGCCGACAGTTGCGAGTTGGCCGCGCCGCTGGTGAACTGCTCCGCGCTGATGTCGGTGTTCTGCTGCGCCCATGCGCTACTGGCGAGAATCGCCATCAGCAGGAGAAAACGCTTCTTCATCTGATCACTCCACTATCCGTATAGTCCGAAAACAATTCCTGGAACTTGTAGGTTCCGCGCAACCGGGGCATGTGCCAAAGGCCACGCGGCGCCCGCACTCGTAGCAAGAATCGGGCCGCGCCGTTGGCCGGCGCGATCGCCGCAAGCCCGGGCCGAAACCCGGCGATGCCGCTCAGCCGCCAGCCGACCCGCCCTGGATGCCGCCTTTTGTCAGGGTCAACGGGTCAAGCAGTTCCTTGAGCTGCTTGCGCGACAATCCGGTGGTTTCCAGGGCGACGTCGATGATCGGCCGCCCTTCCTTGTAAGCCTGCTTGGCAGTCGCCGCACCGACGTCGTAGCCGATCACCGAATTGAGCGCGGTGACCAGGATCGGATTGCGGTCCAGCGCCTGGCGGATGTTGTCCTCGCGCACCTTGAACCCGGCGATCGACTTGTCGGCCAGCGCACGTGAGGCATTGGCCAGGATTTCGATCGACTGCAGCAGGTTCAGTGCCACGACCGGCAGCATGACGTTGAGCTGGAAATTGCCGCTCTGCCCGGCGATCGTGATCGTGGTGTCGTTGCCGATGACCTGGGCGCAGACCATGGCCATCGCCTCGGGGATGACCGGATTGACCTTGCCGGGCATGATCGACGAGCCCGGCTGCAATGCCGGCAGTTCGATCTCGCCGAGGCCGGCGAGCGGGCCGGAGTTCATCCAGCGCAGGTCATTGGCGATCTTGAGCAGGCCGACGGCGAGCGTCTTGAGCTGGCCGGAAAGCTCGACGGCCGCATCCTGGGTGCTGATGCCTTCAAAATAATTCCCGGCGGTTTCGAAACGCACGCCGGTCATGCGCGTCAGCTCGGCGCAGATCGACGCACCGAGCTTCGGGTCGGCGTTGATGCCGGTGCCGACGGCGGTACCGCCCTGCGGCAATTTGCGCACGCGCTTGAGCGCGTCGTTGAGCCTGTCGATGTTGGACGCGACCTGCGCCGACCAGCAGCCCAGTTCCTGTCCGAAAGTGACGGGCATTGCGTCCATCAGGTGCGTGCGGCCGGTCTTGGCCACCTTCTTCAGTTCCTTCGCGCGCTTGTCCAGCGTCGACTTCAGGTGGGCCAGCGCCGGCAACAACTGCTCGCTGACGGTGAGCGCGGCGCTGAGCTGGATCGCCGTGGGAATGACATCGTTGGACGATTGCCCGTTGTTGACGTCGTCGTTCGGATGCACCCTGGTTCCGGCCGCGCCGGCGACATGGGCGATGACCTCGTTGGCATTCATGTTCGACGAGGTGCCGGACCCGGTCTGGAACACGTCGATCGGGAAATGCGCGTCGAATTCGCCCCTGGCAACACGTTCGGCGGCCTTGCGGATGGCCTTGGCCTGGGTCTTCTTGAGATGGCCAAGGTCTGCATTGGCCTGCGCCGCGGCCGATTTGATCAGGCCGAGTGCGCGAATGAACTCGCGCGGCATGGTCAGGCCGGAAATCGGGAAATTCTGCACGGCCCGCTGGGTCTGTGCGCCATAGAGGGCATCGGCTGGCACCTTGAGTTCGCCCATGCTGTCGCGTTCGATGCGGAAGTCGCTCATCGCTGGATCCTGGAGGGAAGTCGGAGTGGGGAATCGTCAATTATAGCCGGTCAGGTGCTTGCTCCGGTCCGCCGGCAAGCAGGGACTTTCGGCATATCCTTGCCGATCCCGGCAAGACGGCCAGCGGCGATCCGGCGTCGCGGCAGCGACGGCGTTCGGTAGGGGCACTCGCGAATGTTAGACTCCGCAACCCGACGACTTCCGCTCGAGCGATGCTGGCCAACGTTCTCTATATCCTTGCAGCGTTCCTGCTGGTCGTCCTGAACGGCTTCTTCGTCGCAGCCGAGTTCGCCCTCGTCAAGCTGCGCCACACCCAGGCCGTAGGCCTGGCGGAACGGATCGGCTGGCGCGGGCGCATCCTGCTCGGCGTGCACGAGCGCCTCGACGCCTACCTCTCGGCCTGCCAGCTCGGCATCACCCTGTCCTCGCTGGGCCTGGGCTGGATCGGCGAGCCGGCATTCGCCAGCCTGCTCGAGCCGGTTTTCGCCCGCTTTGGCGGCCTCGAGCCCGAAAGCGTGCATGTCATCTCGTTCATCCTCGCCTTCACCATCATTTCCTACCTGCACATCGTGCTCGGCGAGCTGGCGCCGAAATCGCTGGCCATCCGGCGACCCGAGCGCATGTCCGTGTGGACCGCCACGCCGCTGTATGTCTTCTACTGGGCGATGTACCCGGCGATCTGGCTGCTCAATGCAAGCGCCAACTGGATGCTCAAGGTATTCGGACTCGACGAGACCAGCAGCCACGAACATCACTATTCGCGCGACGAGCTCAAGCTGATCCTGCATGCCAATCGCGCGATCCGCGATTCCAGCGAAACCTTCGCGATGATGAGCCACGCGCTCGATCTGCCCGAACTGGTCGCCGGCGACCTGCTGCGCACGCGCGACCAGCTCGGTGCCCTGCACGACGGGCAGGACCAGGAAGAGGTACTCAAGGAAATCCGCAAGTCGCAGTTCAGCCGATACCCGTGGTTCGACGCCGGGTTCGAGACCGTCCGCGGCATCCTTCATGTGAAAGATCTGCTGCTTGCCATGGCCGAAAAAGGCACGGTCGAGGACATGACCACGCTGCTGCGGCCGGCGATCGTCGTGCCGCTGGATACGCCGGTGCTCGAGATGCTCAAGCGGTTCCGCACCGGGCGCACCCAGTTCGCCCTGGTCACCGAGGATAGCGGCCGCGTGGTCGGCTTCTTCACCCTGTTCGACGTCGTCCAGATCGTGGTCGGCGACATCGAGGACGAGCACCGCAGCACGCCGGGCCACGCAACCCAGCGCGCGCCCGATGGTTCCTTCACGATCCCCGGCAGCCTGCCGATCTACCGGCTGGAACGGCTGCTCGACCTCGACATCGAATCGCCGGACGAGGTCAATTCGGTCGGCGGCCTTATCGTGCACCGGCTCGAACGCCTGCCCGCCGAGGGCGAAACGCTCGAATTCGAGGGTTTCAGCCTGACCGTGCGCACGATGAAGGGCGCGCGCGCGCAGGCCATCACGGTCAAACCCGACCATCCACCCGCCTCCGGACAAAAACCGAAATGAGCCACCCCCTGCTTGCCCTGTCTCCGCTCGATGGTCGCTACGCGGCCAAGGTCGAGGCCCTGCGCCCGATCTTCAGCGAATTCGGCCTCATGCAGCGGCGCGTGCTGGTCGAGATACGCTGGCTGGTCGCATTGTCCGACGAAGCCGGCATCGCCGAGATCGCACCTTTCTCGACGGTGGCGCGAAGGGCGCTCGACGAGATCGCGCAGTCGTTCACGGTAAGCGATGGCGAACGCATCAAGGCGATCGAGCGCGAGACCAACCACGACGTCAAGGCGGTCGAATACTTCATCAAGGAACGCATCGGCGAGCATGCCGAGCTGGCGGCGGCCCGCGAATTCGTGCACTTCGCCTGTACCTCCGAGGACATCAACAACCTTGCCTACGCCCTGATGCTGGGCGATGCGCGCAAGCAGGTGCTGCTGCCTGCCCTCGACGCGCTGGATGATCAGCTCAGCGCGCTCGCCCGCGCCTTCGCCGACCAGCCCATGTTGTCGCGCACGCACGGGCAGACCGCCTCGCCGACCACGCTGGGCAAGGAAATCGCCAACGTCACGGCGCGCCTGCGCCGCCAGCGCGCCCAGATCGCCGGCGTCGAACTGCTCGGCAAGATCAATGGCGCCGTCGGCAACTACAACGCGCACCTGGCGGCCTATCCCGAGGTCGACTGGCCGGCGTTTGCGCAGCGCTTCGTCGAAAGCCTGGGGCTCGCCTTCAATGCCTACACGACCCAGATCGAGCCACACGACTGCATCGCCGAAATCGCCGACGCGACCCGGCGCAGCAATACCGTGCTGGTCGATCTTGCGCGTGATGTCTGGGGTTACATTTCGCTCGGCTACTTCCGCCAGTCGCTGAAGGCCGGCGAAGTCGGCTCCTCGACGATGCCGCACAAGGTCAACCCGATCGACTTCGAGAATGCCGAGGGAAATTTCGGCATCGCCAACGCGCTGTTCGAACATTTCGCCGCCAAGCTGCCGATCAGCCGCTGGCAGCGCGACCTGACCGATTCGACCGTTTTGCGCGCGCTCGGCACCGCGTTCGGGCATACCCAGGTCGCCCTCGACTCCCTGGCCAAGGGCATCGGCAAGCTGCAAGTCGATCCCGCGCGCCTGGACGCCGACCTCGATGCCAGTTGGGAAGTCCTCGCCGAAGCCGTGCAGACGGTGATGCGCCGGCACGGCCTGCCGAATCCCTACGAACAGCTCAAGGCCCTGACCCGCGGCCAGGGCATCACGCGCGAATCGATGCGCACTTTCATCGAATCGCTGGCCCTGCCGGACGCCGACAAGCGTCGACTGCTCGCGCTGACGCCGGCCAGCTACACCGGTCTGGCGCAGAAACTCGCGCAATCGATCTAGACGAACCTTCCACCGGAGGAATCCGCGTGTCCTCTTGTCGCAACCTGCCAGCCTGGCTGCTAGCCGCCGGCGCCTGCCTGCCGACACCTCTGCCTGCAAGCGAAGCCGCCGTCGCCGGATGTACCGCGGACGCGGGCTGGAACGATCCTGCCGAAGCGACGCACATCCACGGCAACGCCTGGTACGTCGGCACCTGTGGCATCAGCGCCATCCTGATCACCTCCGCGCAGGGCCACGTGCTGATCGACGGCGCCACGGAAAAGGCGGCACCGATGATCGAGGCGAACATCCGGGCGCTCGGATTCAAGGTCGAGGACGTGAAGTACCTGCTCAATTCCCACGAGCACCTGGACCATGCCGGCGGCCTCGCGCAATTGCAGCATGACTCGGGCGCCCGCCTGTTTGCGCGCGAGCCGGCCGCGGCCGCACTCGAGCGCGGCCGCGGCGACCGCCGGGATCCGCAATTCCTCAGTACCGGAAAATTTCCACCGACGGCGCCGGCCACGCGGATCAGCGACGGCGAAACCCTGGAGCTGGGCGATTTCGCGATCACCGCCCACGCCACCCCCGGACACACGCCCGGCTCGACCAGCTGGACCTGGAAGTCCTGCGAAGGCGATCGCTGCCTGGACCTGGTCTATGCCGACAGCCTCACGCCGATTTCCGATGACAGCTACCGGTTCAGCGACGAGGCTTCCCATCCGGGCCATCTCGCAGCGTTCCGGCAATCGATCGCGCGCGTGGCCGCATTTCCCTGCGACGTCCTGTTGACCCCGCATCCGGGAGCCAGCGAGCTGTGGGCACGGATCGGCAAGGGCGCAACAAGACCGCTTGTGGATCCGGGTCGATGCGAGCGCTACGCGGCCGAAGCGCGCAGCAGGCTCGACGCAAGGATCGCCGCGGAAATCGGAAAGCACGGGAACAGCCCATGATCGAAGTGGAAGCGAGCGCAAGACATTTCCTCGGCATGCCGGCAGCCCGCTTCCTGCGCGACTACTGGCAACAACGACCGCTGCTGATCCGCCAGGCATTCCCCGGAATCCGCAGTCCGCTGACGCCCGACGACCTCGGCGGTCTCGCCTGCGAGGATTTCGCGCTGTCGCGGCTCGTCGTGCACGATGCGCAGGAGGATCGCTGGTCGTTGCGCACCGGGCCGTTCACCGAAGCGGATTTCGCGGTGCTGCCACCCTCGCACTGGAGCCTGCTCGTGCAGGATGTCGACAAGTGGGATGCCGACGTCGCCGCGCTGTTGAAGCCATTCGACTTCCTGCCGAGCTGGCGCCTCGACGATGTCATGGTCAGTTATGCCGAGGACGGCGGCTCGGTCGGCGCGCACGTCGACCAGTACGATGTATTCCTGCTGCAGGGACTGGGTCGGCGACGCTGGCGGATCAGCGCCGATCCGGCAGCGCCGAAGGCGTTTCGCGACGATGTCGAACTGAAGTTGCTGCGCTCCTTCGAGCCGACCCACGAATGGGTGCTCGAGCCCGGCGACATGCTCTACCTGCCGCCCGGCATTGCCCATCACGGCATTGCCGAAGGCGCCTGCCTGACCTTCTCGATCGGCATGCGCGCGCCTGCACTGGCCGAGATGGTGGCGGATTTCGCCGGGCATGTGGCGGAGCGGCTGGGCGAGGAATTGCGCTACACGGACGCGGGGATTTCGCCGGCCAGGGCCGCTGGAGAGATCGATGACGCCGCGATGGAGAGAATCGCACGGGCGCTCGGGGATTCGTTGACGGTCCATGCGTCGCCGCTACGCAGTTGGTTCGGTTCCTTCATCACGCGCTACCGGGCCGCGCACGAGGCGGTACCACGCAGCAAGCCCTTGATCGCGGCGGAGTTGGTCCGCAGGTTGAAGGCAGGCGCCAGACTCGAGGCCAATCCATGGTCGCGATTCGCCTGGTCCGGGGATCGCAAAGCGGCGATCCTGTTCGTGGCGGGCGAGCAACATGCCAGCGCGCGCGGGCTCGCCGAGAGGCTGTGCCGGCGCCAGCCGGTTTCCGCCGCGGAACTTGACCTCGGCGACGCCGCGACCATCGAGCTGCTGCTCGCGCTGGTCAATGGCGGGCACCTTGCCCTCAGCCGCACCCGGAGCAAGCCATGATCAACAACGAATTCAGCGTGGAACCCGCGACCTGGCCAGCCGACATGGCCGAGCTGCGCGCGGTCAGGACCGAAGTCTTCGTGCTCGAGCAGGAAGTGCCCGAGGACGAGGAATGGGACGAATTCGACGCCCACTCGCAACACGTGATCGCCCGCGACGACAAGGGCAAGCCGGTCGGCACCGGCCGGCTGACGCCGAAAGGCACGATCGGACGCATGGCCGTCCTGCGCGACTGGCGCGGCAAGGGAGTCGGCGAGGCCATGTTGCGCGTGCTGCTGGAAATCGCCCGCGACCGTCATTTCAGCAACATCGAGATCCACGCACAGACGCATGCGCTGGGCTTCTACGAACGCGCCGGTTTCGTCCCCTACGGCGAAGAATTCGACGAATGCGGGATTGCCCACCGCCACATGCGAATGGAGCTGGTCCCGCTCGAGGGGCGGCCATCCCTGCCCGTTCCACCGAGGGAAGCGATTGCCCTGGCGAGCAGCGATCGTGAATCGGCGCGTGCGGCCATGCTGGCCGTGCTGTCGACGGCACGCCGGGAACTGTGCATCTTCACCCGCGACCTCGATCCGGAGCTGTTCGATCATGCCGCGTTTCTCGATGCCATCAAGCAGGTGGCGATTGCCGGCCCGCACGTGCGCATCCGCATCCTCCTGCAGGATCCCGCGCGCGCACGCTCCGACGGACACCGCCTGGCCGCCCTCGCGCACCGGCTGACCAGCATTTTCGCGTTCCGCACACCGGTCGAGGAGATCGATCGCCAGTATGCCGGCAGTATCCTGACCACCGACCACGGCGCCTGGTACGAGCGTCCGCTGGCCAGCCGCTTCGACGGAGAGGGCAACACCTGCGCGCCCGGACGCAAGGCGCAACTGCAGGAGTTCTTCAACGCGACCTGGGAACGCAGCGAGGAATGCGCCGAGATGCGTCGCCTCGAAATCTGATGGCATTGGCGCCCGATACGCCGCAACCCGGCATCCCCGGCACGGCGGCGCGCATGTCCGGCGGCTGAACCGGTCGCGAAATTGCCCGGGAAACGCTGCCGCAATGCAGCAATCACGGACACCAGCCGCTATAATCCGCGGGTTGCGCGCGAGCCTGACGCATTTCGCTCCGGCCGTGCCTCGAACCCGCCCATCCCGAAACCAATACGGCCCTCCCCGCCAGCACGGAGCCCGCGTGACCTCCCCGACCCTACTCCAGCAGTTCCAGACCACGTCCGCGCTGTCCGGCGGCAATGCGGCCTTCATTGAAGACCTCTATGAAATCTGGCTGAGCGACCCGTCCGGGGTTTCCAAGGCGTGGAACGACTACTTCTCGTCGCTGAAAGGCCGCGCCAATGGCGAAGTGGGGCACTCCGAAGCGATCGCCCGCATCGAGGCCGCGCAGCGTCGCGGCGCGGTCCGCGCATCGGCTCCGGCATCGGCGGTCGACAGCGCCGAGGCGCAGAAGCAGGCCGGCGTGCTCAAGCTGGTCACCGCCTATCGGTCACGCGGCCATCTCGCCGCCAGCCTCGATCCGCTCGACCTGGCGAATACCTTTGGCGAGGAAGAACTCGCTGCCCTTGGTCTGCTGCCGCGTCCGGCCGCGCCCGACCTGGAACTGGCCTTCCATGGCCTGTCCAACGCCGACCTCGACACCGAATTCAACACCGGATCGCTGTCCGGCCCGCAACGGCTCAAGCTGCGCGACCTGATCGCCCTGCTCAAGGCCACCTATGCGAGCACGATCGGCGTCGAGTTCATGCATATCTCCGACGCCAGCCAGCGTCAGTGGATGCACGAGAAAATGGAACGCGCCGGCGGCAAGTTCGGCCTCAGCCAGGAGGAGAAGAAGCACCTGCTCGGCAAGCTGACCCAGGCCGATGGCCTCGAGCGCTACCTGCACACGAAGTATGTCGGCCAGAAGCGTTTTGGCCTCGAGGGCGGCGACAGCCTGATCCCGATGCTCGACGAGATGTTGCGTCGGGGCGGCAGTGCCGGCCTCAAGGACATGGTCATCGGCATGGCGCATCGCGGCCGGCTCAACGTGCTGGTCAATATCCTCGGCAAGCCGCCCTCCAAGCTGTTCGACGAATTCGAGGGACGCTTCGAGCACCAGGATGACCCGGCGCATTCCGGCGACGTCAAATACCACATGGGATTCAGCGCCAACGTGCGCACGCCGGGGCGCACCGTGCACGTCGCCCTCGCCTTCAATCCCTCGCATCTGGAAATCGTCGACCCCGTGGTCGCCGGTTCGGTGCGCGCGCGCCAGACCCATCGTGCCGACACCGAACGCGAACACGTGGTGCCGGTGCTGATCCACGGCGACGCCGCCTTCGCCGGCCAGGGCGTGGTCATGGAGCTCTTCAACATGTCGCAGGCCAACGGATTCTGCGTCGGCGGCACGGTCCACATCGTCATCAACAACCAGGTCGGCTTCACCATCTCGAATCCGCACGACGCGCGCTCGACGCTGTACTGCACGGACGTCGCCAAGATGGTCAACGCGCCGGTCTTCCACGTGAACGGCGATGATCCCGAGGCGGTGCTGTTCGTCTCCCGGCTCGCTTTCGAATACCGCCAGAAATTCAAGCGCGACGTCGTCATCGACCTGGTCTGCTACCGCCGCCACGGCCACAACGAGGCCGACGAGCCGGCTGCGACGCAGCCGCTGATGTACCAGGTCATCCGCGCGCGCCCGCCGCTGCGCGAGCTCTACAGCGACAAGCTCATCAAGGAAGGCACGCTGGGCGCCGACGAAGCGAAGGCGATGGTCGACGACTATCGCAAGCTGCTCGAAGCGGGCGCGCCGATTCCCGGCGTCGATGCCGATTACCACGACCCGCACGGCGTCGACTGGTCCAAGCACCTGACCAACGACATCTTCGAGGTCGTCAAGACCGGGATCAGCAAGAAGTCGCTGGCCGCGGTCAACGCCGAACTGCTGCGCGTCCCGGCCGGGATCACGTTGCACCCGCGCGTGGCCAAGATCTACGCCGATCGCGAGAAGATGGCCGCCGGCAAGCAGGAAATCGACTGGGGCTTCGCCGAAAACCTGGCCTATGGAAGCCTGGTGGCCGATGGCAGCAACCTGCGCCTGGTCGGACAGGATGCCGGCCGCGGCACGTTCTTCCACCGCCATGCCGTCATGCACGACCAGAAGAGCGGATCGCACCACGTGCCGCTCAAGGGCATCCGCGCCGACGCCAGCGTCGAGGTGATCGACTCGCTGCTCAGCGAGGAAGCGGTGATGGCTTTCGAGTACGGCTACGCCACGGCCAAGCCGAACACCCTGGTCATCTGGGAAGCGCAGTTCGGCGACTTCGCCAACGGCGCCCAGGTCGTGATCGACCAGTTCATCTCTTCCGGCGAGGCCAAGTGGGGCCGTCTCTGCGGCATCGTGCTGCTGCTGCCACACGGCTACGAAGGCCAGGGCCCGGAGCATTCCTCGGCGCGCCTCGAACGCTACCTGCAACTGTGCGCGATGGAGAACATGCAGGTCTGCGTGCCGACCACGCCGGCGCAGATGTTCCACATGATGCGGCGCCAGATGCTGCGCGCCTGCCGCAAGCCGCTGATCGTGATGACGCCGAAGTCGCTGCTGCGCCACAAGATGGCCGTCTCCTCGCTGGACGACCTGGTCAATGGCAAGTTCCACCTGGTCATTCCCGACCTGACCGCAACCAACGCGAAGAAGGTCAAGCGCGTCGTGTTCTGTTCCGGCAAGGTCTACTACGACCTCGTCGACGAAGCGGCCAAGCGCGAGATCACGGATGTCGCGATCCTGCGCGTCGAGCAGCTCTACCCGTTCCCGCGCGCCGAAGTGAAGGCCGAGCTGGAAAAGTATCCCGGCGCGAAGGAAGTCATCTGGTGCCAGGAAGAGCCGATGAACCAGGGCGCCTGGTACCAGATCAAGCACCATTTCCAGGCTGTCGTCTCGACCAGGCACACGATCGCCTACGCAGGCCGACCGCGTTCGCCGGCGCCGGCTTGCGGGCACCTGGCGCGCCACATCGCCGAACAGGCCGCCCTGGTCGAGCTCGCGCTGGTCTCGCCGATCAGCAGCGACTACGCTCTGGAATAGCCCGGGCCCAGGCCCGATATCCGACATACCCGAAAAATCCGACGCATTGCATGCACGCCCCAGGACAGCACTCATGAGCCTAGAAATCAAAGTTCCGGTTCTTCCCGAATCCGTCTCCGACGCGACCATCGCCACCTGGCACAAGAAGCCCGGCGACGCGGTCAAGCGCGACGAGAACCTCGTCGATCTCGAGACCGACAAGGTCGTGCTCGAGGTACCGGCGCCCGCCGATGGCGTGCTCAAGTCGATCAGCGCCGAGACCGGCGCCACGGTCACCAGCGGCGAGTTGCTCGGCGTCATCGAGGAAGGTGCCGCTGCCACCGCAACGGGCGACAGGAAGGAAAGCAGGGACGAGAAGAAAGCCGAGGCGCCGAAGGCCGCGGACAAGTCCGACAAGGGTGCAGGCAAGGCGCCAGCCAAGGGTGTCGAGGAGCTTTCCCCGGCGGGACGCCGCGTCGCCAGCGAGGAAAACATCGATCCGGCCAAGGTCGAAGGCACTGGACGCGACGGCCGCGTCACCAAGGAAGACCTCGTCAAGCATGCGAAGTCCCCGGCGCCGACCGCTACGAAGGCGGCCGCCGCGCCAACCCCGGGCGAGCGCCCGGAAGAACGCGTGCCGATGACGCGCATGCGCGCCAAGATCGCCGAGCGGCTGATGCAATCGAAGAACTCGATCGCCATGCTGACCTCGTTCAACGAAATCAACCTGGCCCAGGTCGCGAAGATGCGCAAGCAGCTCGGCGAGCAGTTCGAGAAGGCCAACGGGGTCAAGCTCGGCTACATGAGCTTCTTCGTCAAGGCCGCCGCCGAGGCGCTCAAGCGCCACCCGATCGTCAACGCCTCGGTCGACGGCAACGACGTGATCTACCACGGCTACCAGGACATCTCGATTGCGGTATCCACCGAGAAGGGCCTGGTCACGCCGGTGCTGCGCGATGTGCAGAACATGGGCTTCGCCGATGTCGAGAAGGCCATCATCGACTTCGCCAAGCGTGCGCGCGAAGGCGGCATCACGCTCGATGACCTGCAGGGCGGCACCTTCACAATCACCAACGGCGGCACGTTCGGCTCGCTGTTCTCGACACCGATCGTCAACCCGCCGCAGAGCGCGATCCTCGGCATGCACACGATCAAGGAACGCGCGATCGTCGAGAACGGCCAGGTCGTCGCCGCGCCGATGATGTACGTCGCGATCAGCTACGACCACCGCATCATCGACGGCAAGGACGCGGTGCTGTTCCTCGTCGACATCAAGAACCAGCTGGAGAATCCGCAGAGGATGTTGCTCGGCATTTAAGCCGAGCAACATCGGGGATTCGAGATTCGGGATTCGGGATTCGGAAGCGCGGGCTACCTGCATCCGACCGTAAACCGCTCTGACGAATCCCCAATCCCGAATCCCGAATCCCGTGAGCGAATAAAATGAGCGAAAAATACGACGTCATCGTCATTGGTGCGGGCCCTGCGGGCTACCACGCCGCGATCCGTGCCGCGCAGCTCGGTCTCAGCGTGGCCTGCATCGACGACTTCATCGGCAAGGACGGCAAGCCGGCACTGGGCGGCACCTGCCTCAATGTCGGCTGCATCCCGTCCAAGGCCTTGCTCGATTCCTCGAAGCAGTTCTGGAACCTGCAGCACAGCTTCGAGGTCCACGGCATCACGACCAAGGGCGCCGCGATCGACGTCGGCACGATGGTTGGGCGCAAGGACAAGATCGTCAAGCAGTTCACCGGCGGCGTGAACATGCTGTTCAAGGCCAACAAGGTCAAGCCGATCGCCGGCAAGGGCAAGCTGCTGAAGGACCGCCAGGTCGAAATCACGGCAACCGACGGCAGCAAGAGCACGCTGAGCGCCACCAACGTCGTCATCGCCACCGGATCCGTCCCGATCGAGCTTCCGTTCGCGAAGTTCGACGGCAAGATGATCGTCGACAACGCGGGCGCCCTGGATTTCGAAAGCACGCCCAAGCGCCTCGGCGTCATTGGCGCAGGCGTCATCGGCCTCGAACTGGGCAGCGTCTGGAAGCGGCTCGGCAGCGACGTGACCGTGATCGAGGCATTGCCCGATTTCCTCGCGCTTGCCGATGCGGACGTCGCCAAGGTGGCGGCCAAGGAACTTGGCAAGCAGGGCCTGAAGATCGAACTGGGCGCGAAGCTTTCCAAAGCCGAGGTCAAGGGCAAGGAAGTGCACCTGACCTATGCCGGCAAGGATGGCGAGAAGAAGCTCGTCGTCGACAAGCTGCTGGTGGCGGTCGGACGTCGTGCCTACGCCGATGGCGTTCTCGGCGACGGCACCGGGGTCAAGCTCGACGACCGCGGTCGCGTGCAGGTCGACGAGCACTGCTGGACCGGTGTCGAAGGCGTCTGGGCGGTAGGCGATTGCGTACGCGGACCGATGCTCGCCCACAAGGGCTTCGAGGAAGGCATGGCCGTCGCCGAGATCATCGCCGGCAAGCCGGGGCACGTGAACCTCGACACGATCCCCTGGGTCATCTACACCGAACCGGAAGTGGCCTGGGTCGGCAAGACCGAGAAACAGGTCAAGGACGAAGGCATCCCGTACAAGATCGGCAGCTTCCCGTTTGCCGCGGTCGGCCGTGCTGTCGCCATGAACGAGCCGGCCGGACTGGTCAAGATGATCGCCCACGCCGAAACCGACCGTATCCTGGGCGTGCACCTGGTCGGCGCCAACGTGTCCGAACTGGTCGCCGAGTGCGTCGTCGCAATGGAGTTCAAGGGCAGCGCCGAGGATCTTGCGCGCATCGTCCACGCGCATCCGACACTGAGCGAAGCCGTCCACGAAGCGGCCCTGGCGGTCGACAAACGCGCCATCCACAAAGCCAATTGAGCGCAGGATGCGCTCATCCCGGACAGGCCATGGATGGCCGTCGATCCGGGATCCAGAGCAGGGCGATGCGCTCATCCCGGACAGGCCATGGATGGCCGTCGATCCGGGATCCGGAGCAGGGCGATGCGCTCATCCCGGACAGGCCATGGATGGCCGTCGATCCGGGATCCAGAGCAGGGCGATGCGCTCATCCCGGACAGGCCATGGATGGCCGTCGATCCGGGATCCAGAGCAGAATGTCCCCAAGCAGCGCAAGCGTCCTTCGCTCGCGAGAGTTGAAGGGACGAGGAATTCGCAATATCCGTCGCGGAACCAGGAGTACAGCGCATGAGTATTGAAAAACTGTTCCGCGCATTCCGCATCCGCAACGACGACCAGGGCTACCGTGCCGGCGTCGAGGAGATGCGCGCCGACGAGCTGTCGCCGGGCGAGGTGCTGGTCAAGGTCGCGTATTCGTCGGTCAACTTCAAGGACGCACTGGCCGGGACCGGCAAGGGCAAGATCCTGCGCCGCTTTCCGCTCAATGGCGGCATCGACCTCGCCGGCTATGTCGCGGAATCACGCGACCCTGCGTTCAAGGAAGGCGATGCGGTGCTGTGCACGGGCTGCGGGCTGTCCGAGACGCGCGATGGCGGTTACGCCGAATACGCCCGGCTGGAATCGAAGTGGGCGATCCCGTTGCCGACAGGCCTGAGCTTGCGCGAGTCGATGATTCTCGGCACGGCCGGATTCACCGCCGCCCTCTCCCTCTTGCGCATGGAACAGAACGGACAGACGCCCGATCTGGGCCCCGTGGTGGTGACCGGTGCCACCGGAGGTGTCGGCATGCTTGCCATCGACATCCTCAGCCGGGCCGGCTATGCGGCGCACGCGATCACCGGCAAGGTCGACCAGTTCGATTTCCTGATCGGGCTCGGCGCGCAGCAGTGCATCGCGCGCAAGGACCTGTACTGGGGCCAGCGCCCCCTCGAGACCGCGAGCTGGGCCGGTGCGATCGACAAC
Source organism: uncultured Gammaproteobacteria bacterium (assembly GCA_963822465.1). Classification (GTDB taxonomy): domain Bacteria; phylum Pseudomonadota; class Gammaproteobacteria; order Xanthomonadales; family Rhodanobacteraceae; genus Dokdonella. The sequence goes on along the minus strand of CAWGHP010000005.1, from coordinate 65,913 downwards.
GTCGGCGGCGACATGCTGGCCGGCCTGACCCGGGTCATCGGGCCTTACGGCAACATCGCGATCTGCGGCAATGCCGGGGGCATCGAACTGGCGACCACGGTCATGCCCTTCATCATCCGCGGGGTCAGCCTGCTCGGCATCGCCTCGGCGGGGACCGCGCGCACCATCCGGGATGCCGTGTGGCAGCATCTGGCCGATGACTGGAAGCCGAATCATCTTGACAAGATCGCTACCAAAGAAGTGTCGTTCGACGAACTTCCGTCAGTTTTCCCGCATATGCTGGCCGGTGGGTCATTTGGCCGCACCGTGGTCCGGGTTGGCTGACCGCGCTCGCTGGTCGTGCGGCGAAGTCCTGTTTAGAATGCATGAGCCATCCGGCACCCAGGGGATCACGGAACTGAATTATGGCGAGAGTACTGATCGTCGACGACTCACCTTCGCAACTGATCGGCCTTAAGCGCATCGCCGAAAAGCTCGGTCACGAGGTGATTACTGCTGAAGATGGTTCGGCGGGCGTCGAAGTGGCCAAGCGCGAATTGCCGGACCTGATCCTGATGGACGTCGTGATGCCCAACCTCAATGGTTTCCAGGCAACGCGGACCCTCGCCAAGGATCCCAAGACCAGCCACATCCCGATCATCCTGGTCACCACCAAGGACCAGGAAACCGATCGTGTCTGGGGCATGCGCCAGGGCGCCAAGACCTACGTGACCAAGCCGATCAACGAGGAAGAGCTGATCAAGGCGATCAATGAGCATATGCCTTGAAAGGATGGGGATTCGGGATTCGGGATTCGGGATTCGGGATTCGAAAAGGATTTGTAGGCGCACGCGGTCAGGCACTATCCCCAACGCACCCACGTTGCCGATCTGATTGAGTAGGGCTCAATCGTTCGAGGTCACGCCTTTTCGAATCCCGAATCCCCAATCCCGAATCCCGGCCTTTCAGCGCCTCGGATTGAAGTCGAACGTCGAAGCCATGTTCTCGTAGAACTTCTTCTGCTCGTCGGATTCGGCTTTCGGCACGTGGATCTCGAGCACGACGATCTGGTCGCCGACGGTCTTGCCTGGCCAGCCACGGCCACGCAGGCGCAGCTTGCGCCCGCTGTCCGAGCCGGCGGGGATGCGCAGCTCGACTTCGCCGGCCAGCGTCGGCACGGTCACGGTCGCTCCGAGTGCAGCTTCCCAGGGCGTGATCGGCACCACCGAGATGACGTTGTGGCCTTCGAGGCGGAACCGGCTGTCCTCGCGCACGCCGACTTCGAGCAGCAGGTCGCCAGCCGGCCCTCCCTGCATGCCGGGGCTGCCCTGGCCGCTCAGGCGGATCTGCCGGCCGGGTTCGATGCCTGCCGGTATCTTCACCTCGAGGGTGCGTTCGCCCTGCACGGGATCGCGCAGGGTGATGCGTTCGCGCCCTCCCGTGAAGGCGGAATGCAGGTCGATCTGGATCCTGGCCTGCAGGTCGCTGCCACGCCTTGGCCCGGCGTGCGCGCGCGCGCCGCCGCCCCGGCCGAAGACCGACTCGAAGAAGTCGCTGAAATCGGTCTCCTGGAAACCAGCGGCACCGGCGCCGGCGCCGCGACCGTTGTTCCAGTTCGGTGGCGGCCTGAATTCGTCGCCGGCGCGATAGCCACCGGCGCGCAGCTGGTCGTACTCGCGGCGACGCTCGCCATCCTTCAGTGCTTCATAGGCTTCGTTGACGGCCTTGATCTTGTCCTCGGCGCCCGATTCCTTGCTGACATCCGGATGGTACTTGCGCGCCAGCTTGCGATAGGCGCGCTTGATTTCCGCGTCGGTCGCGTCGGGCTTGACCCCTAACGTGTCGTAGTAGTCCTTGAATTGCATGGTCGGTCCGGTAGAAAGCGAAACGGCCTGCGACGGGGTTTCCGCCGCAGGCCGTCGATTATGACAACTCTGCCCCCCGAATCAGGAATTGATCGTGATCCGGCGTGGCGTTGATTCAGGCTTCTTGGGAATGACGATCTCGAGAACACCGTGCTTGCCCGAGGCGCTGATGTTGTCGGCGTCCGCACTGTCTGGCAGGGCAAAGCGGCGGTAGAAGGTGCCGTGCGAGCGCTCGACGCGGGTGAACTTGCCCGTGTTTTCGCTGAACCCGGATACCCGGTCGCCACGAATGGCGAGGATGCCCTTGTCCATGTTGATCTCGATGTTGGCCGGATCCACGCCCGGGATGTCAGCCACGATCACGAAACGCTTGTCCTCCTCGCGGATGTCGACGCGCGGCGCCCATTGGCTGGTGACGACGTTGGACTGGTCGACGTCCTCGCCGGTGAAAAAGCGGTCGAAAACCTGGCGCAAGTCGTGCTGCAAGCCGTTCCCCGCGCCCCACGATGAAACACTTGTATTGCTCATATTCGTACTCCTCGATTAGCTTGCGGTGACCCGTCACCGCCTTGCGCACAAATGTAGGGGTTGCCCCTGCGCTTTCAAGTGGTCGCCATAGGCCGCACCGGCAAGCCATCGTATGATGAGCCCCTTTTTCCCGCCCCCGCATGCAAGGAACACCCCACATGAGCATCAAGATTGGCGACAAGATCCCGCTGGCTACCCTCAACACGCTCAAGGACGGCGTGCAGGCCGTTACCACCGACGAGTTGTTCAAGGGCCGCAAGGTCGTACTGTTTTCGGTTCCCGGCGCGTTCACCCCGACCTGTTCGGCCAAGCACCTGCCCGGCTACGTCGAGAAGTTCGCGGAATTCAAGGCCAGGGGCATCGAGGTGGCCTGCATGTCGGTCAACGACGCGTTCGTCATGGATGCCTGGGCCAGGCAGCAGAATGTCCCGGCCGGGCTGACCATGCTCGCCGACGGCAATGGCGCATTCGCCGAAGCCCTCGGCCTCAAGTTCGACGCCAGTGCGTTCGGCATGGGCGAACGGGCCAAGCGTTTCGCCCTTTATGCCGAAGACGGCGTGGTCAAGGTGATCCAGGTCGAGGCGCCTGGCGAGTTCAAGGTATCCGGCGCCGAGGCCATGCTGGCCGCGATCGCCTGAAGGCAGCGATTACGCGCTCTCCGCAACCGCCCGGCCGCGCCGGCCGGTTGCGACTTTCGCCCGTACCGGACCCGTCGCCGCTAGCCACGACCTGATCTGCGCGTAGACCTCGCTGCTGTTGAGCAGGCCGAGATGGCTGGTGGCGTAGGCAACCATGCGTCGCGACTCGGGCAGGCCGAGGTTGCGTCCCGGTTCGCGGTGCTGGCCGAGCGCACTGTAAAGCGGAACCAGCCCGTCGCCGGCGAGCCGCTCGCCGAGAGAACCCGGCTTCTTCGCCACGGATCCTGCGATCGCATAGCAGCGCACGCCATCGGGCAAGGGCAACGCGTGGTGTCGGGCCGTCTTTCCTGCGAAGCGGTCGCCGTCGCGCCATTCGCTGTCGTCCAGGCTGGCGTGGCGCAGGTCGGTGATGCCGGCGCTGCGCACTTTGCCGAGCCGCGCCAATGCCGCGGTGTAGGGGCTCGAATCGAGTATCGCATCGAGCCGGTTGCCGCCACGTTCGAGTGGGGAACCGTCGTGCGGCGTGCCGATGAAGACCAGGTCGCGCAGGTAGCCCAGCCATCCCTTGCCCGAGCGGCGCGCCTCTTCGCAGGCACTGCGCGCGAGCAGGCCGCCCATGCTGTAGCCGACGATGACCAGCTGGGTGACGGGCACCGGCCAGGCCTGGACCATGGATTCGAGCAGCGCAGAAAATTCCCTGCCGTTGGTCGAGATATGCAGACCGCTGTTGTAGTGCAGGTAGACCGGAGTGAAGCCGACATCGGCAGCCAGCGCGGCGCCATGGTCGTGGCCCCGGCGCTGCCATTGCAGGTCGCTCATGCACAGGCCGTGGGCGAGGACGACGATGCGGCCGGTGGCCCCCGGGATGGATTGCGCCAGCGCTGCCGGGGTCAGTTCGAGCGGCTTGCCGTCGCGGCGCAGGTTCATGGTGATGCCCAGGGGATTGTCCGTGGCCAGCAGGTAGTCGCCGACCACGCCGTTGAGGGCGGCAACCAGCATTTCGCGCTGCGCCGAAACCGTCGCTGACGCCGACGCGGAACTCGGCGTCACCTTGTGCAGCACGACATCGATGGCGTCGCCGACCTTGCGGGTGACTCCGCGCACGCTGCGGTATACGAAACCCGTGATCCCGCGCGCCGGCTCGTGCGTTGCCGTGCCGAACACGCCGGGCAGCCGCGAAATGTTGTGGTGCATGTTCTCGAGCAGATCGGTCACCGCAATCGTCGCGTCGATGGCGAGTCGATTGTAGGCACGCAGGTCGCTGGCCCGGATCGGGGAATACTTGAGCATTGCTCATCGCTTCCGTTGCGGACAGGAACCTGCCCAGCCTGCACCAATAGCATCGGCGCGTGGAGCATGTGCTCTATTCGTCATCGCCGCGGATCGCCACGGCGGTGCCGGCCACCTTTCCGCCTGGCCACCCGGGCCGTTTCCAGCCACTGCCGGAGCTTCCACTCCCCTGAACCCTGCCTGTGGCGACAAGCGGGCCTTTCTTCGGGCCGGGTGCGCGCAATCGACGAACTCGCAGATAATACGCAGTCCGCCGATGACGACTCATCGGCCATCGGCCCGCCGATGGCGAATGCGGCAAACCCAACCGGATGTGCCTGCACCGCCATGTCAATTCCAGCCGAAGCCGCTGCCCGCGGCACCGCCGAATCGCCCGCAACGAAACTGGCCGGCACTGCATTCCCCATATTGGCCAGCCTGAGCTTTTGCCACCTGCTCAATGACATGATCCAGTCGCTGCTGCCGGCCATCTATCCGCTGCTGAAGTCCTCCTTCGCGCTCGACTTCGGCCAGATCGGGCTGATCACCCTGACCTTCCAGTTCACCGCCTCGTTGCTGCAGCCGGTGGTCGGCATGCTGACCGATCGCCATCCGAAGCCATTCTCGCTGGCACTCGGCATGGCCTCGACCCTGGCCGGCCTGTTGCTGCTCTCGCAGGCGCCGAGTTTTCCGGTGCTGCTAACGGCCGCTGCCCTGGTCGGCACGGGGTCGGCCGTCTTCCACCCGGAGTCCTCGCGCATCGCGCGCCTCGCTTCCGGCGGGCGTCACGGGCTCGCCCAGTCGCTTTTCCAGGTGGGCGGCAACGTCGGCTCGGCCACCGGCCCGCTGCTTGCCGCATTCATCATCATGCCGCGCGGCCAGGGCAGCATCGCCTGGTTCGCCCTGGCCGCGATGGTCGCGATCTTCCTGCTGGTGCGGATCGGCCGCTGGTATCGGGCCCAGCTGCCCCTGGTGCATCGCCCGGGCCAGCGTGGCATCCACGAGACCGCGCTCACGCGCCGGCAGGTCATCGTCGCCCTGCTCGTGCTCGGCATGCTCATTTTCTCCAAGTACTTCTATCTCGCCAGCCTGTCGAGCTATTACACCTTTTACCTGATGCACAAGTTCGGCGTCAGCGTGCAGGTCGCCCAGGTACATCTCTTCATTTTCCTCGGCTCGGTCGCTGCCGGAACGATCATCGGCGGACCCATTGGCGATCGCATTGGCCGGCGTTACGTGATCTGGGCGTCGATCCTCGGCGTGCTGCCGTTCACCCTGCTGCTGCCTCATGCAAACCTGCTCTGGACGACCCTGCTGACGGTCGTCATCGGCCTCGTCCTGGCTTCAGCGTTCTCGGCCATCCTGGTGTTCGCGCAGGAACTGGTGCCGGGCCGGACCGGCACGATTTCAGGGCTTTTTTTCGGCTTCGCCTTCGGCATGGGCGGCATAGGCGCCGCCGTGCTCGGCGAACTGGCGGATCGTATCGGCATCGAGGCGGTGTACGGACTCTGCGCATGGTTGCCGGCGATCGGCCTGCTGGCCTGGTTCCTGCCGCGCCGTCCACCGGGATCGCTAGTGTCCGGCGGCCCCGCTTCAGGCCCTTGATCGCGACACGACGTAGACGCCGGCGAGCACCAGCACGGTGCCGAGGACCTGCCAGGGCCCCATCGGCTCGCCGAGCACGAGCAGGCTCAGCACGATCGTGGAAACCGGGCCAAGCATGCCGATCTGCGCGGTCGTCGCCGGTCCGATGCGGGCCACGGCCATCATCACCGCCAGCACCGGTACCACCGTGCACAGGGTGCCGTTGAGAAGGGACAGCCACCACACCTCGATCGGCAGGGCAAGGGCGGATTCCGGCGCGCGCAGGATCAGGTACTGGCCGATGCACAGCACGCAGGCCACCGTACTCGCCTGTGCGGTCAGGCGCATGGCCCCGACCCGGGCCACGATCTCGCCGCTGCCGACCAGGTACAGCGCATAGCTCAGGGCGCTGAGGAAGACGAGCAGGCTGCCGAGGGCGATGTTGCTGCCGCCGATCGCCGCGTCATGCGCGAGTGCCAGCAGCACGCCGGCATAACTGATCACCAGCGCAAACAGCTGGCGCGGCGTCGCCGGGCGCTTGAAGACGAAGAAGCCGATCAGCAGGACGATGGTCGGATTCAGGTAGAGGATCAGGCGTTCCAGCGTCGCCGTGATATAGGCCAGTCCCGCGAAATCGAGGAAGCTCGCCAGGTAGTAACCGAGGAATCCGAGCACGAGGATGCGCCAGCGATCGGCAACCCGCATGGGCTCGAGGCCATGCCGCGACGACCACAGGCCGAGCAACACGAAGAATGGCAGCGCGACCAGCATGCGCAGGGCCAGCAGGGTGACCGCGTCGACCCCATGGCGGTAGGCGAGCTTGACGATGATGGCCTTGCCCGAGAAGGCAATGGCGCCGAACGCGGCGAGCAGGAAGCCCGACAGCGCATGCGTCTGCGCCGAGGCCGGCGCAGCGCGAATCACCTATGCCACTTCCAGGGCGGCCTCGAGCAGCCGGTGTATGAGCGAACGGGTCGGTTCGGCCAGGTCCGGGTCATAGAAGTACGAGCTCTCATCCATGTAGTTGAGCTGGGCCAGCTCCAGTTGCACCGCGTCGATGCCCTGCTCCGGCCGGCCATAGTGACGGGTTATGTAACCGCCCTTGAAGCGGCCGTCGACGACGAAGCTGTAGTCCGCCTGGCCTTCGAGTACCCCGACCAGGCGATCGCGCAATGCGACGCTGCAACTGCTTCCCGCCGCCGTGCCGAGGTTGAAGTCGGGAAGCGTTCCGTCGAACAGGAACGGGACGACGCTGCGGATCGAGTGCCCTTCCCAGAGGACACACCGTCCATGTTCGTCGCGGATGCGGGCGAGCTCCGCCTCCAGCGCCTGGTGATAGGGGCGCCAGTACTGCTCGATTCGCGCCTCGACCTCGGCCTTGTCGGGCTCCTGGCCATCCAGATAGACCGGCTCTCCGGAAAATTGCACGACGGGACAAAGTCCGGTCGTGTTCTGGCCCGGATACAGCGAGACGTCGTCGGGTGGGCGATTCAGGTCGACCACGTAACGCGAATGCAGTGGCACGAGGATCGACGCGCCGAGATCGCGCGCGAACGCATACAGCCTCGAAACGTGCCAGTCGGTATCGGGAACCCTTCGCGCCGACGGCGTCAGGCGCGGCGCCAATGCGGCAGGGATTGCCTCGCCATCATGCGGCAGGCTGATCAGCAGCGGCTCGCTGCCCTGGTGAAGCGTGTACGTCTTCATGCGGCGCAGTTTAACCTGCCGCCGATGCCAGGCCCCAGGGAAAAGCCGAACTTCGGCGTAGCAGGCCGGACTGTACCGCCCTACTTCGAGCGCGGACGAATCACCAGCGGAATCGCTTCGGCCGGCATTTCCGATGGGCCGCAGCCTGAACAGCTCCCGCAGCCCAGGCCACTTCCACAGGCGCCCTTGCGCGCTTCATCCGGTTGCAGCCAGCGTCCGATTGCCCGGGAGATAAATCCGCGCTGCGGTTGACCGAGGAAATGCGCCATTCCGGCCTGCATGCGCCGGAACCTCGCCGGCGCGAATCGGCGCAGCACGACGATTGCGCTCGTCCCGACGATCGCGGCGACCAGGACGTCCTGTACCAGTTGGGCGTTCATGCGCCGAAAAACCTCGAAATCTGATAGGTCAGCAGGGAAGCGACGTAGGCCAGGGCAAACAGGTAGCCAGCCATGATCCAGACCTGGCGCCATGAATTCGTCTCGCGGCGGACGGTCGCCAGCGTCGAAACGCACATCGGCGCGAACACGTACCAGGCCAGCAGCGAGAACGCGGTAGCCATCGACCACTGCGAAGCGACAATCGCCTGCAGGCCCTGCTCGCTGCCCGACAGCGCGTACACGGTAGCCAGCGAGGAGACCGCGACTTCGCGGGCGGCCAGGCCGGGCACCAGGGCGATGCAGATCTGCCAGTTGAAGCCGATCGGGGCGAACAGTACGTGCAATCCGTGCCCGAGCTGGCCGGCAAAGCTGTAGTTGATCGCGGGTTCGGTGGCTCCCGCGGGCGGCGCAGGAAACGTCGACAGGAACCACAGGATGATGGTCAGCGAGAGGATGATGCCGCCGACCCGCTTGAGGAAGATCGTGGCGCGTTCCCACAGGCCGATGGCGATGTCGCGCGGATGCGGAACCCGATACGAGGGCAGTTCCATGAGCAGGGCATGCTCGCTCTTGTCGCGCCGGATCAGCTTGATCACCCAGGCGACCGCGAGCGCGCTGAGCACGCCGGCGACATACAGCGTGAACAGCACGATGCCCTGCAGGTTGAAGATGCCGGCCACCCGGGTTTGCGGGATGAACGCCGCGATCAGCAAGGTGTAAACCGGCAGGCGCGCCGAGCAGGTCATCAGCGGGGCGACGAGGATGGTGGTCAGGCGGTCGCGTGGATCCTGGATGCTGCGCGTGGCCATGATGCCGGGAATCGCGCAGGCGAAACTCGAAAGCAGCGGAATGAACGAACGCCCGGTCAGGCCGGCCTTGTACATGAGCCGGTCGAGCAGGAAGGCCGCGCGCGGCAGGTAGCCCGATTCCTCGAGCGCAAGGATGAACAGGAACAGGATCAGGATCTGCGGCAGGAACACGATGACGCCGCCGACGCCGGCAAAGATGCCGTCGACGACGAGGCTTTGCAGCAGCGGCATCGATGACAGCCCGCTGCCGACCCAGGCGCCGAGAACGCCGAATCCTGCATCAATGCCATCCATCAGCGGCGCGGCCCACGAAAATACCGCCTGGAAGATCAGGAACATGATCAGCGCGAGCAGGCCGAGTCCAAGCACGGGATGCAGGACGACGCGATCGATCGCGTCATCCATCGCCGCGGTGCGCCGCGGCATGCTCACCGCATCCGCGATCAGGCTGCGCACCTGCGCGTGCAGGTCGCCATCGGTCGCGGTGGCCGAATTGACCGGGATATCTCCATCGAGCCGGCTGATCAGCGCGGCGGCGCCTCCACGCTGCACGGCGACCGTTTCGATGACCGGGATGCCAAGCGCAGCTTCGAGCTTCTGCACGTCGATCGCGATTCCGCGCCGGCGCGCGGCGTCCATCATGTTCAGCGCAAGCACCATCGGCCGCCCGAGCCGGCGCACTTCAAGCACGAAGCGAAGATGCAGGCGCAGGTTGGTCGCGTCGGCGACGCAAACGATCACGTCGGGAGCCGTTTCACCGGGAAAGTGCCCGAGGCAGACGTCGCGCGTGATCACCTCGTCGGGGCTGGCCGCTTCGAGGCTGTAGGCGCCCGGCAGGTCGAGCAACTGGAAGGCGCGGCCCGACGGCGCGACGAAACGTCCTTCCTTGCGCTCGACGGTGACGCCGGCATAGTTGGCGACCTTCTGCCGGCCGCCGGTCAGCTGGTTGAACAGCGCGGTCTTGCCGCAATTCGGGTTTCCGACCAGGGCCAGGCGCAGCGATGCGGTCATCGTGTTCATGGGCGGTCCTCGACGATCACCCGGGCCGCTTCGGCGCGGCGCAGGGCGAAGCGCGTGTAACCGATCTGCACGAGCAGCGGATCCGCGCCGATCGGGCCACGGCCGACCAGCCGGACAGGCTCGCCGCGGACAAAGCCATAGTCCCGCAGGCGACGCGATATCGGGTCGCTGGCTACCACGTCTTCGACTTCCTGGACCACGGATTCGGCTCCCTGGGCGAGTTCGGACAACCGCATGTAAAGACCATAGCGAATAAGAATGGTTCGCATTATACGCCGATCCGGCGCCAGCGGCGATGGTCGCCAACGAAGCCGTCCAAGTGCAGGAACGGTGTCGAACCCCCTATCATCGACGTCCCCCGCACGGAAACCCGGCATGAGCGCATCGATACGCATTTCCGAGCACAACGGCGTCCGCGAGATCCGGCTCGACCGCGCCTCCGTGCACAACGCCTTCGACGACCGCCTGATCTCGGAACTGACCGACGCGCTCGAATCCGCCGCCTCGGCCGACCAGGTTCGCGCCCTGGTCCTGACCGGCGAAGGCAGCACTTTTTCCGCTGGTGCCGACCTCAACTGGATGCGCGCCATGGCCGGCGCCGGCGAGGCGGAAAACCGCGAGGACTCGCTGCGCCTGGCGCGCTTGATGCGCACGCTCAACTTCCTGCCCAAGCCGACCATCGCCCGGGTCAACGGCTCGGCCTATGGCGGCGGGGTCGGCCTGATCGCCTGTTGCGACATCGCCATCGGCGTCGAAGGCGCGAAGTTCTCCCTGAGCGAGGCCAAGCTCGGCCTCGTTCCAGCGGTCATCTCGCCCTACGTGGTGTCCGCGATCGGGCTGCGCCAGGCGCGCAAGCTGTTTGTCAGTGCCGAAGTGTTCGATGCCGCCGAAGCGCATCGTATCGGCCTGTTGCACCAGGTGGTCGCGGCCGACCAGCTGGACGCGACGGTCGAACGCAACCTGCACTTCCTGCGCAAATGCGGTCCGCTGGCCCAGGCCGAAGCCAAGCAGCTCGCCATGCGCGTGGCCGGCGTCACCGCGGAGGGTGCCGAACGCCTCGATGTGGACAACGCCGCCCTGATCGCCCGCCTGCGCGTTTCCGCCGAGGGCCAGGAGGGCCTGACCGCCTTTCTCGACAAGCGGGCACCCGCCTGGGCCCGCGCGGAATGAGACGCCCGACCGCCCCGGCCGCCACGCCAGTGCCGCTGGCGAACCGCAGCCGGCAGATCCCGCACACCCGTGCGGCGCATTTGCGTCCGACCGGGATGGGCACAATCTGGAGACGCCATGCCATCGCCTCCTCCAGTAGCGGACAATCGAATCAACCGAGCGACAATCCTTCACACCGGATGACAGCGACCCTGCCATGTTCAACACGATCCTGATCGCCAATCGCGGTGAAATCGCCTGCCGCGTTATCCGCACCTGCCGACGCCTCGGCATCCGCACGGTGGCCGTTTACTCGGAAGCCGATGCGACCGCGCAGCACGTGCGCCAGGCCGACATGGCGTTCCCCATCGGCGGACCGCGCCCGGCCGATTCATACCTGCGCGGCGATGCCGTGATCGAGGTCGCGCTGAAATCCGGCGCACAGGCGATCCATCCCTGTTACGGCTTTCTCTCCGAGAACGCCGACTTCGCCGACGCCGTGGCCGCCGCCGGCCTCGTCTTCATCGGCCCGTCAGGCACTTCGATGCGCAAGATGGGTTCGAAGGCCGGCGCCAAGGACCTGATGGCCTCGCACGGCGTGCCGGTCGTGCCCGGCTATACCGGCGAAGACCAGGACCCGGCCCTGCTCGCCCGCGAAGCCGCACGCATCGGTTTCCCGCTGATGATCAAGGCCGCCTTCGGCGGTGGTGGCAAGGGCATGCGCATCGTGCGCAGCGCGGATGAATTCTCCGCCAATCTCGCCTCGTGCCAGCGTGAGGCGAAGAACGCGTTCGGCCGCGACCGCGTCCTGCTCGAACGCTACCTCGAAAAACCTCGACACATCGAATTCCAGGTGTTCGGCGACAGCCAGGGCCAGATCGTCCATCTCAACGAGCGCGAGTGTTCGGCGCAGCGCCGCTACCAGAAGGTGCTCGAGGAAACGCCCTCGCCATTCCTGACCACCGAGCTGCGTTCGCGCATGGGCGAGGCCGCGGTCGGCGCCGCGCGCGCCCTCGGCTACGTCAATGCGGGCACCGTCGAATTCATCGTCGGCGAACAAGGCGATTTCTATTTCATGGAAATCAACACGCGCCTGCAGGTCGAGCACCCGGTCACCGAGATGGTCCTCGGCCTCGACCTCGTCGAACTGCAGTTGCGCATTGCCGCTGGCGAACCCCTGCCCGCCTCGCTGGTGCGCAACAAGTCGATTCCGGCCAACGGCCATGCCATCGAGGTGCGCCTGTACGCCGAGGATCCCGACCAGGGGTTCCTGCCCGGCTCGGGCACCTTGCAGACCCTGCGCCTGCCCGCGCCATCGCGACACGTCCGCATCGATTCCGGCGTGATCGAGGGCGACAACGTCAGCGTGTTCTACGATCCGATGATCGCCAAGATGATCGTCTGGGACGCGGACCGCCCTTCGGCGCTGCAGCGCCTGCGCGAGGCCCTCGCCGAAGTCAGCGTGATCGGCCCGAAATCAAATGTCGCCTTTCTGGAAAGACTGGTCCGCCATGCGGCGATCGTCGATGGCAGCATCGACACCAGCTATCTCGACCGCCATCTCGACGAGTTCGTCGGCGACACTGCGACCGTCGGCACCGCGGCCCCCTCGGACCCATCCCTCCTTCATGCGGCCACCGTGGTCTCCCTGCTCGGCGAGGAAGCCGATGCCATGGCCTGGGCGCGGGCCAGCGGCGATCCGCATTCGCCGTGGCGGCGCGCCGACGGCTGGCGCCTCGGACACCCCGGCAAGCGCATCATCGCCCTGCTTCGCGGCACCGAACGGATCGAGCTGTCCGTCCACGGCGCCCTCGGCAACTATCGTATCGGCAGCGGCAACGACCCGCTCGAAGTCGCCGGTGCGACGCTGGTCGATGGCTGGTTAAGCGCCCGCTATGCGGGTATCGCCCGGCGCCACCGCGTCTTCGTCGACGGCGAACGCATCACCGTGCACGATGGCGATCATCGGCAGGTCTTCGAACACGCGCCCGCCTTTGCCTACGAGGCGACCGGCGCGGTCGACAGCGATCGCGTGCTGGCACCGATGCCGGGCCGCATCGTCGTGGTCAAGGCCGCCGCCGGAGACGAGGTCGCGGAAGGCGACGAATTGCTGGTCATGGAGGCGATGAAGATGGAACTGACCCTGCGTTCGCCGCGAGCCGGCAAGATCGAATCGGTCCAGGCTGCCGCCGGCGATTTCGTCGAAGCCGATGCGGTGCTCGTCCGCCTGGAGGCCACCGAATGAATCTGCGCCTGATTGCCGCCGCCTGCGTTCTCCTGCTGCTTGCGGCCTGCACCGAAACCCGTTTCGAATCGCCGCCCGGCGACCACATCGAGGCCTGCGATGCGGGCTGGAAGGGACTCTGGGTCGATGCATCGGGAAAAGCATCGGCCGATGAGCCCGACGAATTGGCCTTCCTCGTCGACAGCGAATGCCGCTTCCAGCTGATCGAGCGGCCGGAAAAGGATGGCCCGCCCAAGCTGATCCACATTCCGCTCAATTTCGTGCACGACCGCGGCAAGCATTACCTCGTGGTCGCCGATGACCAGCTCGCCGGAGTCGTCGAACTCGATCCCGTGCACCGGGTCAAGCCCGCGCCGGCGAAGTCGTTCTTCATCAGTCGCTACCAGCTCGGCAAGGATCGCCTCAAGATTTTCGAGATCGATTCCACGCGCGCGGCCCACCTGGTACTGGACAAGGTCCTCGACGGCACGGTCGACAGCGGCAACAACGAGCTGCACGTCTTCGTCAAGGGCGACCGCGCGCGGGTGCTCGAAATCCTGCGCAGGCAGGATCTGTTCAACGCCAAGCCCGATGCGGATGTCCGGCGCATCAAGTCCAGCCTCGAGGACTACGAACGCAAGCGCACCGCCATGCGCAAGGGCAGCAAACCGTGAGCAAGCTGCCCACCCGGGTGCGCATCGTCGAGGTCGGTCCGCGTGACGGCCTGCAGAACGAGAAGACCATCATTCCGGCCGCGACCAAGATCGAACTGATCGACCGCCTTTCGCAGACGGGCCTGCGCACGATCGAAGCGACCAGTTTCGTCAGTCCGAAGTGGGTGCCGCAACTGGCGGATGCCGCCGAGGTGTATGGCGCCATCCACCGCCTTCCCGGGATCAGCTACCCGGTGCTGGTACCCAACCTGCAGGGCTACGAGCGCGCACGCGCGGTCGGTGCCAGCGAGGTGGCCGTCTTCTCGGCCGCCTCCGAGGCCTTCAACCGCAAGAACATCAATGCCTCGATCGATGAGTCGATCGAACGCTTCCTGCCGATACTCGAGCAGGCGCGCGCCGACGGCGTGAAGGTGCGCGGCTATGTCTCGACCGTGCTCGGCTGCCCCTACCAGGGCGAAGTTCCGCTCAGCGATGTCGTGCACGTTGCCGAACGCATGCACGCGCTCGGCTGTCATGAGATCTCGCTCGGCGACACCATCGGCGTCGGCACGCCGACCAAGGCCCGCGAAATGCTGCGTGCCGTCGCTGGCGTCGTGCCGATCGAGGCCCTGGCCGTGCATTTCCACGACACCCGCGGACAGGCGCTGGCCAACGTGCTGGCCTGCCTCGAGGAAGGCGTGGCCGTGGTCGACAGTGCGGTCTCCGGCACGGGCGGATGTCCGTACGCGAAAGGCGCCACCGGCAACGTCGCCAGCGAGGACGTCGTCTACATGCTCGAAGGCATGGGCATCGATACCGGCATCCAGCTCGAAAAGCTCATAGAAACCGGCCTCTGGCTTTCGCAGCAGCTGGGTCGCGAGACCTCGAGCAAGGTGGCGCGAGCGAGCCTCTGAGGGTGGCCTGACGGAGCCGCGCATCCCGGTCCACGATGCGTCGGACATGCGCAAGGAAGCCCGGGCGGGGATCGCGTTGGCCGACAAAGGCGTCGCGCTGCAGTGTAGTATCGGGCGTCCCCATCGGAAGCGACCGCGTGCCTGCCAAACTCGCCCCCGAAAGAAACCGCGGCTCGATCATCGCCTGCGGCGAACTGCCAGCCAACCAGCGCACACCGCAGCTTCTCGCCCGCATCATCGGCATGGTCGGCGATTCACCGCGCCTGATCCTCGTATCCGCGCCCGACCAGGGCGACGACGACGACATCGAACTGGAGGCCATGCTGACCGCGGCAGGCAGTTCGCAGTTGTATCGGCATGCCCTCACCTCACGCGCCAGCGCCGAGCAGCGCCAGTTGCTCGATCTCGTCGAGCAGGCCGACATGGTGATCCTCAGCGCCGCGCAGCCGCTCAGGCTGAGTACGCTGATTGGTGGCACCACGCTGGCCAGGCTGCTGCGCCGACGCAATGCCGCCGGCATGCCGGTCTGCGGAATCGGCGCCGGCGCCGCCGTGCTCTGCGAGCACATGCTGGCCTCCGGCACGCAGGGTCCGACGCCACGGGTTGGCAGCGCCTCGCTGGCGCCAGGCCTTGGACTGACCAATCGCGTGGTCATCGACCAGGGCGGTCATGCCAGCGACCGGCTCGGCCGGCTGCTGGCCGCGCTCGCCCTCAATCCTTTTGCACTCGGCCTTGGCATCGACGCCTCGACGGTGGCCATCATCGGGCCCGACAACGTCATGGAAGTGATCGGCACCGGCGGTGTCACCATGATCGATCCGAGCGAGATGGCCGATTCCAATGCAGCCGAACTCGAGCCCGGCGCGCCGATCCGCATCACCAACATGCGTCTGCACTCGCTGACCGGTGGCGCGCGCTTCGACCTCGACTTCCGCCGCCCGATCGATTGACTGACCCTGTTTTTCGCGCGGCTCAGCGCCGGCTGCGGAAGAACTCGCGCAACAGCGAGGCACTCTCATCGGCCAGGAGGCCGGCCGCTACCGCGATGCGATGATTGTGCTTCGGCGACACGAGCGTATCGAACACGCTGCCTGCCGCCCCGGTCTTCGGATCGGCCGCGGCATAGACGACGCGGGCCACGCGCGCATGCACCAGCGCCATGGCGCACATCGCACAGGGCTCCAGCGTCGCGTAAAGGGTGGCTTGCGGGAAACGGTAGTTGCCCAAGCGTGTTCCGGCCGCGCGCAAGGCGAGGATCTCGGCGTGTGCACTCGGATCGTTCAGCGCGATATTGCGATTCCAGCCCTCGCCGACCATTTCGTCGGCCACGACGAGGACGGCTCCCACCGGGACTTCGCCATCGACATCGCGCGCATGCGCCGCCAGCTCGAGCGCACGCCGCATCCAGCGTTCATCGTCAGCGGAAAACGTCGGCGCCGGTGCCTGCACCGTGCCGGCCCCGATGTCGCCCTCTACTCCCACTCGATCGTCGCCGGCGGCTTGCCGCTGATGTCGTAGACCACGCGCGAGATGCCGCGCAGTTCGTTGATGATGCGGTTGGAAACGGTGCCGAGGAAGTCATAGGGCAAGTGCGCCCAGTGCGCGGTCATGAAGTCGATCGTCTCGACTGCGCGCAGCGCGATGACCCATTCGTAGGCGCGGGCATCACCGACCACGCCGACCGATTTCACCGGCAGGAAAACGGCGAACGCCTGGCTGGTCTTGTCGTAGAGATCGGCCTTGCGCAACTCCTCGATGAAGATCGCATCGGCACGCGCGAGCAGTTCGGCGTATTCGGGTTTCACCTCGCCGAGGATGCGCACGCCGAGGCCCGGCCCTGGGAATGGATGGCGGTAGACCATGGCGCGCGGCAGGCCGAGCTCGACGCCGAGCCGGCGCACCTCGTCCTTGAACAGTTCGCGCAAGGGTTCCACCAGGCCGAGCTTCATGTGCGCCGGCAGGCCGCCGACGTTGTGGTGGCTCTTGATCACGTGCGCCTTGCCGGTGCCGCTGCCGGCCGACTCGATCACGTCCGGATAGATCGTGCCCTGGGCGAGCCAGCGCGCATTGGCGAGTTTCGAGGATTCCTCGTCGAAGATCTCGATGAACAGGTTGCCGATGATCTTGCGCTTGGCTTCCGGATCGCTGACGCCCTTCAGCGCACTGAAGTAGCGCTCCGCCGCGTTGACGCGGATGACCTTGACGCCCATGTGCTCGGCGAACATCGCCATGACCTGGTCGCCTTCCTGCCAGCGCAGCAGGCCGGTATCGACGAACACGCAGGTCAGCTGCTCGCCGATCGCGCGATGCAGCAGCGCGGCGACGACCGAGGAATCGACACCACCGGACAGGCCGAGGATGACCTCGTCCTTGCCGACCTTCTCGCGCACGCGGGCGATCTGGTCGTCGATGATGTTGGCCGCCGTCCACAGCGTGCGGCAGCCGCAGATTTCCGCGACGAAGCGGCGCAGCAGGGTTTCGCCCTGGCGCGTGTGGGTGACTTCGGGATGGAACTGCACGCCGTACCAGCGCTTGTCCTCATTGGCCATCGCCGCAACCGGAATGCGGTCGGTGCGCGCGGTGACGACGAAGCCGGGCGGCGCCGTGGCCACGTGATCGCCATGGCTCATCCACACATTCAGGCGCGGTGGCTTGCCCGGATGATCATTGAGGCCGTGCAGCAGCACGTCGCGTCCGACAATCTCGACTTCGGCATGGCCGAACTCGCGCGCGTCGGCCGCCTCGGTCGACCCGCCGAGCTGGGCGGCCAGGGTCTGCATGCCGTAGCAGATGCCGAGGATCGGCAGCCCCGAATCGAAGACTTCCTGCGCGGCCTTCGGCGCGCCATGCAGCGTGGTCGACTCCGGGCCACCCGAGAGCACGATGCCCTTCGCGCCAAACGCCGCGATCTCGGCCGGATCATGGTCCCAGGCCCAGATCTCGCAATACACGCCGATCTCGCGAATACGCCGCGCGATCAGCTGCGTGTACTGCGCACCGAAATCGAGGATCAGGATCTTGTCGTGGTGAAGGTTGGTCATGGGGCCGGGATTCGGGATTCGGGATTCGGGATTCGAAAGAGCAAGTGCCGATTTTCGGGCGAGTCAAGTATTCTGCGAGGAGCCGCTATTACGAATCCCGAATCCCGAATCCCGAATCCCGGCTTTCAGTCAACTCAACTGGTAATTCGGCGCTTCCTTGACGATCTGCACGTCGTGCGGGTGCGCTTCGCGGACGCCGGCGCTGGTGACGCGGACGAACTGCGGGCGCGTGCGCATTTCCTCCATCGTCGCGCAGCCGCAGTAGCCCATCGAGGCGCGCAGGCCGCCGACCAGCTGGTGGATGATCGTGCGCAACGGACCGCGATACGGCACGCGGCCCTCGATGCCCTCGGGCACGAGCTTTTCGGGATCGGAGGCATCCTGGAAATAACGGTCGCTGGAACCCTTCTCCATCGCGCCCATCGAGCCCATGCCGCGATAGCTCTTGTAGGAACGACCCTGGAACAGCTCGACCTCGCCCGGCGATTCCTCGGTGCCGGCGAACATGCTGCCGAGCATCACCGTCGACGCGCCGGCCGCGATCGCCTTGGCCAGGTCTCCGGAATAGCGGATGCCGCCATCGGCGATCAGCGGGATCTCGTCCTTCAGCGCATTGGCGACGAGGTCGATCGCGGTGATCTGCGGCACGCCGACGCCGGTGACGATGCGCGTCGTGCAGATCGAGCCCGGGCCGACGCCGACCTTGACCGCGTCGGCCCCGGCGTCGCGCAGCGCGAGCGCCGCCTCGGCGGTGACGATGTTGCCGCCGACGACCTGTGTCTGCGGGAAGTTCTTCTTGACCCAGGCGACGCGGTCGATGACCGACTGCGCATGGCCGTGCGCGGTATCGACGATGATCACGTCGACGCCGGCCTCGACCAGGGCCGCGACGCGACGCTCGGTATCGCCACCGACGCCGACGGCCGCGCCGACGCGCAGGCGCTCGTGCGCATCCTTGGCCGCATGCGGATTGTCGCGCGCCTTCTGGATGTCCTTGACCGTGATCAGGCCGCGCAGCTGGAAAGCGTCGTTGACGACGAGGACCTTCTCGATGCGGTACTTGTGCAGCAGGGCGAGCACCTCGTCCTCGCTGGCGCCCTCCTTGACCGTGATCAGGCGATCCTTGCGCGTCATGATGTTCTTGACCGGATCGTCGTGCTTCTTCTCGAAGCGCATGTCGCGGCTGGTGACGATGCCGACCAGCTCCTCGTGGTCGACCACGGGAACGCCGGAAATACCGTGCTCGCGGGTGATGCGCATGACGTCGCGGATGGTCGTGTCCGGACGCACGGTGAGCGGGTCGCGGATCACGCCGGCCTCGAACTTCTTGACCAGGCGGACTTCGGCCGCCTGCTGGTCGAGGCTCATGTTCTTGTGGATGATGCCGATGCCGCCGCATTGCGCCATGACGATGGCGAGGCGGGCTTCGGTCACCGTGTCCATGGCCGCGGAGATGATCGGAACGTTGACCGTCAGGGTGCGCGTCAGCCGCGTCGAGGTATCGACATCGCGCGGCAGGACAACGGAATGACCGGGAACGAGATAGACGTCGTCAAACGTCAGGGCTTCGGCGAGAAGACGCATGGGCGCGTTGGGAGGCTGATCAAGTCCGCCATTATATCGTTTTCCGGCCATCATCCGCCAATGCCCGCGCGCGCGGCGGGCCCGGCCGACACTCAGTCGAAATAGGTTTCGGCCGCCTCGAGGGTGTTTTCCATGAGGGTTGCCACGGTCATCGGCCCGACCCCGCCCGGGACCGGCGTGATCCAGGCCGCGCGTTCGGCGGCCACCGCAAACTCGACATCCCCGGTCAGGCTGCCGTCCTCGCGGCGGTTGATGCCGACATCGATGACGATGGCGCCGGGCTTGATCCACTCGCCGCGGACCAGGTCCGGCCGGCCCACCGCGACGACGAGGATGTCGGCCTCGCCGACGAATCCGGCCAGGTCTTCGGTGAAGCGGTGGCAGACCGTAGTCGTGCATCCGGCCAGCAGCAGCTCGAGCATGAGCGGCCTGCCGACGTGGTTGGAAACGCCGACGACCACGGCATGGCGGCCGCGAACCGGCAGATCGGTGTTCGCCAGCAGGGTCATCACGCCTTTCGACGTGCACGGCCGCAGTCCGCGCTGGCGCAGGACCAGCCGGCCGACATTCTCGGCCTGGAAGCCATCCACGTCCTTGCGCGGATCGATGCGATTGATCAGCGAACTGGCGTCGACATGCGCCGGCAATGGCAACTGCACGAGGATGCCGTGCACCTTCGGATCGGCGTTGAGGCGGTCGACCAGGGCGACAAGGTCGGCCTCCGGCGTGTCGGCCGGCAGGTCGAAGGCCATCGAGGAGAAGCCGACGCGCACGCAGGCGCGGCGCTTGTTGCGCACGTAGACGGCGGACGCCGGCTCGTTGCCGACCAGGATCACGGCGAGGCCGGGCTGGCTCTTGCCGGCCCCGATGCGTTCGCGCACCCGCGCGGCAAGACGGTCGAGCAGTTCGTCGGCAATGCGTTTGCCGTCCAGCAGGCGTGCGCTCATCGATACTCCAGGGAATGCCGGCGCATTATCCATGCCCGGACGAAGCGGCTCAAACGCGGTGGTAGGATCAACCTGCTCTTGCGCGGAGAACTGCAATGACCGACATCACCACCGAACTCGAAGCCGCCGCCTTCCGCCGGCTGCTCGATCACCTGCGCGACCGCTCCGATGTGCAGAACATCGAGCTGATGACGCTGGCCGGCTTCTGCCGCAACTGCCTTGCCGACTGGTATCGGGAAGCCGGCGAAAAGCACGGCGTCTCGATCGGCAAGGAGCAGGCGCGCGAGCGCATTTATGGCGAGCCGTTCGCCGACTGGAAGGCCCGGCACCAGCGTGAAGCCAGCGCCGAACAGCTGGAAGCCTTCGCCGCCGCCCAGAAAAGGCATCCGCCGCGCTCCTGAATCCGCCGGCCAGCCCTCACGCGGCACCCGTGGCCGCCGCCCGCGCGCGCATCGATGCGCGCACGCTGATCCAGGCGCCCGCCACCAGCAGCAACGCCGCCAGGGCCTGGCTCCAGTGCGCCTCGACGCGACCGCTGCACAGCAGCAGCAGGGTCGACAGCAACGGTGCCGCATAGGACAGCGTGGCGAGCACGGCGATGTCGCCGTGCTTGGTGCCGTTGTCCCACAGCCGGAATGCCATGCCGACCGGGCCGAGGCCCATCAGCAGCAGGACCAGCCACTGGCCCGGACTCGGCGCGACGGTCGTCTCGAACGCCAGGTGGGTCAGGCCGGCGAGCACGGCGACCACCAGGCAGGCGCCACCGATGGCCGAACTCGGCACCGCGTGGAAGCGCCGGTTGAGCACTGAATAGGTCGACCAGGTCAAGGCTGCGCCCAACGCTGCAAGGTATCCCGGCAGGTCCTCTGCATTCGCGCTGAGGCCCTGGCCGCGGCTGACCATGAAGACCACGCCGACCAGGCCGAGCAGGGTGCCGGCAATCTGCGCGGGCAGCAGGCGCACGCCGGGAAGGAAGGAGGCAAACACGACGATCAGCAAGGGCCACAGGTAGTTGACCAGGTTGACCTCGATTGCCGGTGCGTGGCGAAAGGCGATGAAGTAGAGGGCGTGATAGCCGAACAGGGCCACGACCGAGAGCGCGAACGCCGGCCAGGGTTGGCGCAGGCCGGCCAGCCGTCCGCCTGCGTGGCCGGGCATGAGCAGCATGCAGCTGCCGCCAATGGCGAAACTGAGGGCAAGGATCTCGAACGGCGGCAACGCGGCGGTGAACACCGTCATCAGGGCCAGCGACGACCAGAGCAGGATGGCCAGCACGCCGCCCAGCGTCGCGGAACGCATGCGGGCCGGCTCATGCATCGCAGCATCCAGCCCTGGCCTTCGACGAATGGGCCACCGGCGCGCGCGAGTTTCGGCAGCGCCGCCGCGAATCATGGCGTGGTACGCCGGCGTGCAGACCGATACGGTTGGGGACTTTCCGGTTGAATCTGCGAAAATGCCTGACTGCACCGGTCAATCGCGAACCTCCATGCCCTATACACCGATCGTCGCCACCCTCGGCTACGTGCTTTCCGAAGACCGTTCCCGGGTCCTGCTGATCCACCGCAACGCGCGCGCCGACGACCAGCATCTCGGCAAGTACAACGGGCTGGGCGGCAAGATGGATCCCGCTGAGGACGTGGTTGCCTGCATGCGCCGCGAAATTCAAGAAGAAGCCGCCATCGAATGTACCCACATGAGCCTGCGCGGCACGATCAGCTGGCCGGGATTCGGCAAGCACGGAGAAGACTGGCTGGGTTTCGTCTTCCTCATCGAACGCTACACCGGCACGCCGCTCGAGAGCAATCCGGAAGGAAGCCTCGAGTGGGTCGAGGTCGAGCGCATCCTCGACCTGCCGCTGTGGGACGGCGACCGCCATTTCCTGCCGCTGGTCTTCGATTCCGATCCGCGCGCCTTCCACGGCGTCATGCCCTATCGCGATGGCCGCATGCAGTCGTGGAACTATTCGCGGATCTGATTCCCTCGCCGCTGCGCGCCAGGTTCATTGGCGTGGCGGATCCGGCTCGGGCACGTCGATTTTCCGGGGTACCTTCGGGCTGGGCTGCGCGGCCTTGCCGGCAGTCGGATCCGACTGCGCCGGATTCACCGCGGCTTGCGCCGGCTTCTGTGCCGGTGCGGATGTGGCGGCATCGCCTGCCGCGGGCTCCGGCGAGCCCGATGGCGGGACCTTCCCGGTTTCTTGCGCAGCGGGCCCTGCCGGCGCAGACAGCTCGGCGCCGGCATCGACCGCGCCGTCCGTCCTCGCGTCATCCTTGCCAATCAGGACGATCACCGGTTTTTCCCAGCTGCCCGTCACCCGATAGCGGGAGCGCGCCGCCTTGTTGAGCTTCTTGCCGATCAGGGTCTGCACGACGATGCCGGCAGCCGCGCCGACCGGACCTCCGGCAAGCGCACCGACCACCGGCAGGGCGACGCCGGCACGCGGAACCACGATCATTTCCTGGTCGTAATCCTTGTTGCGCAATCCGGTGCGACCGCTGATCGAGATGTCGGCCGCCGGGCTGCTGATGAGGAGGTCGCTGGTGGTCGCATTGCCATCATCGAGGGCGAAGCTGCCCTTGATCGAGTTGAAGCTCATGCCCGACTTGAACAGGTCGCTGAAGTCCAGCGACAGTCGACGCGGAATTTCGCGCAGGGAAAGCAGCCCGAACAGCCGGCCACTGGCGCCCGGGTCGACGTCGAGGATGCGTCCGTTCTCGACGCCGATCTCGAGGGTCCCCTCGGTATTGGCCAGGGCGAATGCGGTTGGCGCGCCCGGCCAGGTCGCGTCGATGCGGGCGAATGTCTGCCCGCCTTCGATGATGCCGGCATAGCCGAAGGCATCGAGCATGCTGCCCAGGCTCTTGGCGGTCATGTCGATGACGAGATGCGACTTGTTTTCGCCGGCGCTGCCGTTCCAGTCGCCGCTGGCACGCATGTCGACGTTCGCCGATTTCGATTCGAGCAGGTCGATGCGCATGCCGTTGTCGGTCGGATAGCTTTCCAGGCGCATGTCGCCGAACTTCGAAGTTCCGAACTGGAGGTCGCCGATCCACAGGTGCAGCGGCGGCAGCGACGCCGGTGCAATGCCGGACAAGGGGGTCGGCTCGCTTTCCTTGCCTGGCGGCAGGTCTGGCCAGCGCACGCGCTGCATTTGCGCGGTGATGCCACGCCGCTGCAGTTCGACGCTGGGCACGCTGAGCTCGCCCTCCAGGGACTCGCCGCGCACGCGGATGCCGGTTGCTTCGCTGGCCGGTACGAGGTCGACATGCAAGGCCGGAAAGCTGCGTCCCGCCAGTTGCAGGTCATCGACGTCAAGGGCCATGCCCTGGAGCAGGGTGCCGCCGGTGCCGCCCGCGCTGAACAGCTTGATCCATCCCCCTGCGTCGACGACGCCCGCATGCCCGGCGATGTGGATGCCGCTTGCGGGCACCGCCTCGCTCGAGGCAACCGGACCGAAATCGAGGCGCGCCGACAGCGGGGTGGCCGGTCCTGGCAGGATCCCGCGCACCTGGAGGATCTGCCCAAGACTGGCCGTGAAGGGTTGGCCGATCGGCGGCATCTGCAGGCTCAGGTCGAACGCACGCGCAACATCGGCGGTCTTGTCGAGCGGAGCCGGCAAGTTGAACGCGATGCCTTGCAGATCGCTTTGCAGTTGCAGCGTCTTGCGTCCCGCAGCCGCGCCGTCTTCCGATCCGATGGCCAGTCCGATCCGCCAGTTCGCCTCGCCCGGAAAGCTCGCCATGGCCGGGGCCAGATCGGTGGCGCGCGCGAAGACCACGGCGGCCGGAAGTACCCCGTCCAGCGTGGCCTCGAATGCGTTGAGCGGATCCTTCGCGAAACTGCCGATGGCGACGCCGAGGGTGACCGGGTGATCTTCATAGCGGGTCGCGAGCGAATCGGCGGAGACGCCGGTCCGGCTGAAGCGCACCTGCCCCTTGGCCTTCCGGAAATGCAGGTCCCAGTTCGCCTCGTCGAGATCGGCGTTGACCAGGTCGACGCGCCCGTCGAGCGTTGCATTCTCGCTTTCCTTGAGTGGCACGTTGATCTTGACGCGCGCGTTGCCGCGGCCACCGATGGCGAGTCCGCCAAGGTAGGCCGCGTGGCTTTCGCCCACGGGCGTCGCGCGCAGGAAATCCAGCAGGTCTGCACCAGCGGCCTGGCCGTCGGCGGCAAGCACCAGCAACGGTTCGTGGAAATCGGCAATCGTCGCCTCGGCGCTGTCTATCGAGACCCCGCGCGTCTTTCCGGAGCTGGCCGTGGCCTGCATGCCGTTGTTGATGAAGCGGGCGATCACGTCAAGCTTTTCGCCATCCGGCCAATCCGGCAGGTAGGCCAGTTGCAGGTCCTTGAGGTCGGCCCGCGCCTCGAAGCGACCGGCATTGTCATCGAAGGGCCAGCTGTCGAGGTCGCCCCGGATCAGCGCGCGCCCGCTGGCGATGGTGCCGGACACCAGGGCACGGTCCAGCCAGTCGACCGCAGCCGGCGGCATCGTGTTCACCGGCCAGAAAAGCTTCGACGCCCCGACATCGGCGTGCGTGACCAGCGCCGACAGGTCGAGCAGCGGTCGCGAACCATCCCCTTGAAGCTCGACGCCGCCGCGCAGTTCCACGGCATAGTCGGATGCGTCGATCTTCAACTGCGCGGTCTGCAGGCGCCAGTCGTCTCCGTCGCGCCAGGCCAGGATGTCGCCGCCAAATGCCGTCCAGTCGAACGGCTTGCGGAAAACCTTTGGATAATCGATCCGGGTCGCCTGCGCTGGCACGGCGAGCAGCACCGATCCGGCATCGCCGGTCAGTCGCGCGGCAAGCGGATCGACGCCGGGAATCGCCCCGGCACTGCGGCAGGCGAAGCCATCGACGAGGGCATCGACATCGAAGTCCTCGGCGGAATTCCAGCGCATGTCGACGGCAGCCAGGCGACCGCGCGGATTGCCGAGGTACAACCAGTGGCGCAATCCTTCGGGAACCGAAGCGGAGAGCATCGCCAGGCTGCCTGTCGTGCCGAGATCCAGCGCGTTGGCGGCCACGTGGAAACGGGCCGACTCGCCATCCATGCGTTCAACGACCAGTCGCCCCGGCGTCGCGGCAATTCCCTGGCGCGTCGAGGCGACATCGGCCAGGTCGAATTTCCAGCCCTGGCCGTTGCGATGCCAGCGCGCGGACAGGCCAAGCTGGTCGAAGCCGCTGCGTGGCAATACGGACAAGCCCGGTTCCACGCTGACTTCCGATGTGGCTTCGAGCACGGTCGGGCCGAGATCGAGCTTGAGCCAGATGTCATCGATCCGGCCCTGTTGCCAGTTGCTCCAGAGTTCGATTTCGCCGCTGCTGGCCACGATCCTGATGCCGCCGATGGCGTGACCCGCCGCGAGTTCGGCCAGGTCGAGCTTGCTGCCGCTGACATAGAGCTGGCCGGCGCGGTTGCCGGTGTCGATGTCGGCAACCAGCCAGAGCGGCGATGCGCCCGCGTTTTCGCTGCCGAACTGGCCGAGCACGCGCGTGATCCGGCCGAGGTTGACCACGCGCAATTCCGGCACGCGCAGATTGAGCTTGATGTCGCGTTGGGCATCGATCACCGACAGCTTGAGGTCGACCAGCACGACCGCGCCGAGCGCGCCCATCGAACCGCCCTCGCCGCTGCCCGCATCGATGCCGCGCAGTTGCCAGTCGCCCTCCGGCCTGCGCACGAGGCCGAGATCAAGCCCGACGAGGCGAAACTCGTTCCATGCCCGGTTGCGCTGGAATGCCGCATACAGATTCAGGGCAAGCTCCGCCCGCGGCACGGTCAGCGATGGCTCGCCATTTGCGCCGGCGGCAATCTGCAACTGGTCGATCACCAGCCTCGGGCCGGCACGCGACCACGCGCCTTCGACCTTGCCGATGGTCACCGGGCGCCCCAGGCGTTCGGACAGCCAGCCTTCGATGCGCTGCGGATTGTCGGCCAGCCAGGGCAAGGCCAGTTGCGCGAATCCGACCAGCACCGCCGCCGTGATGATCAGGGTGACGAGCGCGGCCTGCACGAAGAAGCGCAGCTTGCGCAGGCGTCGGCGCCACGGACTCATGCGGCCGGGCCGATCCGGCACGACGCGGGCATTCGCCGGCTGCTGGACGCTGCAGCGCGCAAGCCGGCTACCCGCGCGTCCGGGCGTGTTCGTCTGGGGATGCCGCGACGCCCGGTCATGCCGCTAGAGCAGCACCACATCGAACTGCTCCTGGGAATAGTGTTCTTCGGGCTGGAAGCGGATGGTCTTGCCGATGAACTCCTCGAGTTCGGCGACCGCGGTCGAATCCTCGTCGAGGATGCGCGCGACCACTTCCGGCGTCGCCAGCACGAGCAGTTTCTCGGCGTCGAACTGGCGCACCGCCCGCGTGATTTCGCGGAAGATCTCGTAGGTGACGGTTTCCGCGGTCTTGATCGTGCCGCGCCCGCTGCAGGCCGGGCATGGCTCGCAAAGCTGGCGTTCGAGGCTTTCCGTGGTGCGCTTGCGCGTCATCTCCACGAGGCCGAGCGGCGACATGTCGTACACGGTCGTCTTGGCATGGTCGCGCGCCAGTGATTTCTCCAGTTGGCGGATGACCTGGCGCTTGTGCTCCTCGTCGATCATGTCGATGAAGTCGATGATGATGATGCCGCCGAGGTTGCGCAGGCGCAGGTGGCGCGCGGCCGATTGCGCGGCTTCGAGGTTGGTGCGGTAAACCGTCTCCTCGAGGTTGCGCGTGCCGAGGAAGCTGCCGGTGTTGACATCGATCGTGGTCATCGCCTCGGTCTGGTCGACGATCAGGTAGCCGCCGGACTTGAGCGGCACGTCCTTGCGCAGGGCGCGCTGGATTTCATCCTCGATGCCATACAGGTCGAAGACCGGCCGCTCGCCCGGGTAATGCTCGAGGCGATCGGCCAGGTCGGGCATGAACTGGCTCGTGAAATCGAGCGCCCGTTCGAAGGTTTCGCGCGAGTCGACACGGACTTTCTCGATCGAGGGTCGCATGAGGTCGCGCAGCGAGCGCAATGCCAGCGGCAGGTCCTCGTAGACCCGCGTGCCGACGCGCGCCTCGGCCATGCGCTCGAGCAGGGATTTCCAGAGCTTGCCGAGATAGTCGATGTCCTCGGCCAGCGCCTCGCGCGTCTGCCCTTCGGCATTGGTCCTGACGATGTAACCGAGCGGATTTTCGCCAATCGACTCGGCGAGGATTTCCTTCAGCCGCATGCGCTCGGTCTCATCCTCGATGCGCACCGAAACGCCGAGCACGGTGCTGTAGGGAAGCAGCACCAGGTAGCGCGATGGAATCGACAGATGCGTGGTCAGCCGTGCACCCTTGGTGCCGATCGGATCCTTGACCACCTGGACGACGATCTCCTGGCCGTCGCGCAGCAGTTCGTTGATCGGCGGCGTCGGCGAAGCGGTCGCTTCGCCGTTCTCGCCAAGCAGGTTCGAATGCGGCCGGATGATGTCCGAGGCATGCAGGAAGGCGGCGCGGTCGAGGCCGATCTCGACGAATGCGGCCTGCATGCCGGGCATCACGCGACTCACCTTGCCCCGATAGACATTGCCCACGTAGCCGCGACGGCTGGCACGTTCGATGTGCACTTCCTGCAGCATGCCGTTTTCGACCAGCGCGACACGGGTCTCGCGCGGAGTCACATTGATGAGGATTTCTTCGGTCACGACAAGGGCTTGGCCGCAGGAGTTGAAGCGATTTATAGCTGGCGCGACGGCGTCTTGTCGAATGCCAGAGGCAGGGCTGGTTCGGACTTACAACGGATTCGGCTCCGCGCGGGACGTCGATTTTCGCCGAAAACGGTGCAGCAATTGTGAAGTTTCGTGCAACGGCAGGCCCATGACGCCGGAATAGCTGCCGCTCAGGTGGCTGATGAACGCTGCCGCGCGGCCCTGGATGGCGTAGGCGCCGGCCTTGCCGAACGGCTCCCCGGTCGCCACGTAGCGCTCGATCTGCCCTGGCTGAAGCGGCGCGAAACTGACCTCGGAGACCGAGACCGCATGATCCTCGCTGCCCGCGGCGACGCACCAGACCACGCTGATGACGCGATGCGTACGCCCGCTAAGGCGACCCAGCATCGATGCCGCGTCGGCCGCATCGAGTGGCTTGCCGAAAACCTCGCCGTCCAGTTCGACTTCGGTATCGGCACCAATGACGATCGCGCCCGGGATGGCGGCGACCTGGATCAGGCCGGCACCGGCCTTTTCCCTGGCGACGCGGCTGACATAGTCCAGGCAAGGCTCGCCGGTCGCCCGGACTTCCGGGATATCGATATCGAGCGGACTGAACTCGAGCCCGAGTTGTTCGAGTAGTTCGTGCCGGCGCGGCGAGCGCGATGCGAGGTAGTAAGGCATGGCTGCGACGATAGCAGGGACGAACCCCGTGCCATACGGGTCTGGACTTGCGCAGGGCAGCGCACGACACCTCGCGTTCACCGCTACACGGGCATGATGGTGCATCGACCGTGCGCCAGGGCGACCCGCTCGCCGCCGCATGCCCCTTCCGTCCCGCCTGGAATGTCGCCGATGCCACGTTTCGAACCGTCGTCCCGACGCCTCACCGTCGCCGCTTCAATGGCGCTGTTCGCGCAGTGCTGCCTCGCCCTGGGTCCGGCATCTGCACAAGAGTCCGGATTCGGCCCCTCGCCCGCCCTGCCACCGCCGGAATCATCGTTCATTCCCACCGTGAATATCGCCAGGGCGATCGGCTGGAAGCACGGCGAAACGCCGACGCCGGCAGCCGGCCTGGCGGTCAATGCCTTCGCCAGCGGACTCGAGCATCCGCGCTGGCTTTACCGGCTGCCCAACGGCGATGTCCTCGTCGCCGAGTCGAATGCGCCGCCGCGGCCCGAAGACGCGCCATCGTCGGGGATCAAGGGCTGGATCGCGGGACTGATCATGAAACGGGCCGGAGCCGGAGTGCCGAGCGCCAACCGCATCAGCCTGCTCCGCGATGCCGACGGCGACGGCATTGCGGAGCTGCGCACGGACTTCCTCAGCAACCTCGATTCGCCCTTCGGCATGGCCCTGGTCGGCGAAGACTTCTACGTGGCCAATGCCGACGCGCTGCTGCGTTTCCCCTACCAGCAAGGGCAGACATCGATCACGGCTGCTGGCGAAAAGGTCGTCGACCTGCCGGCCGGCATCAACCACCACTGGACGAAAAACGTCATCGCAAGCCGCGATGGCAGCAAGCTCTACATTTCAGTCGGCTCCAACAGCAACGTCGGCGAAAACGGCATGGAAATCGAGAAGGGTCGCGCGGCGATCTGGGAACTCGACCGCAGCACCGGCTCGATGCGCGAGTTCGCCAGCGGATTGCGCAATCCCAACGGCATGGACTGGGAACCGGAAACCGGGGCGCTGTGGACGGCCGTCAACGAACGCGACGAAATCGGCGACAACCTCGTACCCGACTACATCACCTCGGTCAGGGATGGCGCATTCTACGGCTGGCCCTACAGCTACTTCGGCCAGCATGTCGACACGCGCATCCAGCCGCCGAGGCCGGACCTGGTGGCCCGGGCGATCGCGCCGGACTATGCCGTGGGCTCGCATACGGCGTCATTGGGAATCGCGTTCTCGCAGCAGAGCGGCCTGCCGGAGGCCTGGCGGCATGGACTCATGGTCGGCCAGCACGGCTCGTGGAACCGCAAGCCGAAGAGCGGCTACAAGGTCATCTACGTGCCGTTCGCGAATGGAGCGCCCGCCGGCTTGCCGCGCGACGTGCTGGGCGGATTCCTCAATGCCGATGAACAAGCACGTGGCCGGCCCGTCGGTGTCGCTTTCGATGGCAAGGGCGACCTGCTGGTCGCCGACGACGTCGGCAATACGGTCTGGCGGGTCAGCGCGGCAGCGGATCCGCAATAGCGCCGGCACGCCTTGCGCAATGACCAGGTCTGCCCGCATTCATGGGCTGGCCTCGTCAGGCGCGATGGTAGGGATGCCCGGCAAGGATCGTCGTCGCCCGGTAGAGCTGCTCGGCAACGATTAGTCGCACCAGCATGTGCGGCAGGGTCAGGGGCCCGAGCGACCAGCTTTGCTGGGCGCGCCTGAGGACATCGGGCGCATGGCCATCGGGTCCGCCGATGAGGATGGCCAGGTCACGTCCGAGCATGCGCCAGTCGGCGAGGTTCGCCGCCAGTTGTTCGCTCGACCATGGCCTGCCGCGGCCATCAAGGGCAACTACATGCGTGTCGGCGCTGATCGCGGCGAGGATCGCGCTGCCCTCGTCCGCCATCGCCCGCACGGGATCCCGGCTCTTGCCGCGATTGCCCAGCGGGATTTCCACCAGCTCGATCGGAAGTTCGCGCGAGAGGCGTTTGCGATACTCGGCGAAGCCTTCCGTCACCCACGAGGGCATGCGTTCGCCGACCGAGATCAGGCGCGTACGCACGGCCCGTCCGCTTCAGCCGGCAAGCACTTCGGGATGCTCTTCGTCGCCGACGGTCCACAGGCGCTCGAGGCCGTAGAACTCGCGCGTACGCGGCAACATGACGTGGACCACGATGTCGCCGAGATCGACCAGCACCCATTCCGCTTCGCGCTGGCCTTCGACGCCGATCGGCGGCAGGCCGATCTTCTTGGCCGAGCGCACGACTTCGTCGGCGATCGACTTGACGTGCCGGGTCGAGGTTCCGCTGGTGACGACGATGAGATCGGTTACCGAGGTCTTGCCGCGGACATCGATCTCGCGTGTATCGCGCGCCTTCAGATCCTCGAGGGCGGTTGCCACGGCCTTGTGCAGGCGCGCATAGACGTCCTGCTCCAGATCGGGCTTGACGCGCTTGCGCGGCGCCTTGGGCAATGCCTTCTTCGCGGCAGGCCGCGGCGCACTCTTCGGTGCCGCTTTCTTCGCCGGCGCCATGGCCCGGGCCGGAGACTTGGCTGGCAGCCTGGCTGGCTCCTTCTTGCTGGCAGTATCCTTCTTGCCGGCAGTTGCCGGTTTGCGGCTGGCCGGTGCCTTCCTGGCTGCGGTGGTGTTGCCTGCCCGGCGCGGCCGGACGCGTGTTTCAGACGTACTCAAGGGGAAATCGACCTCGTCTCTGACATCGCGCCAGGACTGGCGCAACGGCAGTATAGAGCCAAAACGCGGCCCGGGTTGGCTGGCGTCGCCCGCCAGCTCTCCCGATTCGGCAGGTTCGCCGGCACACCTTCAAGGCGTGCCACCGACACGAACCGGGCGTGCCGGATCGTCCAGCCACCCGCTCCAGGACGGCGCGAACAGGCGCGATCCGTGCAGGCCGGCATGCTCCATGGCGAGCAGGTTGTGGCAGGCAGTGACCCCCGAGCCGCACATGTGCACGACCGCCTCCGGCGGGTAGGGATCGATCAGCGGGGCGAACTCTTCAGCCAGTCGCCGGGCTGGCTTGAAACAGCCCGAGTCGTCGAGGTTGTCCGCGAAGGGCCTGTTGTACGCGCCCGGCACATGGCCGGCGACGGGGTCCAGCGGTTCGGTCTCGCCGCGGTAGCGCGGCGCACCGCGCGCATCGAGCAGACGCAGCGTGGATCCTGCCAGCCCCTCCTGCAACGCATCGAAGTCGACCAGTTGGCCGGCATCGAAGGAGACCTCGACGCGAGAGGCCGCAATGCGCGGAATGGCCGCGTCGGTCGCCAGGCCATTCCGCAGCCAGGCCGCGTAGCCGCCATCGAGCACGAATACCTCGTGCGCACCGACGGCACGCATCATCCACCAGAGGCGCGCCGCGGCCAGTGCACCGCCGGCGTCGTCATAGGCAACGACCCTGCGGCCCGGCTGCCAGCCCCAGCGGGACAGGACGTCGGAAAATGCCCGTGCGTGCGGCAGGGGATGGCGACCAAGCCCCTCGCGCGAGAGGTCGGAAAGGTCGCTGTCGAGGTCGGCATACACGGCCCCCGGCAGATGGGCCTGCGCATAGGCCATGCGCCCGCTCTGGGGTTCAGCGAGTTCCTTGCGGCAGTCCACCACCAGCGGCGGCGATCCGGCAAGAAGGGCGCTCAGCTCCCCGCTGGAAATCAGGGTGCCCATGTCAATCCACGGCCTCCAGGCGACGCAGCAGATTCTGCAGTATGGCGGCCGTCGCGCCCCAGATGCGCTTGCCGGCGAAATCGAACTCGAAAATCTCGCGACCGCGTCCGTGCCAGAGGATTTCCGATCGCTGCATGCGGCCCGGCGCGAGGATGTAATCCAGTGGCACCTCGAAGACTTCCGCCACTTCGCCCGGATCCGGTGCCAGATCGAAACCGTCGCGGACGATCGCGACCACCGGCGTGACGCTGAATCCGGAAACGGTATCGAGGCAATCGAGGAAGCCGAAGGCATCGATGAACTCGGCGCGGATGCCGGTCTCTTCATGGGTTTCGCGCAACGCGGCGGCGATCGCGTCGCTGTCGCCGGCTTCGACGGCGCCGCCCGGGAAACTGATCTGCCCGGCGTGATGGCGCATCGCTTCGTTGCGCCGCGTGAAAAGCATGCTGAGGCTGTCGGCGCGGCAGACCACCGGAAGCAGTACTGCGGCCGGGCGAAGCAGCGTGTCTTCCGACCACAGCTCGGGAAATTCCGTCGCGTTCCAGCCAGGCGGCTGCGGCGGATCGCCAAGGCTGCGCACGGCGCGCCGAAGCCGCTGGATATGCACGTGGTCCTTCATGCCTGTTCCGCTTCG
Organism: uncultured Gammaproteobacteria bacterium; assembly: GCA_963822465.1. GTDB lineage: Bacteria > Pseudomonadota > Gammaproteobacteria > Xanthomonadales > Rhodanobacteraceae > Dokdonella. The sequence goes on along the minus strand of CAWGHP010000005.1, from coordinate 32,989 downwards.
CGCCGTGGCAGCAGCACGTTCATCACGTGCTCGCGCTCGGCCCTGCTCATGCCAAGCCAGCGGCCTATTTCATCGCTGCTGCGCAGGCAGCCGACACACAGGCCGTCATCGCCGAGCTGGCAGATGCCGATGCATGGACTGAGCACGGGTTGCGGAAAATCGATCTGCATGCGCCGGGGCGATCCTGTCATGACGAGGTGCTGTTACATTAGTGGCGTACAGGACACATGGTGCCACGCATGCTCGGAATGGCAACAAAGGTAGTCAGCGACTATGGCAAGGTCTTGTCCACGGTCGAGCCGGGTGTCTACGGTCTTCCCGAGAGCCTTTTGCCGCACAAGCGGGAATCCATCCGCCTGGCGATACTCACCTTGCTCAAGCGACTCGGGCCCGATCACCCGGAAGTCAAGGAAGGACTTCGCCAGGGTTACGTCTACCTGGCCCAGTTCGTCGCCGACGAGGAAGCCGACCTGGTCAGCCGCGGCCAGGCCAGCGTTGCCGGAGGCGGCAGCGACGATGCCAGCGCCGAACCGGCCATGCGCATCATCAACCGCATCAAGCTCGACATGGAGCGTGCGCTCGAGGAAATGCGCAACTACATCTGACCGCCACGCCTGCCGCACAAAAGGAAACGCCGCGGATGGCCGCGGCGCTTCCCGGGACTTCAAGTCGCCGATCAGTTCGAATCGATTACCTTGATATCGAACACCAGCGCCTGGTTCGGACCGATCCGCGGCGGCTGGCCGCGTTCGCCATAGGCCATGTCGGCCGGCACGAAGATCTGCCAGTGGTCGCCGACCTTCATCCGCGACAGCGATTCCTGCCAGCCCTTGATCACCTCGTTGACCTTGAACTTGACCGGCTCGCCGCGAGCGAAGGAGCTGTCGAACTCGAGGCCATCGGAGAGCGAGCCGCGATAATGCACGGTCACTTCGCTGGTCGGACCGACCTTCTTGCCGTTGCCATCCTCGATGACGCGGTACTGCAGGCCGGAGGGCAGCGAAACAATGCCCTTCTTGGTCTTGTTCTCGGCCATGAACTTGTCGCTCTTCGCCTTGTTGGCGCCGGCGACCTTGTCGAACTCGGCCTTGGCCTCGGTCATCATCTTGGTCTGGAAGGCGCTGAGAGTCTCGCGCATCTGGTCTTCCGGGACGGTCGGATTGCGCTTTGCGTAGGCATCCTGCAACGCCTTGATGACCGTGTTGATGTCGACGTCCATCTTGCGCTCGGTGAAGTCCTTGCCGATCTGGTAACCGATCGAATAGGAGAGCTTGCCCTTCTCCGACGTCGTGTCCTGGGCCATGACGGCCCCTGTTGCAAACAACGCCACCATGGCGAGTGACAAACCAAATTTCATGCTGCCTCCAGAAGGAATCTGAAACGGATGGTTGATGCGGGGAGCCCGGTTGGCATGCCAACAGGCCCGAAAAATGGCCGATCAGTGTACCTGAGCGCAGCCAGAGCTCCAATCGGCACGTGCAATGCAGTCCAGACAGAGTCCGCCTGGCGGGGAAAGTTCGGCACCGGAGGGTTGCTATCATCCGCATCTTTTCTGAACGCAACCGTACCGGGAGTCCTCCATGGCATTTCGCAACCTGACCAGCAGCGATCGTGGCGCCGTGCGCACGCTCACCATCAATCGCCCCGAGAAGCTCAATGCGCTCAACCGCGAGACCATCAACGAGCTGCAGGTCGCCTTCGAGCAGGCCCGCCACGATGATGCGGTGCGTGTCGTCGTGCTGGCCGGCGCAGGCGAAAAGGCGTTTGTCGCCGGCGCCGACATCAGCGAACTGCGTTCGCTCAACCCGCTGGACGCACAGGCTTTTTCGCGTGCCGGCCAACGCATGACGCGCGCCATCGAGTTGCTTGGCAAACCCGTCATCGCACGCATCCAGGGATTCGCCCTCGGCGGCGGCCTCGAGATCGCCATGAGCTGCCACCTGCGCATCGGCAGCGACAGGGCCCGCCTCGGCCAGCCGGAAATCAGCCTCGGCCTGTTGCCCGGATTCGGCGGGACGCAACGTCTCCTGCGCCTGGCCGGTCGCGCGGCGACCCTGGAAATGTGCCTGCTCGGCCAGCCCATCGACGCCGCCCGCGCGCTGCAGTTGGGCCTCCTCAACAAGGTGGTGGGCGGCGACAGCCTCGACGCCGAGGTCGGGGCGATCGCCGATCAGCTGGCCGCTGCCGCTCCGCATGCGCTGGCCGGCATCCTGGATGCGGTGCTGATCGGTGGCGAGTGCGGAGCCGAACAGGGCCTGGATTTCGAGGGCAAGGCGTTTGCGCTGTGCTGCACGACGGCCGACATGCGGGAAGGCACCGGCGCCTTCCTCGAACGCCGCAAACCGGTGTTCACCGGCAAGTAGCCGGGCGCGGCGATCCGGGCGGGCCGCTGCACGGCCGGATCCAGCCCGGGAGGCCGCTTCCGCTGGATCCTGGCGCGCCGGGAGCGCGCCACCCGCCGATTCAGTGCTTGCTGCCGCGATACTTCTTCTCGCCGGCCTTGACGGCGACACCCATGCGGTTCTCCGGCGGCGCCAGCGGACAGGTCGCGTACGGGGTGAACGCGCACGGCGGGTTGTAGGCCTTGTTGAAATCGAGCACGACCTTGCCGTCCTTCGGCATCGCCGAATAGAAGAACCGCCCGGCGCCGTAGGTTTCCTTGCCACTGGTCTTGTCGGCGATGATGTAGAACAGCTCGTCGGCATCTTCGGTTTCGAGCACGGGCAGCAGTTCGAAGCTCTTTCCTGCATGCTCGAAAACGGCCTTGCCGGGCACCGTCATCGAATCGATCGTGCCCAGCACGTTCGGAATTTCCAGCGTGTGCGGCGGATCGAAGGCAACCCACTTCGCTTCGATGCGCCACGACGGATCGACCGGGAAATAGTCGAGGCCGAGGAAGTGGGTGCGCGTTTCCGCGGCACTGTCCTTGATGCGCAGGCCCTTCTTGCCGCCGGCGCGATCGACCAGATAGAAATTCACGGTGCCGAAGCTGATCGTCGTGGGATCCGGGTGCGCGTCGTCGAGCAGTTCGGCGCTGCTGGCCAGTCGACCGTCGATCATGGCGCCCGAGTCCGCGTTGAGCGTCGCAGTGACCTTGTCGCCACTCCAGTCGATCGTGCCGAGGTGGGCCGGCGCCTTGGCGATCACGATATCGTTGTCTTTCGCGCTGCCGACGCGGTTGGTGCCGGCCTTGAGCCATTCGAGGCCGACCAGGGAAAGCCAGCCGCTCGGCGACTTGAGCCGCTGCGCGCGTTCGTCGCGCCAGGATTCGATCTCGCGCACATAGTCATCGTCGCTGTGCGCCGCGACCGCCTGGACTCCGGAAAGGCTTGCGGCAAGCAGCAGGGTGGTCATCAACATCGGGGCATTCCTTCTTCGAGGTCAGGTTGTCGGTGGTCAGCGACCGCGCAGGAACAGGCGGTCGAGTTCCTGCATGGTCAGCTGCACCCAGGTCGGCCGCCCATGGTTGCACTGGGCGGAGCGTTCGGTCACTTCCATCTCGCGCAACAGTGCGTCCATCTCCTGCAAACTCAAGCGCCGGTTGGCGCGCACCGATCCATGGCAGGCCATGGTCGAAAGCAGCTCGTTGCCCGCCTCTTCGATGCGGCGCGACGAGCCATGCGTGGCGAGGTCGGCGATCACGTCGCGAACGAGTTGCGACACATCGCCGGCAGCCAGCAGGCTCGGCACGCGGCGCACGGTAATGCCTTGCGGGCCGCTGCGCGCGATGTCGAAGCCGAGCTCGGCGAAGCGAGCGCCCTGCTCTTCGACGATGGTCGCCTCGCGCTCGCTGACGGCAATCGATACTGGCACCAGCAGCATCTGCGAGCGGATGCCGTCACCCTCCTGCGCGCGCTTGAGGCGCTCGTAGGTGATGCGTTCATGCGCTGCATGCATGTCGACCAGGATCAGGCCGTGGGCGTTCTGCGCCAGCACGAACACGCCGTGCAACTGGGCGATGGCGAAGCCGAGCGGCGGGATGTCGTCGGCGTTTGCGACGATGTCCTGCGCTGCCGCGGCGGACTCGCCGATGGCCCTGCCCGCGGCGGCACCGGGGCCGGTACCGAGCAGGGCCGCATAATCGGCCAGCGGTTCGCCGACGCCGAGGCGCAGCCCCGACTGCTGGCGCAGAACGGGCTGGTGGTACGAGGCGGAAGGCATCGGGCCGGCCGGCCCTTGCACGTTCGCGCCCGAACCGGCGCGCGCCTCAGCCAGTGCTTCGTGCAGGCTGCGGTAGAGAAAATCGTGGACCAGCCGCGACTCGCGGAAGCGCACCTCGCTCTTGGCCGGGTGCACGTTGACGTCGACACCCAGCGGGTCGAGCTCGAGGAACAGCACGAAGGCCGGATGCCGCCCGTGGAACAGGACATCGGCATAGGCCTGGCGCACCGCATGGCTGACGACGCGATCGCGCACGAGGCGGCCATTGACGTGGAAATACTGCTGGTCGGCCTGCGAACGCGAAGCGGTCGGCAATCCGACCCAGCCGGAAAGGACCATGCCCGCGCCGCCGTGCTCGACGCGCAGGCTTTGCGCGACGAATTCCTCGCCGAGCACCTCGCCGACGCGTCGCGCAGCCTCATCGGCATTGCGCAAGGGCTTGTAGAGGCGAACCGCCTTGCCGTTGTGGCTGAGGCGGAATTCGACGCCGTCCCGGGCCAGCGCGATCGCCTTGACGAGGTCGTCGATATGGTTGAACTCGGTGCGCTCGGCACGCAGGAACTTTCGCCGCGCCGGCAAATTGTAAAAAAGATCACGTATCTCGACCGTGGTTCCGGCCACGTGCTGGGCCGGCCGCTGCGAATGCGGCTTGCCGCCATCCACTTCGATGCGCGATGCGCTCTCCGCGTTTGCCGTCCTCGAAGTCAGCGCGAAGCGCGAGACCGATGCGATCGACGGCAGCGCCTCGCCGCGGAATCCCAGGGTGCCGACGCGTTCGAGGTCCTCGAAGCTGGCGATCTTGCTGGTCGCATGCGCGGAGATCGCCAGCGGCAGGTCGTCGGCCTCGATGCCGGCGCCATCGTCGCGGACCCGGATCAGGCGTGCCCCGCCCTCCTCGACGTCGATCTCGATGCGCCGCGCACCCGCGTCGAGGCTGTTCTCGATCAGCTCCTTGACTACCGAAGCCGGGCGCTCGATGACCTCACCGGCAGCGATCTGGTTGACCAGTTCGGGTGGCAGGGAATGGATGCGTGGCATGCGGGAACAGGTCGCGGCGGAATCCCGCATGATAGCGGATCAGGGCGCCTCGACCCGCTGCGGATCAGCCCTGCGGAATTTCCAGCACGTCGCCGACGCGAACGCTGTCATGGGCCAGCTTGTTGGCGCTGCGCAGGGCGGTCACCGAGGTGCCGTGGCGCTCGGCAATGATGCTCAGCGATTCGCCGCGCGAGACGACGTGGCGACTGGCCTTGGCCCGGTTGCTCTCGAGGGCGAACCAGGTGCCCGGCGGCGGCGTCGAGCGGAAGTAGTTGCGGATGCCGTCGAGGATGGCGTCGGCGAGCTTGGTGCGTTCGGCCGGATTGTTGAGCCGACGCTCTTCGGCGGGATTCGAGATGAACGCGGTCTCGACCAGGATCGAAGGCACGTCGGGCGAGCGCAGGACGATGAAATTGGCGCGCTCGACGTGGTTCTTGTGGGTCGGGCCGACACGACGCATCGCCGCATGGACCTGGTTGGCCACCGCATTGCTCGCTTCCATGGTCGCGCCCTGCGACAGGTCGAGCAGCACCGCCGCCAGCGTGTCGTCGCGCGTATCCAGCGATACGCCACCGACCAGGTCGGCGCGGTTCTCGCTGTCGGCCAGCCAGCGTGCGGCCTCGCTGGTTGCACCACGCGGGGACAGCACCCACACCGAACTGCCGCGCGCCTCGCTCTTGGTGAAGGCATCGGCGTGGATCGACACGAACAGGTCGGCCTTGGCATCGCGTGCCTTCTGGTAGCGTTCCTTGTGCGGGATGAAGAAGTCGCTGTCCCGGGTCAGGATCGCGCTCATGCCCGGCTCCTTGTCGATGACGCGCTTGAGTTCGCGCGCAACGGCCAGGGTGATCACCTTCTCGTAGGTGCCGGTGGCGCCGATCGAACCCGGGTCGTCGCCGCCGTGGCCCGCATCGACGGTCACGATGACGTTGCGCGAGGTGCCGGGCGGCAGGACTTTCTCGACGGTCTTGACCGGCTCGGCCCGCGTCTTCGGATACAGGTCCAGCACCAGCCGGTAGCCGAACTTCTCGGCCGGGGTCAGCAGGAAGCTCTTCGGGCGCACGCCCTCGCCAAGATCGAAGACGACGCGAAGGTCGTCCTTGCCCTGCTTGCCGCTGCGCACGGCCTTGAGCAGACCCTTGGCGTCTGCTGCCGCGTAGTCGCTGGAAAACGTGCTGGACTTCAAATCGAGGACGAGGCGATCGGGATCGCTCAGGTCGAATATCCGGTAGTCGAGCGGTCCGGAAACATCGAAGACCGCGCGCGTGTATTCGGGGCCCGCCCATACGCGCAACGCCTTGATTTCGGCAGCCTGCGCAGCCGACAGCGCGACGACCGGCAAGGCCAGTGCCAGCACGAATCGGATCAATCGGGGCAAGTGACGGTCCATGGATGCGCATTCAAGCGCAAAACACGCATGGAATTCAAGTGTTTTCCTTTGTAAATCCGCAATATGCGCAACCTTCCTAACAAACTGGTCAAGTAGTGCCGGCCGTCGCGGCCAGTGCCGGGCGCAGTCCCTGCAGGCAAGCGCGGCCCCCGGCCGACACCGCGGTGACGCTGAAGTCGCGCCGTTCGCCCGCATGGCGCAACTCGATCATCAGGTCGGCCGGCGGCAGCGCCGAACCGGCCCGTTCCGGCCATTCGACCAGGATCAGGGCCCGGTCATCGAGCAGGTCGGGCAGCCCCAGCCACTCGAGTTCCTCGGCGTGCGCGATCCGGTAAAGATCAAGGTGGTGCACCGGCCGTTGCCCGCTCCGGTAGGATTCGATCAGGCTGTAGGTCGGGCTCTTGATGCGCTCGCCAATGCCCAGCGCGGACATTAGGGCCCGCGCAAACGTGGTCTTGCCGGCACCCAGTTCACCCTTCAGGAATATCACGCCGCCGGCATCGAGCCGGCCCGCGAACTTTCGCGCGATGGCGACCAGCTCGTTTTCATCGATCCCCGCTTTTTCGATCCGCTCGCTCATGTCCGGTTGCCATTGACGAACGCACGCAGCGGACCCATCAGGTCGCGGGCGATCATGCCGCGCGGCTGGTCTGCGGCTGCGCGATCGCCGGCAATCGCATGAGCCACCGTACCGAGGCAGGCCGCATCCCAGGCACCGAGTCCCTGCGCGAGCAGGCCGGCGATGACGCCGGTCAGCACATCGCCCATGCCGGCGCTGGCCATGCCGGGATTGCCGAACGGACACAAGGCAAGGCGGCCTGCGGCGTCCGCCACCAGGCTGCCAGCCCCCTTCAGTACAACTACACATCGATAGCGCGCGGCCAGTTCCCTCGCCGCGGCAAACCGGTCCGACTGGACCTTCGCGCTGTCGCAGCCGAGCAGGCGTGCAGCCTCTCCCGGGTGCGGCGTCATGATGCTGTTGGCCGGCAGGTCGAGCGGCTGGCCGACCAGCAGGTTGAGCCCATCGGCGTCGAGCACGACCGGCTTGCCGGAACGCATGGCGGCATCCCAAAGCGCATGGCCCCAGGCCGCCTGGCCCAGGCCGGGACCGAGCGCCAGCACGCTCGCGCGCGCCAGCGGCCTTTCGATCGACTGTGGCCCGTCGGCGGCCATGGCCATCAACTCCGGCCGAGAGCCAACCACCGTTCCGACATGCTCGATCCGCGTGGCCACGCTGACCAGTCCTGCGCCCACCCGCAACGCGGCCTCGGCCGTCAGGCGCACTGCACCGGCCATGCCGGTGTCGCCGCCGATGGCCAGCACATGGCCGAAAAGGCCTTTGTTCACATTGCGCCTTCGCGGCGGAAGCAGATGCAGGACCGAGGCATCGAGCAGTTCGGCGTCCATCCCGATCGAACCGATGATGTCGTCTGTTATGCCGAGCGCATCCAGATCGAGATCGCCGCAGCAGTCCACGCCGTCGGCCGTGAACAGGCCGCGCTTCCAGCCGACGAAGCTGATCGTGGCATCGGCGCGCAGGACAGGGCCTGGTGCGGTTCCCTTGTCGGCGTCGAGTCCGGACGGCACGTCGAGGGCGAGTCGCTTGCCCTGGAATGCATTCATCTGCCCGATCAGGTGCGCGGCGATGCCGGCCGGAGCCCGCGTGATGCCGGTGCCGAACAGGCCGTCGACCAGGACATCCGCCTGAACCAGGCGGGTTGTCGGGCCGGCGACCTCGATCTCGCCGCCGGTCTTGCACCAGGCCGCCCGCGCCGCCGCGGCATCGCCGGAGGAACTCTCTCCCAGCGCAACGACGGTGACTTCCATCTGTGCATGTCGCGCGAACCGCGCCAGCAGGAAGGCATCGCCGCCGTTGTTGCCGTTGCCGGCGACCACGACCAGGCTGTGCACGTGCGGCCAGCGCCGCCGCAGGCACTTCAGTGCGGCCTTCGCTGCGCGTTGCATGAGTTTCGTTCCGGCCAGGCCAGCGTCGTGGATCGCCGCCTGATCGATGCGGCGCACCTGGTCGACGGTGTAGAGGGCTTTCGAATGAGACAGGTCGGACATGCGGGGATTATACGTAGCGTTTCTCCCCCCGGCCGCGAAGTCCTATGCTAGCTGTCCGTCCCTTGCGCCGATTCGTCCGCCATTCCGAGCATGTCAGCCATCGATTATCCGCGACTGGTTTCCGATCTGCGCGGCTGGGCCGCCGAACTCGGCTTCCAGCAGCTTGGCGTCACCGGCATCGACCTCGGCAACGACGAGACGCACCTGCTGAACTGGCTGAAGGCGGGCCACCACGGGGAAATGGCCTATATGGCCAGCCACGGCAGCAAGCGCAGCCGGCCGCAGGAACTGGTCGCGGGTACCTTGCGCGTTATTTCGGTGCGCATGGATTACCTGCCCGACGGAGCGCGCGACGGCTTCGACGTGCTGGCGGATCCCGCGCGCGCGTACGTCGCCCGCTATGCGCTGGGCCGCGACTACCACAAGCTCATGCGCAATCGCCTGCAGAAACTGGCCGACCGCATCGCCGCGAAAGTGGGACCATTCGGCTACCGCGCCTTCGTCGATTCGGCGCCCGTCCTCGAACGCGCCCTTGCGCGGGATTCCGGCCTCGGCTGGATCGGCAAGCACACCTGCCTGATCAACCGCGATGCCGGATCCTGGTTCTTCCTCGGCGAGCTGTACACCGACCTGCCGTTGCCCGTCGATGCCCCCGCCAGTGCACATTGCGGCACCTGCCGGCGCTGCATCGACATCTGCCCGACCCAGGCCATCATCGGCCCATACCAGGTCGACGCGCGCCGCTGCATCGCCTACCTGACCATCGAACTGCGCGGCTCGATTCCGCTCGAGCTGCGCAGGCCGATGGGCAACCGCATATTCGGCTGCGACGATTGCCAGCTGGTCTGTCCCTGGAACAAGTTCGCCACACGCAGTCCGGAACCGGACTTCCATGCAAGGCACACGCTCGACGACAGCACGCTGGCCGAACTGTTCGCCTGGGACGAGGATGAGTTCCTCAAGCGCACCGAGGGTTCGCCGATCCGCCGCACCGGGCACGCCGGCTGGTTGCGCAATATCGCGGTGGCGCTCGGCAATGCGCCGTTTTCGGCGGCTACGCTGGCCGCGCTGGAGAGCCGGCGCCAGCACCCTTCGGAGTTGGTCCGCGAACACGTCGACTGGGCCATCGCCGAACAGGTCGAAAAGGGCCGATCCGCTCGCGACGGGCACTGAATTCGGTGCCGGCGAAGTCGATTGTTGCAAATCCGCAACAATCATTTAACAACCCGGACCGGCCTGCGCCGGCGGCGTTGTTCGCTGCCGCTCGGACTGTCGGCCGGCCAGGGAAATGGCCAGCGATTCATCCCGGAAACAACGGTATCTTGTTGTTTTATATTGCTTTCGTATGGAGGCGCCCGGAACGGGATCGGCTGTTCCAGGACAAAAAAAACCCTCGCAGCGATGTCGCGCGAGGGTTCAATTGGAGTGACGATTACCTGCAATGCGCCCTGGTGGCCACGAGGTTGCAACAAGCCGCGTTGCGAAAACCCCGAGGACGGTTGTAACCGTACCACAAGTTGTTGCGAAGTGCCATACACGTCACACAAGAAGTCTCCTGGCGGCGCCGGTCCGCATCTTCCGGCCACCGGGTGGGGCCTGGCCGGCCCCGACCGGCAACACGATCCGGATTTCCGCCGCGCCGGATTCAGCCCGGCATCTGCAGGTTGTCGATCAGGCGGACCGACCCCAGCCGGGCTGCGATCAGCGCCACCCGCCCGCTCGCCGATGCAGGACCCGGCTCGCCGAGATCCTCGGCGCTCCTGATCACGGCATAGTCAGGCACGAGGCCGGCTTGGGCGAGGCGCGCGGCCGCGCCCGTTTCGATCTGACTCGTCGGCTCCGCGCCAAGACGGTCGCGCATCCAGAGCAAGGTCGTGTGGATCACCGCTGCCTGCTCGCGCTGCCCCGCGTCGAGGAACTGGTTGCGCGAACTCATGGCCAGGCCATTGCTTTCGCGGATGATCGGAGCGCCGAGTATTTCGACCGGAAAGGCGAGGTCCGCGCTCATCCTGCGCACGACCAGCAACTGCTGGAAGTCCTTGCTGCCAAAGACCGCCAGGTCGGGTTGCACGAGATTGAACAGTTTGGCCACGACGGTCGCCACGCCGTCGAAGTGCCCGGGCCGGCTGGCCCCTTCGAGGATGTCGCCCAGGCCCGGCACGCGGACGCGAACGCCCTGCTCGAGACCCAGCGGATAGATCGATTCGACTTCGGGCAGGAACAGGACATCGCAGCCATGCGCATCGAGTCCTTGCGCGTCCTCGCCCGGCGTGCGCGGATAGCGGGCGAAATCCTCGCCGGCGCCGAACTGGGTGGGATTGACGAATATGCTCGCGACGACGCAGTCGCTGCGTTCGCGCGCCTGCCCGATCAGCGAGTAGTGACCCGCATGCAGGTTGCCCATCGTTGGCACGAAGCCGATGCGCTCGCCACGGCCGCGCCGCTCGCGGATCAGTTCCCGCAGCTCGGCGGTTTTCCGGATGACCTGCACGACGCCTCAGTAACCGTGCTCGGGACCGGGAAATTCCGCCTGGCGAACGGCCTGGGCATAGGCCACCAATGCGGCATCGATGGAATCATGGCCGTGCAGGAAGTCCTTGCTGAAACGCGGGCGCTTGCCGGGCGTGATGCCGAGCATGTCGTAAAGAACAAGGACCTGGCCATCACACCCGGCACCGGCGCCGATGCCGATGGTCGGGATCGCGATATCGCGCGTGATCTGGCTGGCGAGGGCGGCGGGCACGCATTCAAGGACGAGAAGTTGCGCTCCGGCAGCGACGACGGCGCGCGCTTCGGCCAGCAGCTTCCCGGCCTCGGCGGGTTGTTTTCCCTGCACCTTGTAGCCACCCAGCATGTGCACGGATTGCGGCGTCAGGCCGAGATGCGCGCACACCGGGATATCGCGCCTGACCAGCGCATCGATCACCTCGATCGTCCAGTCCGCGCCCTCCAGCTTGACCATCGCGGCGCCGCCATCGGCCATCAGCCGCGCTGCCGTCGCCATCGCGGTCGGCACGTCGCGGTAGCTCATGAACGGCATGTCGGTGACCAGCAACGGTGCACGCATGCCACGAGCCACCGCAGCGGAGTGGTAGACCATCTGCTCCACGGTCACGGCCAGCGTGCTGGGCAAGCCCTGCACGACCATGCCGAGGGAATCGCCAACCAGCACGACGTCGATGCCTGCGGCATCGAGATGGGCGGCGAAGCTTGCGTCGTAGCAGGTCAGGGCGACGATCTTGTCGCCACCCGCCTTGCGCTGCTGCAAGGCCGGTACGGTGACCGGCGCACGATCGGGTGCGTTTGCGGGGTTTGCGTACATGGGAACCGGATTGGGAGGAGGCGACTCGGGCAAGACCGCGGGGATCGCAGCCCGGTGGCTATCCTAACCCGAGTGGCGCAAGCCGATAAGCATCTGCAAGACAGGCATCGTGCCGGCTTCCGTGGAAGCCGCGCGGGCAGCCGATCAACCCGCCCGTGCCAGGCGCACGCAGGACTGGCTGTCGACCCGTGACAGCATTTGCGAAACCGGTCCCTGCCCCGGCACTTCGAGCAGCGGATCGAGTTCGGCGAGTGGCACGATGACGAAGGCGCGTTCGGCCATGCGCGGATGCGGCACCTGCAATCCGCCCCGGTCGATGCGCTGGTCACCATAGATCAGCAGGTCGAGGTCGATCTTGCGTGGTCCCCAGCGACTTCCGCCGCGGATGCGCCCGGCGCGTTTCTCGATGCCGAGCAAGCCTTCGAGCAGTTCGTCGGCAGGCAGCAGGGTCGAAATTTCGGCCACGGCATTGACGAAATCGGGTTGCTCGGCGATTCCCCACGGGGCGCTGCGATAGAACGCGGAGTGGCGGAGCAGTCGCGTATCGTCCAGTTCGCCCAATGCGGTGATCGCCGCCTTGAGCTGGCCCGGTGGATCATCCAGATTGCTGCCGAGCCCCACGTAAGCCGTTACCGGGATCACTCCGACGCAGACTCCGCACCGGATTCGGCCGTGGTCGCATCGCCGCTGCCCTTGCGCTTGCGCCGGCGCGAGCGCTTGCGCTTCTTGCCCGGCTCGGCATCACTGCGCGCGCCGGGCGCGGGCACCAGTTTCTCGGCAAGGTCCTGCGAATCCAGTCCCTGGGCTTCTGTCCACCAGTCGACATGCACCTTGAGCTCGGGCTCGTCGTGGGCGCGGATGACGAGAAAGTCGAAAGCGGCGCGGAACTTGGGATGGGCAAGCAGGCGCATGACCCGTTTCTTCTGGCGCTGTTCGAAGCGTGGTTGCAGCGACCAGATTTCATCCATGGCGATGGAGAAGCGCTTCGGAATCGCAACGCGCGCCGCCTGCTGGTGCATGACCCTGTCGACGGCCACGTTCCAGGCCACCGCGGCATCGGTGCCGTCGGCAACCAGGCGTTCGGCGAGGCTGCGCACCGGCTCCCAGAGCATCGCTGCGAACAGGAACGCCGGCGTAACCGGCTTGTCGCTGCGGATGCGATCGTCGGTACTGGTGAACGTGTAGCCCAGCAGGCGACCGAACTCGGCACTGCGCGGCCCACCCAGTGCCTCGGCCGTGGCCGGGAAGATCTGCTTGAGCAAACCCAGGTTGTGCAACCTGCGCAGGCTCTCCAGGCCGTGCCCCGAAAGGAACAACTTGAGGGATTCGTCGAACAGGCGGGCGGGCGCGACGTCCGCCAGCAGCGGCGCAAGTTCGGCAATCGGCGCCTCGGTCTCGACGGCGATGCCGAAATCCAGCTTGGCGGCGAGCCGGGCCGCACGCAGCATGCGCACGGGGTCCTCGCGGTAGCGCTGCTCGGGATCGCCGATCAGGCGCAGCGTGCGGTGTTGCAGGTCGGCGATGCCGCCGACGTAGTCGCGCACGCTGAAGTCGGCAATGTCGTAGTAGAGCGCGTTGATCGTGAAATCACGACGGATCGCGTCTTCCTCGATGCCGCCGTAGACGTTGTCGCGGACGATGCGACCATCCACCACATGCCGGTCGCTGTCGCCAGCCTCGCCGATGCCGCGGAAGGTCGCCACTTCGACGATTTCCCTGCCGAACACGACGTGGGCGAGACGAAACCGGCGACCGATCAGGCGGCAATTGCGAAACAACGCGCGGGTCTGTTCGGGCGTGGCGTCCGTGGCAATGTCGAAGTCCTTCGGATGGCCGCCAAGCAACAGGTCGCGAACCGCGCCGCCAACCAGGAATGCCTTGTAGCCGGATTCGTGCAACCGGTAGAGGACGCGCAATGCACCGTTGGAAATGTTCTTGCGCGAAATGCCGTGTTCGGCACGCGGAATGATGCGCGGCACGAGGTTCGTTATGGAGGAATCGATTCCCTGGGCAGACGATGCGGTGGGGTTCATTCCGTGGTCACATTCAAGTTCAAAGGCATCGCTCAGCAATTGTAGCCGGTTAGGAATTCGTTATACTACGCGCCCCGTGCGGTTTGTCCCAAACACCGCTCCCTTCGTCTAGTGGTCCAGGACACCGCCCTCTCAAGGCGGGAACACGAGTTCGAACCTCGTAGGGAGCGCCAGTTTCTGGTGCAATCGGCCTTGGCGACGGAAATCCGGCAAGCGTTTGCAGCTGCCGTGATCCTCAGGAAAAGCGGCCCGAAACATGCCTTTCGTTGTTACCGAAAACTGCATCAAGTGCAAGTACACCGACTGCGTCGAGGTCTGCCCGGTCGATTGCTTCCACGAGGGCCCCAACTTCCTCGTCATCGATCCGGAAGAGTGCATCGACTGCACGCTGTGCGAGCCCGAGTGCCCGATCAACGCCATCTATCCGGAAGACGACGTGCCCGCCGGGCAGGAAGCCTTCATCCAGCTCAACGCGGATCTGTCCAGGTCCTGGCCGGTGTTGACCGAACGCAAGGACGCGCCCGACGATGCCAAGGAATGGGAAGGCAAGCCGGACAAGCTGAAGCTCCTGGAACGCTGAGCGTCCCGCGGACGAGGCGCAGGGCAATCCCTGCGCAAGGCGGTCAGTTCATGCGCTGGCGCAAGGTATCCAGCACCTGGCGCGCTGCGCTGGTATCCGATTCGGTTGCCGCCCCCTGAACAGTCACCTTGCTGGCGCCGTCGGAACCACTGACGACGACTCGCAGGTTCACCGGCGTGGTCACCTTCTTGTCGCCCGCCATGCCCAGCGTCACCACGCGCTTCAACAGGCCAGGCCGGCGCGTCTTCTGGCCTGTCGCCCGGATCTCGTAGCTTCGCGAAGCCTCGTCGCGCGCCTGGATCGTGGCGATGCCGGAACGCTCGAGGGCGAGGCCGACCCGCACCCAGGTATTGGCCAGGGTGTCGGCGACCTGCAGGCCGTCTCCGCCCAGGCTTGCAGCGGCGCTCATGGGCGGCGCGGCAGCCGGCGGGACGAAGGGCGCCGGGGCGCTGCTGCCTGTGGCCGCCGCGGCAACGGACGTGCCGGGCTCCGGAATCTGCAGCGAGCCGCTGCGGTTCGGCGCATCGAGATCCGGCGGAACTTCGAGGGGCCGGCCCTGCGAGCTGTTCTTGTAGGCATCGCTCTTGCTGCCGAACTTGGTGCGCAGGTAGCTGCAACCGCCAAGCAGTGAAAGCATGGCGATGGCGGCGAGCACGAGGGCAATATTCTTTTTCACTTTGCTGGTTCCATGGTCATTGGATCTGCTCATCCTCGCGATTGGGGCGATGGGTTCAAACCGAGCCCGGCGAGCACGCTCTCGCCTTGTGCATGATACGCCGCGCTCAGTGGAACCAGTGGAAGTCGCAGATGATCGGCGCCCAAGCCCATTCGCTGCAGGCACCATTTGAGAGGTATCGGATTCGGTTCGACGCCCAGCAGTTCATACAATCCGCGCAGCGCCTCGTCAGCCCTCCGGGCATCGTTTTCCCTGCCACCCGCAGCGAGCACGCAAAGTTCCTGCATTTGCGCAGGTGCCACGTTGGCGGCCACCGAGATGACGCCATCGGCGCCCTCCAGGATCGCGCGCGCGCAGGTCGGATCGTCCCCGGACAGGATACAGAACTCCCCCGACTTCAACGCGAGCAACTCTCGCATGCGTTCCGGCTCGACCCGCGCCTCCTTGATGCCGACGATATTCGGGTGCGCGCAGAGGCGTTCCACCGTGGCCGGCAGGATGTCGCAGGCGGTCCGCGAAGGAACGTTGTACAGCAGGATCGGCAGGCCGCCCTGTTCGGCCACTTCGACGTAATGACGATAGAGCCCTTCCTGGGTCGGGCGCACGTAGGCAGGCGCCACCACAAGGGCCATGTCCGCGCCGGCTTCCGCGGCAAGGCGCGTCTGCGCAATGGTCTTGCGGGTCGACTGCAGACCGGTGCCGGCGAGCACCGGCAGCCGTCGCCCGACCCTCTGCAATGCGAAGCCGAGCAACTCGACGAACTCACTGCTCTCGAGGGCCGCGCCCTCGCCCGTCGAACCGGCGACGACAAGGCCGCGCGTACCAGCATCCAGCTGGTAATCGATCAGGCGACCAAACGCATCGAGGTCAAGCGCGTCATCGGCAACCCGAAATGGCGTAGCCAGCGCGCATATGCTTCCGGAAAGGTTCAATGTTTGGGGAGCAGGCACGTGCGGAACGCAGGATGGTAGGGTGAAGCCACGCGGAAGTCCATCGACCCGAGGCGGCCCCGCGGGGCTCGCGGGAAGTTCCCTTGCGACCCTCCTGAGCGACCAGTATCCTGCATGGGCAGTTCCCGGGAAGCAGGTTCAGGGAGAGGCACCGGTCCGAATCATGAAGGCGGGATAACGTGCAGAAGGGTTGCAGGATGGTAGGCGTGGCGCTGCCCGACGTGGCTCACTGGCCGATGCCGGGACGCCGTCCCGCCCGAACCCTCCGCATTGCGCAGATGCCGACATGGCCGTGAAGCAGGCAGGAAAACAAACCTTGAGCGAGCGATCGCCACGCCCCGCCGCGAACGACAATCACTTGTTGATCAGCGTATTTTCCGCTTCCCAGCATTCGCCCCTGTTCGCGGTCAGCAAGCGCGTCACCGATTGCGGCTGCAACGTCGCCGAAGCGCGGGTCGCCGCGCTGGGATCGGAACTGAGCGTCCAGGTGCTTGCCCAGGGCTCCTGGGACGCGATCGCAAAGCTCGAGAACGCGCTGGCCAAGCTCGATCGCGATGGCGAGTTGCGCCTGACCCATTTCCGCACCAGCGCCAAGCAGCAGCAGAACACCTTCCTGCCCTATGTCGTCGAGGTCATCGCTGCGGACAAGCCGGGCATCCTGTGCCAGCTCGCCGAATTCTTCGCCGGCCACAACATCAGCATCGAGCAGTTGCATTCGACGCGCTATCGCGCCATGCAAACCGGGGCCGACATGTTCTCCGCGCAGATCACGATCGGCATACCGAACACCATGCACCTGGCTGCATTGCGCGACGATTTCCTCGAGTTCTGCGATGGCCTGAATCTCGATGCGATCATGGACCCGATGAAATTCTGACTGGAGTACACCTCAGGCACATGAGTGACAAGACAACGATCCGCATCGGCAAGCGCGTACCTCCGCTCAAGGGCACCATCGATGACGGCAGCAGCCTTGATCTGAAGTCACTGCGCGGGAAATGGGTAGTCGTCTACTTCTATCCGAAGGATTCGACGCCCGGCTGCACCAATGAAGCCAAGGATTTCCGCGACCTGCACGCCAGGTTCCGCAAGCTCGGTTGCGAGATCATCGGCGTATCGCGCGATTCGGCCGCGTCGCATGCCCGGTTCCGAAGCAAGCAGGAACTGCCGTTTTCGCTGGTCTCGGATGTCGATGAAACCTGGTGCAAGGCCTTCGACGTGATCCATGAAAAGGTCCTCTACGGGAAACGCCATCTCGGCATCGTGCGCAGCACCTTCCTGATCGACCCGGAGGGCGTGCTGCGCGCGGAATGGCGAGGCCTGAAAGTCCCCGGCCATGCCGCCGAGGTGCTGGAGCAGCTCGCAAGCGCGTGACCGCCCGGACCCTTCCGTTCCACCGCCCGTCCCCGCAGCGTTCCCGCTGCGGCAATTCCCCTACTCCCATTGAGGCTCGTGCATGACTCGAGGCAAGCGCATCTACGTACTCGACACCAACGTGCTGATGCACGATCCGACGTCCCTGTTCCGCTTCGAGGAACATGACGTCTTTATTCCGATGACGGTTCTCGAGGAACTCGATGCAGCGAAGAAGGGGCAATCCGAGGTTTCGCGCAATGCCCGCCAGGTCAGCCGTTTCATCAACGAACTGATCGAAAACGACAAGCAGCGCAAGATCGCCGATGGCCTCGACCTGCGCCTGCCGCAGGGGCTCAGGCTCGACCAGAACCCGAAGATCGGCCGCCTGCACTTCCAGACCCAGGCCGGCGAGAGCGGCAACGGCAGGAAGCGCGGCCTGCCGGACAACCTTATCCTCACCTCGGTCGTCGCGCTCTGCGAAGCACACCCGGAAGTTCCGGTGGTCCTGGTCACCAAGGACATCAACCTGCGCATCAAGGCATCGATCGCCGGGATCACCGCCGAGGACTACGAGAACGATCGCGCACTCGACGATTTCAGCCTGCTTTATGCCGGTCACAACGAACTGGCGGAGGATTTCTGGGACCGCCACGCCGACCTGCGCTCCTGGTCGGAACGCGGGCACACCTATTACGAAGTGACCATGTGCGCGGACGAGGACTGGCATCCGCACCAGTTCCTGTACCTGCCCGGCGACAACGAAGTCGAACTCCGTGTCATGAGCCTGAGCGGAAACAAGGCGATCCTGCAGATCGTCGACGACTATTTCAGCGGGTCGCACACGGTCTGGGGGATCCAGGCACGCAACCGCGAGCAGAACTTCGCGCTCAACGCGCTGATGGACCCGGAAGTGGATTTCGTCAGCCTGCTCGGCACCGCCGGCACCGGCAAGACCCTGCTCGCGCTCGCCGCGGGGCTGGCCCAGGTCATGGACCAGCAGCGCTATCGCGAGATCATCATGACCCGCGCCACGGTCTCGGTCGGCGAGGACATCGGCTTCCTGCCGGGCACCGAGGAAGAAAAGATGACGCCCTGGATGGGTGCGCTGACCGACAACCTCGAAGTGCTGACTTCACCGCAGGAAGGTGGCGCCTGGGGACGTGCGGCGACCAACGACCTGCTTGCCTCGCGCATCAAGATCCGCGCGATGAACTTCATGCGCGGGCGGACGTTCCTCAATCGCTATGTCATCGTCGACGAGGCGCAGAACCTGACGCCCAAGCAGATGAAGACCCTGATCACGCGCGCCGGCCCGGGCACCAAGATCATCTGCCTCGGCAATGTCGAGCAGATCGACACGCCCTACCTGACCGAAACAACCTCCGGACTGACCTATGCGGTCGATCGCTTCAAGAACTGGGGACATTCGGCGCACCTGACCCTGCGCCGCGGCGAACGTTCGAGACTCGCCGACATTGCTTCGGAAGTGCTCTAACAGCCGGGATTTGGGAGTCGGGATTCGTCAGAAGCGCAAGCGCGCTACGCCCTGGCCTATCCCGACTGACCCGTCAGCGCCGGAATCCTAGAAGCGCATGGCCCAGGCGGCTTCGTACTCGACCTGGTTGCCGGTTACCCGGTTGGTCGAACGGTAGCTCGGCAGGCCAAGGAAATACGGCGCGCTCGAGTAGACGGCCTGGATGCTCAGGGTCGACTGCCGGCCCGTGGCCCGCGCGTAGCCGAGGGCGATCGTGCGGTCCGCGGGCGAGGAGCCGAGCGCCGTGCGCAGCAGGGCCGATGTCGGCGACGGCTGCTGGCGCGTCGTGTAGCGCAGTTCCAGGTTGCCGAGCACGTCGTTGCGCCAGGTCCATCCCGCCGAGTAGACGTTGAGATCCTGCCAGGCGAAGACCGGACTGGCGCCACTGCCGAGCAGCGCCAGGAACCGCTTCGGCAAGGCCGGGCTGGTGAACGGGGTGACCTCGCTGTACATCACGCGCTGCACGCCGACATCGAAACTCAGCGCGGGCGTGAGTGCATAGCTCACGCCGAAACTGGCGCTCGCCGGGATGTCGAACTGTCCTGGATCGGAATAGACGCCACGCAGGTTGTTCAGCGCATCCATGTTGACCCGCGACTGGTAGGCAGCACCCCAGCTCAGACGGTTGGTCAGGAAATTGCCGACGTCGAAACGCAGGCCGGCGCCGTAGGAGGATTCGCCCGGCACCACGGGCCAGAGCGGCATGCCGTCGCGCAGCGAACTCTCGCCCATGCCCAGCGTGACGAAGCGCTGGTAGGCGAGAATGCCGGTCACGCCGAACGTGCCCGCATCACCCCAGCGGCTGACGAACGACGGTGCGACCACGGTGCGCTTCAAGCCGACGCCGGGCAATTCCGAGCGGACGTCCAGTTGCGGACTGGCCAGCACCGGCACGCGATCATCAACGACCGAGTGGGCAACACTGAGATTGAGGGTGGCCGAAGCTTGCTGGCCAATCGCGTAGATCACCGTCGCGATGTCGGCCCTCGACACGGGTTCATCGGTGACGCGCGGCACGGCGTCTTCGGATGCATGCGCCCAGGCAAACCTCGGCGTGATGCTGGACAGGGCATAGTTGCGCCAACGCTGGGGCACGCCGGCATCTGCAGAAGCGGAGACGGCCTGATCCTGCGGCACCCCTTGCGGGCCTGCTGCATGCGCCGAAAAAGAAAGGGGGAGCGTCAGCCCGAGGCCGATCACTCCCACCCATGTCGCTGCTGTTGATGCCATTGCCCGCTGCATTGCCCTGTTGCTGCGGTTGGGGAAAGGGGTGTGTTCTAATCCGTTGTCGATATTGGCGTAAAAGCAACATCGGGTCAAGCGCGCAACAATCACTGCCGAGGACGCCATTCGTCTGGGGTTGGATGGGGGATCGCGGCGATTCCGGAAGGCTCCGACCCAACCCCTGGCGCCGATTGTTGTTGTACAAAACCAACAGAGCCCTTCATGCCAGCGACAAGAACCTGCCCACCCATCGCATTGACCATCGCCGGCTCGGATTCGGGAGGGGGGGCCGGGATCCAGGCCGACCTGCGCAGTTTTGCAGCCTTCGGCGTGCACGGGCTCAGCGCGGTCACGGCGATAACCGCCCAGCACACGCGTGGCGTCGACGCCGTCCAGATGCTGCCGCAGGCCATCGTGCGCGCGCAGATCGACGCCGTGCTTGGCGATTTCCGTGTCGCCGCAATCAAGATCGGCATGCTCGGCACCGCCGCCCTGGCACGCACGGTCGGGCATGCCCTCGCGCAGCATCGCGACATCCCGCTTGTCGTAGACCCGGTACTCATCGCCACCAGCGGCGACAGGCTTTCGCGGGGAGGCGTGGTTGCTGCCTTGAAGCGGTACCTGGTTCCACGCGCATCCCTGCTCACCCCCAACCTGCCCGAAGCGGAACAGCTCGTGGGGCGCAGGCTGCGTTCGCGCGAGGACCTGCTCGAAGCGGCCGGTGAACTGCGCGACCTCGGCGCCCGGGCCGTGCTGCTCAAGGGCGGGCATCTGCGCGGCTCAACCGTGCACGATGTCCTGGCCGGACCGCACGGCATCCAATGGTTCAGCCACCCGCGTATCGCGGTGGAGGGACACGGCACCGGGTGCACCCTGTCTGCAGCCGTTGCCGCCGGCCTCGCCCGCGGATTGCCGCTTGCCGAAGCGGTGGCGACGGCGATCGATTTCGTCCACCGGGCCCTCGCCCTCGCCTACCGCCCGGGCCGTGGCCGGGTGGTCGTGCTCGACCACCTCGGCGCGCGCCCAACTGTCGCGATCAGGAATTCCGCACGCGCTCGATCAGGGCGTCGGTGAACGTGGTCGTGTTGCCGGTGCCGCCGAGGTCGGGCGTCAGGCGGTCGCGCGCTTCGAGGGTCGCGCGGATCGCCGCGCGAACCTGGCGCGCCTGGTCCTCGAGTTGCAGATGGCTGAGCATTTGCGCGGCGCCGAGCAAAAGGGCGCATGGGTTGGCCACGCCCTTGCCGGCGATATCCGGCGCAGACCCATGCACGGCCTCGAAGATCGCCACCTCGGCGCCGATGTTCGCGCCGGGCGCCAGACCCAGTCCGCCGACCAGGCCCGCGCACAGGTCCGAGATGATGTCGCCGAACAGGTTGGTGGTGACGATCACGTCGAACTGCTGCGGATTCATGACCAGTTGCATGCAGGTGTTGTCGACGATCATCTCGTTGAAGGCGATGTCGGAATACTCCCTGGCGACATCCCGCGCCACCTTGAGGAACAGGCCCGACGTCGTCTTCATGATGTTGGCCTTGTGCACCGCCGTGACCTTGTGGCGACGCTGCTTCCTGGCCAGCTCGAAGGCGTAGCGGACGATGCGCTCGCAACCGTGGCGGGTGTTGCGGATCAGTGACTGGGCCACCTCGCCGTCCGCGGACAGGGTCTGTCCCTCGGATCCGTAGGCGCCCTCGGTGTTTTCGCGCACCGTGATGATGTCGATGTCTTCGTAACGCGACTTCGTGCCCGGGAACGTGATGGCCGGACGCACGTTGGCATACAGGTCGAAGCGCTTGCGCAGTTCGACGTTCAGGGAACTGAATCCTCCGCCGATCGGCGTGGTCAGGGGGCCCTTGAGTGCGACCTTGTGCCGCGCGATGGCGTCGACGGTGGCTTGCGGCAGGAGCTCCCCAACCCGCTGTTGCGCCGCAACACCCGCTTCCACGTACTCGTAGCCCAGACCGACCTGCAGCGCATCGAGTACGCGCACCACCGAATCGACGATCTCGGGGCCGATACCGTCGCCACGAATAACGGCAATTGTCTGGCTCATCAGGGAATTTGCTCCGCGGTTCAGGGTTGCCGAAGTCGGCAAAGGGCGCGCATTATCCGGAAATGACGGTGCATCGCACAACCAAGGCGTCCATTGGCGCGCAAAGCTTCCAGCGCATGGCCGGCCTCTGCCTGCTGCTGATCGTCGCATTGTGCGCGCCTTTGCAAGCCCGCGCGGACCTCGTCGACGACGATCTGCGGCTCCGCCTGGTCAGCGCCTCGCCGACGGCGCCGCAATGGCCGCCCGACCTGCTCATCGAGGGCAACTGGCCCACCTCCTGCCTGCCCGTCGTGGTCCGCACATCACTGGAAAACGACCATATCGATGTCCTGCTGCGCAACTCGGGCAGCCGCTGCGCGGCCAACGTCACGCCCCTGAGCCTGAAGGTCAATCCCGCGCGCGAAGCGGGCCTCCGCCAGCTGGCATTGGGCATCTTCCAGGTTCGGCTGTACCTGCTCGGCACCGACGGCGCCAGCGAATTGCTGGCTTTCCGGTTGTTGCGATCGGGTGGCGACGACACCTCGTCGCGGCCGGAAAGCGGATTCTGGTGGTCGGTCTCCACGGCCAGCTTCGCCCCGGCGCTGGCAGGCAGCGGCCTGTCGATCGAACAGCAGGGCGAGAACCTGGCGGTTACCCTGCTCAGTTACCAGGCCGGCGCGCCGGTCTGGTATTTCGGCAGCGCCAGGATGCCGGGCAACATCGTGCGCATCCCGCTGGTCCGCATGGTCGGGGGCGACGAGCCGTTCAACGGGGCGAATGCAGGCCCCGGTGCCGAACCCGGGATGTCGATCAACCTGCAGTTCCTCAGCCCTGCGCACGCCGGCGCCTGGCTGGTCCGGCCGCGTCCCGGCCTGGCCCAGGGCATCGAGGCGCAGGAGCTGAACCTGCTGCGGCTGCCGTTCGAAACCGACCGCAACGGGGCCAGCTGGAAGGGCCAGTGGGCGCTGGTTGCGGACCAGGCCGTCGATGCCCGTCTGTATGATCTGGCAGAGCTGGTCACCGCGGATGCCGAGAGCTTCCAGCTGCGCGACGCTTCGGGCGCCGTGAGCCTGCATTGCCGGCTCGAGACAATCGGCGGCCATCCGGTGCCCGCCTTCTGCACGCTGAGCAAGGGCACCGCGATACTCGCGGACTTCGACCGCATCGGGCTGGACAGGCTGTCGGGCCTGACCACGGACGGCAGGTCGGTGCGCCTGGTGCGCGTTCCGGATTGAGCCCGGGGTCAGCGGCTGCCGGCGCCAGCCACGATCTCGGCCAGCTTGCCGCTGCGATCCGCGGCGACGAGGTCGTCGAATCCGCCGACATGCACGCCGTTGACGAAAATCTGCGGAACCGATCGCCTGCCGCCGGACCGCGAGAGCATCTCATCGCGGCGGACGGGATCCATGTCGATGCGGACTTCGGTGTAGTCCCAGCCTTTCTGCTTGAGCAGATTCTTGGCCGCCACGCAGTACGGGCAGATGGCGGTGGTGAACATCTCGACAGAAACCATGCATGGGACTCCGTATCCAGAAAACATCGTCAGGCCGAATGGGGCAGGAGGCAAAGGAAACGCCTTGCGCGCGGCCACCGCCTCTCGCGCCGGGGCGCGCGGGGCGCGCGCAACCCGCTGGCTGCAAAGCATACAGAGGTCGCTGCAAACCCGGCAGATCACGCTCGCTTAAGGATAGCGGCGTTACACTAGGGCAGCTCTTACTTGTGGGCTGTGCTCAAATGTTCAAGATGAAATGGCTGCCCGCCCTGCTTGCCGCGGCGTGCGTCGGACTGGCCGGCGCGCAGGAGCCGGGTGTCCGCCTGCCTGACATCGGCAGCTCCGCGGCGACTGCGATGTCGCCCGAGGAGATGAAGGCCTACGGCGCGTCGATGTTGCAC
This sequence comes from uncultured Gammaproteobacteria bacterium, assembly GCA_963822465.1. Classification (GTDB taxonomy): domain Bacteria; phylum Pseudomonadota; class Gammaproteobacteria; order Xanthomonadales; family Rhodanobacteraceae; genus Dokdonella. The sequence continues at coordinate 8,736 of CAWGHP010000005.1, read as the reverse complement.
GAAATGCGGTCCTACAATTACGTGCTCGACGATCCGCTCGTGAACGACTACCTGCACGCGCTCGGCTACAGGCTGGTATCGGTCAGCGACCGGCCCGACCTCGAGTTCACGTTCTTTGTCGTACGCAGCAACGAGATCAATGCCTTCGCCGCTCCCGGCGGCTATATCGGCGTCAACATCGGCCTGATCAATTCGATGGCCACGGAAGACGAACTGGCCGCGGTGATCGCCCACGAAATTGCCCACGTCACCCAGCAACACCTGTTGCGCGCGTTCGAGGATTCCAAGAAGACCAGCATCCCGATCGCCCTCGCCATGCTCGGCGCACTGGTGGCCACGGCCAACCGCAGCGACGACGCCAGCCAGGCCGCCCTGATCAGCGGTGTATCGCTGATGCAGCAGCGCGCGATCAACTTCACCCGCTACGACGAAATCGAAGCGGACCGCGTCGGCATCCAGAGCCTGGCGCGTGCGGGATACGATCCGCTGGCCATGGCCGAGACATTCGCCACCATGCAACGCGTGATGCGCGTCAATGGCATCGACGTACCCGAATTCCTGCGCACCCACCCGGTCGACGTCAATCGCATCGCCGATGCCAAGGCGCGCGCCGTGCAACTGGACAAGACCTTCGCCAGCGCAAACCGCCATGCGGCGATCATCGACGAGGCGCCCGTCCCGGCGGCGACGGTCGACACGGAAGGGCCACTGAACCTCTCCCTGCCGACTACCGCCAGCCTGGTCCGGCCGGCGCTCCTGCCGAAGTCATCGACGGACAGCTCCTATTTCGAACTCATGCGCGAACGGGCGCGCACGCTCAACGCCGATTCCGCGAACGCCATCCTGCGCTACTACGCCGACGAGCTGAAACGCGGCCCGTCCTCGAATACTTCGGCCAATCGTTACGGCCATGCGCTTGCGCTGATACGCGCCCGCCAGGCGCAGGCAGCCATGACCGAGTTCGACAAGCTGACCGGGGATTTTCCGCGCAGTTCCGTTTTCCAGCTCGGCATGGCCGAAGCAGAGGACCAGGCCGGCAAGAAGGATGCCGCGTTCAAGCGCTATGAAAAGCTCAGCAACGATTTCCCGGGCAATCGCGCCATCGCCCTGGCGTTCACCGACGCGCTGCTCAATCGCGGCGACGAACGCTCGGCGCAGAGGGCCCAGGACATCGTGCGTCCCCTGCTTGCCCGCTACAGCGAGGATCCCGACCTGCAGCGCAGTTTCGCGCGTGCCAACGAACTGGCCGGCGACAAGGTCCGCGCCGCCGAGGCGTATGCCGAGTGGGCCTTCCTCAATGGACGCGCCGAAGACGCGCTGAACCAGCTCAAGGCGCTGTCCGGCAAGGAAGACCTGACCTACTACCAGCGCGCCAGGGTCGATGCGCGCATCACCGCGATGACGCCGGTGGTGCTCGATATCCGCAAGCGCGAGCGGCGCGAGGCCGAGCCGGGCGAATACAGTGGCATTTCGACCTCGCTGCGCTGCCGCTATCAGGAATGTCCCGACATGTCATTGCAGCGTAACATTCCTCGGTTGCAATAAAGCTGTCACAAGGAGCCCATTGCGGGGTCCATCTGCGGGAACTTCGTGCAAAAACGCGTGCTGATCGTCGAAGACGAACCGTCCATACGCGACATGGTGGCATTTGCATTGCGCAAGGCCGGCATGGAAGCCATCCATGCCGGCGATGCGCGCAGTGCGCAGACCTCCATCGGCGACCAGATCCCGGACCTCATCCTGCTCGACTGGATGCTGCCCGGCATGAGCGGGATCGAACTCGCCCGGCGCCTGCGCCGCGAGGACCTGACCCGCGACGTGCCGATCATCATGCTCACCGCCCGCGGCGAGGAGACCGACCGCGTCAACGGACTCGATGCCGGCGTCGATGACTACGTGGTCAAGCCGTTTTCCGCGCGCGAACTGGTCGCCCGCATCCGTGCCGTCATGCGCCGCGCCCATGGCGAGGACACCGAAGGCGTGATCGAAATGCCCGGCTTGCGCATCGACAGCGCCGCGCATCGCGTCTTTGCCGGCGACCAGATCATCCCGATCGGCCCGACCGAGTACCGCCTGCTGCATTTCTTCATGACCCATCCCGAACGCGTCTATTCGCGCAGCCAGCTGCTCGACCACGTCTGGGGTGGCGGCGTCTATGTCGAGGAACGCACGGTCGACGTGCATATCCGCCGCCTGCGCATGACCCTGCAGCCCCATGGCCTGGACGGCTACGTGCAGACCGTGCGCGGCGCCGGCTACCGATTTTCCTCGAACGTGTGAAGAAGCGCGTAGCACGTCGCCGGGACCAGCTTTTCGGGCTGCTGCGCGCATTCCGCGATGCTGCCGTGGCCCTCCCCGATGCACTGGTCGCGATCGACGGCGAGCGGCGCATCCGCTGGTTCAACACGGCCGCAGGCAGCCTGCTCGGGCTCGACTATCCGGAGGATCTCGGCGCCCGCATCGCCGACGCCGTCGAGATTCCCGCCCTGGCCGCATGGATCGACTCCGGCGGCATCGAGCCGCTGACCGATGTCACCGCGCCTTCGGATTCCGGAGCTCCACCTGAACCTGCGCCTGATTCCCTACGACGAGGATCACGCATTGCTGCTCGTGCGCGATGTCAGCCAGCTGCTGCGCGTGGAAAAGATGCGCCGGGACTTCGTCGCCAACGTTTCGCACGAACTGCGCACGCCGCTGACCGTCGTCCACGGCTACCTCGACCTGATCGAGCCCGAACAGATTCCGGAGTTCGAGTCCATCATCCGCGAACTGCGCAGCCAGTCGCGGCGCATGACGCAGATCGTCGAGGACCTGCTGACCCTGTCGCGCCTCGATGCGGAAGAAGCCCTGCCGAAATCGAGGGTGGCGATCCGTCCGCTGGTCACTACCCTGCTGCGCGACGCCGAAGGGCTGAGCCGCGGGCGCCATGCGATCACCGCGAGCATCGACGGCGTCCACGACCTGCAGGGTTCCTCGAGGGATCTCTACAGCGCCTTCTCGAACCTGGTCAGCAATGCGGTCCGCTACACTCCGGTTGGCGGTAAGATCCGCATCGTATGGACCAGCGATGCCAGTGGCGGACGCCTGAGCGTGAGTGACACCGGCCACGGCATTTCGCCGCAGCACTTGCCGCGGCTGACCGAGCGCTTCTATCGTGTTTCCACCAGCCGATCGCGCGAGACGGGCGGCACGGGACTGGGGCTCTCCATCGTAAAGCACGTCCTGCAGTTGCATGATGCACACTTGGAGATCCAGAGCGAGCTCGGCGCAGGCAGTACATTCACCTGCGTATTTGGCGCCGAACGGCTGCTGGCACCGGAGTTTCTGTCGGAGGAAGCCTGAAATGAATTCGTCCCTGGTCGAGTCCAGCGTTGACGCTGCCGGCACCGGCAATGCGCCAGCAGGCTTGCCCGACCCCGCGGCGCGCAGCGATTTCAGCGATCCTTCCCTGTACCTGAATCGCGAGCTCGCCCAGATCGAGTTCAATTTCCGGGTCATGGCGCAGGCCGAGGATCCGCGCAACCCGCTGCTCGAACGCCTGCGCTTCATGTGCATTTCCTGCACCAACCTCGACGAGTTCTTCGAGGTCCGCGTCGCCGTGCTCAAGCATCACCATGCGTTCGGCGAAGGCCAGCCACGCGCCGATGCCCTGTCGATCAGCGAGATCCTCGCCCTGATCCGCACGCGCGCGCTTGCCCTGGTCGAAAAGCAATACGCGTTCTGGAACAACACGCTGTTGCCGGAACTCGAGCGCGAGGGCATCCGCTTCCTCACCCGCGATGTCTGGACCAACAAGCAGAAGCGCTGGCTGCAGGGCTACTTCCGCAACGAGACCCTGCCGGTCCTCTCCCCGCTCGGACTCGATCCGGCGCATCCGTTTCCGCGCATCCTCAACAAGAGCCTGACCCTGGCCGTCGTGCTCGAGGGCCGGGATGCGTTCGGCCGCGAGGGCCACATGGCCCTGCTGCGCGCACCGCGCTCGCTGCCGCGCATCATCCGCCTGCCGGAGGAAATCGCCGAGGGCAGCACCTCGTTCGTGTTCCTCGCCGACCTCCTGCATGAATTCATGGACGAGCTCTTCCCCGGCATGCGCGTCAAGGGCTCGTACCAGTTCCGCGTCACCCGCAACAGCGAGCTGGTCGTCGACGAGGAGGAAGTCGAGAACCTGGCCATGGCCCTGCGCGATGAGCTGCGCGGCCGCGGCTACGCCAAGGCCGTGCGCCTCGAGGTCGGATCGAACTGTCCGCGCGCCATCACCAGCCTGCTGGAACAGAACTTCGAGCTGAGCGACCAGGACGTGTATCTGTGCGAGGGCCCGGTCAATGTCAGCCGCAGCGTCGCCATCTACGACCAGATCGACCGCCCCGACCTCAAGTTCCCCGCTTTCGTGCAGCGCGCACATCCGGCGGTCATCGAGGGCGAAAGCCTGTTTGCGGCCATCCGCGAGCGCGACATCCTGCTCCACCATCCGTTCGATTCCTTCGTCACCGTCAGCGAACTGGTCAAGCAGGCCAGCCTCGACCCTGGCGTGCTGGCCATCAAGCAGACCCTCTATCGCGCGGGCAACGATTCGCCACTGGTCGACCACCTGATCGAAGCGGCCCGCCTCGGCAAGGATGTGACCGTGGTCGTGGAACTGCGTGCCCGCTTCGACGAGGAGGCCAACCTGCGCCTGGCCAATCGCCTGCAGGAAGCCGGCGTACAGGTCGTTTACGGCGTGGTCGGCTACAAGACCCACGCCAAGATGCTGCTCATCGTCCGTCGCGAAGCCGGCGGCCTGCGCCGCTACGTGCATCTGTCCACCGGCAATTACCACCAGATCACCTCGAGCATCTACACCGATTTCGGCCTGATGACCGCGGATCCGGAGATCGGCGAGGATGCCCACCTGTTGTTCCTGCAGCTCTCCGGCCTGGGCCCGATCATCAAGCTCAAGCACCTGCTGCACTCGCCGTTCACCCTGCACAAGGGGCTGATGGCGAAGATCGAGCGCGAAACCGCACATGCGAAAGCCGGCAAGCCCGCGCGGATCATCGCCAAGGTCAATGCACTCAACGAGCCGGATGTCATCGAGCGGCTCTATGCGGCCTCCTGCGCCGGCGTGCAGATCGACCTGATCATCCGCGGCGCCTGCACGCTGCGACCGGGAATTCCCGGCGTATCGGAGAACATCCGCGTGCGCTCGATCGTCGGCCGCTTCCTCGAGCACAGCCGCGTGTACTGGTTCCAGAACGACGACACGCCCGAAATCTACTGCTCGAGCGCGGACTGGCTCTATCGCAACCTGCTTCGCCGCGTGGAAACCTGCTTCCCGATCCGCGATCCGAAACTCGCCCGGCGGGTTTACGAGGAATCCCTGGAAAACTACCTGGCCGACAACACGCAGGCCTGGCAGCTCGAGGCCGATGGCAGCTATACGCGGCTGCAGCCGGGGGATCAGCCGCCGCATACGGCCCAATTGACCCTGCTCAAGAAGCTTTGCCCGTGAAGGCAGTCCGGCTTCCAGTCGATATCCGCGATGGCGACCTGATCGCCGCGGCCGATATCGGCTCGAACAGTTTCCATCTGGTCGTCGCCCGCTACACCCATGGCGAACTGCGCGTGATCGATCGCCTGCGCGAAAGCGTGCGGCTGGCAGCGGGATTGCGCAAGGACGGCTCGCTCACGCCGGAGCGGCGCGAGTCGGCGTTCAAGTGCCTGGCCCGCTTTGGCCAGCGCGTGGCGGGATTCCAGCCGGGCTGCGTGCGTGCAGTCGCCACCAATACGGTGCGCCAGCTCAGCAATCCGCAGGCATTCCTGTTGCCGGCGGAAACCGCGCTCGGCCATCCGATCGAGGTGGTTTCGGGCCGCGAGGAAGCGCGCCTGATCTACCAGGGCGTCGCCCACGGCCTGCCCCTGACGGAACATTTGCGGCTGGTCATCGACATCGGCGGCGGCAGTACCGAGTTCATCATCGGCCGCGGCTACGAGGCGCTCGAGCGCGAGAGCCTGCAGGTCGGCTGCATTGCCAGCACCTTGCGCTTCTTCGAGGACGGAAAGATCACGGCGCGCCGCTGGAAACAGGCGCAAGCCGAGATCGCCGTCGAACTGCAGCAGTTCGGCGCGCATTATCGCGAGCGCGGCTGGAGCGAGGCGATCGGCTCGTCGGGCACGATGAAGGCCATCGCCGGCATCGTCCAGGCCAACGGCTGGTCGGACCAGGGCATCACGGCAAAATCGCTGGCGATACTCAGGGAAACACTGATCGAGGTAGGCCACAGCGACCTGCTCGACCTGCCCGGACTTTCCAGCGACCGCGTGCAGGTCATCGCCGGCGGCGTCGCCATCCTCGATGCGATCTTCAATACCTTCGGCCTCGAGCAGATGAACGTCTGCGAGACCGCGATGCGCGAAGGCCTGCTCTACGACATGCTGGGGCGCGCCCTGCATACGGACTCGCGCAGCACGAGCATCGGTGCGCTCGCCGAACGCTACGGCGTCGACCTCGACCAGGCATCGCGCGTCATGGAGACCGCAAACGCCCTCTTTGCGCAAGTCTCCAGCGGCTGGCAACTCGACGCGATGGCCCAGGAGACCCTCAACTGGTGCGCCCATGTCCATGAGATCGGCCTGGCCATCGCGCACAGCCAGCATCACGCCCATGGCGCCTACATCATGGCCAACTCCGACCTGGCCGGATTCAGCCGCCAGGAGCAGCAGCAGCTCGCCGCGATCCTGAGGTCGCACAGACGGCGCCCCGACGCCGATGCCCTGCGCGGCCTGCCGCAGCGCATGCAGCCGATCACGCAACGCCTGACCGCGCTGCTGCGTCTCGCCGTGCTCCTGCACAGGGCGCGCAGCGAGGAAGCGCTGCCGCCGATCCGCCTTGCCGCCGATGCTGGCCAGTTGACCCTGGAGCTGCCCGGTTCCTGGCTGGACAACCACCCGCTGACCCGGATCGATCTCGAGCAGGAGCGCGACTACCTCAAGCAGATCGACATCAAGCTGGCGGTCAGCAAGTCGAGCAGTCGCGTAGCCGCCGCCTGAATCGGCGCAAGTGGGGCCGGCGCGGATTGCACCGGGCCAGGCTGCTCCCGCGGGCACGCAGTGTTCGCCGGCCAGTCCAGCGCTTATGATGTGCGGACCATTTTCCGCCACCGAGGACCCTCGACCATGCAGCGAACCATTCGATCCCGGAAGTTCCGCACCCTGCTTTCCCTTGCCATGGTCCTGCTGCTGCCGCTGTGCGCATTTGCCCAGACCAAACCGGCCAGCGCCGGCGGCCAAGCCTGCCGCGGCAGCCCCCATGGCACCAGCCGTGAACCCCAGGGTTCTGATCAAGACCAGCCTCGGCGACATCACGCTTGAACTGAATGCCGAGAAGGCGCCGAAAAGCGTCGAGAATTTCCTGCAGTATGCGAAGGATGGCTTCTACAACGGCACCATCTTCCATCGCGTGATCGACAACTTCATGATCCAGGGCGGCGGATTCACGCCGGACCTGCGCCAGAAGCCGACGCGTCCGTCGATCCCGAACGAGGCGAAGAACGGGCTTTCCAACAAGCGTGGCACCGTCGCCATGGCGCGCACGCCCGATCCGAATTCCGCGACGGCCCAGTTTTTCATCAACCTGGTCGACAACCGCAATCTCGACTACGTCAGCGACGAGCGCGCCGAAACCTGGGGTTATGCCGTGTTTGGCAAGGTCGTCGAAGGCATGGACGTGGTCGACAAGATCAAGGCCGTTCCGACCGGTCCGAAAGGTCCGTTCCGCAGCGATGTGCCGACGGCCGATGTCGTGATCGAGAAGGTCGAAATCCTGCCCTGACCTGCGTTTTTCCTTCTCCCGCCCTGCGGGAGAAGGGCTTTTCGCGCTGTCAACTTGCTTCAGCGGAGGCACCTCGCGCGCCGCCCACCTCGGCCGGTGCTCCTCCTTCTCCCGCCGTGCGGGAGAAGGTCCCGCAGGGGGATGAGGGGCTCCTGAAGCAGTCGCCTGGAAATTTGAGCTGGCGAAGCACACCCTCACAATAGCGCATTCTGCGACAACGACACTTCGCTGGCAGACCCAGATATCGCACATCCGCTCCGCAAGGCTGCCGATCAAACCCGATGAAAACACTCTTCATCTCCGACCTGCATCTCGACCTGTCGCGTCCTGCGATCATCGGGCAGTTCGAGGCCTTCATCCGCGACGAAGCCGTTCAAAGCCGATGCGCTCTACATCCTCGGCGATCTTTTCGAAGCCTGGATCGGCGACGACGCGGACGACGAAGTCGGCAAGCGCTTCGTCGCCGCCATGCGTCCGATGCGCGAGGCGCGCAAGCCGTGCTTCTTCATGCACGGCAATCGCGACTTCCTGCTCGGCGAGCGATTCGCGCGCGAAGCCGGCATGACCCTGCTGCCAGACCCGTCGGTCATCGACCTCTACGGCACGCCGACCCTGCTCATGCACGGCGACAGCCTGTGCATCGACGACGCCCCCTACCAGGCATTCCGCAGGCAATCACGCTCGCCCGAATGGCAGCGCCAGTTCCTCGCCCAGGACGTACAGTCCCGCCAGGCCTTCGCGAGCCAGGCCCGCCAGGAAAGCCAGCGCTACACCGGAAGCAAGGCCAATGCGGCCATCATGGACGTCAATCAGGCTGCGGTGATCGACGCGATGCGCTCAGCGAAGGCAACCCGCCTGATCCACGGCCACACCCACCGCCCGGCCGTGCATCGCCTTGCAATCGACGGTCAGCCTGTCGAGCGCATCGT
>CAWGHP010000004.1:0-52798 GCA_963822465.1 uncultured Gammaproteobacteria bacterium | reverse complement strand
AACCGGGACATCCACAAAACCTCCAACGTCCTACCCCACGAATCGACAATTTCTTACAGACAGGCCGGCGAAGAACCGGGACATCCACAAAAGGGGAAGGAAGAACCGGGACATCGAGGAAGAACCGCGAGGAAGAGCCGGGACATCCACAAAACCTCCAACGTCCTACCCCACGAATCGACAATTTCCTACAGACAGGCCGGCCAGTTCACGTCACGCTGGCGGCATGACTACCGCCCGCAGCCTCCTGGTCGACCCCGACGCCCCCGGCTTCTATCACTGCATCTCGCGCTGCGTGCGTCGCGCGTGGCTGTGCGGCGTCGATCCGTACAGCGGAACGTCCTACGAACACCGTCGAGCCTGGGTCGAGGCGCGCCTGCTGGAACTGGCGGACATCTTTGCCGTCGGCCTGTATGCCTACGCCGTGATGAGCAACCATGTGCATGTCGTACTGCGGATCGATCCGACTGCAGCGGCCACGTGGACGGACGAAGACGTCGCGACGCGCTGGGTGCGCCTGTATCCGGCGACTGTGGACGGTGAAACCGATGAGGCAGGCTGTCGGCTGAAGGAACAGACCCTGCTGGGCAATGCCGATCGCCTGGGCGCCTGCCGACAGCGGCTGGGCAGCCTCGCCTGGTTCATGAAGGCGCTCAATGAGCCCATTGCCCGACGCGCCAACCGCGAGGACGCCTGCACCGGTCGCTTCTGGGAAGGTCGCTACAAATGCCAGGCCCTGCTCGACGAAGCGGCCGTGCTCACCTGCATGAGTTACGTGGATCTGAACCCTATCCGTGCGGGCATCGCAGAGAATCTCGAATCCTCGGCCCACACCAGCGTCGTCCAGCGCATTGAAACCCTCCGTTCGGACCCTGCGTGCGCCAGGACGTCACTCGCGCCGATCAACGGGTCCACATCACCGGACTTTTTGCCGATCAATGTCGAGGCCTATCTCGATCTCATCGATTGGACCGCCCGGATCAGCCGGGCCGACAAGCGCGGTCGCGTCGATGCGAACGAACCCCCGATCCTGCACAAGCTCGGGCTGACCGGCCAGCAATGGCATCAACAGATGCTCGGTACGGAAACCCGCTATTGGCGGGCGATCGGCACGCCCCGTTCGCTGATCGAGAAAGCGGCGGCCATTGGACAAGCCTGGCTGAAAGGCATCGGCAGCGCCCAGCTGGTGATGCGACGACAAATGGCCTGATCGAACGAGCGATCAACTCGAGGCCTTTCGCATCGCGACTTCGCCTGCCTGCGTGACAAAGATTGCGACGGTTGGCCGGCTATCGGCGCCGTGGTGGCCTCCCCTAACGTCTTGCAGTTCACCTGCTTGACGACATCACCGCGGCATACAAAGTGATGTCAACAGGTTTCGACCTCGGTAACGCGCGTACCGCAAATTGTGCGTGTCCTGGTTATGTACCCCCAAATTGTGCGTGTCCCGGTTATGACCCGAAACCCGCTATTGGCGGGCGATCGGCACGCCCCGTTCGCTGATCGAGAAAGCGGCGGCCATTGGACAAGCCTGGCTGAAAGGCATCGGCAGCGCCCAACTGGTGATGCGACGACAAATGGCCTGATCGAACGAGCGGTCAACTCGAGGCCTTTCGCATCGCGACTTCGCCTGCCTACGTGACGAAGATTGCGACGGTTGGCCGGCTATCGGCGCCCTGGTGGCCTCCCCTCACGTCTTGCACCTACCTGCTTGCGACATCACCGCGGCTTACAGAGCCATGTCAACAGATTTCGGCCTCGGTGACGCGCGTACCGCAAATTGTGCGTGTCCCGGTTATGTACCCAAATTGTGCGTGCCCGGTTATGTAACCCCGGTTACGCGATTGCGGCCCGGCATTCGCCGTGGATGGCGAGCTCAAGTCGAGGCTTGTGCCGGCCCCGCGGCGAACGGATGCGAGCGAGCGGATCAGGGTGGACTACGCGGGATTTCGCCGATGCGGGATCCTGCGAAGAATCGGCAAGATGCGAATGCCATGGGATTGCGGGTCCGCGTCTCCGGGCCTAGAATCCGCGCCGATTCCCGTCACTGGTGCCGGCCCCTGACAACGTCAGCGGTCGGCAACGCGTGCGCCGGAAGGGCGATGTCTTGGCATTGTCGGTTGCGTGATCCGGGTCTCCCATGGGCCATCCCTGTCTGTCGTGCGGCGCCTGTTGCGCCCATTTCCGCGTGGCGTTCCACTGGTCGGAGTCCGATCACTTCAGCGGCGGGCGAACGCCCGCGGAACTGACCGAGACACTCGATCCGCATCGCCTGGTCATGCGCGGCACGCAGGCGCACAGGCCGCATTGCATTGCGCTCGGTGGCGACATCGGCTTGCAGGTCGCCTGCCGCATCTACGAGGAAAGGCCCTCGCCATGCCGCGAACTGGAACCGGCATGGGCCAGCGGCCGGCCGAGTCCGCAATGCGATCGCGCCCGACTTGCGCACGGCCTGCCGCCGCTCGCGCCGGGCTGGACGGATGCCGTGCATGTGGCATGCGCGGTGCCGCGGTTTTCCGGAGATGCCGGTCACGCCGGGAATGCGGGCGCGATGCCGGCGACCGAAGATGGCCTTGCGGTCGATCCCGGCCTGTTGAACGAGAGCCTGCTTTCCCTCGATCACGGATGGCGCGCTTAGCCGCGATCCTCTCGCGCGGGCCCTGGTGGAACGCATCGGGCCCGCAGCCTGTGCAGATCCGACAGCGCATGAAGCCGGGGCCTCCCGGCAATTTTCCCGATCCGGTCAACCGATCGCGTGCAGGCGCGTTGTACAGGTTACCGGGCACCCGGCCCGGAAATCCGACCAGGAGTTCAACGTGCGAATCTTATCTGTCCTTGCCCTGACTGCTGCATTTTTCATTGCGCCGTGCGCGCACGCGCTGACCATCGATCGCATGACCACGGTGATGGACGAGACAGGCGGCAGTCTCAACATCAGCACCCAAAGCACATCGTTCGTCGACAGTGGAACCAGCCAGGCCGATCTCGTGGCGGATGGATTCTCGCCACGCGGCGAAGCGTCAACGACGGGAACCATCAGCCGCACCGGCAACCGCACTGCCGAAAGCTTCACCGCGATCTACAACGGCAACGTCAACATCGCGACGACCAATGCCGATGGCGCCAGCGTCAACATTGAAGTGGGCCTGCACGACCTGTCCGTGCTGCGCGAAGGCGATGGTCCGGAGTTTTCCGGTACGGTCACCATCAACGGACACGATTTCGAAGCCAACAAGCTTCCGGAACCCGCACGGGAAATGGTCCGCCGCATCCTGCGCCTGTTCCTTTTCGCCTGAGCGAATCCGTTGATCACGTCGCCGCGCCGGGAATCGGCGTGGCGGCGGCCAACCACAAGCCCCGGCTGGCGTTTACCATGTTCCCGTTCGTTGATGCGTCAGAGGTGAATGAAGTCCCGGATATTCCCGCCCGGCAGCCGCTACCGACATGCAGGACCCTCCCGCATGCAGGCTGGCGCGTGCCGCCAGGCAAGCGCGTCGCGTTGCCGGACGGGCGTGCACCCGATTCGAGTCGGGCGGTGGCCTGTCAACCGTTGGCGCCGCCCGCCGTTGATCGAGTGCAAACCAGCCCGTCATGGAGTTCGAAATGCAACACGCCCGCCCTGGCCAGGAACCCTAGGATGCCCGCGCCTCTGGCCAATGCAGGCAGCCTCGATCTGATGGCTCGGGAATGCACGAACAACGAGGCTGCGAGCGAGAGCCTGCTCGATCGCTTCCTGCGCAGCGTGGAGCGGCGCGCATTTCGCCATGTCGAGCTGGCATGCAGGCAGCGTGAAGATGCGCTCGATGTTGTCCAGGAGGCGATGCTGGCTTTCGTGCGCCGCTATCGTCGCCACCCCGAAGCGCAATGGCCCCTGCTGTTCTGGGGGGTGCTCAATTCCAAGCTGGTCGACCTGCAGCGCCGGCGCAGCGTGCGCGGACGTTGGCTGGGATGGCTGGGCGTCGGCGACGAAGGCGAGTCGGAAGACCCCATCCAGCAGGTGGTCGATCCCGGCGAGCCTGGCCCGCTGGCCCGGCTGGCCGATGGAGAAGCCACCGAGGCCTTGCTCGGCGCACTGCGGGATCTGCCCCTGAGGCAGCGACAGGCGTTCCTGTTTCGGGTATGGGAAGGCCTCGATGTAGCGCAAACGGCGCGCGCCATGGCGATCAGCGATGGCAGCGTGAAAACCCACCTGTTTCGCGCCATGCAGCATCTGCGGGCGCGATTGGAGAACCACCTGTGAGCACGCCGGATTCCAATCAGAAGGACCAGGGCTGGGTGCCGCGCAGTCGCGAGCTGCTCGACCATCACGCCGAGCGACTGGATCCGATTTCAGCCCGGCAATTGAGCCAGGCCCGGCAGCGCGCCCTGGCATCGGTGCGACGCCCGCCGTTGCTGCGCTGGGCGTTCGGCCTCGGCGCCGCGACGGCGGCGAGCCTGCTCGTGTTCGCGTGGCTGAACCGGACACCCGGGCAGCCAGGCGCGCCGCTGGCCGGGATCGCCACGCCGGCGCCAGTGGCGACTACCCCGGTCACTCCGGTCACTCCGGTCACCGCGACCACCGCGACCACCGCGACCACCGCGATCACGCAGGCGCTGACGCTGCCCGATGACGAACTGGAACTGATAGCCAACCCTGACGACTATGCCCTGCTGCAGGACCTCGAGTTCTATGCATGGCTGGAGAGCGCCGAACATGGCGGATAAACGATCCATCGTGACCTGGCTGATGTTGCTGTCGCTGGCCACGGCCGCTTTGCCGGCCTGCGCCGCGCAGGACGCGTTGCCGTGGTCGGCACTGAACGGCGAGCAGCGCGAGTTGCTCAAGGGCTTCGAGCCCGAATGGGGGCAGATGCCGGTGGAGCAGCGCGCGCGATTGCTGGCCAACGCCGAACGCATCAAACGTCTGCCGCCGCAACAGCGCGAACAGCTGAAGGCCAGGATGCAGGAATGGCAGTCGCTGACGCCGGAGCAACGCGCCCGGTTGCGCGAGCGACGCGAAGCGTTCGAGCAACTGCCGCCGGACCAGCAAGCGCGGCTCAGGCGGAAATTCGAGCGCTTCCAGGCCCTGCCGCCGGAGCAGCGTGCGCGCCTGCGCAGCGAGTTCCAGAAGATGGACCCCGAGCAGCGCAAGGCCTTCCTGCGCGGCGTGCAGGCTGTAGTTGGAGCGCGAAAGGCGCGCCAAGGTCTCGCCGCCGTCCCCCTGGAGCAGCGACGCGCCATGCGCGAAATGCTGCGGCAATTCAACGCCGATGACCGCCAGCTGATGCGTCAGGTGTTCAAGGGGATGTCGCCCGCGCAGCGCGCAGAACTGCGCAATGAACTGCTGGCACTGAAACCGGATCAGCGTGTCGCATTGCTGAGGAAGCGCTTGGCCTCGGGAGACTGATTCGCGCGTGGCGATCATTTCGGGCTGCACTGTTCGATGGTCAGCCGCCTATTCAAGAAACTAGTGGATTCAGGGTTCAGGGCCTTACCCTGAGTACACGCCGATACTTCCGGTGCGATACTTCCGCTGAATCGCGAAAGCAGCGAAGAGTGTGGGGTGCCCCACCGATCGCTTTCAGGCTCAGTCGGGTGGTGAGGTGCTTGCCCAAACGCCTACATGCTTGCCAACCATTAAGTGATACTATAGTGTCACTTCATGCGAACCGAACTTGTCACAACCCTGAAGCGCCAGGCGACCGAACTCCTCTCGGATATAGAGCGGGACAAGAAGCCCATTCTCATAACCCAGCATGGATTGCCCAGCGCCTATCTGGTTGATGTCGAAACCTACGAGCTCATGCAACAACGCATGACCTTGCTCGAGGGTATCGCGCGCGGAGAACAAGCGATCGCAGAAAATCGCGTGGTTACGCATGCTCAGGCTCAGACCCGCCTTTCCAGATGGCTGAAATAGTCTGGTCAGAGCCGGCGTTGTCAGACCTGGATGCGATTGCCGATTACATCGCGATTGAGAATCCAGTCGCGGCGTCGGAACTGGTCAAGCGCATCTTCAATCATGTTGGCCAACTGGCCTCGCATCCAGACAGCGGCAGTCGACCGCAAGAACTCAAGCGAACCCGCTACCGTCAGATCGTCGAACCGCCTTGTCGAATTTTCTACCGCCAAGACGGGAGCACGGTTTACATCGTGCATGTGATGCGCTCAGAGCGTTTGCTGCGCAAGCAACTGCTGAATCGTCCTGCCAAGCGACCAAAGATCTGAGGGTTCATCTCGAAAACTTGAAATGTCGCAATACGGCGATTGGCTCGGATGAAGGGGGGGATCGGTCGCTTCGGTTCCCTCTCAATTCATCCCCGCCACGCCGCCATTCGTCCCCGTTCGCTGTCACCGTGAACCCATTGCGTTGCGATTGACGGGTTGTGCGCCTAGGGTAGCAACAATAGCCCAACGGGAGCGTGACCTTGCGATTTCTTCTTGGCTTGATGTTGTTTCCCCTGCTGTCCACGACAGCGTTGGCGGCACCCACAATGGATGCCGGCTGGCCGGCCTATGGCGGCGATGCGGGCGGCACGCGCTACTCGCCGCTGACCCAGATCGGGCCGGAGAACGTGGCCGACCTCAAGGTGGCCTGGGTCTTCCGCACCGGCGAGATGGGGCAGGGCGTGAAGGATTTCCGCCGTTCGGCCTTCGAGGCGACGCCGATCCTGCATGACGGCACGCTCTACCTGACGACTCCCGCGACCGACGTGGTCGCCGTCAATGCGTTCACCGGCGAACTGCGCTGGCGCCACGACAGCAAGAACCGCAAGGATCTCAACTATTCCGATGGCGTGTCGCGCGGCGTGTCGCTGTGGGTCGACGAGGCCAGTCCGCGCGATGCGGCCTGCCATGCGCGCATCTTTGCGCCGACCCTCGATGGGCGGCTGCTGGCCCTGGACGCGGCGAACGGCAAGCCGTGCCTGGATTTCGGCGAGAACGGCGTCGTCAACCTGCTGCACAACGTGCGCTCGCAGTTCAAGGAGGGCGACGAATGGCGCGACTACCTGGTGACTTCGCCGCCGGCGATCCTCGATGGCAAGGTCATCGTCGGTTCGTCGATCGGCGACAACCGCGCGGTCCTCGAGGAACTCGGCATCGTGCGCGCCTTCGATGCGCGCAGCGGCGCGCTCGTCTGGAGCTGGGATCCGATTCCGCGTGACGCCTCGAATCCGGTCTATTCGGAATGGACGCCGGAAAGCACCGCCAACGCGAGTGCGGCAAATGCCTGGGCGCCCCTGTCGGTGGATGCCGCGCGCCATCTCGTGTTCGTGCCGACCGGATCGGTCAGCCCCGATTTCTACGGCGGCGAGCGGCCCGGCGACAACCGCTGGGCGAATTCGATCGTCGCCCTCGATGGCGAAACGGGCACGCTGCGCTGGGGCCAGCAGCTCGTGCACCATGATCTGTGGGATTACGATCTGGCCTCGCAGCCGACGCTGGCGTCGGTGGAGCACGACGGCCAGCGCGTCGATGCGGTCATCCAGGCGACCAAGACCGGCTTCCTCTATACCTTCGATCGCGCCAGCGGCAGGCCGCTGTTCCCGATCGTCGAGCGGCCGGTGCCGCAGGATGCCGTGCCCGGCGAGCATCCGTCGCCGACCCAGCCGTTTCCTTCGGCGCCGCCGGCGCTGGTGCGCCAGGGACCGGTCACGCCGGACGATGCCTGGGGCCTCGGCTGGTTCGACATGCGCGGCTGCCGCAAGCGCATCGAAGCCATGCGCAGCCAGGGGATCTTCCAGCCGCCGACGACCGCGGACTCGATCATGCAGCCGGGCAACGCGGGCGGTTCCAACTGGGGCGGCATCGCCTTCGATGCGCAGCGCCAGATCGCCATCGCCAACACGATGAACCTGCCGTTCGTGGTCGCCCTGGTTCCGCGCGACCAGCTGAAGGCGCAGTTCGAATCCGGCGACTACGACGATTTCGATTTCTCGCGCCAGGCCGGCACGCCCTACGGCATGCGCCGGCAGACCTTCAAGTCGGCGCTCGGCATTCCGTGCGTGAAGCCGCCATGGGGAACCTTGAGCGCGGTCGACATGGCGAACGGCACGATCAAGTGGCAGATCCCGCTCGGCGTCACCCCGGTCGTGCCGATGAACCTCGGCATGCCCAACCTGGGCGGCCCGATCGTCACCGCCAGTGGCCTCGTCTTCATCGCCGCGAGCTTCGACGACCACCTGCGCGCGTTTTCGACCGAGACGGGGAAGAAGCTGTGGGACGTCAAGCTGCCGGCCGGCGGCCAGGCCACGCCGATGACCTATGCCCTCGGCGGACGCCAGTACCTCGTCATCGCCGCGGGCGGCTACAAGGGCGAAGGCAAGCGCGGCGACTACCTGATTGGGTTCGCGCTGCCGCAATAGCCGGTTGGCAGGATTCCGGTTGCCAGCGCGACTGCGGGGACGCAAGCCGGCTCCACCAGCACCGCGCGAGTTCGCGGGGAACGATGATGGCGTGGTCAGGCCCGCTTGCGCGCCGGCGAGGACTTGGCCTTTGCCTTGACCCTGGGTGCCGGATTCCTTCTCGGTGCCTTCGGGCTACGCGCTGCCGCCTTCTTGTCGGAAACAATGGTCAAGCGGTATCCCAGCGCCTTGATCACCCGATGGATCGTCGCGAACTCGGGATTCCCTCCCGCGCTCAGCGCCTTGTAGAGGCCGGCTCTTGTCGATTTTGCCCGAGTGGCTACGGCCTGCATGCCCTGCGCTCGGGCAACAGCACCCAACGCTTTCTGGAAAAATGCCGGGTCGTTCTCTTCGAAGGCCGCTTCAAGATACGCCTCGATCTTCTCGTCGGAATCGAGATAGTCGGCTGCGTCGAAGGGCAGGGTTTTCAGGGTCATGTTTGGTATCTCGACATTTCTTCATGAGAGTCATCGTCTGCATGACGCGGCGCCATGTCAACCATGGTTTACACTGGTCCGCAAGGTTGGTGCAGCTTGCGACCGGATTCGGGCGATAATGGGCAGATCACCGCGCGACGCGGTTGGATAGCTCCATCAGGAACCTGATTGATGCCGACATTGCAACCGTTCCACCTGGCCATCCCCGTTCGCGACCTCGCGGCAGCGCGGCGGTTTTATGGCGAGGTGTTCGGCTGCAGCGAAGGGCGCAGCAGCGCGGAGTGGATCGATTTCGATTTCTTCGGCCATCAGCTCGTGGTCCACGAGGTGGCGGATGCCCCGGCGGCGCAGGCCGGACACAACATGGTCGACCACCACGCCGTGCCGGTGCCGCATTTCGGCGTCGTCCTCGCCTGGGACGACTGGCAGGCGCTGGCCAAGCGGCTGCAAGCGGCGGGAACGAATTTCGTGATCGAACCGGGCATCCGCTTCAAGGGCCAGGTCGGCGAACAGGCGACCATGTTCCTGCTCGACCCGAGCGGCAACGCGCTGGAGTTCAAGGCCTTCCGCGATATCGGCCAGCTGTTCGCGAAGTGATCGGGTTTCTGTCCGCGCGCAGGCGCCGCTGAGGCGCCGGCTCCCCGTCTTGCGGCAGGCGCGACCAGGTTCGCGCTGGTCAATCGCCGTCCTTGCGCCTGCGCATCGCGAGTTCTTCGCGGATTTCCCCGTCGTGTTCGCCAAGACGCGGCGAGGGTCGCGCCAGTGCGAGCGCCGCATCGGAGAAACGGATCGGCGTGCGCACGCCGGGCAGATGGCCACCGGCATGTTGCGCGGATTCGAGATCGAGCTGCATGCCGCGATGGCGGACCTGCGGGTTGTCGAACACCTGGTCGATCGTGTTGATCGGACCGGCCGGCACGCCGCGCTGTTCGAGCGCATCGAGCAGCGCTTCGCGCTCGCGCCTGACGAGTGCGCTTGCGAGCAGGTCGACCAGCGCATCGCGATGGACCACGCGCGCGGCGTTGGAGGCGAAGCGCGCATCCTGCGCCAGCCCGGCCAGTTCGAGCTCGGCGCACAGCGCTGCGAACTGCGAGTCGTTGCCGACCGCCAGCATGACGTGGCCGTCGCGCACCGCGAATACCTGGTAGGGCACGATGTTCGGATGCGCATTGCCGAGCCGCGCGGGAACCTCGCCGGATACCAGATAGTTGAGGTTCTGGTTGGCCAGCATGGCGACCATCGTGTCGAGCAGGGCGATGTCGACCTGCTGGCCGCGGCCGGTGCGCTCGCGCATGGCCAGCGCGGCCTGGATCGCGATCACGCCGTACAGGCCGGCACACAGATCGCCGATGGCGACGCCGACCTTCTGCGGCGGTCCGTCGGTCGCGCCGGTGATGCTCATGAGGCCGCCCATGGCCTGGATCATCGCGTCGTAACCGGCGCGCTGCGCATACGGGCCGTCCTGGCCGAAGCCGGTGACCGAGCAGTAGACCAGGCGCGGATTCAGCGCGTGCAGCGTGGCGTAGTCGAGGCCGTACTTCGCCAGGCCGCCGACCTTGAAGTTTTCGATGAAGACATCCGCTTCGGCGGCCAGCTCGCGCACGAGGGCCGCGCCTTCGGCGCTGCGCAGGTCGGCCGTCAGCGAACGCTTGCCGCGGTTGCAGCAATGGAAATACGCCGCGTCGATCGGCTTGCCGTCGGCGTCATGCACGAACGGCGGGCCCCAGCGGCGCGTGTCGTCACCCTGCGGCGATTCGACCTTGATCACGTCGGCGCCGAGGTCGGCGAGGGTCTGGCCGATCCACGGCCCGGCCAGGATGCGCGCCAGTTCGACGACCTTGATGCCGGCCAGGGGGTGCTGTGCGTCATGCATGGGCGATCCGCCGCGAAAGGTGGCGATCATCCTAACCGGCGTGGCAAGGTGGCGTGCAAGCGCTTTCGATTTCGCGGCCTGTCGGCGATCTGGCCTTATCGCCTGCGATAATCTGGACCTATGAGGCCGCGCCGCGACCTCGCAAGCTGGACACTGGATACGGAGTCTGAAGATGACCAACAATGCCAGTCTGCTGCAGCGCAGGACCGTTGCCGTCCCACGCGGTGTCGGAACCGCCATGCCGATTTTCGCCGCGCGCGCGCTGAATGCCGAACTCTGGGATGTCGAGGGGCGGCGCTACATCGATTTCGCCGCCGGCATCGCCGTGCTCAACGTCGGCCATTGCCACCCGCGCGTGCTTGCCGCGGCGCATGCGCAACTCGACCAGTACACGCACACGGGCTTCCAGGTCGCTGCCTACGAGCCCTACATCGCGCTGGCGGAACGCCTCAACGCGATCGCCCCGATCAACGGGCCGGCCAAGACGATCCTGTTCTCGACCGGCGCCGAGGCGGTCGAGAATGCGGTCAAGATCGCGCGCAGGGCAACGCGGCGTTCGGCCGTGATCGCCTTCACCGGCGGCTTTCACGGCCGCAGTTTCATGGCGATGGCGCTGACCGGCAAGACCGCGCCGTACAAGCGCGGCTTCGGGCCAATGCCGGGCGAGGTCTTCCACGTGCCGTTCCCGGTCAGCCACCAGGGCCTCGACGTCGCGCACAGCCTCAAGGCCCTGCAGCAACTGTTCAAGGCCGACGTCGCTGCCGACGAAGTGGCCGCGTTCATCATCGAGCCGGTGCAGGGCGAGGGCGGTTTCCATGCCGCGCCGCCGGCGCTGCTCAAGGCCCTGCGCGAGATCGCCGACGAGCACGGCATCCTGATGATCGCCGATGAGGTGCAGACCGGCTTCGCACGCACCGGACGGATGTTCGGCATCGAGCATTCGGGCGTCCGGCCCGACCTGATCAGCGTGGCCAAGTCGCTCGGCGGCGGCTTTCCGCTGTCCGGAGTGATCGGTCGCGCCGAACTGATGGATGCGGTCGATCCGGGCGGCCTCGGCGGTACCTATGCCGGTTCGCCGGTCGCCTGCGCGGCGGCGCTGGCCGTGCTCGATGTGATCGCCGAGGAGCGCCTCGTCGATCGCGCCAGCGCGCTCGGCGAGACCGTGACCGGCATCCTCAAGGGCTGGACGACGCGCGAGGACCTGCGTCCGCTCGGCCATGTGCGCGCACTCGGTTCGATGATCGCCTTCGACCTGCTCGAAACGCGCGGCGCCGACGCGGTGGATCCTGCCGCCACGCAGGCCGTGCTCAAGCGCGCCCACGCGCTCGGCCTGATCCTGCTTGGTTGCGGCGCCTACGGTGAGGCGATCCGCCTCCTGTTCCCGCTGACCATCGGCGACGCCGAACTGCGCGAAGGCATGGCCCTGCTCGAACAGGCCCTGGCCGTCGACTGATTGCGCTGCGCGGCGGTCCGTGCCGGGCCCCGCGTTGCGCACTGCTATGCTGCGAGGATCGTCATGACACCCGCGAACAGGCGCGATCCACGCAGCATGGATGATCTGAACATCGTCCTCGATCCGACGAGCCCATTGAGCCTGCAACACCAGCTTCGGCAGAAGCTCATCGACGCGATGCATCGCGGCGTGCTGCGCCCGGGTCGGCGCCTGCCATCCTCGCGCAGCCTTGCCGAGCGCATCAATGTCTCGCGCAATACCGTGAGCCTGGCCTACGACGCGCTGCTTGCCGAAGGGCACATCGTCAGTCGCGCGCGCAGCGGCATCTTCGTCGCCTCCGACGTGCCGAGCGTGCGCATCGCGTCGGGACGCCGCGGCAGCGACGACGAAGGGCCGCTGGTCGCGCGCCTGGGGCCCGCGCCGGATGATCGCGGATTCCGCTGCCCGGGCAACTGGCACCAGTATCCGTTCCCGTTCATCGACGGCTGCGTGGATGCCAGCCTGATGCCGAACACGGAGTGGCGCGAAGCCCTGCGCCTGGCTTCCTCGCGCCACGAGATCGACGCCTTCAGTCGCGGCCCTGGCGATGCCGACGACGCGACCCTGGTCGACGAAGTGCGCAGCAAGGTGCTGCCGACCCGCGGCATCGATGCGGTCGCCGACGAAATGCTGATGACCCTGTCTTCGCGCCACGCCCTGCAACTGGTCGGCAGCCTGCTGGTCGGACGCGGCACGCCGGTGGTACTCGAAGCGCCGGTCGATGCCGAGTTCGAGCGGCGCATGCGCGACCGCCAGGCCGAGCTGTCGATGCTCGACGAATACCGCGACCGGCCGCTGCCGCCGCTGGCCGTCGTCGTCACCAGTGCGCGGCGCAGCTTTGCCGCCGACTCGAACGCACCGCGCGCGTTGCTGGCCAAGGTCGCCGCTGCGAACGCGGTGCTGGTCGAACACGACATGCCGGCCGGTGCACGCGATGGCAGCCACGTGCCGCCGGCACTGCGCGCGATGGACGCGGAACGGCGCGTGGTCTATGTCGGCAACCTGGCGCCGGCGATTTCCTGCGGCGAGGCGCCCGGCATCATCGTCAGCGAACCGGCCTTCATCGAACGCCTGCGCCAGTTGCGACGGATCCAGGGCACCATGCCGCCGACCCTGCTGCAACGCGCCTGGGCCTACTTCATCGGCCTCGGCCACTACTCGGCCGCGCTGGTGCGCAGCGGGCGCGTGCTCGAAGGCCGGCGCACGGCGCTGCGCGATGCGCTCAACCATTACCTGCACCAGCGCGTGCGCATCCAGACCCTGCCCGGCGCCAGCGCCTACTGGGTCAGCCTTCCGGAAAACTTCGACACGCGCGACTTCGCGCGCGCCGCCGCGGCGATCGGCGTACTGGTCGAGCCGACCCGGCTCGAAGGCGGACGCGAAGCGCTGTGCATGGGCGTCACCGGCATCGGCGAAGCGCAGATCCGCGACGGCGTGAAGAACCTGTCGCGCCTGATCCGCGGCGACCTCGCGGCGACGCCGCGACACATCGACGACGAACCGATCAAGCCGCTGCGCGGCAGTGCGCTGCGCAAGACGATGGCCGGCGCGACCCTGCTCTACAGCACGGTCTACGGTGACCCGGCCACGCTCGAAGTGCATGCCAACGGCGAGCTGACCGGTACCGCCGGCTATGCCGGCGAGGATTGCGACCGCGGCCGCTGGTGGATCGAGGACGGCCTCTGGCACCGCCAGTGGCAGCGCTGGGCCTATGCCGAACCGTCGGCCTACAGCGTCGTCGTCGATGGCGACCAGTTGCGCTGGTACGGCAAGGACGGCCTGCTCGCCGACACCGCCGTGATTACCCGCCAGCCGCGCCGTGGCAGCAAGCCCAGGCGCCCCGCTGGCTAGCGCCGGCCGGGGCCTGTCATCCATCTGGCCCCATGCCGACTCCCCAACTGGCTCTAATGGCCCGGGGCGCGTGGCGCTACCGTCAAATCCTCATTCGACCGCGACGGACTCCGCTTTGACCGACTTCGTTCCTACCGCTTCCGCGCGCGGCTCCGCGCCCACCTTCGGCATCGCGGGACTGCAGCTCGCCTTCGGCCCGGGCGACAACCTCGCCCAGCTCGGCGCGGAGATCGCCAGCGTCGCCCGCCGCTTCCCCTGGGTCCGCATGGTCGTCGCCGGCGAGCTGTGCGGTTTTGGCGCGAACACCGACTTCGCCCAGTGCCTGCCCGGCGATGCCGAGGCGGCGTTGTGCCGGGTCGCCGCCGAATGCGGCCTGTGGATCATCCCCGGTTCGCTCTACGAAACGCGCGATGGCGCGATCTACAACACCACGCCGGTCATCGATCCGAACGGAAATGTGGTCGCGCGCTATCGCAAGATCTTTCCGTTCCGCCCCTACGAGCGCGGCATCGAACCGGGCAACGAATTCGTCGTCTTCGACGTGCCCGATGTCGGCCGCTTCGGCATCTCGATCTGCTATGACATGTGGTTTCCGGAAACCACGCGCTCGCTGTGCAGCCTCGGCGCGGAAGTGATCCTGCATCCGACCATGACCAACACGATCGACCGCGATGTCGAGATCTCGATCGCGCGGGCGAGCGCGGTGACCAACCAGTGCTACTTCGTCGACGTCAATGTCGCCGGCAACCTCGGTGTCGGCCAGTCGGTGATCTGCGGGCCGGGCGGCGAAGTCATCTACCAGGCCGGCGTCGGCCGCGAAATCATGCCGTTCGAAGTCGACTTCGGCTATCTGCGCCGCTGCCGCGAGCGTGGCTGGCACGGCCTCGGCCAGCCGCTGAAGAGCTTCCGCGACAACGCCGTCGTCTATCCGGCCTATGGCGCAGCGCGCGCGGAATCGGCGGCGCTGGCCGGCCTGGGTCCGCTCGAAATGCCCACCGGCACCTGATTCCGGTATCGCATGTCTGCATTCATCGCACTATCCAACGGGGGAACAGTCACAATGAACACGCACCGCAACCGCAACCTTGTCGCGTATCGGCACCACACCCGCCGCAGCCTGCTCGCGGTGGCCATCGCCGCCGGCCTGATGAGCCAGGCCTATGCCCAGGACGACACCACCGCGAAGAAAGACGAGCGCACTACCGAACTCGCACCGATCACGGTCACCGCGCAGGGCCGCGAGGAGGACATCCTCAACGTGCCGTACAACATCAGTGCCGTCTCCGGCGCTGCCATCGAGGAAGCCAACATCCTCGACACCGCCGAACTGATGCGCAGCGTACCCGGTGTCGGCGTGATCGATCGCGGCGCGCGCAACTCCAGCGTGGTCAGCGGCATCCGCATCCGCGGCCTCAACGTGGACAGCTCCGCGCTCGGCGACTACGCCGTTTCGGCCGCCTCGACGGTGGCGACCTATGTCGACAAGACGCCGCTGTTCGCCAACTTCCTGCTCTCGGACATCGAGCGCGTCGAAGTGCTGCGCGGCCCGCAGGGAACGCTGTATGGCTCGGGCGCACTCGGTGGCGCGGTGCGCTTCATCCTGCGCGAGCCGGAAACCGACGCCTTCAGCGGCCGCGTCAGCCTGAGCGGATCGAGCGTCGACCATTCCGATGGCATCGGCGGCTCCGGATCGGCGACCCTCAATATCCCGCTGGCCGATACGCTGGCCCTGCGCCTGAACACGACGATCAACGACTTCCCGGGCGTCACCGACTACCGCCAGATCTACGTGCTCGACGGCAACGGCACGCCGCTCGCGCCGAACGGCACGCTTGACGACAGCGCGGCCTACCGCAGCAAGAAGGACGCCGATTTCGTCAAGCAGTCCTATGGCCGCGCCTCGCTGCTGTGGCGGCCCAACGACGCGCTCGACCTGACCCTGAGCTACACGGCCCAGGCCGACCAGTTCGGCGGACGCCGCGCGACCACGCTCGGTTCCGATGGCTATGGCGTGCCTTACCGCGACCTCGAAGTCGGTTCGATCCAGCTCGAGCCGGCGGCCCGCCACGTCAACCTGACCAGCCTCGAAGCGAACATCGATCTCGGCTTCGCCACCCTGACCTCGAGCACCGCCCACTACAACCACGAAGGCGACATCACCAGCGAGAACACCGGCTTCTACGCGCAGAACGGCTGGCTGGCCGCGTTCTACTACAACTATCCGCGACCGATGGCTTCGGCCGTGCGCACCTACGGCGACAAGGCCTTCACCCAGGAATTCCGCCTGACCTCCGCGAAGGGCGAGCACTTCGACTACGTGCTCGGCGCCTACTACCAGAACCAGAAGCGGCGCAGCTCGCAGGACAGTTTCCTGCGCGGCTTCAAGCAGTGGTGGGATGCCGCCTATCCGGCTTTCGCCGACGCCGTCATCGACGACCAGGATTACCTGTACCGGCAGCGCGAGCACTTCAAGGAAACCGCCTTCTACGGCGAGCTGACCTGGCATGCGACCGACACCGTGCAGTTCACCGGCGGCTTCCGCCATTTCCGCGACGAGTCGGTGACCAATGTCGAGCAGACCACGGGCCTGTATTCCGGATTCCATGAAAGTTCGGTCTCGCGCGGCACCGAGGATGCCTCCGACACGCTGTTCAAGGGCAACGTGTCGTGGATGTTCTCGCCCTCCAACCAGCTCTACGCGACGATTTCCGAAGGCTACCGGCGCGGCGGCACCAACGGCACGCCGACCACGGGCTTCTTCGCCGAGGATCCGGCCTGGACCACCTACAAGGCCGATTCGGTGCGCAACTACGAGCTCGGCATCAAGGGCGCGGTCAACCGCATGACCTACAACGCCAACGTCTTCTATGTCGACTGGAAGGATCCGCAGATCAACAGTTCGTCGACCAACTGGGGCTTCTTCGCCGTGCAGAACGCCGACAAGGCGAGCACGCGCGGCATCGAACTCGAACTCGCCGGCAACTTCGGCGACGGCTTCAGCTACGGACTCGGCTATACCTACACCGATGCGCAGCTCGAGGCCGATGCACGGGCTGCCGACGACGCCTACCTGATCGGCCTGAAGGGCGAGCGCCTGCCCGGCGTGTCGAAGCATCGCTTCAACGCCAACGGCAGTTACGGCTTTGCCTTCGCCTCCGGGTTGCTCACCTTCCGCGGAGACATCTACTATCAGTCCGAAATGCGCAATGCGCTGAGCCGGAGTCCGCGCTTCAACGTCGATCTCGGCGGATACACGATACTCAACGCCTCGACTACCTACAGCCGCGACGACTGGGATATCACGCTGTGGATCAAGAACATCGGCAATGTCGACGCGGTGTCGGGTGTCTACACCGAGCTCTACATGGGCACGTCGCCGGAACAGAACTATTACGGCAATGGTTCCAAGGCGCTGGTGACCCTGCCGCGGACGATTGGCGTCACCGCCAGCTACCGGTTCTGATGACCGCTGTGGCCGGTTTGCGTGCAGGCTCGTGAACGACCTCGCGCAGGACAATGAACACGCCCTGCGCGAGATCGAGGCCCTGCTCGGCAAGGGGCAGGGCGAGGCGGCGGCGCGGGCTGCTCGCGCCCTCGTCGAGGCCCGCCCGCATGACGCGGAGGCGCATGTCCTGCTCGGCCATGCGCAGCGCCTGTGCGGCGACTTCGCCGGTGCACTGAAGTCCGCGCGTCGTGCATCGGGCCTGCAGCCGGGCAATCCGGCGCCACGCATGCTCGAGGCCGATCTGCTCAACGATCGCGGCCAGCGTTCGGCCAGCCTCGGCATCTGGCAGGCACTCGCGGAGGAGCGCGATGCGCCGCCACGCCTGCTGCAGGATCTCGCCCAGCGCTTCACCATGCTCGGCCGCCACCACGACGCGGAGCGCTGCCACGCGCGCGCCCTGCGCCTGCAACCCGATGATCCGCAGTTCATCTACAACCATGCCACCTCGCTGATCGCGCTCGGTCGCCTGGACGAGGCCGAGGCCGCCCTTGATCGGGTCATCGCGCTGCGCCCCGACGACAGCGATGCCTGGTACAACCGCGCGACCCTGCGCAAGCAGACGGCCGCGCGCAACCACGTCGCCGACCTCGCGGCGCAGTTGGCCCGCGTTGCACCGGGTTCGCCGGCGCGGGTGGCCCTGGGTTACGCGCTGGCCAAGGAATGCGAGGACCTCGGCGACCATCCGCGTTCGTTCGCAGCGCTCAAGGATGCCGCCGATACCCGACGCAGGCAGCTGCGTTATCGCGTCGAGGACGACATCGAGACGATGGGCCTGATCGAGCAGGCCTTCGATGCCGGGTTCTTCGCCCGCCAACATCACGGGCACGAGGATGAGCGGCCGGTATTCATCGTCGGCCTGCCACGCAGCGGCACGACCCTGGTCGATCGCATCCTCAGTTCGCATTCGGCGATCGGAAGCCGCGGCGAAACCAGCGACCTGGTCATGGCCCTGATCGCCAGTGCGGGCAAGGTGGCGAGCAAGGCCGAACTCGTGCAGCGTTCGACCCGGCTCGATTTCGCCGCGCTCGGCCAGCACTACTGCACGAACCTGGCCGAAGACGGCGGCGCGCGGCAGATCGACAAGACGCCGGTCAATTTCCTCTATCTCGGCGTCATCGCCGCGGCCCTGCCGCGCGCGCGCGTGATCCACCTGCGCCGCAATCCGATGGACGCCTGCTATGCGATGTACAAGACGCTGTTCCGCATGGCCTATCCGTTCTCCTACGACCTCGGCGACCTGGCCCGCTACTGGGTTGGCTACGATCGCCTGATGGCGCACTGGAAGCGCGTCGTGCCGTCCACGCAATTGATCGAGATCGCCTACGAAGACCTGGTCGCCGACCAGGAAGGGCAGAGCCGCCGGCTGCTCGAATTCCTCGGCCTGCCGTGGGAAGACGCCTGCCTCGCCTTCGAACGCAATCCCGAACCGTCGCTCACCGCCAGCGCGGCGCAGGTGCGCCAGCCGATCTACTCATCGTCGGTTGCCCTGTGGCAACGCTACGAAAGCGAACTCGCACCACTGCGCGCGGCATTCGAGGCGGCGGGCGTGCGAATCGAGGGCGTGCACCGCATGATGTCCAACAACTGCAGAAAATCAAAAGCCCACCCTCATCCCCCTGCGGGACCTTCTCCCGCCAGCGGGAGAAGGAAAACGTTGCTGCGGACATCGGGCGTGCGTCTCATGCCAGCGGGAAGAGCAAACCTTGCACTGTATTCATGATTCTTGCGGGCCGAACGAACAGCGAGTCAACCGATGAGTGAAGCGACCAACTCCGCCACGCCCGCAGCCGCAGCGCCCGCGGTACTCAGCGACAGCCTCTGGCTGTACCTGCTGTTTGCCCTGCTGGCGACGGCCGGCTTCTTCTACATCAACATCATGTCGGCGATCGTCGATGGCCTGATCACCGGCCTCGGCTTCAGCAACGCCGAAGCCGGCATGGTCGGCTCGGCCAACATCTACGGGGCCAGCGTCGGCAGCCTGTGCGCGGTGTTCGTGGTGCGCCACGTGCAGTGGAAATCGGCCCTCGTGCTGCTGTTCGCGCTGCTCATGGCGATCGACCTCGGCTCGATCCTGATCCACGATCCGACCGTGCTCACCCTGGTTCGCGCCGGGCATGGTTTCATCGGCGGCATGACCGTCGGCATCGTCTACTCGGTGATGGCACGCCTGAACTCGCCGGACCGCGCCTTCGGCATGCTGCTCGTGTTGCAGTTCGGCCTCGGCGGCCTCGGCGTGATGTTCCTGCCGCTGCTGGTGCCGATCTATGGCGCGAAGATCCTGTTCCTCGTGCTCGCCACGCTGACCGCGCTGGCGCTGGTTTCGATGCTGGCGATTCCACCGGCGCTCGGCAGGAACCGCAGCAAGGCCGAACTCGCGGCCATTCCGGCGAACTACCGCAAGTTCACGGTGGTGCTCGCCCTGCTCGCGCTGTTCCTGTTCCAGGCCGGCAACATGTCGCTGGCCGCCTTCATCATCCGCCTCGGCGAGCACGCGCACCTGGCGCGCGACTTCATCGGCCAGGCGCTCGGCTGGGCCACCTGGATCGGCGCCGCCGGCGCCGGCTTCGTCATCTTCATGGGCACGCGCTTCGGGCGCATGCGCCCGCTGGTCGCGGCCTTCCTGCTGACCCTCGCCGGCACCGCAGGATTCTTCTGGAGCGAGAACCGCGCGGTCTACATGATCGCCAACATCGGCACGGCGATCACCTGGTCGTTCGTCGTGCCCTACCTGTTCGGCATGATCTCGCGCCTCGATCCGACCGGGCGCCTTGCCGCGCTGGGCGGCTTCGTCTCCAAATGCGGCCTTGCCTCGGGTCCGCTCGCGGCGGGACTGCTGCTGCGCACCGACAACTACGATTTGCTGATCTGGTGTGCGCTGGTCGCGCTCGCCTTGTCGTCGATCGCCGCGTTCGCGGCCGCACGCCAGGTCGATCAACTGGAGCCTGCCACGTGACTGATTCCCCTTCTTCCCTGGGTCTTGCCGATCCGGGCCTGCTGCGCATGCAATGCCTGGTCAATGGCGCATGGATCGACCACAAGGAACGCGCGACCTGCGATGTCGGCAATCCGGCCACGGGCGCACGCCTCGGCACGGTACCCGATCTCGGCGCGGACGAAACCAACGCGGCGATCGATGCCGCGCAGGCCGCATTCCCCGCCTGGGCCAGGAAAACCGCGAAGGAACGCGCGCAGATCCTCCGGCGCATGTACGAGCTGATGCTCGAACACCAGGACGACCTCGCGCGCATCCTGACTGCCGAGCAGGGCAAGCCGCTGGCCGAGGCCAAGGGCGAGATCGCCTATTCGGCGGCCTTCCTCGAATGGTTCGGCGAGGAAGCCAAGCGCATGTATGGCGACATCATTCCCGGCCATGCCGCGGATAAACGCATCATGGTGCTGCGCCAGCCGATCGGCGTCGTCGCCACGATCACGCCGTGGAATTTCCCCTCGGCCATGCTCGCGCGCAAGGTCGGACCGGCGCTGGCCGCCGGTTGCACGGTGGTCTGCAAGCCGGCCCTGCAAACGCCGTTCTCGGCGCTGGCCTTCGGCGTCATCGGCGAGCGCGCGGGCCTGCCGCCCGGCGTGCTCAATATCCTCACCGGATCGAAATCCTCGGCCATCGGCGGCGCGATGACCTCGCACCCGAAGGTGCGCAAGCTCAGCTTCACCGGCTCGACCGGCGTCGGCAAGAAGCTCATGGCGCAATGCGCCGAGGGCATGAAACGCGTCTCGCTCGAACTCGGCGGCAACGCACCGTTCATCGTCTTCGACGACGCCGACCTCGACGCCGCGGTGCAGGGCGCCATCGCCAGCAAGTACCGCAATACCGGGCAGACCTGCGTCTGCGCCAACCGCCTGTTCGTGCAGGATGGTGTCTACGATGCCTTCGCCGGCAAGCTGGCGCAGGCGGTCGCCGCGATGCGCGTCGGCGATGGCCTCGCGGGCGTCACCGACCAGGGGCCGCTGATCGATGCCAATGCACTGGCGAAAGTGGAGGAGCACGTCGCCGACGCCGTGGCCAAGGGCGCGCGCGTGCTCAGTGGTGGTCGCCGCCACGCGCTCGGTGGCACCTTCTACGAGCCGACCCTGCTCGCCGATGTCGACGCGCGCATGCTGATCGCATCCGAGGAAACCTTCGGCCCGGTCGCGCCGCTGTTCCGCTTCAGGACCGAAGAGGAAGCCATCGCCATGGCCAACGACACCGAGTTCGGCCTGGCCGGTTATTTCTACACGCGCGACCTCGCGCGCAGCTGGCGCGTCGCCGAGGCGCTCGAATGCGGCATCATCGGCATCAACACCGGCATCATCTCGACCGAGGTCGCGCCGTTCGGCGGCGTCAAGCAATCCGGCACGGGCAGGGAAGGCTCGAAGTACGGCCTCAATGACTACACGGAGCTGAAATACACCTGCGTCGGGGGCATCTGAGATGATCCGGCACCTTGCCGGGACGATTCTCGCCGTGGTCGTCGCAGCACCGGCCATCGCGCGCGAGGCGCTCGATTTCCAGGCGATGCATTCGGGTCGATACCGCGGTCCGGTCGACCTGTCCGCCTATGCGCCGGGAGCGGACGCGAAGCCGCCGACGCATCGCTTCGAGGGCAGGCTCAAGCTGCGCGGCACGCCCTCGACGCGCACCCTGGTCGCGGACAAGGACTATCTCGATGAGGCCGACATCGCCGTATCGAAAACCTGGCCCGACGATTTCGACTACGCCTTCGTGCAGCGCGGCGATGTGCTGATCCCGCAACGGCGCGGCCCGATCCGCAGTTCACATGCCTGGTGGGAAGTCATCCTCGAGCCGGGCAAGGCATGGGACGAGCCCGGTGACCACGGCTACACGCGCGCGGCGATTCCGTTCGCGCTGACGCAGAAGAACGCCAACTGCACGCACAACGGCGTGCTGATGATCCTGTTCGATGGCAAGAAGATCATCGATCGCGCCGCCATGCAGATCAGCAGCGAAACCTGTCTCTATCTGCAGCGCGACATGTGGGGCTGGCTGAAGGCGCGTTACACGCCGCAGGCGGTAGCGAACGCGGATGATCTGCTTGCGGCCTACCAGCACGAAGTCGCGGCGCGCCTGCCGACGAAACCGCTGTCGGCGCTGGCCAGCGAATCCACGGGCATCGACGTGGGGAGCCTCGGCACCGCACCGACCCGATCGCGCACGCGCCACGGCGTGGTCTACCAGGGCATCCACTACGTTTCCAGTTGTCCGACGCGCCACGGCGACTACCCGTATTGCGACGTGCTCGACGTGCCCTCGTATTCGGTCGCCAAGTCGGTGGTCGCCGCGGTCGCCCTGATGCGCATGGAAAAGCTCTATCCGGGCACGGCGAAGAAGCCGGTCAGCCTCGTGCCCGCCTCCGGTTGCCGGACCGAGGCGTGGAAGCAGGTCGATCTGCTCAACCTGCTCGACATGGACACGGGCCACTACGACTCGGCCACCTACATGGCCGATGAGGATGCTTCCAAGATCGTCGCGTTCTTCAATCCGGAGGACCATGCGCACAAGCTCGCCTTCAGTTGCGAGGCCTACCCGCGCGCCAGCGAACCCGGCAAGACCTGGGTCTACCACACGGCCGATACCTACCTGCTCGGCGTCGCCCTCGACACGCTGCTCAAACAGCAGCCCGCTCGAAAGGGAAAGGATATTTTCAGCGACGTAGTCGACGCGGATATCTACGCGCCGCTGAAACTCAGTCCGACCGCGCGCACGACGCGTCGCACCTACGATGACCGGGCGCAGCCGTTCTTCGGCTGGGGTCTGTTCCTGCACGCCGATGACATCGCCAAGCTCGGCCGGTTCATCGGCCCCGATCATGGCACGATCGATGGCCAGGCGATGCTCGATCCGGGCCTGCTCGATCAAGCCATGCAGCGCGATCCGGGAAGCCGCGGACTACAGGTCGCCCATCTGAAGAACTTCCGCTACCAGCACGGCTTCTGGGCACGCAACCTGCAAAAGGAACTCGGCTGCGACAGGCCCACATGGATTCCCTTCATGTCCGGCTTCGGCGGCATCCTCGTCGTCATGCTGCCCAACGGCGCGATCTGGTACAGCGTCGCCGACGACGGCGAGCTCGCGTCGATCGACTTCGCCAAACCGGCCATTGAGCTCGCGAAGCTCGGCGGCTATTGCGGCAGCGATTGATCCGTTTCGCGCCACTCAGGATTGCGCCGAACGCTGAAATTCCTCTCGTCCCGTCATCCCCGAATCTCGTCATCCGTTCACACCGTAACCCCGTCATCCCGGCGCAGGTCGGAGGCGCTCCTCAACAGCCGAATGGCTGGTCATCCAGTAGCTTGAATGGCCACACTGGATGCATGCACAGGGTGGTTCACGCCATTGGCAATCGAAGAATCTGGATCCCGGCCTGCGCCGGGATGACGGAGAGGGTGCCCGGACTCATCGCCGGCGGTGCACGCAATTGCGTCAACTGCGCATCGAAACGATCGTCCAGTTGCGATCCTGTGGCGGGCTGCTTGCGGGCCGTGTCGGACGCGGGGCCGCCCGTCGCTTGCGCCTCGCCACCCTCCCGACATTCCGAGAGAGTGGCGAGGCGGCAAGAATGGATCGGGCATTCAGTTGCAGAAATTGCCGATCTTGTTCAGTTCCTTGGCCGTGTTGCTGAAGGTGTATTCGGCGTTGTCGCTGAAGAAGTAATAGACCATGTTGTGCGGCAGCAGCACGACCGAGATGCCGCCGAAGCCGGACATGTACGGAATGTACCTGGCGCTGCTGCAACCGAGGGACGTGTCGGCCTTCCAGATCCAGAAGCCGTTGTCGTAGCTGTCATAGGTGCTGCCGGCATTGAGGCCGTGGTAGCTCGTGTTCTGCAGCACCTCGTTGACCATCGTCAGTTTCAGTTTCTGCGTGCCGCCGATCGCGCCGCTGGCGTTGTTGACCAGCTCGGCGAGCTTGACCACGTCGTCGCGATGGTAGGTCAGGCCAAAGCCGGAGACCTGCTGGTTGGCCGTGTCGAAACTGCGCACCGAGGTGTAGGACGCCGGACTCAGCTTGAGCGGCTTGTAGACGTTGTTGACCATCCAGGTGTAGCTGTCCTGGCCGAGGTACTGGTCCATGGCGCGGCCGAGCAGGTAGGTATCCGAGGTGTGGTAGACCCACGCCGTGCCGGGCGTGACCTTGCGCGTATAGCTGCAGGCGAAGCTGGTCATGCCGCTGTCGGTGTAGTCGAGGAAGAAGCCGTTGAGCATCGCCGTCGAGCCTTCGTCGACCTCGAAGCCGGCGTCGGTGTAGTTGCCGGTGGCCATGTCGAGCAGGTTCTCGAGCTTGACGTCGCCCCAGCGCGAGGACGGACAGGTCGAGACCTGGCTGTACACGCTGAGGTTCTTCACGCCCGCATAGAGCTGTTCGAGCGCCATCAGGCCGTAGGCGCCGTAGGTCGATTTCGCCACCGAGTAGGAAGGCAGGTCGAGCACGTCGCAATACGGATAGGTGCCGTAGCGGGTGTCGCAGCCGCCGGTGTAGTGCACGCCGTTGTAGGCGACGCCGAAGGCCGAGCGCGCGCTCGCGGTCTGCTCGCTGCCGATCGTCGCGATGACGACGCCGCTGCCCGGATAATCGGTGGCCAGCGCGCTGATCGGCTTGGTCGGCATGCGGTTGCTGACTTCGGTCGCGTAGTCGGACTTGATCGTCGCCGCGTTGGCCACGGTCGCCGGCGTGTAGGTGGCGCTGAGCCGGCCATACAGGTTGAACTGGTAGTAGTTGCAGGTTTCCGAGGCGATCTCGTAGGCCACCGTGGACATCGAGCCGTCGTTCTTGAACAGGAAGGTCAGCACGCCGTTGTGCGTGCAGTTGGCGCCGTATTCCTGCAGGGCGAACGGAATCGCCGCGCGTGAATAGCCGTTGTCGGAATTTTCATTCCACACGCGGCCGGGCTCGAGGATCAGTTCCCAGACCGTGTGCGAGGTGATCTGCAGGCCGCGGTTGACCGGGATCAGGTGCGTGCCGTGCTGCACGAACTGGTAGTTGAAGTTCGGCAGCTTCTTGATGTTGCTCAGGCCCGCGTAGTTGTAGGTATCGCGCACGCTGGCCCAGCCGCGCACCACCGCGGTGAAGTTCAGGGTGCCCTGGAAGGTATTGGTCGGATTGGCCGCGCCGGCCGGCACGGCGAAGGCCGAGAGGTCGACCAGGCTGCCGGTCGCGGCGGTCTGCAGGGTCGTGTAGGTCAGGTCGGTGCGGCTGACCGAACCGTCGCCGGACAGGCAATCGTAGTCGCAGGTCGGCGGCGGCGTGCCGCCGGTGCCGGTCAGGATGATGTTGTCGAAATAGCAGTAGTCGGCGTTGTCGCCGCCCGCGGCGCGCAGGCGCACCTGCACGTTGGCGTTGTTGTCGATGCCGCTCGGCGATGCGCTCGCCGTGTACAGGGTGACGCCATCATCCTGGCCATCGACGACCGTGTTCACCGCGGTCCAGCTGCCACCGCCATTGGTCGAGACCTCGGCCATGCACTTGTCGGCCGATTCGAGCAGGGATGCGGCGATGCTGGTCGAGATCGACACCCCGGTATAGCCGGTGGTCGGGACCGCCTGGGTGGCCGTGCGCGCATAGCGCAGGCGCAGCGAGTAATTGCCGGAATACAGGTTGGCCGTGGCCGACGCGCCGGTGCCGCCAATCGTCCAGCCGTTGTAGTTGCCGTCCTGGAAATCGTCCGAGAAGATCGTCGCGGCGTGTACCTGGGCAAACAGGAAAAGGGTTATGAGCAGGATCCAGCGACAGGACTTTGGCATGTCGAATCTCCACCTTGCGGAGTGTGAGTGAGTGCGTAGCCGCAGCAACCTGGTCCGTAAGCATCGCGGCCATCTGGACCAGGCCTGAGACTGCGACGTGTTGCCGCACCGGAGTAGGGCCAGTTGGCGCCCATCGATTGGTCCAGAGCGGCCGGATTCCCCCGGTCGATCAGCACGGGGATTTGCCGCGGCGTTGCCTGCTGCGGCGCCACCCGCCACGCGTCCGCCTGATCTGGATCAAGGCCGTGGGCGGCGATGCCGACGAAACTGGCAGGCGGATCGAACTTCCGAGGTCGGGTTGCCTGCGTCGTGACGAGCGGTTGCCCCAAGGTTTTCCTTGCCAGCACGTCGAGCGACACACGCATGCCTGCAGAATCACCCCTGACCCGTCACCGCATCGACGCATGCTTTCTCGGGCCCTATGGTGAAAACGACGGCCTGCTCGAAAAGCTGGTCGTCGAGTTCCTGCGCGACCACGTCTACTGGCGGCGCAACTTCCATCCCGAGGATCCGCCGGCGATTTCGACCGAAGCCGCCCGGCATCCCGACTACCTGGCGTTCGAGTCGCGCATGCGCCGCGAGTTGCACCAGCTCTCGGCTTCGTTGAAGAAGTCGGTGCCGTTCCACAGCCCGCGCTACATGGGCCACATGGTCTCCGACCTGTTGTTGCCGGGACTGGTCGCACAGATCCTGACCCTGCCGTACAACCCGAACAACGTCAGCGAGGATTCCGCGCCGGTCACCGTGGACATGGAGGTCCAGGTCGGACTGCAGCTCGCGCGCATGGTCGGCTATGTCCACGATCCCCTGCAGCCCGACTGTGCGTTCGGCCATCTCACCTCGGGTGGCACCCTGGCCAATTACCAGGCATTGCGCCTGGCGCTCGCGTTGAAGGCGTTTCCGGTGGCCCTGCGCAGCGCCGGCGTACCGGATCTGGCCTTGCCCGAGGATGACTGGAGCGCTTTCAACCTGCATCCGCGCGTGGCAACGCAATTGCTCGATCAGTGGCAGCGGTGGCTCGCGGCGCAGTCATCCGGCGACCGCAGGCACTGGCGCCAGCGCGTGCAGTCGGCACGCATCGAACATCTCGGCCTGGTTGAATTCTTCGCCCGCCATTCGGGCTTGCGCGTGCCGCAGGTGCTGGCGCCGGTGACCGCGCACTATTCGTGGAGCAAGGGACTCAAGCTGCTCGGCCTCGGCCGCGCGCAATTGCAGCTGCTGCCGGAGCGCGGCATGCGCCTGGATACCGAAGCGCTCGAATCCGCGCTGGAGCGCTGCCAGCGCGAACGCCAGCCGGTGCTGATGACGGTGGGCGTGCTCGGCACCACCGAATATGGCACTTTCGACCCGGTTGATCGCATGCTCGCGGCGCGCGAGCGCGCGGCGGCACGCGGGCTTGGCCACAGCGTGCACGTGGATGCCGCCTGGGGCGGCTACCTGGCCACCGTGTTCCGCAATGAGGACGGCAGCCTGCGCAGTCGCGAGCAGGTCGCCAGGGGCTACAACGCGTTTCCGGCGCCGGAAGTACATGCGGCGATCGCTGCACTCGCCGATACCGATTCGATCACCATCGATCCGCACAAGCTCGGCTACCTGCCGTTCGGCACCGGCGCCTTCGTCTGTCGCGATCACCGCGTCACCGCGCTGCTCTCGGAAGAAGCCGACTACGTGTTTTCCGATTCGACGACCAAAGCTTATCTCGAACGCTATCGCGGCCTTGGCCAATATATCCCGGAAGGCTCCAAGTCCGGCGCCAATGCCGCGGCGGTGTTC
This sequence comes from uncultured Gammaproteobacteria bacterium, assembly GCA_963822465.1. Lineage (GTDB taxonomy): Bacteria > Pseudomonadota > Gammaproteobacteria > Xanthomonadales > Rhodanobacteraceae > Dokdonella. Next base: position 24,729 of record CAWGHP010000004.1, on the reverse strand, counting down.
GTCACCCATCGCGTGCTGCCGCTCGATCACCTGCATTTCGGCCGCCTGACCCGGCAGACGATCCTCGCATCCGAGGCATTCCATCAACGGGCCACCCGCTTTGCCTCGGAGATGCACGAGCACGTTGCGGCGATGGTGCCGTTCCCGCCGGACAGCAACCTGGTCTGCTTCGCGCTGAATCCGCGCGGCAACGCCCGTGTTGCCGCGGCCAACGCGTTCGTGCGGCGCCTGCATGACGAAATGCGCGCCGATCCGCGCCAGCCGCTGCAGCTGAAACAGTTCTTCGGTTCGATCACGACCCTGCGTCCCGAAGCGCTCGGCCAGCTCGAGATGCGCCGCATCCTCGATCAGCTCGGCCTCGATACCGGCACGCTCGATGGGGCGGATGACGGTGACGACCGGCTGGTGATCCTGCGCCATACGCTGATGAATCCGTATCTGATCGACCACGAGAACGGGATCAGCTACATCGACCGCTATTTCGATTATCTGGAGGAGCGCACGCGCCAGCTGGTGGGTGCAGGGAAGGCCGTGCCGGTGGCGTGAACGGGTGCACAAACCCGCTGGCGCGCGTCGATTGACTGGCGGCGCGCCAGCGGGGCACGTCCATGTTCAGTGATTCAGGAGCACCTGATGGTCACGAACGGAGACATCACGAACCTGCTGATCGCGGCCCGCGACGGAGACGAAGTGGCCGCCAACCAGCTCGCCGCGCTCGTGTACGGGGAGCTGCGCCTGCTCGCCCACCATTGCAGGCGCGGTCGCGGCGCCGCCGAAACGCTGTCGACCACCGCGCTGGTGCACGAAGCCTATCTGCGCATTGGCGGCTCGCCGGAGGCCGACTTCGCCGACCGCGCCCATTTCTTCGCCGATGCCGCCCAGGCCATGCGCCGCATCCTGGTCGATCATGCACGGCGTACCTGCGCGGCCAAGCGGGGCGGCAATTCACTTCACGTCGGATTCGACGATGCGGCGCTTTCGCTGACCGTGCCGCCGGAGCAGGTGGTCGCCCTCGACCAGGTGTTGACGCGCCTGCACCGGTTCGACGAGCGGCTCGCCAGCCTGGTCGAGCTGCGCGTGTTCGCCGGGCTTGACGTGCCCGAACTTGCGCAGGCGCTTGAATTGTCCGAACGCACGGTCAAGCGCGACTGGCGCAAGGCCCGGGCCCTGCTCGGAGCCTGGCTGTCGGAACCGCATCCGCTGGCATCGTCATGAACCGGGATACCTTCCAGGACCTGGCCGGGCTGCTGGACGAAGCGCTCGACCTCACGCCCGCCGGGCGCGCCGCCCTGCTTGCCCGTGTCGCCCGCGATCGCCCCCGACTGCACGCCGACCTGGTCGCCGCGCTCGCCGCGGATGCCAGCGCGCAGCCGCTGCTCGACAAGGTTCTTGTCGAAGCGCCCGCACACATTGCCGCGATTCCCCAGGCAGGCGACCTGATCGGGCCGTACCAGCTGCTCGACTGCCTTGGACGCGGCGGCATGGGCGAGGTGTGGCTGGCCGAACGCGTCGACGGGGAATTCAGTCAGAAAGTCGCGCTGAAATTCATCCGGCCCGGTTTCGACAACGCGATCATCCGCGAACGGTTTCGCCGCGAGCGCCAGATCCTGGCCGGGCTTTCCCACCCGAACATCGCCCATCTGCTTGACGGTGGGCTCTCGCGCAGCGGCCAGCCGTGGTTCGCACTCGAATATGTCCAGGGAGAAATGCTGACCCGGTACGCATCGCGCCTGCCGCTGCCCGCTCGTCTGCAGTTGCTCGTGGTTGCCTGTCGCGCCGTGCAGTTCGCCCATGCCCGGCTGATCATCCACCGCGACCTGAAGCCGGGAAACATCCTGGTCTGCGCGGATGGCACGCCGAAACTGCTCGACTTCGGCATTGCCACGGTGCTCGCCACGGACGAACAAGCCGAGCCACCGATCACCCGGCCGTTCGGTATCGCCGCCACGCCGGAATATGCCGCTCCGGAACAGCTGGCCGGCAAACGTTGCACGACCGCAACCGACGTCTACGCGCTGGGCCTGGTCCTCTTCGAGCTGATCAGCGGGCAACGCGCCGGACCGGCGTCGGATCCGCCAGCGCGCCCTTCTACAGTGATCGCGGAGGCGAGCAGGCGGCGCGCCGTGCAGGGCGATCTCGATGTCATCGTCCAGCGCGCCCTGGCGGTCGATCCTGCGCATCGCTATGTGTCGGTCGAGGCGCTTGCCAATGACGTCCAGAACCATCTGGACGGATTCCCGGTTCGTGCGCGGCCGGACAGCCGCATGTATCGCGCGCGCAAGTTCGCGTCGCGCCACTGGATCGGACTCGCCGCCACCGTGCTGCTGCTGGCGAGCCTGCTGGCCGGAATCGCCGGCACGCTCTGGCAGGCCCGCGTCGCCTGGCGGCAGACCGGGAATGCGGAAGCGACCAAGCAATTCCTGATCGAGCTGTTCGCCAGCAGCGATCCCGACCAGGAGCCGGTACGGGATCTCGACGCCGGCGAATTGCTCGAACGCGGCCTCGCGCGGATCGAGTCTTCATTGCAGCGCGCAGCCGCAATCGAAAGCCGATCTCATGCACACGCTGGCCCGGGTCGCCAGGAGCCTGGGTCGCTACGACAAGGCGCAAGACCTGATCGAACGGGCGATCTCGATCCGGCGCCAGCATTACGCCGCCGATGCGCCCGAGTTGATCGAAAGTCTCGGCCTGCGCGGGACGATCCTGCTCGAACAGCGCGACTATGCGGCGGCGATCGAACAGCTCGAGCAGGTCTGCCGGTTGAGCACGGCGCGCTACGGCCCTGCTTCGGCCGCACTGGCCGCTTGCCGGCACCAGCTCGGCAATGCCTACGACCAGGATGGCGAATACGTGCGGGCATCGCTTGAACTGGAGTCAGCACTGGACCTCCTGCGCACGCTTCCGGACGATGCATCGCTTGAGCTGGCTGGCACCCTCGGCGATCTCGCTGCGTTGCGGCATAGCCAGGGACGATTCGACGAGGCCCAGGCGCTCGCACAGGAAGCGGTCGATCGCTATCGGCGCGTCGATACGCCCGCTTCCCGCAGTGGATTGGCCAATACCCTGGTGGTCTTGTCCTACGCATTGCGCGACCTGGGGCAGCTCGCGCAAGCCGAGGCGAATATCCGCGAGGCGGTCGCGATCGATTCGGCCCGCTTGCCCGCCAATCATCCGCTGACCCTGATCGCGCGCAGCGAGCTGGCCGACGTGCTGGCGCTGCAGACGCGTTTCGACCAGGCGCGAAACGAATACCTGAGCGTGCTCGAGGCCCAGCGATCGCGGCAGGAGTCGACCGATACCATGTCGATCGCGGCCAATCTGAACAATCTCGGTGCGCTGGAGCGGGATCAGCAACGCTACGCCGAGGCTGAATCGCGGTTTCGACAGGCGATAGAGGTCTATACCGAAGCGGTCGGTGGCGGTCATCCCTACGTGGCGATGGCCCAAGCCAGCCTGGCTCGCGTGCTCATCCGGCAGGATGGCCTCGACGAGGCGGCGAACCTGATCGAGTCGGCGCTGGCCACCTATCGTGCCGCCGACATGTCCGCAAGTCCGGTCGCCGGGGTCGCCATGCTCGGCCAGGCTGAGCTGCAACTCGCGCGCAAGCATTTCCAGGTCGCGCATGATTGGGCGCAACAGACGCTGGATCTCTGGTTGCCGGCGTTTGGCGCCGATGACTGGCGGGTGGGGCGCGCCGAGCTGGTGCTGGCGCAAGCCTTGCTCGGCATGCGCCAGCCCGAAGCGGCAATACCCCACCTGCGTGCCGCCGCGCACGCGCTGGAAACGCAAGCGTTCGATCGTGAGGGCTGCACTGCGCAGGCACGCCTGTTGCTCGCCAAGCTTCAGGACGAAACGGCGGTTGGTGCGAAGGCGGATCCAGGCGCTAACCGCAATGACCATCGCATCCATTCGCCGTGGCTGGCGGCGAAGGATTCGACAGGATCGCGCGCCCGATGAAATCCGATGGCCTGCTTTTCGGCCGCTTTGCGTTTGTGCAGGGTGCGAGTGGTTCTCTTCGCCCATCCACGCAAACGACGAGGCCCGACATGAAGCGTATTGCGAGCAAGAAATCCACGTTCATCCCTGGCGCAGCCGTCAGTGCGCGTCCTGGCATTGTTCGGCCTGTCCGGCGCGAATGCCCAGCAGCCGTACGTCAGCGACGGTACCCGCCGCCACGACCGTGTGCACGCCGGTCAACGTCGGCGTGTTCGATACGCGCATCCATGTCCGCTGCAGCACGGCGGTGTCGGGAATACTCTATTTCGCCGCACCGACGTCGAACAACAATCGTGCCGCACGCCTGCTGGCCGTCCTGAGCACGGCTGTCGCCGCCTCGCACAACCTGACCATCTATTACGACCCGGCAGATACCAGCGGTTCGTCGATCGGCTGCCAGACTTCGGATTGCCGGTTGATCCAGTCGGTCGAGCTTCTCTAGGCAGGCACCGGTCGATGCGCGCTGCCTGGCCCGGCATGGCCGCGACGCCTTCGGGGCGTTGGTTGCCGCCGCGGCTGTTCGAGACCATGACAGGCCAGGCTCGCCTCGTGCGGGTCTGTCCAAGGCATTCGAGGTGAACACGATGAAGATCGCCCTGGCGGGATTGATATCGATTGCCGCACTTGCTGCATCTCCCTGCTCATGCCGGCCTGTACTGGAACGCCGGCGTGCGCACCACGCCGGTATCCCTGTGCTTTCGTCGGCGATGCGCTCAGCGCGCGACCGGATCGCGTCGTCCAGATCCTCGACTACATGCACGATTTCGAGCTCGCCGCGAACGTCCGTTTCACCTATCTCGGCACCTGTCCCGCTTCGGTGCCGCTGCCGAACGGCAACGATTTCGTTTGCCGGCGACATCCGCATGGTGATCCCCGACCATCAACGTCAGCGGGATCGGCATGGTGCCGGGCAATGGTTGCCCGATGTTCGGCGGAGCGGGCAGCTACAACGGCGGCAACGACGACTGGGGCAGCTGGTCGAACGCGCCGGATGATCTCGCCGCGAATCGCGCCTGCCTGTACAACCTCAAGCTCGGTGACGATCCGTGGAACGCGACGCCCTATCGCAACCACACCCTGCATGAAGTCGGGCACGCGCTCGGCCTCTATCCACGAGCACCGGCGTGTCGATGCCACCTGCTACGGCGCCGAGCCGCGAGATATCTCCAACGGCTACCTGACCGGCTACGACATCAATTCGGTGATGAGCTACTACTATCCGGGTTGCGGAGCACTCGGCAACTACGCCTATTCCGGCCTTTCCAGCTGGGACAAGCTGTCGATCCGCATGCTCTATCCGGAGAACGGGCGGCCCGCGCAGATCGTCGGCAGGACCACGATACAGACCGGTCAGTCGGTCAGCCTGATGTTCGGCTGGCGGGCGGAAGGCGCCTACATGCCGTTCGTCGCCAACAGCGTGACCTGGCGGATCAACGGGTCAGTGGCGGCGACGTCGGTCGACTTCGTCCACGCGTTCCCCGTTGCCGGCGACTATACGGTCAGCCTCAGCGTGGTCGACTTCCTCGGCCGCACGCACATGGCAGCACGATCGTGCACGTGCTGGCTCCGGCGGCGTTCGAAGGCCTGGTCGCGTCGATCACGGCGATCAACGCGACCTCCTGCTCGGAACGGAGTTCTCGATCTTCTACGACGGATTCGGCATCAACGGAGAATAGGGCCATCGCCGACCGCGCAGGTGCCGCGTCGGCGCGCTTGCGCATGGCCTCAGGTGCAATGCCCGCAGCAGGTATGTCCGCCCTGCACATGGACTTCGTCGCCGGCCTCCTGCAACTCGGCGGGATCGCAATGCGCCTTGAGCAGGGCCGCCCTGGCCTGGGCGGCCGAGAGGTCGCCCTTGATCATGATCTGCTGGCTCGAAACCTCGGCGCGAACCACGGCGCCCGCGTCGTATTCGTGCACGGCCTCGGTGATGGCGGCGGCCATGCTGCGGGTAATGGGATGGCTGGTCCTGAACTGCATGTCGATATGTCCTCGCGACTCGGTTGAACGGGGATGCGCCAACGTGGCGCACGTGGCAAGGCATGGTCGATGTACTCGCCCGGACGTGCATTGACCGCGGTCAAGAGATGTTCGTGCGCGCGTCCGGCCTGATGCGCCCGGTTCATGGACTCCCGCGCTTGCCGAGGCGTTTCTAGACGCGCGCGAAAACCAGGCTGGCGTTGGTGCCGCCGAAACCGAAACTGTTCGACATCACGGTATCCAGCCTTGCGCTGCGCGATTCACCTGCAATCGGAAATCCGCTGGCGCGCGGATCGAGGGTTTCGATGTTGGCCGAGCCGGCGATGAAGCCGTCCCTCATCATCAACAGGCTGTAGATGGCCTCGTGCACGCTTGCCGCGCCGAGTGAATGGCCGGTCAGCGCCTTGGTCGAGGAAAGCGTCGGCGGCGTTGCCCCGAACACCTCGCGCACGGCCTGCAGTTCGACGATATCGCCGAGCGACGTCGAGGTGCCGTGCGTGTTGAGGTAGTCGACCGTGCCGCTGACTTCGCGCAAGGCCATGCGCATGCAGCGCGCCGCACCCTCGCCTGATGGAGCGACCATGTCGGCTCCGTCGGAAGTGACGCCGTAGCCGACCAGCTCGGCATGGATGTTCGCGCCCCTGGCCCTGGCATGCTCGTAGTCTTCGAGGACCAGCATGCCGCCGCCGCCGGCGATGACGAAGCCATCGCGGGCTGTGTCATACGGCCTCGACGCGGACTGCGGAGAATCATTGAAACCGCTCGACAATGCGCCCATCGCGTCGAACTGCGCGGTCATTCCCCAATGCAGTTCCTCGCCGCCACCGGCAAACATCACGTCCTGGGCCCCATGCCGGATCAGGTCGGCCGCGGCACCGATGCAGTGGGCCGACGTGGCGCAGGCGGCGGCGATGGAGTAGCTGAGTCCGAGGATGCCGAAGGCCGTGGCAAGCGTCGCCGATACGGTGGAGCACATCGTCCGCGGAACCATGTACGGACCAATCCGGCGCACGCCTTTTTCGCGCAGGAGATCACCTGTTTCGATCTGCCACTGCGCCGAGCCGCCGCCGGATCCGGCGATCACCCCGGTACGCGGATGGCAGACCTGGTCCATGGCCAGGCCGGCATCGGCGATGGCGTCGCGCATGGCCAGGTAACTGTAGGCGGCGGCATCGCCCATGAAGCGCCTGAGCTTGCGATCGATCCGCGCATCGGGATCGACCGGCGCCACGCCGGCGACCTGGCTGCGCAGCCCGCGGTTGAGGAACTCGGGCACGGCGCGGATGCCGCTCAGGCCATCGCGCAAGGCACGCGACACGTTGGCCGCCGTATCGCCGATGCACGATACGATACCGGTTCCGGTGACGACGACGCGACGCATCTCAGAAACCCTCCGTCGACTGGAACAGGCCGACCCGCAGGTCCTTGGCAACATAGATCTTGCGTCCATCGACAAAGGTGTCGCCGTCGGCAATGACCAGGGCCAGCTTGCCGCGCATCACGCGGCGGACGTGGATCTCGTAGCGCACCAGGCGTGCGTCGGGCAGCACCTGGCCGGTGAACTTGACCTCGCCGACGCCGAGTGCGCGTCCGCGTCCCGGTTCGCCCAGCCAGGGCAGGTAGAAGCCCGCCAACTGCCACATCGCATCGAGGCCGAGGCAACCCGGCATCACCGGATCGCCGCTGAAGTGGCAGCCAAAGAACCAGAGATCCGGACGGATATCCAGTTCGGCGCAGAGCAGGCCCTTGCCGTATCGCCCCGTATCCGATTCGACGGCGGTGATGCGATCGAACATCAGCATCGGTGGCGATGGCAGGCGTGCGTTGCCTTCGCCGAATAGTCCGCCATTCGCGCAGTCCAGCAGCTGGGCGCGGTCGAAGCTGTGGAGTCGCGTCATGGGGCATCCGGCAGGGGAAAGCAGGCGAGTCTGCGGGACGATAGCCCATCCCGTATTGATGCGCGTCAAGCCGGCACCACCATGCGCCACGGTATTGAACAGGTTCCTGCCTGCGCGAAGCCGGCCGGCAATTCGATTGGTGGACCCGCAATCCCCGCGGCGTTGCCGTTCATCCTTCGACAGGACTGGCCGGACTCTGTCCGGCCCGGGGTCCAGCGTCTTCGCCTTGCATGAGAAAGTCACTGGGTCCCGGCCTGCGCCGGGACGACGGCAGGGGAAACCGGATTGTGGAGCGTATGCCGCAATGTGGCCGTGAGCGCCGGCGGACCCCCAGCGGATTGCGATGCCATCGGAGCGAAGTCGTTTCTGGCGTGAAGACGTTGCGCTTCGCAGGCTCACCAGCAACCTGCGAAGCGACGAGGCCGCGTGAAATCCAACGACCCCTTGTCGTCACCCCGGCCCTTCGACAGGACGAACGGATTTTTCGTAGTCTGGCTTTGCGGGCAGGACGAACGGGTCCTTCGGAACCCGACGTAGCAACCCTGCGAATGCAGCGTTTCGCAAGTTGGTGGTGAGCGCATGCGAACCCCAACGTTTCGGTATCGACGCCTTGCACGATCTGGCAAAGGCCGTTGGGGTGCGCTGGCGCTTCTCCCGTTCGTGCGAGAAGCATTCAAACAAGCAAGATTCAGGGCCGATCAATAGTGTGCTGCGAGGCGACGGACGCGGGCGGGGCGCGTCAATGCGGACTGCGCTGGCGCCGGAGTCCGCGCCATGCCAGGACGAGCAGCGCCATGGCCAGGCCCGCCAGCCAACGCGGGTCGAGGACGGGAATCGCATACGCCTGTGCGCCGCGACAGGCATCGAAGGTCGGCGCGGGTTGCGGCGCGGTCCACGCGGCGACCAGGGCGGCCGCATCGCTGCAGTCGATGTCGCCATCGCCATCGAAGTCGCCGGCGCGGCAGGACTCGGCATCGGCCGTGCCGGCGAAGCATTCGGCGAAGCGCGCGGCGTCCTGCGGGTCGACGTCGCCGTCGCCGTCGAAGTCGCCGCGCACGAAGCCATCGAGCGCGATCACTGCCGAGGCCATCGTGACCGGCGCGGCGCGACCGCTCTCCTCCCACAGGCCGTGCAGGGTCTGGCCCCAGTGATCGGACTGGTTGGCATCGCGCAGCGCTTCGATGTAGTGCCGGGTCACGGTCTGGTAGTAGACGGTGACCTCGGCGCGGGCGGCCGCAGCCGGAATCCAGAATCGCGCATCGTCCCAGTACTGGCCATCGGCGTAGGCGCGTCCGACGGCGGGTGCGCCGGCTGCGGCGTATTCGGCATTGCGGAATCCGCGTGGCGGGATGCGCGTGTCCTTGACCAGGGTATCGGCCAGGGCCATGTGCGTGGTCCGGCCCGGCGCCAGTCCGGTTGCCGCCGCCGCGGCAGCGGACAGGCCCACCGCCATTTCATAGACCACGGTTCCGGATTCGTCGAGTTCGGCGGTGGCCGGATCGTAGCCGCCGTATTCGCGCAGGAGGCGGCCATCGGCATCGCGCAGGCGCACCTGCACCCAGGCACGGCGTCCCTCGATATGGCCGGTCGGCAGCTTGTGGCCGCTTTCGTTGATGACGCGCGCGCGCAGCACGCCACCGGCATCCTGGGCGAGCTCCAGCGAAGCGGCGCGGGCGAGCATGTCGTTCGCCGCCGCCATGCCGACCGCCAGCGCATCCTGGTCGACGGCCGGATCATCCGCGTAATAGCGGCCGATGATGTCGAGCACCCACGAGGATGCGCCGGCGAAATCGTGGCTGCGCAGGTCCGCGCGTTCGGGGCCGAAGCGGCAGGCACGGCCGGCGCGCACCGGCATGTGGCAGTCCTGGCAGGTGGAGACCACGCCGCCGTTGTCGCCGCCGAAGCGACCTTGCATGTCGACGCCAGCGGCGGCGAAAGCCGACAGCTTCCATTCGGTGTAGGTGCGTTCCAGCGGGAAGTGGCTGGCCAGGTCCTCGCTCTCCGGCGGCGTATCGAGTGCGTTGTAGCGGTAGCTGCCGTCAGCCTGGCGCGAGACGGCGACGTTGCCGACGTCGTGGCAGGTTCCGCACAGCGCGCTGCTGCGGTGGTAGGGCGAAACCAGCAGCTCGTGCGAAGCCTGGGCATCGCTGCGCGGACCGCGCCGCACGCCATCCGGATCGAGCACGAACATCGCATTGCCGGTATGCGCGGGGACTGATTCCAGCGCATCCAGGACCTCGGCGTCGCGGGCCGGACTGGAGCCTGCCCGGTAGCGCGGATCGACCATGGCATGGCAGAAGTGGCAGTCGACGCCGTCGCGGTCGCGCGCGTCGAGCGTGCTGCCATCCGCTACCTCGACATGGCCGCTGACCACGGCCATCGGCACGTGGCAGCGCAGGCAGAAGTAACCGACGTTGGCGACATCCTGGTTGGCGGTGGCGAGCTGGGCGAAGAACAGCGGATCGCGGCCGCCGTTGGCCATCAGGCTGCCTTTCCAGCTTGCGTAAGGATCCGCACTGCTGCCGGTGGCGGAATGGCAGGCCGCGCATTGCTGCGGCGACAGGAAGGTATCGGCATGCGCATCGCCGACCTGGGTGCCGGACAGATGGAAGTCGCGCAGCGTCGCCGGAACGGGAAGCGCGAAGGCGGCCAGCGGCTGGATCAGAACTCCCAGCAGCGCGGCAAGCACCAGGCGCAAGGGCCTGTGCCACTGCGGACTCGAATCGACCAGGCTCATCGCGCGCTCCGGAACTGGCGGTCGACCGATGGTCGGCCGCCAGTTCCGTATGCGCATTGACGTGCGTCAAGCCGTGCCGGATCTATTCGCCCGCTGGATCACGGCTTGTCGTGCAGGTGTCTGTCTACTTCTTGAGTGCCCAGGCCGAACACCAGCCCTTCGGTGCAACCGAGAAGCCCGGGAAGATCGAGCAGCCATTGGTTGCGGGGAGATGGAACTGGCAGTTGTCGCAGAAGCTGTCCGGCTTGTGCGTGGCCTGATCGGTCTTCGTCGCATCCTCGATGTAGTGCAGTGCCTTGGCCTGCGCATTGGTGACCGGCAAGGGCGGCAAGGCGGCGATGGCTTGCCGGTTGGGCAGCAACGCCAGCAGGGGCAGGGCGGCGGTGGCTGCGGCGGTACGCAGGAGGAAACGACGGCGGCTGGTATCGGTTGTGCTCATGGTGCTCTCCCGGAAAGTCCGCAAATTGTGCGGCATGCGGGTCCCCCGACTACTTGACGCCGATCAAGTCGACGCACTTTCCTTGTCGTCGGCCGGGCCGGAGGGTGCCGCCGCCGGATTGAACGCATCCGAATAGCAGGCATCCGCGCCCAGGCCGCGGGCGAGGAATTCGGGCACCGCCGTGTCGACCATCCTGACCGAGCCGCAGACATAGGCCTCGTAGCCACTGAGGTCGGCATGGTCCTCCAGCATCGCCTCGTGGACGAGGCCGGTCCGGCCTTGCCAGGACTCCGAACCGGCCGGATTCGAGAGCACCGGCACGATGCTGAAATTGGAATGCTCGCGCGCCCAGCGCTGGGCCAGGTCGAGCATGTAGAGATCATCGACGTTGCTGACCCCCCAGTAGAGTTCGATCGGCCGCTGCACGCCGCGATGGAAGGCGTCCTCGACGATGCTCTTGATCGGCGCGAAGCCGGTGGCCCCGGCGACCATCAGCATCGGTCGCGTGCCGGCGTGCAGGGTGAAGCGACCCAGCGGGCCCTCGAAATCCAGTGTGTCACCGACCTTCATCTTCTCGAACACGTGGGTGGTGAAGCGACCGCCCGGGATCAGGCGCACGTGCAGTTCGATCAGTTCGTTGTCGTGCGGCGGGTTGGCGAATGAGAAAGCGCGACGTTCACCATCTTCAAGCAGGATGTTGATGTATTGGCCGGCGACGAAATCGATACGCTGGCTGCCCGGCAGCGAAACCAGCACGCGCATGACGGTCTCGCTGAGACGTTCCATGCGCTCGACGCGACCCTGGTAGCGGTTGATGGCCGGGGCCGCCGTCGAGCGCAGGCTTTCGACCGGCACCTCGAACTCGAGGTCCTCGAGCGCAACCGCGCAGCACATCAACGCCTTGCCCTCGGCGCGCATCTGTTCGGTCAGCGCATTGGGCTGGTAGGCGCCATGGTCGACGCGACCATTGAGGATCGTGCACACGCACACGCCGCAGCCGCCATTGCGGCATTCAAACGGCAGGGTCAGCCCGCCGCGCAGGCCGGCCTCGAGGAGGGTTTCGCCATCGCGCGCGCTGACGTGCTCGGGGCCGGGATGCACGGCCATCTGGTAGATGCTCTGGGCGCCGGCCTTGCGCCTGCGACCGCTCAGCCAGGGCATGACCACGAGCAGGCCGGTGCCGATCACCACCAACGCCCAGACCGCCGCCAGCGACCACTGCTTGAGCAGCGGATAGACCGGCAGCAGGAACCAGTCCAGGGCGACGGTCGTGACTTCGTTGCCGAGGTCGGCGGCGCCGCCGTGGCTGTGCACGGGCACCAGCAGGGACATCGCCAGCAGGGTGGCCAGCAGGCCGATGGTGATCGGCCGCGGCGGCTGCGTGCTGGCCTTGGGCACGCGCTGGATATGCACCCACATCAACAGCAGCAGCAGCAACGGCGCGCCGATATGGATGAAGGCGAGCAGCGAGAACAGGCGGTCGTTGACGCTGGAAGGATCGATGAAATTGCGGATCAGGGTGCCGCCGAATCCGGGCAGCCAGTCCAGCCATTCGAAGCTTGATACGACGACGAACTGCGCCAGCTTGTCCCACGGCAGCATGTAGCCGTTGATGCCGGAAATGTAGACCAGCCAGATCAGGCCGACGCCGGTCAGCCAGGAGAACGTGCGGAATCCATGCATGCGGTCGAAGGCGAAGTAACGCAGCATGTGCAGCAGCATCATCACGACCATCAGATCGGAGGCGTAGCGATGCGCGCTGCGCAGGATGCCGCCGAAATACCACTGGTTGTTGGTCAGCGCCTGCACCGAGCTGTAGGCGCCTTCGACGCTGGTATCAAAGAATGCGTACAGGTACAGGCCGCTGCCGGCGACGATCCAGAACAGGAAGAAGGTAATCGAACCGAGGTGGTAGAACGGGTTGAGGCGGTCGCCGAAGGCGCGGTTGAACAGGTTCTCGACCAGCATGAACAGACGACGCAGGGCGTTTTGCAGGTGCACGATCATGCCTGGCTCCTTGCCGCATTCTCCGCGCCTGGGCGAGCACGCAGCGCCTTCCAGACCACGACCACGAACATCAGGCCGCCGATGATGGCGATCAGCCCGCCCAGGCCCATCAGGCCCATGCCGGCCACCTCGGCCTTGCTGTGCAGCACCTGTTCGGCGCCGGCGACCTTGCGTTGCACGCCGTAGCCGCCGGACCAGACCAGGCCGATGATGTGCAGCAGTTGGCCGCCGCCGTACAGGGCCGGTTGCCAGCGCGCCATGCGGCCCTGGGGCGTCCGGTATCCGAGTTTCGGCAACAGCAGGTAGACGAGCCCCATCAGGGCCAGGGTCACGCCGACGATGCAGCCGTGATAGTGCGCGGGGATCTTCACGTTGTTGCCGCTGATGAACATGCCGATGACGCCGCCCGAGGCGAACAGGACCATCGACGCGATCAGCGCGGCGCGCAGGGCGTCATGCCCGGCTTCGCGCGAGCGGGTTGATCGCAACAGGCCGACGATCACGGCCAGTCCGATCGGCACGATCGAGACGCCGCCACCGAGGCGCATGGCCCAGGTATGCAGGTCGCGGTGTTCGACACTGGCGACGTCGTGGGCGAGGTAGGCCCACGGCGTGACGAATACGCTGACCAGGGCAAGCACGAGCAGGAACAGGGCGATGCGCGGACTCAGCGGCAGCTGCGCGCCAATTGCGCTGGCCAGCCACAACCAGGCGACCAGCATGAGCAGGGTCCATGTGAACTGCAGGGCGTGGCCGCCACCCCAGAAGGCGATTTCATAGTAGGCCTTGCCCTCCAGTCCGGCTGGCGTCAGCAGCAGCGAGGCGCCAAATGCGAGCAGGGCAACCGCGGTCGAGACCACGCTGGCATTCAGGCCGAAGCGCAACACGCCGCTGCCATCGAAGGCCAGGCCCAGCGCCGGTGCGGCGATCAGGCTGCGCACCACCAGCAGCAGCGAGGCGATGCCGAGGACGCCGAGTCCGCCGAGGAATACCTTGCCATCAAGGACCGGAATGTAATTGGCCATGATCGGTTCGCCGCCGCCGACAAAAGGCGCGATGCTGAGCAGCAGGGTGGCCGCGTAGGCCAGCACGAGGGCCAGCCAGCCCAGGCGATTGGCCCTTGGCCGGCTGCACAGGCTCCACAGCATGCCGGCCAGGGCCAGGAACCAGACCAGCACCGACAGGTCGACATGCACGACGAGGGCGACGCGAAAGAAATCCGCTACCGGCAGCCAGGCATTCACGCCAGGCGTGCGCGAAGCGACCAGCAGCACCGAGTAGAACCCGGAAATCACCAGCGCCAGCAGGCCGAGCCAGAGCCAGCCGCGCACCAGGGCGCGATCGGACTGTGGCGCAAGCGTCAGCGAGTACGCCGATGTGCTCGATGCGGTAGTGGGCGAAGCGGGCCTGGGCATGGAAGCGTCATTCACAGCAGGATGATCTCCCGTTTTGCGGCATCGAAATCGATCACGAGGATCTCGGCGGGCGCCAGGTTCACGGTTTCTGTCCGCGTGTAGTCGAAACCATCGCTGCGTGCGTCGTCTTTCATGCGCACGGAAATCCGATGCGTGCCCGCCTCGACTTCGAGACGGCGGTAGACCACCGCGGCGCCATCGCCCGACAGCCCCGAGGGTTTTGCAACCTGGCGGTGGGCGAGCTTGCCATCGACGTCGACCTCGATGGTCAGTGGCGAGCGCTCGCGCGGGCAGCTTTTCGGCGCACGCATGTTCGGCGGCAACTTGGCCAGCTGCTCGGGAGTCAGCACCACGCAATCACCGAGCAGCTTGCCCTGGTGGCTGATGCTGATCTTGATCAGGGCGCGATCCGCGGCCAGGTTCTGGTAGACCGGCCAACGCGTGAAGACGAGGATGACCGCCGCCAATGCCGCATAAAGGACCGCTTGTCCGAGCCAGACCCCGATCTTGTTCATGGAAGGATTCCTGTTGCCGCGGGTTGGCGCAGATTGTCGATGGCCTGGTGCAGCCGGGCGCGATCGCGAGGGCCGGCCAGCACGAGCCGGTAGCGCTGTGCCGGAACGCTGCTGCGCAAGTGCGGCTCGCGCTCACCACGCAGGCGTTGTTCCGTCCACTGGTTGCCCAGCCTGAATTCGCAGGCCCCTTCCGCGCATCCGCTGATGACGACACCTGCAGCACCGCTACGCAACGCGTAATCGATGAACGAGGGCGGCAGCAAGCCGATGCACAGGAGGTTGTAGCCGGTCACATCGTCCTCATGGAGGTTTTCGACATCGATTCCGTGCTCGCAGCCGAACACGATGATCGGCGGCACTGCCGCGTTCTGCAAGGTCCGCACGAGGGTCCGGCGCAAGGCGTCCACCGATTGCTGCGGCATGTCGATGCCGTTGACCAGTTCGGACACGCTGCGAAATGGCGTCGCCGACGGACATGCGCCAGCGCAGATGCCGCAACTGGCGCAGCGCTCGGCGGCGACCACGGCGATCTGTCGTCCTGGCTTGCCGTCCGGATGGTCTTCGAGGCTGATCGCCGAGTACGGGCAGTCCTCCACGCAGCGACGGCAGCCATTGCAGTTGTCGGCATCCACGACCGCGACCGGCGGCGAGATCGCGGCGCGTCGCAGCGGCAGCGCAAACAGGATCGCCAGAACTCCCGCAACGAGGATCCAGGTCGGGCCCGGCGACAAGGCATCGGCCATCGGCAGCAGGTGCAGCAGGATCCAGTCCAGCGGCAGGGCAGTCGGCACGCGGTCGAGGTCGGCCTGCACGCCGCTCATCACCGGCCAGGCGAAGGCGACGATGCCGAGACTGGCCAGCATTCCGATCAGCAGCGTGCGCGGCGGCAGGATCTTCGGCCGGGTGATCCGCTGCAGATGGAACCAGAGGCCGAAAAGCAGCAGCAAGGGCACGCCGAGATGGATGAACACGAGCAAGGAAAACAGGCGGTCGCCGACCGCCGACACGCTGAGGAAATTGCGCGTGAGCGAGGTGTCGAGCAGGGGCAGGGCATCGATCAGCTGCGCACTGGCGATGGCCGCGTACTGGCCCAGGCTGTCCCAGTTGAGCCAGAAGCCACCGATGCCGCTGACGTACATGAAGACCAGCAGGGGAATGCCGGTCAGCCAGGTCATCGCGCGAAAGCGCGAGGTGTGGCCCATGATCCATTCGCGCACCAGGTGCAGCACGGTCGCGATCATGAATCCATCGGCGGCATAGCGGTGCATGCTGCGCAGCCAGCCGCCCAGCCAGGGTTGCTCGTGCGACAGCCGGTCGACCGATTGCCAGGCGCCCTCGACCGAAGTGTCGAACACCGCGTACAGATAGATGCCGCTGGCCAGCAGGATGGCGAACATCAGGCAGGCAATCGCACCGAGATTGCGCAGCGGATTGCTGCCGCCCGGAAAGAACGGATCGAGGGATTGCTCGAATCGGTCCCAGGCGCGCTTGACGACCTGCGCTTTCATGCCCGGAGCAAGCGCTTCCTGGCCCGGTATTCGCGCCATTCCCGCAACGCCAGCCAGAACATCAGGAAGATGAAGGTCGCGCCGCCGGCGATCTCGATGTAAAGCGAATAGTCGGTCCGGTAGAGACCAGTCTCCGGGTCATAAACCGAACACAGGATGCGCACCTTGGCGAACAGGTCGGACAGCGAACTGGTTTCCCTGACCAGCGAACCGCCGAGCAGGCGCTTGAGCGGCTCGCCCAGCGAATCCGGCCCGAACGCGTCGCCGAATACCTGCTGGCGAATGATGCCGGAGGAGTCGAGCACGCTGACCTGCAAGGTGTGATCGAAGCCGATCGGGGTCGGCATGAAACTGAAACCGAAGCTGCGCGAAATGGCCGCGACATCGGCCTTGGCCGGACTGAGGAAGGTCCAGTTGGCGTCCCTGATCGACTGTTTCGCGGCGAATTCGCGAAGCGCCATGGGCGAGTCGGCTGGCTGGTCGAAGCCGATGCTGACCACGTTGAACTGGTCATCGCCGAAGCGGTCGCGCATCGCGTTGACCGCCTTGCGCAACGCCCGCGAACTGTTCGGGCAGATCCGGTAGCAACCGGTATAGATGAAATTGACCAGCAAGGGCTTGCCGCGGAAGTGCGACAGCGAGACCGTCTTTCCATCCTGGTCGAGCATCGTGTGGTCGAGCGGCTGCTGGCCGATGACGGCGAGGCTGTCGCGAATGACGGCCTCCTGGTCGAGGCCGCGCAGCTTGATCGGTGGCGGGGTCTCGACGACGGCCGGTGCGACGCGATTGCTGTTGTTCGCCACCGGCGGAGGTGGCCTTGCCCACGATTCACGTGAGCCAAGTGCAAACGCGACCGCAAAGAGAATCGTCGGGAGTGTCAGTCGCAGGTGCATGATCGCTATCGAAGCGCGGCGTCCACGCAGGCAGCCACGAGCACGGCATTCAACTGGACCAGCGAGGCGAGGAAACTTGCGATGGCCGTCTTGCGCGTCTGCACCTGGGCCAGCTGCCAGGATTTGTAGACAAACCAGCCTCCGCCCAGCAGCGCGCCGACCAGATAGAGCGGTCCGGCGCCGAACCAGTAGGGGGCCAGCGAAGCCAGCGCCAGGGCGACGGTGCTGACGAAGACGATTTTCGCCGCGCGCCGCGATCCGACGACCACCGGCAACATCGGGATGCCGGCGGCGGCATAGTCCTCGCGATTGGCGATCGCCAGGCTCCAGAAATGCGGCGGCGTCCACAGGAACAGGATCAGGGCGAACAGCCACGGCAGCGCCCCGAATTGCGGGTCAGCCGCTGCCGCGCCGGCGAGCACGGCGAAGCTGCCGGAGAGTCCGCCGATGACGATGTTCATCCAGCTGCGCTGCTTGAGCCAGACCGTGTAGATGATTGCGTAGAAGAACGCGCCGAGGAAAACGAATACCGCGGCTTGCGGATTGACGACCTGCCAGGCAAGGCTCACCGCGCCCAGCAGCATGGCCGAGAACAGCAGCAGCCAGGCCGGGTGATGCGTGAGTGCGCCGGTCACGAACGGGCGCGTGCGCGTACGCGCCATGCGCTGGTCGCTGCGATGCTCGTGGTAGTGATTGAAGGCGCCGGCGGCGGCAGCGGAGACGAGAGTGGCCAGGGCCAGCACGACTACCTGCAGGGCGCTGGCATGTCCCGGGGTGACCACGTAGCCGACCACGGCCGTGATCATGATCAGGAAGCCGATGCGCAGCTTGAAAAGACTCAGCACATCACGCGCAATGCGTGCGGCGGAACGTTCGGTGGTGAGGATTACGGTATTCATGACACTCAACCTCGCTGGTATCGGTCACTGCGTGGGACTGCCGCCCCGGATCCTGCGATCCGGGGCGGCAGCAGGGCGGGCTCGACTCAGCCCAGTCCCCACAGGGTGGACAGATACTTCCAGTTGATGAAGTAGTAGAGGACGAACGAGGCCAGGAACACCATCGCGAGGACGAAGGTGCCGGGGGCGGCAAAGCCGAGCGATCCGTAGCTCTGCGCTGCCGCCGATGGCGCACCGACTGGAATCGGGGTGGGTTCCGAGCTGATCTTGTCCTGCACGACGCGCTTGCCCCAGAGCAGGGAGCCCACCGTCAGGTAGATGTAGATCGCGCCGCCGGTAATGGCCGCGATTCCGGCGATGCCGACCAGGCCCATCATCAGGTAGGCCGCACCTGGCCATTCATAGGCGAGGGCCGCACCACTGAAGGCCATGTCCCAGTGGCGACGCGAGACGCCGAGCGTGCCCGCCCCCATCATGACCAGGCAGAAGAAGTACATCGAGAAACCGAACAGGTAGGGCTGCCACTTGGCCAGGCCCGGATTGATGATCTCGCGCTTGAACAGGACCGGGATCAGGAAGTAGGTCAGGGCCATGAACGAGAGCGTCGTGCCGATGACCACCGTGGCGTGGAAATGGCCGGGCACATAGATCGTGTTGTGGATGAGCATGTTGAGCTGTTCGGTGCCCATCATCACGCCCGAGATGCCGCCGAGGAAGCCGAAACCGATGATCGAGATGAACACGCCCGAGAACGAAGGATTGCCCCATGGCGCCTTGCGCAACCACTCGAACAGGCCCTTGTTGTAGCCCTTCGCGCGCTGCGCCACTTCCATCGCACCGGGAATGGTCAGGCCATGGATCATCGAGGCGAGCACCGCGAAATACATGAAGTAGCTGGTGTTGAGCACCTTCCACTCGGTGCTCATGCCCGGATCGGAGAGGATGTGGTGCGCGCTGGCCAGTTGCAGGAACACGATATAGAGCAGGAAGGCGCCGCGACTGACGCGCTCGGACATCGGCTTGGCGCCGAACACGACCGCCGCGACGAAATACCAGATCGAGATATGCGCGGCGACGTTGATCTGCTGCGAGGAATGCCCGAATGCCCACCAGATCACGCGGTAGATCAGCGGATCGACATGCTCGATCCAGCCCATCGACATCATCCAGGTCGGAATCAGGATGATCGCGCCCGATGCAATCGTGAACACGGCGATGATCGCCGCCGTGATCGCGCCGAAGGTGACCAGCGGAACCGAGCCTTGATAGGTCTTGTCGCGCTTGGCCACGACCAGGGTGCCGAAAAAGACGAAACAGCCGATCAGGGCGCCGACCGCGAACAGGATCAGGCCCAGATAGAACGAGGGCGCCGCCATCATCGGCACGTACGAGGTCATCATCACGCTGGAGCCGCCCTGGTAGACGGCGACGTTGTTCATGACCGCGCCGATAGCCATCAGCGCGAATGCCGTCCAGGCGAACTTCGGCGCGGCGATCCGGCAACGCAGCAGGGTCGACGAGCAGAAATACAGGACCGCGATCTCGAAGAAAATGATCCAGAAGACCAGCATGTCGAGACCGTGCGCGGTCAGTACCTGATAGAACGTGCTGGCTTCGAGCCAGTGGATGGTCGGCCAGCGCGTCAGCACGACGCCGATGGCAAGGATGCCGCCGATGAGCAGGAAGATCACGCCCGCAACGGCGTTGGCGAGTATCAGTTTTTCCGCCTTGGACTCGAACTGCAGGCCGGAGCGCGGGCAGGTCCGATAGGTAGTGTCATGGGACATTGCCGACCTCCGCCTTGACGTAGATGCGTCCGACCATCGTGTGATGGCCGATACCGCAGAATTCGTTGCACACCACCGAGTAGGTTCCGCTCTGGTTCGGCGTGACGGTCACCACATGCTCGTAGCCGGGCACGATCTGGATGTTGATGTTGGCCGGTTGCAGCGAAAAGCCGTGGTTGTAGTCCATCGAGGTCAGATGCAGCCGGTAGGTCTGGCCCTGCTGCAATTCCAGGATCGGCCAGAAATTCCACAAGCGGGCGATCATGTACACGTCGCTGCCGGGTGGCGGCACCACGACCGGGGTTTCCATGTCGGTTTCCGTGCGCACCGTGTACTTGTCGACCATGGCCTGGGCCTTGGCCGCGAACTGCTCCGAGGTGGTCTTGTAGGTTTCGGTGGAGAGGTTCTGCTTACCGTAGATATGCCAGTAGATCATCATGAAAAACATGATCATGCACCAGACGAACGCGATCGCGATCCAGGTGCCTTCGACGCGATCGAGCGGATGCTTCCACCAGAGTCGCTCGGTTGGAGGTAAAATTGCACTCATGAGTTTGTCCCCCCCGGGTTGATGCAACGTTCGGGTTTACTTGGCAACAGGAATGGTCAGGATGTCGATGACACCCCAGAGGATGTAGACCACCATCGGAACCAGTACCCCTATGAACAGAAGCAGGAACGGGTTGTCGAGCAACTTCTGCATCATCGGAACCTTTTCATCGTGTGCGTGTGAGGTATCCATGGACTTCTCCGCCGTTAGTCTTGACCGTCCACCCAGCTGGCAGGTCTCTCCCATTTACGAACGATCCACGATGCGCATCCATGATCTGGATCAAGTCGTGGCCAGAAATACCCCGCCTGGGGGATGACATCGGCGGAACGGTCGGGGATCCTGCCCACCCTGGCGGGGTCTGAGTGGAGCGAGAAATGGCGGAAAACGAGCAAACCCCGAAGCGGAATCCCGATCACCGCGCCCGACCACGCGCCGTTGGCTGGTGGTTGCTGAGTTGCTGTGTCGTATTGCTGACCCTGGTGATGGTCGGCGGAGCGACGCGCCTGACCGAATCGGGCCTGTCGATCGTCGACTGGAAACCGGTCACCGGGGTGCTGCCGCCGATCGGCGAAGCGGCCTGGCAGGCCGAATTCTCGCGCTATCAGGCAAGCCCCCAGTACACCGCGGTCAACCAGGGCATGGACCTGGGCGAGTTCAGGACGATCTTCTGGTTCGAGTACTTCCATCGCCTGCTGGCGCGGCTGCTCGGCCTGTGGTTTGCCTTGCCCTTGCTGTGGTTCTGGCTGCGCGGCGCGATTCCCGCGCGGTTGCGCTGGCCGCTGCTCGGAATCCTCGCGCTCGGCGCGGCGCAGGGCTACCTCGGCTGGTTCATGGTCAAGAGTGGCCTGGTCGATGTGCCGCGGGTCAGTCCCTATCGGCTGGCGGCCCATCTGGGCCTCGCCCTGCTCGTCTATGCGCTGATGCTGCGCCTGGCCCTCGGCCTGCTGCTGCCACGCGTCGCCGCTGCGGATGGCAAGCCGGCGAAACGCTGGCCGCGCGGCGTCCTGCTTTCGCTGGTGGCGGCCACGATCCTGTTCGGCGCCTTTGTCGCCGGCCTGCGCGCCGGGCACATGTACAACACGTTCCCCTTGATGGCAGGGCATCTGGTTCCGCCGGGCCTGTTCGCCATGGAACCGGTCTGGCGCAACTTCTTCGAGAACCCGGTGGCCGTGCAGTTCATCCACCGCGTGATCGCCTTGACCACGCTCGCGGCCACGGTGTGGGCGTGGTGGCGGATGCGCGCAGTGGCGCTGGATCGCGCACAAGTCCGCTCGCGGCAGGCCCTGCTGCTGATGGCGCTGATCCAGGTCGGCCTCGGAATCTGCACCTTGATCTGGGTGGTGCCGGTCTGGCTCGGCACCCTGCATCAGGGCGGCGCCGTGCTCCTGCTCAGCGCGGTGATTGCCGCCGGCTGGTGCTGGCAAACGCGGCCAGCCGAACCGGCCTGAGCATCAACCGGTGAAGGCAGATGCTTGGTGGGCCGGATCGTCTGCCGCTCAGCGGGCGAGGAAATCGCGCAGCGCATTGAATTGCTGCAGCATGACCGTTGGCTGGTGCGGCGCCGGCAATGCCGCCACGGCGCGAGCCTGCGGATCGACGACGATGATCGAGGTCGTGTGCTCCATGCTGCGCACGCCACTTGCTTCGATATTCTCCGCATAGACAATGCCCAGCGAGCGCGCCAGCTTTTCAAGCTGGGACGGTTCACCGGAAAGACCGATCAACTCAGCGCTGAAAAAGCCGAGATAGCTGGCGATCCGCTGCGGCGTGTCATTCGCCGGATCGACGCTGACGAAGACGATGCGGGGAATTTCACCAGCCTGCCCCGATTCGGCCATCAGCGATCGCATCGCGCTCAGCGATCGCAAGGTCGTCGGACAGATGTCCGGGCATTGCAGGTAGCCGAAATAGAGCAGGCTCCAGTGCCCCTTCAGGTCGTCCTTGCCGAACGGCTTGCCGCCTTGATCCAGCTCGGTGAAATCGGCGATGTCGCGAGCGCCCGGCCACAGGATGGCCTGGATTTCGGGTGGGGCCGAGGCCCAGTCGGAGGAGGCCGGGCGCCTGATCGCGAACGCAGCCAACAGGCCGGCCAGGACCACGAGCGACAGCACGAGAAACAAGCGGGAATTGCTGATTTGCATGGGCAATCCGGTTGGTAAGGACACGGTGCGAGGACGATTCGGCGTGATGGTGTGCCACTTCGATGCTAGGCGAAGGTCTCAGGCGGCGACTTGATCCTGATCATGCCGGGCAGGATTTGACGTCGGTCAAGCTTGCCGGGCCGTGCGCATGCGATCGTACGCGTGCCTCCGCCTGACCTGCAGCCCAAGATGGATCTGCCGAACCTGTTGCCACACGTCAACGCTTCGCTCAATGCCACCGCGATGATCCTGCTCGGCTATCAGCCTCAACGCCACCGCGATGATCCTGCTCGGCTATGCGCGCGTGATGATCGCGCACAAACGCATCGAGCAGCACAAGCGCGCCATGCTCGGCGCACTCGCCGTGTCGACCCTGTTCCTGATCACCTACATTACCTATCACTACGTCGCGCCGATCTTCGTGTTCCGCGGCCATGGCTGGATCCGTCCGGTCTACTACTTCCTGCTCATCAGCCATGTCGTGCTGGCGGCGCTCTCCATTCCGATGATCCTGATTACGGCCTGGTTCGGGCTGCATCGAAGCGACAGGCGTCACCGCGCGATCGCACGCTGGACCTGGCCGGTGTGGATGTACGTTTCGGTCACGGGCGTCGTGGTCTATCTGCTGCTGTATCAGATCTACCTATAGCGGACCGCCGATCCAGCGGAAATCCGATCGCGTCGGCTTTGCGCCCTTGGCAGACCCGGTTGGCCCCCGATTGACCAGTAAAGTCAGGTTGCGGCCTCCAACTTGTACCCTCGCTCAAATGGGCAAGACGGAGCGGATCATCGAAGCGCCCTGATCGTCCGCGCCCGAGCTGCAGCTGATGAAGTCGGATTTCAGGCCTGGCGCAGGCCGGCAGGGATTCTGCCCGCCAATCGAAATCACTGCCTGGAGCGGTTGTTGGAATCGGTGGACTCGAACTTCCGACCCCGGCACATCCTGGATCAGGCGCCAGGCTCAGACCCGCGACCGTAGCCGGGATCGGCTCGATTATTTCCGCGGGTGAGTTTGGCATGGCCGGCTGTTCCGGATCCTCGGTACATTCCAATAACTACCGAAACTATGGAACACTGTCGGCATGCTGCCCACACCGATCCATCGCCTGTTTGTCCGCACCGGCACACTGCGCAGCCGCGAACTGACTGCGCGTGGCGTGTCGCGGGTACAACTGTCACGTTGGCTGGCTGCGGGTGAACTGCAGCGGCTGGGCCACGGCATTTACGCGCTGCCGGACTACGCGCCGAATCAGCATGCCTCGCTGGTGGAAGTGGCGCGCCGCGCGCCGCAGGTGGTGTTTTGCCTGCTGACGGCGTTGCGCTTCCATGAGCTGACCACGCAAGCCCCATTCGAGGTGTGGATTGCTATCGGCAACAAGGATCATCCGCCACGGCTGGCGTATCCGAAGCTGCGGGTACAGCGCTTTTCACCGGCCTCACTCGACTTCGGCGTGCAGGAACATCACGTGGATGGTGCCACCCTGCGCGTGACCGATGTGGCCAAGACGGTGGCCGACTGCTTCAAGTTCCGCAACAAGGTGGGGCTCGATGTAGCCCTGGAGGCGCTTCGCGAAGCCGTGCATGCCAGACGCACCACGGTGGACGCTATCTGGGCGGCGGCCAAAGTGTGCCGCGTGGATTCGGTGATGCGTCCTTACCTGGAGTCGCTGGCTTGAGTCACCCGCGCGCGGACTCGGTGCGCGCCCGATTGCTACAGCACGCGCGGCAGCGAGGCGAAGACTACAACCTGCTGCTAACGCGATACGCTGATGAAGTCGTTCGCTGTCATCCCGGAAGCTGGGATCCAGTCCAAGCGTGATTACAAGGCTTCGTCCTGAACGGATGACCAGCCATTGCTGTTTTAAGCGCTCTGGCCTGACCAACCGCATCGGCCGACGCGCGACGCGGATTTTCTCGGCTTCGGCGTAGCCGATGCAGACCTGTTGCGCGAACGTCTGCAG
>CAWGHP010000003.1:0-197612 GCA_963822465.1 uncultured Gammaproteobacteria bacterium | reverse complement strand
TAACGCGGCGGCTTATTTCCGGTGTTAGCGGGGCAAATATGACGTACGAGATCAATATCGCGCATCAGTTGAAAATGCTCGACGACACTTGGTTGGCGTTTGAAAGGAATGGTGTAACCGACGAAACAGAAGTCGAGCTCGAGTTTACTTATGTTGCTCCCGGCAAGGACGCCGCAGTCGCTCTCAACTCGTCGCTTGAGAATTATGAGTCAGTGGTCAGGTCGGATGGCCTCTTCAGAAGAAAGTGGTACGTTGAGGGTAAGAGTCACCCAACCTCGGTTTCTAAAGAGAAGTTGGCTCAGTGGCTAGACTTCATGGTTGCATTGGGGTGGAAGCATGGCTGCCAATTCGACGGCTTTGGTGCGGGCATACCGCAGGCCCGCTAACTAGTCAATCAAGCCGACCGCTGACGCGGCGGCTTATTTCCGGTGTTGTGCCCCATAGGTTCTAGGTCGGGTTTAGCTTCGCGCGGGCTCACGCAATGCGCCTTGCCCATGCGCTGTGGGCAAGGTTGCTGGCATCAGCGGCGTGGTCGCTTCTCGCAACCGTATCGGTCAAGGCGCGCAGCACGCATTCAAAGCCGTCTTTCGCAGCCTGCGCATCCGGCTCGCCAGGTCATCGTCACAACGCAACGGTTACAGGCTTCCACAGTGCATCGCTTCGGTGTAACTTCGGCACAACTAGTCAATCAAGCCGACCGCTGACGCGGCGGCTTATTTCCGGTGTTAGGTGTCAATGGCACTCTTTCGTTGTCTGATTCGTGGGGAGAACTTCCCGGGCTCGTTGGCCGGTCAGTCGGAGGCGGTCGGCTTTTACACGACAAGGTATGTGGAGGCCCCGTCGCTACATGAGGCAGAATTGGCGGCAATGGCACTGCTTCGGAGCGATCCCAACTTTGAGCTAGTGCGCCCGGAGGATCGGATGGAAGATGCAAAGATCTTCTTCGAGCAGCTGGAGCAGGTGACTGAGGAAGTTGGTTGTAGCCCAGCAAGTGGCTTCTCGTTCTTCCCTATGGGCACCTAACTTTTCAATCAAGCCGACGTGCTAACGCACGCGGCTTATTTCTGGTGTTAGAGGTCAAATCTATGCCCAAGTGGCTCGTCGTAGTCTTAGGCCTGTTTGCCGCGTACGGCGCGCTTCACGTCGCACTGTCACTCTTTTTTTCCCTCGGAGGACTTGCCTTCGTTGGGGGGCCAGATTCTAGAAGTTGCTTTTCATATCCAGTCATGAGTGTGCCGTCGCCAACGGGAGAATTCGTCGTGGAAGTCGAGAACAGATCATGTGCGCCTGCGAACAAGCTCATGACCAATGTATGGGTAATGCGGGCCGGGAGTAGTGAGAGTTCAATGGTGCTTGTAGCTCCGTCAGCGCAGACGTCTGAAGGCTCATATTTTCCGTTGAACCTGTTGCTAACATGGGAGGGGGATTCGCAACTTAAGGTTTCGTATCCGCGAGACACAAAAGTAGAATCCAAGCCCGCCGAGCTGGACTCAAGCATTACACTTAGCGGCGTAAAGGTGTCGTACGCGGAGCTTCATCACAATGCCCTCTAACTGGGCAATCAAGCCGACGTGCTAACGCACGCGGCTTATTTCTGGTGTTATGCCCAATGAAAGTACTAGTCGCCAGCTTTCTCGCGCTCCTCAGCACTGGACTGAGTGCTTGTCCGTCTTCGCACTTTCAACCGACTACGTACTTCGGTGAGGCATTCGGTGATTCCAGGCCAGTAACTGAGTTCGAGTTCGCCAACTCAAAGGAAGACCTGGACCTGATTATCATCGAGTACCAAACTTTTGAGCCGGGTTACGTGCCTGTCTTTGCTACCTCGATTCTCCGCGCGGAGTCCGGGAAATTCCGCGTCGCGCTGGTGCGAGCCAAAGAGCCAAAGCTCAAAGGAGGCAAGCCACTCCCTACAGCTGCATTCCGGGAACTTCCTGCTCAACTGGCGAGACGCGCGAAGGATAGCGCAGCGCTAGTACTTCGAAATACCCGCTACCCTGAGGAGCCCTGCACGGACATTTGGTTTGATGGCTACGTAATACAGGCGCTCGTCCCGCACGCTGAAGGCTTCAGAGAATTGGTTGGTGAGGTCTACGTTCCGCCAGCCGATTCAGAGGCAGGCGCGATTGTCGCGCTCGGCCGGTCGTTTCGAGCTTTCGTCGAGCGAAAGGCAAACGAAGCAGACCTCGAGTTAGCAGTGCTTGCGGTTGAGCGGCATAACTTTTCGTCCAAGCCGACGCCGTAAACGGCGCGGCTTAACTTCCGGTGTTAGCCCGTCAAAATATTTCAGGCCTTTGCACGGTTCGGTGCGGTGCGGACAATGCGCTTCGTCCTCAATCCGTGGGTGAGCATGTGGGCATCGGCAGCGAAATCGTTCTTTGCACCATCGAGTTTCATGCGGCGCTGGTCGCCTCAGGGCGAGCGCATGGGCATCAGCGGCGTAATCGCGCTTCGTCACTTCGAGCAAGTCGCAGCGCTGGTCGCTTCAAAGCATCGCAGCCTGCGGCGGCGGGCAAGCCCATGTGCTCAATAGCTTGCTACGTATCGCTCTTCCAAAGTTCACCGCTTCGGCATACCCTTGGGCTAACTAATAAATCAAGCCGACCAGATAGTTCCTACGCTTTAGTGGACACCCTGAACTAACCTTCAGGAGTTGTCGTCATGGCCAAACCAGGCCCCCGAACCACCTATCGATACAGTCGCGAATTCAAGGCAACGGCGGTTCGCCTGAGCCAGTTGCCGGGCGTCGCCGTGGGCGATGTGGCCGAGTCGCTTTACATCCACCCCTTCATGCTGTCTCTTTGGCGCAAACAGGCGCGAGAGGGTTTGATCATGACCAAGGGTGTGGCGGTGGACAAAGAAGTCGTTGCTGAGCTCAAGGCGCTGCGCAAGGTCAAGAAGGCCTATGAGCAGCTCAAGGTGGAGCACGACCTTTTAAAAAAAGCGATCGCGTTCACTTCCGATCCAAATCGGAGCGCTTCGCCTTCATCGAGCACCACAAAGACGCTCTACCCGGTGAGGCTGCTATGCCGCCAGCAGGGCGTCAGCCCCAGTGGCTTCTATGCCTGGCGCGAGCGACCGCCGAGCCAGCGAGCGAAGGATGAGAGCTCGTTGATCGCCAAGGTTCGGCGTGTGCATCGGGATAGCCGGGAGACCTATGGCAGTCCCCGTGTGCATGCCCAACTGCGCAAGGATGGCGAAGCGGTCGGCCGGCGTCGGATCGAGCGGCTGATGCGTAATCACGCGGTCAAGGCGTGTTCGGCGACCCTGTATCGGCGTTCGCCGGGAACGGGACGCTTCTTCTCCAGCATCGACAACCGGGTCCATGAGCAGGTCATCGATCGATGCGACCAGATCTGGGTGGGCGATGTGACCTACCTGAAGGTGTCGGGGCAATGGCGTTATCTGGCGACCATCATGGACCGCCACTCCCGACGCCTGTTGGGCTGGTCGCTGGGCACCGAGAAGAGCGCCCGGCTCACCTCACGCGCCCTCGGCGCCGCATTGCGCCATCGCAAGCCATCGCCTGGCACCGTGTTCCACAGTGATCGCGGGGTGGAGTTCCTCGCCCAGGAGTTCAAGCAAGTGCTGGCAAAAGCCGGCCTGGCCCAGAGCGTGAACCGGCCACGGCGCATGACCTGACCTGCCCCCAATCCCAGTACCAACAGGCTTTAAGCAAAGTCCTTGGTTTCGAGCATAGCGCTCGGTGATGGATTTGTGGATAGGACGCCTTGCTCGCGGAGGGCTTCTGCGAACTCTGCGGGTGTTCGATTGCCTATGGCGCTGTGCGGTCTGACCTCGTTGTAGTCCCGGCGCCAGGTAGCGATGAGTGCCTTGGCATGATCGATGGACGGAACCAGTGCTCGTTGAGACACTCGTCACTGTGGGCTGCGGTTGAATCGATTGCGTCGAAGATCGGCTGTGTTCCACAGACCTTGTTGACGTGGGTGCAGCGCCATGAAGTGGACAGCGGTGTTCGCGATGGCGTGACCACGACGGAGAAGCAGCGCGTCAAGGATCTGGAGCGTGAGAACAAGGAACTGCGCCGAGCCAATGAGATCCTGAAGCTGGCGAGTGCTTTTTTCGCCCAGGCGGAGCTCGACCGCCGACTCAAGTCCTGAGGGAATTCATCGACGCACACCGCGACACGTTCGGGGTCGAGCCGATCTGCGAGGTTTTGCAGATCGCCCCGTCGGGCTATCGTCGACATGCGGCCTGCCAACGCAATCCCTCGTTGCGCTGCGCTCGTGCGCATCGAGACGACACGCTGATGCCGGAGATCCGACGCGTTTGGCATACCAACTTTCAGGCCTATGGTGCTGACAAAGTGTGGAAGCAAATGAATCGGGAGCAGTTGCGGGTCGCTCGCTGCACCGTGGAGCGCTTGATGCAGCGACTGGGTTTGCGCGGAGTGGTCCGCGGCAAGGTCGTGCGCACCACGATCAGCGATAACACCGCACCTTGCCCGCTGGACAAGGTCAATCGACAGTTTCGCGCTGAGCGCCCGAACCAGCTCTGGGTGTCGGACTTCACCTATGTTTCGACGTGGCAGGGCTGGGTGTATGTGGCGTTTGTGGTCGATGTGTTTGCCCGGCGCATTGTTGGATGGCGTGTCAGCCGGTCAATGCGTACGGACTTCGTTCTGGATGCGTTGGAGCAGGCGCTGTATTCACGCCAATCCGAGCGCAACGGAGACCTGATTCATCACAGCGACCGTGGCTCGCAATACGTGTCGATTCGCTACAGCGAGCGCTTGGCAGAAGCCGGCATTGAACCCTCCGTCGGCAGCCGAGGAGACAGCTACGACAACGCGCTGGCTGAAACCATCAACGGCCTCTACAAGGCTGAGTTGATCCATCGCCGCGCACCCTGGAAAACCATGGCCGCCGTGGAGCTGGCAACACTGGAATGGGTGGCCTGGTTCAACCACCATCGACTGCTCGAACCCATCGGCTATATCCCGCCGGCAGAAGCCGAGGCAAACTACTACCGGCAACTCACCAGTCAGCCCACTGCTGTGGTGGCCTGACTTAAACCAAATAGCCTCCACGAAACCCGGGGCGATTCAATCGCCGGTGCGGGGCCGCGCCTGCTTTAGCGCCTCGTCGAGCATCCGGATCAGGGCTTTGCGGTCGTAGGTGTAGGGCTGGTCTTCGTTGAGCTGGACCAGCTGCAGGAGCTGCGCGTTGATCGTTATTTCCGCTTGCTCCTGGTTGGGAACCACCATGTAGCGGCGCTTGGGATTCAGTGAAAACAGCGCCTGTTCCGTTGCCTCGGCGACCGCGTCGGGCTCCTGCAGCGTCTCCCATTCGGCTGCCTCTTTCTGACCGCTGCTCGCGCGCTCGACCATGTTCTTGAAGATCTCGGACTTGAAGCTGCCCGGTTCGACGACGCTCACCTTCACGCCCGACGGGGCCAGCTCTTGCGCCAGCGTGTCCGTGAACGTCTCGATCGCGTGCTTGGTCATCTGGTAGGCGCCGGCATCGGGATCGTTGAGGATCCCGCTGATCGAGCCAATGTTGACGATGCGTCCCTTGCTGGCCAGGATCAGCGGAGCAAATGCCCGAGTCACCAGAAAGGGGCCGTCGGCGTTGACGGCCATGACGCGATCGAACTCTGCCTTGGGCATGCTGATCAGGGGGCCGAGGGTGGCGATGCCGGCGTTGTTCACCAGGCCGTACAGGCCGCGCCCGGCTTTGGTGACGGTTGCGACCGCGGCGTCGATCTCGTCCTGTTTGGTCACGTCCAGCCGGATGCCCTGCACGTTGTCGATGGCATCCAGTGCGTCGAGGTCGGCCTGCTTGCGCGCGCCGGCGTAGACGAAGTAGCCATTCCTGGCCAGGCGTTCGGTGATTTTCAGGCCGATACCGGAGCTGGCGCCGGTCACCAGCACGGCGTGCTGCCGGGGTTTGGTCGTGTCCTGCGCGCGGCTGATGTCAGGCATCACGGCAAGCAGGATCGTGAGCAGCGCAAAAATGATATGGCGCATTCGGGCAACCTCGGCGTTGTTGTCGCAGTACCTGGATGGACCGGCGGGATGATCGTGGTCATGTCTACCTTCGCACCGTCCGTCTGGCGATCACCTCGCATCGCCAGACGGGATTGTGGATATCGCCATTGACGTAAACGCTCAAGTGCTCCGGCAAAAAGGGCCAAAGCCGGTTCCGCGCCGGCCGTCTATCGCCAGATCGCGCCGTAGCCTGCTTGCCAGAGCCGGCTGTTCATTGCCGGGATGTCCTTCTCGAGCAGTTCTTCGGAGCGGGCTTTCAGGGTTGCCCACTGCGCGTTCAGAATTTTCAGTTGTTCCAGTGTCGATGCATTCACCTGCGGAAGACCGCTTTCGGCCTGGTTGATCAGGAACAGGTAGCTGGCGGTGAACTTGTTGGGGAAATTCTCGACGTCGTCGTAGGCCTTCGAGCGGCGCTGCACCATGTCTTCGTCCCAGGCCTTGAGCTTGGCCAGCAGGGCTTCGCCTTCGGTCCTGACGGTGCTCGACTTGTC
The DNA here is from genome assembly GCA_963822465.1 of uncultured Gammaproteobacteria bacterium. GTDB lineage: Bacteria > Pseudomonadota > Gammaproteobacteria > Xanthomonadales > Rhodanobacteraceae > Dokdonella. Next base: position 191,111 of record CAWGHP010000003.1, on the reverse strand, counting down.
TTCGGCGGGCAGCTTGGCGAGCAGTGCCTCGAGCTGGGTCTGCTTGTCATGCAGTTCGTTGACGCGCTGGTGCATCGCGCTCAGTTCCGCTTCCATGCCGGACATGAGCGTGTGATACGCCTGGTAGCCGGCGGCATCGGTCGTATAGAGCGGATTGGCCAGGATCTGGGCCTCCGTGCCCAGTACCTGGTCGCCGGACTTGAGGGTGAACCGGTACGTGCCTGGGATCGCCTTGTGCCCGGCGTAGCTGTTCTCGAAATAGGCATCGGGCACGCCGGTCATGGTCGGGTAGCGCATGTCCCAGACGAACCGGTTCAGGCCCTTGAGCTTGGACAGCACGGGTTCGGGCTTCGGGCCGCCTTCCCATTTCTTCTGGTCGGGCACGGCCCTGGACGAAAAGGTCCGGATGGTTCGGCCCTGCGCATCGGATACTTCCAGAGTGATCTCATCGTCCTTCTGCAATTCCGGCAACTGGTAGTAGACGACGATGCCGGTCGCGGGATTGACGCCGTAGAAGGTGTTCGCGCCCTTGAATTCGGCATTGGCTTCATCGTCGTTGTCGCGCTGGTCGAGTTCGCTGCTGCCATTGACCAGCCAGGCGTTGCCTGGTTTGTAGAGCACGAACGCGGGCCGGTCCGGCTGGTACTGCCGGATCAGGCTGAGGTCATCGAGTATCCAGAACGCCCGACCCGAGGTCGCGGCGATGAGATTGCCCTTGTGCACGCGCAGATCGGTGATCGGGGTCACCGGCAGGTTCAGCTGGAATGGCGACCAGTCCTTGCCGCCGTTCCACGACAGGTAGACGCCGCGTTCGGTGCCGGCGTAGAGCAGGTCGCGGCGCACATCGTCCTCGCGGACGACGCGGGTGAATGCATTGTCGGGGATGCCCTTGTCGATCTTCGTCCAGCTGGCGCCGTAGTTGGTGGTCTTGTACAGCCCCGGCGTGTGGTCGTTGAACTTGTAGCGCGTGGTGGCGACATAGGCGGTGCCCGGCTCGAACGGCGACACTTCGATCGAATTGACCAGGCACTCGGCCAGGCGCGGCGGCGTCACGTTCTTCCAGGTCGCGCCGCCGTCGCGGGTCAGGTGCACCAGGCCATCGTCGCTGCCGGTCCAGATGACGCCCTTTTCATGCGGGGATTCGACCACGTAGGCCAGGGTGCCGTAGTTCTCGGCGCCGACCGCTTCATTGGTATAGGGCCCGCCGGGCGTGCCCTGCTTGGCCTTGTCGTTGCGCGTCAGGTCGGGCGAGATCGCCTTCCAGGTCTTGCCGCGATCGCTGCTCTTGAGCAGGACCTGCGCACCATGGAAGAAGGTGTCGGGTTCGTAGCGGCTCCAGACGATCGGTGCGTTCCAGTTGTAGCGGTACTTCATGTCCCTGGCGTCCATGCCGAGGTACTGGATCGGCGCGGCCATGATGTTGGTGCCCGCGGTCGCCTTGGTGTCGATGACCTCGATCGTGCCCTGGTAGCTGCCGCCCATGACGTAGCGCGGGTTGTCGGGATCAAAGGCCAGGAAGGCGCTTTCGCCACCGGCGGACGCGGTCCAGCTGGACGGGCCGATATGGTCGCTGCCGAGTTCGCGGCTGGCGATGGAAACCGAACTGTTGTCCTGCTGGCCCGCGTAGATGCGGTACGGGAACTGGTTGTCCACGTTGATGCGGTAGAACTGGGCGGTCGGCATGTTGTCCTGCGTGCTCCAGCTGCGGCCGCGGTCGAAGCTGATCGACGCGCCGCCGTCGTTGGAGATGACGAAATTGTCGGCATCGTCCGGATTGATCCACAGGTCGTGGAAATCGCCATGCGGCGCCGTGAGCTTCTGCCAGGTCTTGCCACCGTCGTCGGAGCGCAGTGCCGGCGCGCTCATCACGTAGATCGTGTTCTCGTTCTTCGGGTCGGCGAACAGCTCGATGTAGTACCAGGCGCGCTGCACCAGCTGGGGTTCGCTGCTGACCTTGGTCCAGTTCTTGCCGGCATTGCCCGACACATACAGGCCGCGCTCGTCCTTGTAGGAGTCGGTCTCGATCAGGGCGTAGACCTTGTCCGGATTGGCCGGGCTGACCGCAATGGCCATCTTGCCCATTTCCCCGGGCAGGCCTTCCTTCATCTGTTCCCAGGTCTCGCCGCTGTCGGTGGACTTGTACAGGCCGCTGCCGGGGCCGCCGCTGACGACTTTCCAGGGCAGCCTGCCGTGCTCCCACATGGCCGCGTAGAGGATCCGCGGGTTGGTCGCGTCCATCGACAATTCCGCGGCGCCCGTGCGCTCGTCCACGAACAGCACGTTCTTCCATGTCTTGCCGCCGTCGCTGGACTTGTACACGCCGCGCTGCGCCGACGGAGAATAGAGCGCGCCCTGCGCGGCGACGTAGACGAGATCGGGATCGCGCGGATCGACGATGATGCGCGAGATGTGCTGGGTCAGTTCGAGGCCGATCTTCTTCCACGACTTGCCCGCGTCGGTGGATCGATAGACGCCATCGCCATCGTGGCTCATGACGCCGCGCACGGCGTGTTCGCCGGTGCCGACGTAGACGACATTCGGATCGCTTGCGGCGACCGCCACGGCGCCGATGGTCGCGGTCTGCAGATAGCCATCCGAAACGTTGCGCCAGCTCAGGCCCATGTCTTCGGTTTTCCACAGCCCGCCGCCGGTGGTGCCCATGTAGTAGGTCCGCGGGTCGCCGACCACGCCCGTGCTGGAGTTGGAGCGTCCGCCGCGGAACGGTCCGATCGAGCGCCACTGCGCCGGCTTGAAGTAGGCATTGAGATCGTCAGTGGGCGCCGATGCCGCCTGCACCGGCAGCTGGAGGGCACTGATGAACAGCGCAACGAGCGCAAGGAACCATTTGGACATGTCGGACACCACCGTGGTCACAGGAGCGCAGGATTCTACACGGGTGCCATCCGGTTCCAGCGCTTGCGAAAACGCGCCACCTGCGGCGCCGATTTCAAGTGCAAGAAGTTGGTGCGTCCTTCCTTTTCGGGGATTGGCGGCGCAAGGATGCATCGCGTGGCGATAAGACGGCGGAATCCTTTCGCTTGAATTGTGCAAACCGGGTTGACCGGCTTTGCGGGATCCACTGCCAGGCGAGATGAGACCGGGTTGTCGTCGTGCCTGTTTTCCCCGCAAGTCCGATTGGCACGCGGCACGACGCTGACGGCGCATGGCTTCAGCGGTAGCCGCCGCCACGGCACGGGGCGCCCGCCGCCCTTCCTGACTGGCACGGCGCAGTTAAGGCAACGCTGATCAAGTGGCACAATCGCCATGGCGCTCAGAAGGTCTGCCAGTCGTACTGCGCGGCGAAGTGAAGGCTGGTTGCCTTGGCAAGTCGTGCGGTGCGACTGGCGGGCCTTCTGAACGCCACCTGTTTCAACTAAAACAATTGGCTAGGCGACACCTGTCTGCGCGCACCTCTTTGTTGCGCTGGCTTGAAGGACGGCCAGTCCATCTGCGCCAACGCGCCGCGATCTGCACGCAGACAGGTGTCGTGGCGATTGCGCCACTTGATCAGCGTTGCCTTGAGGATATTCTGCGCGTCACGTGTCGAATGGCGCCGTTCCGGTTCGTCGCGTTGTCGAGAGCGGCCAGAAAGCAGCTCTCCACTGATGTTCAACTGATCCGGGAGAAACCACCATGAAGAACAACCCAGTCCGCTGGTTCGAGATCTATGTCCAGGACATGCCGCGTGCGCGGAAATTCTACGAATCGGTGCTGCAGGTCAACCTGGAAAAGCTGGGCGACCCGAACGACTCGGGCCTCGAGATGATGGCCTTTCCGATGGACATGGATGGTCCGGGGTCCTCTGGCTCGCTGGTCAGGATGAGCGGGTTCCCGTCCGGCGGGAACAGCACGCTGGTCTATTTCGCTTGCGCGGACTGCGCGACAGAGGCGGGCCGCGTGGCCGCCGCCGGTGGCCGTGTCGAGCGCAAGAAGATGGCCATTGGCGAATACGGCTTCATCGTCCTGGCCATCGACACGGAAGGAAACATGTTCGGCCTGCATTCCATGCAGTAGCCAGGTCGCACGAGTCGCGCGACCTTCGACGACATGTTCGCGCGGGACGCGAAGCTGCTGCCACCGGGGCCGATCCGGTGATCGGGCGCGCGGCGATCGATGCGCTGACGGCCCGGTAGATCGGGTACGGCATTTCCGAGTTTCGCGAGACAACCATCGATTTCCATGGAAACGCGGAGTTGCTGGTCGACCAGGGCAACTGTGTCCTCGTCTATGGCAAGGAGCATGGCAGGGAAGTCGGCAAGTACCTCAACGTGTGGAGGAAAGAGGGCGACGACTGGAAGATCCAGACGAACATCTGGAACAGCAACGCGCCTTCGATATCCACGGATTGAGCCGCAGGGCTGGCGATCGATGCTTGTCGGGACTGGCCCGTTCCAGGAACGACCGCTTTCGCCAATGGGGCTGATCGGAATTTCGACTGCGGCGGTCACTCGGATCCACGCACCGGGCTGGCGCCGTGGCTGCAGGATTCGGCGCAGGCCTCGGCCTCTTTCAGCGTTGCGCGGTAGCGGTCGGGAATCGGCGCGGCCTGGGCAAGCAGGATCGGTCCGATTTCCTCGAACTGGGCGAGGGCATCCGCGCGGCGATCCAGGCGCAGCCAGGCGCGGGCCTGGATGCGACGGGCCTCGGCCAGGCGCCAGTCATCTTCTTCGAAGTGCTGGCCGAGGATGCCGATCGCCTCATTGATGAGGGCTTCGGCTTCGGCGGCCCGGTCGAGCGCGACCAGGGTTTCGGCGTAGCCCATCTGGTTCTCGGCGATGCGTTTGTGGTCCGCCGGCAGCTTTTTGCGCATGACGCCGAGCGCCGCGGCGAAGTTGCGTTCGGCATCGGCGGGATTGCCGCGTTCGGCGAGTACATAGGCCAGCCTCGTGCGGTCGATGGCGACGTCCGGATGATCGGCGCCGAGGACCTGTGTCTCGGCCGCGAGCACGCGGCGAAAATGGGCTTCGGCTTCGACGAACTTGCCACGGCGTTCTTCGAGCCGTGCCAGGTTGTAGAGCAACGCGGTCACTTCGGGATGGATGTCGCCGAGTCGCGGCGAGAGAACCGTGATCGCTTCGGCCAGTCCGCTTTCGGCCTCGTCGAGCCGGCCATCGGTCAGGTCGATCGCAGCGCGATTGCCTTGCGCAACGGCGATGCGCACCGGGTCGGGCGTGGGCCAGGTGCGATACGTCGCCAGGGCCTGGTCGAGCGCCTCGCGCGCGGCACCGAGATCCTGGTCGTGCATGAGCAGGCCAACGCCAAGCACGTTGAGCGCCAGGGCGCGCGCGTGCAGATCGTCACCGGCGAAGTCGCCCGCTTCGCGCGCGAGGGCGATGCTTGCTTCGAGGTGGCTGTCATCGCGTTCGATCGCTGCCAGTTCGCTCAGGCTGCGTGACAGGTCGATGCCCGCATCGGGCCATTGCCTGCGCAGCGCGACCGCCTGGCTGACCAGTTCGCGGGCGCGGCCATGGTTGCCGAGTGCGTGATAGGCGACACCGATCGTATGCAGCATTTCCGCGCGAACCCGCGGCTGGTCGGCGAAGCCGTCGGCGATGCGCGCACTGCCCTTTTCGAGTACGGCGCCGATGCTCAGCTTTTCGCCCAGCGCCCTGGAGGGATCGGCTTCACTGAACAGGTCGAGCAGGAAATCGCGTACGGCCGATGCCTGCGCCGCGGCATCGCGGGCATGGTCGCGCTGTTCGGCGACGATGCGGTTCTGGTGCACGAGGAGCACCGAATAGACGGCAGCCATCAGTACCGCGGCAGTGATCGAGGCGGCGGCCAGGCGATGCCGCGCAACCCATTTGCGCAACCGGTAGCCGACGGTATCGCCACGCGCCGATACGGGCCGGCCAGCCAGCCATGCGGCGATATCGGCATCCAGGCGTTCGACCGACGAATAGCGCCAGGCCGGATCCCTGCGCAGGGCGAACTGGATGATGCGGTCGAGGTCGCCGCGCAGGTCGCGTGGATGGACGTCGGGGTTTTCCACGGCACGGCGGGCGAGGATCGCGCTGGGCACGGGCGCGTCGTTATCGCGCAGGGCCTGCTCATGCAGGAATGGATCGTCCTCGAACTCGACGAACGGACGGCAGCCGACCACCAGCTCGTAGAGCAGGAGGCCGAGCAGGAACACATCGGTGACCGTGGTCGCCGGTTCGCCGCGCAATTGCTCCGGACTGGCGTTGTGCGGCGTCAGCAACCGGGTGCTGGACTGCGTCGCATCCTGGTCGCCTTTGTCGATCGGCTTGGCAATGCCGAAGTCGAGCAGCTTGACCTGGCCATCGTTGCTGACCAGCACATTGGATGGCTTGATGTCGCGGTGCACGATCAGATGCCGGTGCGCATGCGCGACGGCACCGCAAAGCTCGCGGAACAGCACCAGGCGCTGGCGCAGCGGCAATCGATGGCGCGCGCAGTAGACATCGATGGGCATGCCTTCGATATGCTCCATGGCCAGCCAGGGGCGGCCGTCCTCGGCGATGCCGCCATCGAAATAGCGCGCAATGCGCGAATCCGTAAGTCGGGCCAGGATGCCGCGTTCGCGCTGGAATCGCGTGCGCATTTCCCCGGAGCCGAGGCCGCGCGCCATCAGCTTGAGGGCTGCGCGCTGGGTCACGCCCTGGTTGTCGCGCTCGGCCAGGAAGACTTCGGCCATGCCGCCGCTGCCGATGCGCCGGAGCAGGCGCCAGCCGGCGATCGAGTCGATCTTGCCGGGCAGGGCATCCAGTGCGTCGATCAGCGCGCTCGACTGGCCGACGCGCTCCAGGGGTCCGGCCTTGTCCGCGTAGTCAACCAGCGTGCGCAGTTCGGTGGCCAGCTCGGGCCGGTCGGAGAAGCGCGCATCGATCCAGTGCTGGCGTGCTCCGGGATCAAGGTCAAGCAGTTCCCGCAAGGCTTCGTCGAGTTCGCGCCAGTGTTCGGGATCGGGCAGGGAATGGTTCACCGCGCGGTTCCAGTCTCGTCATCGAGGGCGAGTGCCTGGCCGATCCAGGCCCGCGCGCGCAACCAGTCGAGCTGGATGCTGCGCGGCGTCAATCCGAGCAGCTCGGCGATCTGCCGCGTATCGAGTCCGCCGAAGACGCGGTACTCGATGATGCGAACGAGCCGCGGGTCGCGCTCGGCCAGGGTGGTCAGCGCCTCGTCGAGGGCGACGATGGTTTCAGGCCTGTCCGCGCCACCCGGCTCGACTCCGCTCAACGACATCCGGGTCTGGTTGCCTCCACGCTTGTCGGCCTGCCGGCGTCGCGCATGGTCGACGACAATCTGCCGCATCGCCCGGGCGCACAGGGCGAACAGGTGCGAGCGGTCGTTGAGGGCGAGATCGGCATGACCCGCGAGCTTGAGATAGGTCTCGTTGACCAGGGCCGTGGTTGAGAGCGTTGCGTTGCCGCTGGCGCGCAACAGGGCACGGTGCGCGATCAGCTTGAGTTCCGCGTACACCAGCGGAAACACCCGGGCCAGCAGGCCGGCATCGTCATCGCCACAGGCCGCGATGAGTTGGGTCACGCTCGGGTTGCTCGGCTGCTGCATGCGCGCACACCCCACGGCAAGGAGCCCTGGGGGTGAAGGCTGGCGCGGCCGGCTGCCAAATGCAACCGCGCCGCGCCGATTCTGCGTGCGGGCGCACAACAGGGTGGAGTCAGAGACGGTCGAACGGATCGTGGAAAATGACATCGGAATCCATTTCCACCGAGCCGACATCGCAACGCGCATTGCCATTGCCATCGAAGTCGACCGGACGGTCGAGGAACTGCTGGTCGTCCGCTTCGCAACCGATGCTGCCGATGACCGGATGGCCCTGGTCGATCAGCGGGCTGTTGGTAAGCGGCCAGCTGACGTGGGTGAAGCCGCCGTGCAGCGCCAGGGGCGTCAGGCGCGGATTGGTATTCGCGTAGTTAGAGGAACCGGAAGCCAGTCCGCAGGTATCGTCGGAATCCATATTGTATCGATTGAGGCTGAGCGTGCCCGGGGCGCCCGTGAAAACGCAGTCCGTGCCGTTCTGCGCGACCACGCTGACGCGCATGAACAGCGATGGATCAACGCCGGCCAGGCGCAAGCCGACGCTGGTGTTGGCAACGATGGTCGAGTTGCGCACGGTGAGCAGGCTTTCGTCTTCACTCCACAGTCCGAGTCCGATGTTTTCGGCGATCGTTGAATTGATCACTGTCATGCTTGGAATGCCGGTAAACGGAGGTCGGTTGGATATGGTGATGGCGTTGTTGCCGCCAACGCCGGAGTTGGCAAAAATGCTCGAGGAGTCAATCGTGATCGTGCCACGGTTGTGGATGGCGCTACCGATGCTGTCGGCGAAATCGTTCTCGGCTTCGTTGTCGTAGAACTCGGAGGAATAGATCGTCGTGCTGTCGCCGTCGTTGTAGAAGGCGCCACCGAAATTGGCGCGGTTGCCGTAGAAGCGCATCAGCGAGACCTGCACGATGCCGGAGGCGAAATTGACCGCCACGCCGCCGCCAGCCTGGTCGCCCGGCACCGTGGCATCGCCGCCGGTGATGTCGAATCCGACCAGGGTCAGATTGGCGTCATGCACTTCGAAGGCGCGTTCAAGCCCGTTGGCGTCCACGACCGGACGCGTGCCCGAGGCGAGGAAAATGATCAGTAGGTTGTCTGTGATGTCGAGATCGCCATTGAAGGCATTGGCATCCAGGCCGGCACGCGTCAGCGTATAGACCTGGCCGGCCGTGAGGAAAATCGTATCGGACCCGGCATGGGCATTGGCCTCCTGGATGGCTGCGCGCAAGGTGCAGATGCCGGGAATGCCATTGATGGCATGGCAGACATTGTTGCCAGGGTTGTCGTCGCCGACGTCGGCCTGGCTGTTGACCGTGAATGACGTGGCCAGGGCCGGCGCAGCGAGCAACAATGAAACCAGTATCGCAAGCAGGGGGCGCATTGTCGTACTCCTTTGTGGGTGCTCCTTTCCCCTCAAACGCAGTGCGAAGGCCGAAACGAAATTGCCGCCGGCGAATTCCCCGTGTATTTCTGTTCCGAAATGCCTAGGATCGGGGTTTCGCCTGCTGTTTGCCGCGGGCTGCCAGGGCCTTGACGAATGACCGAATCCGCCGCACGCCGACCACGCATCCCGGGCAGTGTCTGGGCACTTGGCTTCGTCAGCCTGTTTACCGACGTCGGTTCGGAGATGGTGCACAGCCTGTTGCCGGTGCTGCTCGCCGGCAGCCTCGGCGCCAGTGCGCTGACCATCGGCTTCATCGAAGGCGCGGCCGAGGGCCTGGTGCTGGTCACCAAGGTGTTCTCCGGCTATATCAGCGACGCGTTCGGCCGGCGCAAGCCGCTGGTGCTGCTTGGCTATGGACTGGCGGCTGCGGTCAAGCCGCTGTTTCCGATGGCCGGCTCGGTCGGCACGGTGGTCACGGCGCGCCTGCTCGATCGCTTCGGCAAGGGCATTCGTGGTGCGCCGCGCGATGCGCTGATCGCCGACGTGACGCCGCCGGAAGTGCGCGGCGCCGCGTTCGGCCTGCGCCAGTCGATGGATTCGGTCGGTGCGGTGATCGGGCCGCTTGCGGCGGTTGGCCTGATGGCGCTTTTCCTCGGCAATATCGATACGGTGCTCTGGTTTGCGGTGGCGCCGGGCGTGATCGCAGTCGCCCTGATCGTGTTCTTCGTGCGTGAACCGGAGCAGGTCGAACGCCGCGCGCGCCTGCCGATCTCGCGCGCCGGACTGGCCAGCCTCGGCAGGCCGTACTGGATGGTGGTCGTGATCGGCGGACTGCTGTCGCTGGCGCGTTTCAGCGAGGCCTTCCTGATCCTGCGCGGCGCCCAGCTCGGCCTGTCGAACACCTACGTGCCGCTGGTGCTGGTGGTGATGAGCGTGGTCTACACGCTGTCGGCCTGGCCAGTTGGAATTCTTTCGGATCGCTGGTCGCGCGGCCGCCTGTTCGCCGTGGGCATGGTCGTGCTGATCCTCGCCGACGTGGCCCTGGCGCTGGCGAGTGGACCGCTCGGGGTTTTCGCGGGGGCGGCCTTGTGGGGCCTGCACCTCGGCATGACCCAGGGCCTGCTCGCGGCAATGATCGCCGACACCACGCCGGCGCAGTGGCGCGGCACGGGCTTTGGCGTTTTCAGTTTGATATCCGGAATCGCCCTGCTGGTCGCGAGCGTCGCCGCGGGTGCGCTCTGGGATCTGCACGGATCGCAGACGACGTTCATCGCCGGCGGCGTGTTTGCGCTGCTGGCGGTTTGTGCGTTGCCGCTGTTGAGGAAGGGGATCAGGGTTTAGGGATTGGGGATTGGGGCAGTGCCTTCGTCCTGATCGCCCGTGAACGGGCTCCTACAGGGGTGCGCATTCTCCTTTCTGTAGGAGCCCGTTTACGGGCGATGCTTGCGGAACGTGCCGGTTGGCATCTTCTGCGCACGGACATCTGCGCGGTCGTGGAACGGGCCGAATCGTGCCGACTGGTCGTCCGTGGCAAGCTGGGCTAGTGTTGGACGTTGTATTCCATCCGGAAGCCGCGACGACGATGAGGCCTTATCCAGAACCGTCTGCATCCCCGCGGCCCGCCGATTCCGATGCGGCCTGCGTGCGGCGCCCGGTCGAGCGCTTCCGGGATGGACGCATCGAGCGCGATGACGACTGGATCGCCAGCGAGATTCCGGTCGCCCTGCATTACAACGGACATCCGCACGTCGTGATGATGGCGACGCCCGCCGATCTGGAAGACTTCGCGCTCGGCTTTTCGCTGAGCGAAGCGATCATTGCATCATCCGACGAACTTGAAAGCGTCGACGTGCAGCAGCGCCTCGAAGGCTATGAAATCGGCATGCGCATTCCCGCCGCGCGCGCCGAGGCGGTCGCCGCGCGCCAGCGCAACCTGAGCGGCCGCAGCAGTTGCGGCCTGTGCGGCACGCAGCAACTCGAGGACGTGGTACGCCATCCGCCACCGGTGGACGCGGGCCTGCGCATCGACACCGCGACGTTGCATCGCGCGCTGGCCGCGCTGGACGGCGTGCAGCCGCTCAACAGCCGCACCGGGGCCACGCATGCGGCCGCCTGGGCGGATCGCAGCGGCGAGCTGGTGCACGTGCGCGAGGATGTCGGCCGGCACAATGCGCTGGACAAACTGATTGGCGCGATGGCGTCCCGGCAAGTCGACGTGCACGATGGTTTCCTCATCCTGACCAGCCGCGCCAGCTACGAGATGGTGCAGAAGGCGAGCACGGTCGGCATCGGCCTGATCGTCGCGATTTCCGCGCCGACCGCACTGGCCATCCACCTGGCCGGATCCACCGGCGCGACCCTGGTCGGTTTCGCCCGCGACACCAGCCACGTCGTCTACACTCATCCGCAACGCCTCCACCCCGCGGGAGACTGAAACATGGACGTCGAACGCCTGGTCACCATGGCCAACGACATCGGCAACTATTTCGCCTCCGAACCGGATCGCGACGCCGGCATCGCCGGTGTCGCCAACCATCTCGTGAAGTTCTGGGATCCGCGCATGCGCAGGCAGATCGTCGATCACCTGGCCAGCGGTGGCGCGGGCCTGAGCGACATCGCGCGGGCGGGCGTGGGGCGGCTGGCGGCCCGGCCTCCCGCCACATAGCGGGTTGCCCGACAAAGGCGGATGATGCCGCCCAGAGTGCGCCTGCCGCGCATGGACCGGTCCCAACCGATGAAGCGCACAGGCAAACCGAAGTCGCCCGCTGCCGGCACCGGCACGTTGACGCGCAAGGACGCCGAGAGCTACCTGCGGCGCTTTCCCGCACAGGGAAGGATGACCATCGCACTCAACCTGCTGATGGTCCTGGGCGGCAATGCGGTCGTGTTGTCGCTGTTGCTGGGCGGGCAGTTGCGCGCGGCGCACCTGATAGCGCTGGTCATGGTGGAGACCGTGCTGCTGTTTGCCTTCAGCTGGTTGTTGCAGCGCGCCGTGCCCCGCAAGGACTGGCCGGAAGAGCCCAAGCCGTGGCGGCAGAACCTGCCGGTGATCGCCTTCGTGCTGGTCTGGCTGGGCGGCGCCTATTCGATCACCCTCGCCATGATCGGCGGAGTCGGCGACTTCCTCGCCCTGATGCATTCGCCGGATGCCTGGATCACCTCGCGCCTGTACCTGCCGCTCGCCTACACCATGGTACTGGCGGCGGTGCACGCAGCCAGCGACTGGCAATACTACCGGCGCCGCGGCGGACCGTTCTTCTCCGATGTCAGCCACGACGCGATGGCGCGCTACCTGACCCTGATCCTTGGCGGCATTCCGTTCGCGATGCCGTTCTTCGTCGTTGTCATCGGCGGCTTCAAGGGCATCGAGTTCGTCACCAGCAAGGCCCGCGTCGCGCCGCAGCAGTCCTTGCTGGCCGGGGCCGCCATGCTGCTGGTGGCCGGCGCGGGTTTCGGCCTGATCCAGTTGCTGATCGGCAGCGGCGTGAACGGCTGGGCCATCGGGTTCGTCATTGCCAAGCTGATCGCCGAAGTGCTGATCGTCTGCATCCCGCTGGTCATGAGCCAGGTCGCCAGGCCGGCAGCGCCGGCTGGTGGGGTCGTGCCCGGGGCCTGACTGGTTGCGCGCGCCGCGGCGGGCGAACCGGACGATTGCGCAATTTCTCCATCATTGCCCGGGAATCTTTGCCTTGTTCCGCGTATCCCAAGCGGGGAGCCATTTGCCGGGCCTGGCACGGGGTGCGGCAACTGCCGCCAGGCCGGATCGGCCATGGCCACGGCGGGCCGCGGCTATCGTCGATCGCCTGCGGGCGTGGCATGCTGGCGTGATCAGGAACCAAGGAAATGCGGATGTCACGTGGGAAATGGATAGGACTTGCCGTCGTTGTCGTGGTCGCCGCGGTGGTCGGCTGGCGCATGCTCGGCCAGGGCGGCAGCAGCGGCGGCAAGCGCGGCGGCGAAGCGGATGATTCACCGATCCCGGTCACCGTGGTCGCGGCGACGGCACAGGACGTGCCGCTCTACCTGACGGCACTCGGCACCGTGCAGGCGCTCAACACGGTCACCGTGAGCGCCCAGGTCAGCGGCCAGTTGCAGGCGGTGCACTTCGGCGAGGGCCAGGAAGTGAAGAAGGGCGACCTGATCGCCGAGATCGACCCGCGCAGCTACCAGGCCGCGCTCGACCAGGCGCTGGCGAAGAAGAAGCAGGATGAGGCGCAGCTCGCCGCCTCGCGCAGCACGTTGCAGCGCTATGAGGACCTGATCGAAAAGAAGTTCGTCTCGGCGCAGGATCTCGAGAACCAGCGCCAGGTCGTGCGCCAGCAGGAGGCGCTGATCGCCGGCGATGTCGCGGCAGTCGACAATGCACGCACCCAGCTGAGCTTCACGAAGATCATCGCACCGATCGACGGCCTGGCCGGGATCCGCCAGGTCGACGTCGGCAACCTGGTCCAGGCCAACGGCAGCGCCATCGTCGTGCTGACCCAGACGCGCCCGCTCAACGTCATGTTCAACCTGCCGCAACAGGACATGGCCAAGGTGCGCGAGGCCGATGCCACGCCGCTCAAGGTGATCGCCATGTCGCGCACGGACTCCACGCCGATCGCCGAGGGCGAGCTCAAGGTCATCGACAACTCGATCGACACGACCACGGCGACGTTCAAGCTCAAGTCCGAATTCGCCAATGCCGACCGCAAGCTGTGGCCCGGCGAATTCGTCAACGTGCGCCTGGCCGTGCGCACCGTGAAGGGCGGCATCGTCGTGCCGGCGACCGGCGTGCAGCAGGGTCCGGACGGCGAATACGCCTGGGTCGTGCAGGGCGACAACACCGTGAAGATGCAGAAGGTCGTCACCTCCGGCACGGTCGACGGTGGCGGCGTGCTCGTCGCCGAAGGCCTCGGCGTCGGCGACAAGGTCGTCACCGAAGGCCAGTTCCGCCTGAAGACCGGCATCAAGGTCACGCCGATGGCGCCGGGCGAAGTCGCCGCGCCGACGCCGGTACCTGTGGCGGACGGCGAGAAAAAGCGCGGTGGGCGTGGGCGTGGCTGAGGCAAATGCGCTGGCCAACCCGAGTGGTTCGCGCAACCATCAACCCCTCACCGTCGTCCCGGCCCTTCGACAGGCTCGGGACAGGTCGGACTCTGTCCGGGCCGGGACCCAGTGACTTCGCCTTGGGATGTTGCTGGAATGCTGCCATCCGATCGACGGGGCATGCATCTTTGCCTGAACTTGAAAGCGTTCGGTTCCGATGTTTCAGACACTGGGTCCCGGCCTGCGCCGGGACGACGTCAAGAATGCTTCGGCTTGCCGGCACGTTGAAAGAGGTTTCGGCGTTTCGAGGTTCGCGGCAACCAACATCCGTCACACACAGGAAAACCTGACCGGTGGGCTTCTCGACCATTTTCATTCGCCGCCCGATTGCCACTTCGCTGCTGATGGCCGGCGTCATGCTGCTCGGCATCATCGGCTACCGCCAGTTGCCGGTTTCGGCCCTGCCCGACATCGACGCCCCGTCGATCCAGGTCACCACGCAGTATCCCGGCGCCAGTCCGACCACGATGGCGTCGCTGGTGACGACCCCGCTGGAGCGCCAGTTCGGGCAGATCTCCGGCCTGCAGATGATGACCTCGGATTCCTCGGCGGGCCTGTCGACGATCCTGCTCACCTTCAACATGGATCGCGACATCGATGCCGCCGCGCAGGACGTGCAGTCGGCGATCAATGCCGGGCGTGGCACCTTGCCGAACAACCTTCCGTACCCGCCGGTCTACAACAAGGTCAACCCGGCCGATGCGCCGATCCTGACCCTGGTCATGAGTTCCGACGCGCTGCCGCTGCGCGAGGTGAACAACTATGCCGATTCGATCCTCGCGCAGAAGCTTTCGCAGGTCAGCGGCGTCGGCCTGGTCAGCATCGCCGGCAACGTGCGTCCGGCCGTGCGCGTCCAGGTCGATCCGGCGGCGATCGCCAACCAGGGCCTGACCATCGAGGACGTGCGTTCGGCGCTGACCCAGGCCAACGTCAACGGACCCAAGGGCACGATCGACGGCGCGGCGCAGTCCTTCACGATCGGCGCCAACGACCAGTTGTCCGACGCCGAGGGCTATCGCAACACGATCATCAGCTACAAGGGCGGCGCGCCGGTGCGCCTGTCCGATGTGGCGAAGGTCATCGACGGCGTCGAGAACGACCAGCTCGCCGCCTGGGCGAATGGCAAGCCGGCCGTTCTGCTCGACATCCGCCGCCAGCCCGGCGCCAACATCGTGCAGACCGTCGACAACATCAAGAAGCTCCTGCCGGAGCTGCGCGACCTGCTGCCGGCCAGTGTCCATCTCGATGTCTTCGCCGATCGCACCGTGACCATCCGCGCCTCGGTCGAGGATGTCGAATTCACCCTGATGCTGACGATCGGCCTCGTCATCGCGGTGATCTTCGTTTTCCTGCGCCGGCTGTGGGCCACGGTGATCCCGAGCGTGGCCGTGCCGCTGTCGATCATGGGCACGTTCGCGCTGATGTCCTTCGCCGCGTTCTCGCTCGACAACCTGTCGCTGATGGCGCTGACCGTGGCCACCGGCTTCGTCGTCGACGATGCGATCGTGATGATCGAGAACATCGTGCGTTACATCGAGAAGGGCCGCGATCCGAAGGAAGCCGCCGAGACCGGCGCGAAGGAGATCGGCTTCACCGTGCTGTCGCTGACGGTCTCGCTGATCGCCGTGTTCCTGCCCCTGTTGCTGATGCCGGGCGTCACCGGCAGGCTGTTCAAGGAGTTCGCCGTCGTGCTGTCGATCGCCGTCGGCATCTCGATGATCGTCTCGCTGACCCTGACCCCGATGATGTGCGCCTACCTGCTGCGTCGCGAGAACGTGCCGCATGAGGAAAGCGAGGAGGTGCCGCGTGATCCGGCCCGGCGCGACTGGTGGGACCGGCTGCTTGCCGCCTACGCGAAAAGCCTGGACTGGGTGTTCCGCCACCAGCCGCTGACCATGCTCGTGCTGACCGCCAGCGTGGCGCTGACCGTGCTGCTGTTCGTGATGATGCCGAAGGGCCTGCTTCCCGAGCAGGACACCGGCATGATCACCGGCGTGGTCCAGGCCGACGAAACGATCGCCTTCGAAGCCATGCTCGATCGCACCCGGCGGGTCGCCGAAGCCCTGCGCGCCGATCCGGCGGTAACCGGTGTCGCCGCCTTCATCGGCGCCGGTTCGATCAACCCGACCCTCAACCAGGGCCAGCTCAGCATCGTGCTCAAGCCGCGCCCCGAACGCGATGCGCTGGACGTCATCCTGCCGCGCCTGCAGCGCAGCATCGATTCGATTCCCGGTGTCGCGCTCTACCTCAAGCCGGTACAGGACATCGCCCTCGACAATCGCGTGGCGCCGACCGAGTACCAGTACGCCCTGACCGAAGTGAACGAGGAGGAACTCGGAAAATTCGCCGGGCGCATGACCACGGCATTGCAAAAGCTCCCGGAGCTGGCCGATGTCGCCAACAACCTGGCCGCCAACGGCCTGCAGCTCAACCTGACCATCAACCGCGACCAGGCCAGCCGGCTCGGCGTGCCGATCCAGACCATCGACGACACGCTCTATTCGGCCTTCGGCCAGCGCCAGATCTCGACCATCTTCACCCAGCTCAACCAGTACCGCGTGGTCCTCGAGGTCGATCCGAAATTCCGCACCAGTGCCGACCTGCTCAACCGCCTGACCGTGCGCGGCAGCGGCAGCGGCGCGCTCACCGGCAGCAACGCGACGACGCTGGGCCAGGCCACCTCGAGCAACTCGGCGACGCCGAGCGGCATCAGCTCGCAGGGCAACACCGGCATCGCCATCGGTGCCGGCGGCGCGATACCGATGGCCTCGCTGGTCGACGCCAAAGTGGTCAACGCGCCGCTGGTGATCAGCCACCAGAACCAGCTGCCGGCGGTGACGATCTCGTTCAACGTGGCGCCCGGGTATTCGCTGTCCGATGCGGTCGAAGCGATCAGCGAGGTCGAGCAGGGCATCGACATGCCGGCGCAGATCCGCGGCAGCTACATCGGCAAGGCGGCCGAGTTCTCGGCATCGATGACCGAAGAAGTGCTGCTCATCCTCGCCTCGCTGGTGGTCATCTACATCGTCCTCGGCGTGCTCTACGAGAGCTACATCCACCCGATCACGATCATCTCGACCCTGCCGCCGGCCGGCGTCGGTGCATTGCTCGCCCTGACCCTGTTCGGCTTCAGCCTGTCGATCGACGGCATCGTCGGCATCATCCTGCTGATCGGCATCGTCAAGAAGAACGCGATCATGATGATCGACTTCGCCATCGATGCGCGGCGCGAGGGCATGCCGGCGCACGATGCGATCCGCCGCGCCGCGCTGCTGCGCTTCCGCCCGATCCTTATGACGACCTTCGCCGCGATGTTCGGCGCCCTGCCACTCGCGCTCGGCACCGGCATCGGCTCGGAACTGCGCCAGCCGCTCGGTGTATCGATCGTCGGCGGCCTGCTCGTTTCGCAACTGATCACCTTGTACACGACGCCGGTGTTGTACCTGCACATGGAACGGTTTTCGGACTGGCTGGCCGCGCGGCGCGAGCGGCGCTTGCTGGTTTCCGAAAGGGGATTGGCGTGAAGTCGCCGCGCCGCTCTTGTTTCCCTGTAGGAGCGCCTTCAGGCGCGATGCCCTTGCAGAGGTTTCAATTTTCCGAATCGTCGTCCCGGCGCAGGCCGGACTGCGCAGGCAGGATGCCGGAGCAAATATTCGCTTTGCGAATGGCCCGAAGGGCAAGCTGCGGATGCAGCGCGTCTTCCAGTTCCTCGCTTTTTCTTGATCTTAACGTCGCTCCGCGGCGCAACTATTGGAGCAGAGCTTTCACTCGCCTTCGGCGAGCGAGCTACTTCTCTTTGCGTGGCCAAAGAGAAGTAGCCAAGAGAAAGGCCACCCCAAAGCGGTGGTCTCCGGGCATCCTGCCCTGCGACTTCGCGGCAGTGCTCCGGGGGTTCGCTGACAGCACCTCCCTGTGCTGGCAGCGAACTGGGCGCGATCCCTCGCGCCCACCCTGCGGGCCTTTCCTGCGCCCTGCCGCCACCGCTTACGGGACCCTTTTAGCGCGCATCCTGCGCGCCAGAGCAACAGCAACAGCAACAGCAACAGCCAAAGCCAAAGCGCCCTCATCCGCTTTATTCGCACCATCCATGGTGCTCACCCTTCGGGCCGGCTACCGCCGTTCGCGCTCGATCCCATCGAGCGCAGTCGGCACCTTCTCCCGCATTGCGGGAGAAGGAAGACCGAGAGCTCGTGCAAGCGCAGCCACTCGCGGGAAACTGCTTCGTCTTGGCTGCGCAGGATGCGCAGTGACTGGGGCCCCTATGCAGCGGCAACGTGACGCAGGGAAGGCCCGAAGGGTGGGCGCAATGGATTGCGCCCAGTTCGACGCCAGTCCAGGGACGGACTGTCGGCGAACCCCCGGAGTCGCGTTGCGTAGTCGCAGGGCAGGATGCCCGGAGACCGCTGTATCGGGGTGGCCTTCTCTTTGGTTACTTTCTCTTGGCCACGCAAGAGAAAGTGACTCGCTCGCCGGGAGGCGAGTGAAAGTACGGCATGGATGCCGCGCCGCGAAGCGGCGTAGTGTTCGAAAAGAAAGAAGTCACTGGGTCCCGGCCTGCGCCGGGACGACGGTGAGGTCAATCGGGGCCCTGATATCGACCAGACTGCCCAGTCACCAATGCATCAAGTGCCACGCTGCCGTGGAGCAAGTCGAGCGCGATTTCAATGAGGCAAGTCGGCCCCCGACCGCCCCCCGCGCAGGGACCCCGGGATGAACCTCTCCGCCCCCTTCATCCGCCGCCCCATAGGCACCCTGCTGCTCGCCATGGGCGTCTTCGTCAGTGGCGTGATTGCATATTTCCAGCTTGGCGTCGCCGCGTTGCCGAACATCGAGTTTCCGGTGATCTTCGTGATCGCCAACCAGCCCGGTGCGAATGCCGAGAACATGGCGACGACCGTGGCGGCGCCGCTGGAGCGGCACATGGGCCAGATCGCCGGCGTCGATTCGATGGGTTCGCACAGCAAGGAAGGGCGATCGTCGGTGATCCTGTTCTTCGACTTCGGCAAGAACATCGATGGCGCCGCGCGCGATGTCCAGGCGGCGATCAATGCGGCGATTCCCGACCTGCCGAGCGGCCTGGTCACGGCGCCGGTCTATCGCAAGGCCAATCCGAACAATGATCCGGTCCTGCTGTTGTCGCTGACCTCGAGTTCGCGCACCGCGGCCGAGCTCTACAACATGGCCGATTCGCTGCTCTCGCAGCGCGTACGCCAGTTGCCGGGCGTGGCCGATGTCACCCTCGCCGGCGGGGCGACGCCGGCCGTGCGCGTCGATGTCGATACCGGCAAGCTGACTTCGATGGGCATTTCGGCCGACCAGGTGCGCAATGCGATTTCCGCGGCGAACGTCACTTCGCCACAGGGCTTCCTCAGCGATGGCAAGCGCATGATGACGATCGCGGCGAACGGCGCGCTGACCGAAGGCAGCCAGTTCGCCGACCTGATCGTGGCCGTGAAGAACGGCGTGCCGATCCGCCTTCGCGATATCGCCACCGTGGGCGACGGTGCGGAGAGCAAGGACCAGGCAGCCTGGTTCAACGGCGAGCGCGCGGTCCTCATGGCGATCACCAAGCAATCCACCGCCAACGTGATCGATACCGTCGACAGCATCTACGAACAACTGCCGCTGATGCGCAGCTGGCTGCCCGAGGGTGTCGTGCTGACGCCGTTCAACGACCGCACGGCGACGATTCGCGCCTCGATCCACGAGGTGCAGATCACCATGCTGATCAGCATGTGCCTGGTCATCCTGACCATGCTGCTGTTCCTGCGCCGCCTTGCGCCGACCGTGATCGCCGGGCTTTCGGTTCCGCTTTCGCTGGCGAGCGCGTTCATCGTCATGTACGCGTTCGATTTCACCCTCGACAACCTGACCCTGATGGCCCTGGTCATCTCGATCGGCTTCGTCGTCGACGATGCGATCGTGGTCATCGAGAACGTCGTGCGCCATCTAGACATGGGCAAGCCGCGCCTGCAGGCGGCGCTCGATGGTGCGCGCGAGATCGGCTTCACCATCGTCTCGATCACCGCTTCGCTGGTCGCGGTGTTCCTGCCGCTGCTGTTCATGGGCGGCTTCATGGGCATGATGCTGCACTCGTTCGCGGTGACCATCGCGGCGGCGATCGCGATGTCGGCGATCGTCTCGCTGACCCTGACCGCCTCGCTGTGCGGCAGCTACCTGCAGGCGCACAAGGAGGAAAAACCCTCGCGACTCGTGCAGCGCATCGACCGCATGCATGCCGGCATGCTCAAGGCCTATGCGCGGGCGCTCGACTGGTCCCTGCGCCACCCGCGCACGATGAGCCTGCAACCGCTGGCGCTGGTGATCCTGACCGCGTGGCTGGCCACCTTCCTCAAGTTCGGCTTCGTCCCCGAGCAGGACACCGGCATGATCCAGGGCACCACGGTCGCCAGCGCCTCGATTTCCTACGACGCGATGGTCGAATTGCAGCGCAAGGTCGCCGACGTGATCGCAGCCGATCCGGCGGTCGCCAGCCTCGGTTCGTCGCTCGGCGGCGGCGGATTCCGCTCCGGCAGCAACCGCGGCAGCCTCTACATCAACCTGAAGCCGCTCGGCGACGGGCGCGACGTATCGACATCGAAGGTGATGCAGCGCCTGGCCGACAAGACCGAAAACCTGCCGGGCATCCAGTTGCGCCTGCGTCCCGTGCAGGACATCGGCGGTGGCGGTGGCCCGCGCGGCAGCGATTCCGAATACAGCTACTCGCTGAAGGGCAGCAATTACGGCGACCTCGTGACCTGGGGCCCGCGCCTGGCGGCCGAGCTGCGCAAGCTGCCGCAGTTCACCAACGTCGGTACCGAGCTCGACGATGGCGGCATCGAGCAGAACCTGGTCATCGACCGCGATACGGCGGCGCGGCTCGGCATCTCGATCGGCGCCATCGACAGCACGCTCTACAACGCGTTCGGCGAGCGCCAGATCTCGACCATCTACTCGGATCTCAACCAGTACAAGGTCGTCCTCAACGCGGTCACCGGCGCGACGCCTGGACTCGACACGCTCAACACGCTGCACGTGCGCGCGAGCAATGGCGCCATGGTGCCGCTCAGCGCCGTGACCCGGGTCGAGTCGGGCACGGCGGCGCTGGCCATCCAGCACGATTTCCAGTTCCCGGTATTCGACATCAGCTTCAATCTCGCCGACGGCGTGAGCATGGGCGAGGTCAAGCCGCTGATCGACCAGGTCGTGCGCAACCTGCGCATGCCGGGAGACATCAAGGCCGAAGGCTCGGGCAATTTCCGCCGCTTCCAGCAGCAACAGTCGGGGCAGGGCCTGCTGATCCTGTTCGCGATCCTGGCCGTCTATCTCGTGCTCGGCATCCTCTACGAAAGCCTGATCCACCCGGTGACGATCCTTTCCACGCTGCCGGCCGCCGGCGTCGGCGCCCTGCTCGCGATGCTGGTGACCAATACGGAATTGTCCGTGGTGTCGGTCATCGCCATCGTGCTGCTGATCGGCATCGTCAAGAAGAACGCGATCATGATGATCGACTTCGCCCTGCACGCCGAGCGCGCGGGCGGCAAGTCGCCGATCGAGGCCATCCGCGAAGCCTGCCTGGTCCGCTTCCGGCCAATCATGATGACCTCGATGGTCGCCATTCTCGGCGCGTTTCCGCTCGCGATCGGATTCGGCGTGGGTTCGGAAATGCGCCAGCCGCTCGGCATCGCGATGATCGGCGGCCTGCTCGTGTCACAGAGCCTGACCCTGTTCTCGACGCCTGCGCTCTACCTGGTGTTCGCCCGCATCGCCGCGCGACGCAGGGAAAAGCGGGCTGCACGACGCCTGTTGCGAACCGCGAGTGCGCCCGGCGCCTGAGTGCGGTTCGGCAGTCGTGCCGCCGTCAGCCGGGCCTAGTCGGCAAGCAGGTGGGCGGAATTCGCCGGCATCGAGGCGACGGCGAGGACGAACGGCAGTTCTTCCTCGAGCTGGCCTGCCTGCGCGATGACCGTGATGGTCGGCAGGCGCGTGATCGCGAGCGCCTCGGCATCGGCGGTGACGGTCAGGGTAGGCATCAGGGTCACCTGGACCGGCCTTGTCGAAGCAACGCTCCAGCGCGGCGCGGCATGCGGGTTCGACGCGCTGGCAGTCACCTTCATTTCCGGCAGCAGGGTGGCCTGCAGGGGTGCGCGCGGGTCGAGCGATACGGTCGACTGGGCGACGGCGCTGGCCGAAAAGGCAGTCAGCAGCGAAGCGAGCAGGATGGACGACCTGGCGTTGTGAAAAAAGGATATGCGAGATTTCATGGGGTTCTCCGGCAGCGGTGTCGCAAAGTTCATAGAGCAAGCACCATGCCACTCATGAAGTTTGTGCCGCTTGCAGGAAATGAGATGCACGATCAAGGACTTCGGTTGCTAGGACAAAAGTCATGCCTGCGCGGGCGGACACCATTGCGGACAGCTTTTCCTGTCCGTGGACACCCGCAGGCGGACGGTCCGGCGCCTGTCCGGCCCGCGCGCAACGAGGTGACGTGGTGCGACTACTGGAAGCCGTTGGCGAAGATGAAGTCCCAGGTCTGGTTCTCGTAGGCGCCCGGGTCGAGTGCGCCGAAGCGCGTGCGCAGGGATCCGGTCAGGTCGTAGCCGAGATAGCCGTAGATGGGAATCGTGCCGAGCCCGCGATTGATGAACGGCGAGTCGTCGCGCAGGCGATAGTCCTGGTTGGGTGCATCGACGAAGCGCGGATCGCCGGCCAGGGTATTGGTCTGTGACAGGGCGATATTCCCCGTTGTCGCGCCGACCCGGCTGTAATCGGCGAACGCGACGCCATTGCCGAAGCCGCCGGATGCAGCACCCTCGATATTGACGTCCGAAACCGCGTTGTTGGCAAACAGGGTGTTGATCAGGTCCAGGCGCATGCCGCCACCCACGGTGACGCCGATGCCGCAGCCGCGTCCGCCGCTTCCCGGGCAGGTGCCGTTGGCGAAGGTGCTGTTGGCGATGAGCACGCCGTTCGGGCCGTCGCCGGCGAGGGAGATCGCGGAGAGGTGGCCGAATGCGGTGGTGGGTGCCGAGTTGTCGGCGAACAGGCTGTTGACGATCCGGATCAATCCGCGACGGACGTAGAGGTCGGCACCGCCGCCGAAGTAGCCGCTGCTGTTGGCAATGATCACGTTGTCGAGCCAGAACTCGACCTGGATGTCGGCGCCGGAAAACATCTGCAGGCCGCCGCCGCGCTGGAACGTCGCCGAATCGCCGTAGCCATCGCGGATGCTGAGGTTCTGCACGCCGTAGCGCGGACCGAATGGCACCGTTCCCGGCGGATTGAAGAACATGCCGAGCACCTTGGTCACGCCGGAGCCGGTCAGCACCGTGCTGGCCGCCACACCGACCTGCTGGGCGCAATTGGTGGCGCCGTTCTGCACCCAGCCACCGGTCAGGAACACCCAGCCCGTATTGGGGCTGTTGTAGAGGAGCTGCTGGCTGGGCGCATAGATGCCCTGCTGGATCTTGATCTCGTCGTCTGCCGGCGAGTTCGCGGCAGCGGTCAAGGCAGCCTGCAGTTCGCTGACATTGGTCGCGCAGTAGACGGCGGCATGGGCCGCCGGGGTCGCCAATCCGGCAAGCACGATGATGCCCAGCCGGGCCAGTGGGGATAGGGTTCGATGCACGCTCGTCTCCGGATGGATGAACTCAATGCCTAGTACGCAATTCTGCGCGCAATCCCCCAATTCGCGATCGCTAGGGCGCGGCCCTGTTGGCGATGGCGATGGCAAGCCTGACTTCCGCGGCGGAGTAGATGTACGGGGAACTGGCGTTAGTCGCCGATCCGGGCCGGAACGTACTTTGGACAACCGCCACCGGAAATTTCGAGTCAGGCTCATGCATCGGTGCCGATACCCGCAGCGCAGCGCCCTTCGGGCTTTCGCCGAACAAGGCCCGATAGAGGGTGACTGCTTCGAGCAGGACAAGCTGGTGTCCCGGATGCATGCCGTCCGGATGCAGCCATTTGCGCGAGGGCGAGCCGTTGATGGCCGCCTGGAAGCGATTCGAGATCGCAACGTAGGGGATGCCAGCATTCGCCGCCGCAGCTGATTCAGCCTCCACGATTGCGCGCGAAGTCCGCGGGCGGCCCTGGTAGGTTCCGAGCAGCAGCGGCCTTGAATCCAGGCTTTTCGCCATTGCGGCAAGTTGTTGCAGCGATGCTTCGGCACGTTTGCAGGAATCGGCGCCGAACGCACAGAGGAAGTCCCCTCCGCGCTCCTGCAGGACGACATGGTCATATTTCGCGCTTCGCATGGCGCGCTCGGCTGATCCATCGGCGAGCCGCTCGGAAAGCGTCGCATCCACCCTTGACGAGCATGTCGCTCTGGACGGGTCGACCATTCCGTCTTGCCAGCGCGTCGAACACCGCCGGCAAGTTGCCTACATAGACCAGGCTGTTGCCGACAAACAGGACGCGCAACTCCGGCCGATCGATCCGATCGGTAGCGCACGCCCCGCTGCGCGTGGCCAGCACCAGCACCAGCACCAGAAAAGCCCGCGCAGTGCGCATCAGTTCCGACCCTCCGGGTGGGTAATCGGCGTTCTGCCTACTCCGCCATGGTCAGCAGCGAGGCATTGCCGCCGGCCGCGGTGGTGTTGATCGTGACCGTGCGTTCGGTGGCGAAGCGCAGCAGGTAGTGCGGGCCGCCGGCCTTCGGGCCCGTGCCGGAGAGGTTCTCGCCGCCGAACGGCTGCACGCCGACGACCGCGCCGATCTGGTTGCGGTTGACGTAGCAGTTGCCGACCCGGGAGCGCTTGACGATATGGTCGATGGTGTCGTCGATGCGGCTGTGGATGCCGAGGGTGAGGCCGTAGTTGGTCGCGTTGATCGCATCGATGACCTTGTCGAGCTCGTCGGCCTTCCAGCGCAGCACGTGCAGGACCGGCCCGAAGATTTCCTTGTGCAGGATGTCCAGGCGCGGGATCTCGTAGGCGCGCGGCGCGAAGAAGGTGCCGTGCGCGCTGCCTTCGCCGGCAGCGACCTTGCCGATCAGCTTCGCCTCGCGGTCCATGCGCTCGGCATGGTCGCTCAGCTCCTTGTGCGAGGCCTCGTCGATGACCGGGCCGACGTCGGTCGAAAGCAGGCCCGGGTCGCCCATGACCAGCTCGGCCATGGCACCGGTGAGCATCGTGATCACCTTGTCGGCGATGTCTTCCTGCACGAACAGCACGCGCGCGGCCGAGCAGCGCTGGCCGGCCGAGTCGAAGGCCGAGGCGCAGACGTCCTTGACCAGTTGCTCGGGCAGGGCGGAGGAATCGGCGATCAGCGCGTTCTGGCCGCCGGTTTCGGCGATCAGCGCGGCGATCGAGGAATCGCGCGCGGCCAGCGTGCGGTTGATCGTCCAGGCGGTCTCGGTGGAGCCGGTGAAGCACACACCGGCCACCTCGGGTTTGGTCAGCAGCGACTTGCCGAGTACCGAGCCCTTGCAGGGCACGAACTGCAGCACATCAGTCGGTACGCCCGCTTCGTGCAGCAGCTTGACCGCGGCATGGCCGACCAGGGTGGTCTGGTCGGCCGGTTTCGAGATCACGCTGTTGCCGGCGGCCAGCGCGGCGGCGACCTGGCCCATGAAGATGGCCAGCGGGAAGTTCCATGGACTGATGCAGACGAACACGCCGCGGCCGTGCAGGAACAGCTCGTTGGACTCGCCGGTGGGGCCGGGCAGGATTTCCGGCTGGGCGAACAGCTTGCGCGCCATGGCCGCGTAGTAGCGGCAGAAATCGACGGCCTCGCGCACTTCGGCGATCGCCGCCGACATGGTCTTGCCGGCCTCGCGCACGCACAGCGCGATGAACTCGGCACGCCGCGCCTCGAGCAGGTCGGCGGTGTGTTCGAGGATCTTGGCGCGGCTGGCGGCCGGCAAGGCGTCCCAGGCGGGCTGCGCGGCGACCGCGTTGGCCAGTGCCTTGTCCAGGGTCGGCACGTCGGCGCCGCGGGTCTGGCCGATCACGCGACGCCGGTCGGCCGGGTCGGTGACATCGCGCACGGGGCCGGAATTCTTGATGCCGGGCACCAGCGGTTCGGCCGTCCACGGCTTGCGTGCGGCATTCACGCTGGCGGCCAGCGCGTTCAGTTCGTTGTCGTTGGAAAGGTTGGCGCCCATGGAATTCTTCCGTTGCTCGCCGAACAGTGCGATCGGCTGGGGGATGCGCGGATGCGGCTTGGAATCGAGGTGGCGGACCAGCTCGCAGGGATCGGCGACGAGGTCGCGGATCGGCACGTCCTCGTCGACCATGCGATTGACGAAGCTCGTGTTGGCGCCGTTCTCGAGCAGGCGGCGCACGAGGTAGGGCAGCAGGTCCTCATGGCTGCCGACCGGTGCATAGACGCGGCAGGGCACGTTGAGGTTGTCCTTGCCGATCACCTCTTCATAGAGGTCGGCGCCCATGCCGTGCAGGCGCTGGTGCTCGTAGGGGCGGCCGCGGGCGTAGTGGTGGATGGCGGCGATCGTATGCGCGTTGTGGGTGGCGAACTGCGGGTAGATCAGGTCAGCGCCGGCCTCGAACATCTGCTTCGCGCAGGCCAGGTAGGAGACATCGGTGTTCGGCTTGCGCGTGAACACCGGGTAGCCGGACAGGCCGAGCTCCTGGGCGCGCTTGATCTCGGAATCCCAGTAGGCGCCCTTGACCAGGCGCACGCACCAGCGGCGGCCGGCCTTGCGTGCCGTCTCGGCCAGCCAGTCGATGACGAACGGCGCGCGCTTCTGGTAGGCCTGCACGGCCAGCCCGAAGCCGTTCCAGCCGTCGAGGGACGGATCGGCGAAGACCTCGCCGAGCACGTCCAGCGAGAGTTCGAGGCGGTCCGCCTCTTCGGCATCGACGGTCATGCCGATGCCCTGGGCCATCGACATCCGCGCGAGCTCGAGCACGCGCGGGGTCAGTTCGGCGTGCACGCGGGCCCGGTTGGGCACGTCGTAGCGCGGATGGATCGCCGACAGCTTGACCGAGATCGAAGGCGCGTCGAGGACGTCCTTCCACGGTCCGCGCTTGCCGAGCGCGGTGATCGCGTCGCGATAGGACTGCATGTAGCGCTCGGCGTCGTGGGCAGTGAGGGCGGCCTCGCCGAGCATGTCGTAGGAGTAGCGGTAGGCGGCGTTTTCCTTCTGCGCGGAACGGTCCTGGGCTTCCTTGATGGTGCGCCCCATGACGAACTGGTAGCCCATGATGCGCATGGCCTGGCGCACGGCAAGGCGGATCACCGGCTCGCCGGCGCGTCCGACCAGCCGGCGCAGCGCGCCGACGAAGTTGCTGCGCGTCTCCTCGGCCAGCTGCACGAGGTTGCCGGTCAGCATCAGCCCCCAGGTCGACGCATTGACGAACAGCGATTCGCTGGCGCCGACGTGCTTCTTCCAGTTGGCCTCGCCGAGCTTGTCGCGGATCAGCTTGTCGGCGGTTTCCGAATCGGGCACGCGCAGCAGGGCCTCGGCCACGCACATGAGCAGCACGCCTTCCTCGCTGGACAGGTCGTACTCGCGCATGAACGACTCCACGGCGGTCTGGTCGTCGGCCTTCGCGCGCACGCGCGCGACCAGGTCCGAGGCCCTGGCCAGCACCAGTTCGCGCTCGGCCGGGGTCATGCTGGCCTGGTTGAGCAGCTCGTTGACCGCTTCGGTCTCGTCGCGGGACCAGGCGGCGGTAATGCGGGCACGGGCCGCATCGGCCGTCGCGGGGAGTTCTGGGGAAAGGATTTCGCTCACGATATGTGGGCTCTCGCGTGCTGCGGTTCGAGCGACGGCTGCCGTCGCGGGCTGGGTTTTGGTCCGATCCACGGTTAAACCGGTCGCCAGCGCGGAAATCCGGGCAGGCAGCGGTCCGCTAGTGTAAAGAGCGCCGGGGCGGCGGCCAAGCACCCTGGTTTGCGTGGATGCGACCTATTGACGCGTGCGAAAACGTCCCGATGGCCGCTTTGTCCTTGCCGCTGCCGCTGACCGTCAACTATCATTCCGAGGTTACCTGCATATCGTTTCTACGGACGATGCGCGCCCGGCCTGTTTCGTGGCCGGATTTCGGGTAAAGGATTCCGCGTCGGTCGCTGCGTAGGCCGGGCGACCATTCAAGATGACTTCGTATTCAAGGTGATGGCAATGATGTCAGTTGGAATCTCGCGAATGCGCCGTGTGCTGGCCGCGCCGGCTCTGATCGTTCTGGGCATGCTCGCGAGCACCGCGGCCAGTGCCAATCCGCAGCCGTGGCAGCTGAACATGGTCAGGGGCGTCAGCAAGACCTCGCAGGAGGTCCATGACATCCACATGATCATGCTGTGGATCTGCGTGGTCATCGGCGTCATCGTCTTCGGCGTGATGTTCGTCGCCATGTTCCGCTTCCGCAAGTCGAAAGGCGCGGTCCCGGCGACCTGGAGCCACAGCACCAAGCTCGAGGCCATCTGGACGGTGATCCCGATCCTGATCCTGGTCGCATGCGCCTGGCCGGCAACGACCCTGCTGCTGCGCATGTCCGATACGTCGGATTCGGAGATGACGATCAAGATCACCGGCTACCAGTGGAAGTGGCGCTACGAATATGTCGACTACTTCGGCAAGCAGCCCGGCATCAACTTCATGTCCAGCCTCGAATCGCAATCCAACCGCGCGCGGCAGCTCGGCTCGGGCATGAATCCGGCCGACATCAAGGTAGACGGTTATCCGACCTACCTGCTCGATGTCGACAATCCGCTGGTGCTGCCGGTCGGGGTCAAGGTGCGTTTCGTCGTGACCGCCGACGACGTGATCCATTCCTGGTGGGTGCCGGTGCTCGGCTGGAAGCAGGACGCGATTCCCGGGATCATCAATTCCGCCTGGACCAGCATCGACGAACCCGGCGTCTATCGCGGGCAGTGTGCCGAGCTGTGCGGCCGCGACCACGGCTTCATGCCGATCGTGGTCAAGGCCATGCCGAAGGCCGAATTCGAGCAGTGGCTGACCGAGCATGCGCCTGCGCCTGCCGTCGAAGCCACCGCAACCACCATCGCACCGACGACGGCCCCGCAGGGCTGATTCCGTTCCAGAATTCTTGAGGTAGAGGCCATGGCCCACGCTGCCGTCCACGACACCCACCACGACGCCCACGATCACAAGCCGCAGGGCTTCCTGCATCGCTGGCTGTTCACGACCAACCACAAGGACATCGGTACCCTGTACCTGGTGTTCGCGCTGATCATGTTCTTCATCGGCGGCTCGATGGCGATGATCATCCGTGCGGAGCTGTTCCAGCCGGGCATGCAGCTGGTGCAGCCCGAGTTCTTCAACGAGATGACCACGATCCACGCCCTGGTCATGATCTTCGGTGCGGTCATGCCGGCCTTCGTCGGCCTCGGCAACTGGATGATCCCGCTGCAGATCGGCGCGCCGGACATGGCGCTGCCGCGCATGAACAACTGGTCGTTCTGGATCCTGCCGTTCGCCTTCACCCTGCTGCTGTCGACCCTGTTCATGCCGGGCGCCGGCCCGCAGGGCGGCTGGACCCTGTATCCGCCGCTGTCGCTGCAGGGCGGCAACAGCGTCGCCTTCGTCATCTTCGCCATCCACATGATGGGCATCAGCTCGATCATGGGCGCGATCAACATCATCGCCACCATCCTCAACATGCGCGCGCCGGGCATGGACCTGCTGAAGATGCCGATCTTCGTCTGGACCTGGCTGATCACCGCGTTCCTGCTGATCGCCGTGATGCCGGTCCTTGCCGGCGCGGTGACCATGTTGCTGACCGACAAGTTCTTCCACACCAGCTTCTTCAATGCGGCCGGTGGCGGCGACCCGGTCATGTTCCAGCACATCTTCTGGTTCTTCGGGCATCCCGAGGTCTACATCATGATCCTGCCGGCCTTCGGCATCGTCAGCGAGATCATCCCGACCTTCGCGCGCAAGCCGCTGTTCGGCTACCAGGCGATGATCTACGCGATCGCCTCGATCGCCTTCCTGTCGTTCATCGTCTGGGCCCACCACATGTTCACGGTCGGCATGCCGCTCGGCGGCGAGCTGTACTTCATGTACGCGACGATGCTGATCGCGATCCCGACCGGGGTGAAGGTGTTCAACTGGGTGACCACGATGTGGGAAGGCTCGATGACCTTCGAGACGCCGATGCTGTTCGCCATCGCCTTCGTCATCCTGTTCACCATCGGCGGGTTCTCCGGACTCATGCTGGCCATCGTGCCGGCCGACTTCCAGTACCAGGACACCTATTTCGTCGTCGCCCACTTCCACTACGTGCTGGTTACCGGCGCCGTTTTCGCCATCATGGCCGCGGTCTACTACTGGCTGCCGAAGTGGTGCGGCAACATGTACAGCGAGCGCTGGGGCAAGATCCATTTCTGGATGAGCGTGATCTCGGTCAACGTGCTGTTCTTCCCGCAGCACTTCCTCGGCCTGGCCGGCATGCCGCGCCGCATCCCCGACTACAACGTCGCCTTCGCCGACTTCAACATGATCAGCTCGATCGGCGGATTCTGGTTCGGCGCCAGCCAGCTGCTGTTCGTCGGCGTCGTCGTGCATGCCGTTTACTTCTCGAAGAACCGGGCCAGCAAACAGGTCTGGGAAGGCGCGCACGGCCTCGAATGGACGGTGCCCTCGCCGGCGCCGCACCATACCTTCACGGAGCCGCCGGTAATCGACAACTCGATGCTGGCCCACGGCAATGTCAATGATTGATGGAAACTGAAAGCGGCCAGCACGAACCCGTTCAGCGCGTGAAGCACGATTCGCGCGGCATCGCGCGCACGGCCCTTTGGGTCGTCGGGGCTTCGTTCCTGTTCGGTTTTGCGATGGTGCCGATCTACCGGATCGCCTGCGAGCATGTGCTCGGCATCAAGCTGTCGGGCGAGGCAGCCGATGCGGCACAGGTGGCGCTGATGAAGGTCGATGAATCGCGCACGATCGCGGTCGAGTTCGTCGCCAACGTCAACAGCAAGCTGCCGTGGGAGTTCAGTGCGGAAAAGACCCGCATCGAGGTCCATCCGGGCGCGCTGACCGAAGTCTGGTTCGACGCGACCAACCAGTCAGGGGCCGCGATCGTCGGCAATGCCGTGCCGAGCGTGGCGCCGAGCGAGGCGTCGCCGTATTTCAACAAGACCGAATGCTTCTGCTTCACCGAGCAGACGCTGGAGGCCGGCGAATCCCGGCGCATGCCGGTGCGTTTCGTCGTCGACCCGCAACTGCCCGCCGGCGTGAAGACGCTGACGTTGTCCTATACCTTCTACGCGAACGAACTCGCCACCGACCGACTCGGCCTTGCGCCGGCGCCGGCCGCTGGCATCATCGCAAAGAACTGACCTTATCCTTGAGTCCGGGGTTCCAAGATCATGGCGCATTCACAAGGTGCTTATTACGTTCCACACGGCAGCCACTGGCCGATCGTGGGTTCCATCGGCCTGTTCAGCACCGTCATTGGCGCGGCCAACTGGTTCAACGGCGGCACCGGGCTGCTGACCTCGCCGCTCATGTATCTCGGCCTCGGCATCATCGTATTCATGATGTTCGGCTGGTTCGGCACGGTCATCCGCGAATCGATTTCCGGCATCTACAACAACCAGGTCGATGTCTCGTTCCGCATGGGCATGATGTGGTTCATCTTCTCCGAAGTCATGTTCTTCGCGGCCTTCTTCGGCGCCCTGTTCTATGCGCGCATGCTCTCGGTGCCGTGGATCGGCGGTGAAGGCCATGGTGCGCTGACCAACTACTATCTCTGGCAGGGCTACACGCCGAGCTGGCCGACCAATGGCCCGGGCAACATCGGTGGCGCCTTCGAGACGATTCCGGCCTGGCACCTGCCGCTGGTCAACACCCTGTTGCTGCTCAGTTCCGGCGTGACCATCACCTTCGCCCACCATGCGCTGCGTGCCGGCCACCGCCGCGCCCTGCTGGTCTGGCTCGGTGCGACCATCGCGCTGGGCGTCGCGTTCCTGTATTTCCAGGCAACGGAATACATGGAGGCCTACCAGCACCTGAACCTGACCCTCGGCAGCGGCGTCTACGGATCGACCTTCTTCATGCTGACCGGTTTCCACGGCATGCACGTGACCCTGGGCGCGATCATGCTCACCGTCATGTGGTTCCGCTGCGCCAAGGGCCATTTCACCAGGGACAAGCACTTCGGCTTCGAAGCGGTCGCCTGGTACTGGCACTTCGTCGACGTGGTCTGGCTCGGGCTGTTTGTGTTTGTGTACGTGTTGTAGCGACGGGATTCGAGATTAGGGATTCGAGATTCGAAAAAGCGTGTCTCTCGCGAGAGGTAGCGATTTCGCTGTTGCTAATCCCGGTCTTCAACAGCCGAACGGCTGGTCATCCCGAATCCCGAATCCCGAATCCCGCGGCCTAAAGGCCATGCGGCTGTATGTAGCCGGTCAGCATGCCGATGGCGATCAGTACGATCAGCAGAACGGAAAGTCCGATGCGTCGGGTCAGGGCCTTGACCGTGCGATCGGTCCCGCCCTTGTCGGTCATCATGTAGTACAGGCCGGCGCCGAGATTCCAGACGATGGCTATCAGGAAAACGACGATCAGTATCTTGCTGGTCATGTTCGAATCATCCGTTCGGGATGGCGGCAAGTATAGTCTCCGCGACCGTGGCTAGACGCTGGACCAGGCCCTCCGTGTTCGCGGTGCTGCTGGCCCTGGCCGGGGTCGCCGCATTCTCGACGCTGGGCTTCTGGCAGCTGCGGCGCGCGGTGGACAAGGAGTTGCTGCTGGCGGGCTTCGCCGGCGCCGAAGCCCGGCAACCGGTGACGCTTGCCGATGCGCGACGACACGCCGCAGAGGGTTCGTATCCGCATGTGCGGGTTCGTGGCTGGTTCGATCCCGAACATACCTATGTCCTCGATGACCAGGTGCGTGACGGGCAGCAGGGCCGGTTCTCGTTCGCGATCTTCGTTCCGGAGGATGGCGCGCAGGCGCTGCTCGTGAACCGCGGGTTCCTCGCGCGGGCGGAATCGGAAACGCAGCCGCCCTTGCCGGAAGGCGAGGTCGAACTGAGCGGCCTGTATGCGCCGGCCCCCGGCTCCGGACTCAGGATGGGTGGCAATGCGCTGCCGAAGTCGGTGCGCTGGCCGAAGCTGACCATCTACATCGATCCGGCCGAAATCGCGCAGGATGCGGGCCGGGCACTGGACGACCGGGTGCTGCTGCTCGATGCGGATCCATCGTCCGCTTTCGTTCGCGAGTGGACGCCGCAGATCATCCCGCCGGAACGCCATCGAGGCTATGCGTTCCAGTGGTTCGGCTTCGCGTTCGCCTCGATCGTGATTTTCATCGTGCTGCACTGGCGGCACCCGAAACCCCGGAAGAAATGATGCAGACCCGAAACAGGAAACGAATGCAGCTGATCCTGCTCGCATCGTTGTTCGTGATCCCGGTAGTCCTCGCCGCATTGCTCGCCAGCAGCGGCTGGGTTCCCGATGCGCGCAGCTACGGACAGGGCATCGTGCCGCAGCGTTCGGTCGCCGATGTGCCGGTCACGCTCGAAGACGGCTCGCGCCTGCAATGGCAGGACCCGGAGTGGCGCTGGAGCGTGGTCGCGCTGCCGGGCGGGCAATGCGCGCAGAAGTGCATGGCCCAGCTCGATCTCATCCATCGCGCGCGGATCTCGCTGAACCAGAATGCCCGCCGCGTGCGCCTGCTTTACCTCGGTACGCCGCCGGCGGGGCAGGGCGCCGACGAGCTGATGCAGGCCTGGCAGGCCGGTCGTGACACCGAGGGTCGGTTCGCCGAATGGGCGCCGAAGGCCGACGATGGCCTGGCTGCCGTCCTGGTCAAGCCGGACGGCACCGCCCTGACCTGGTATGCCGACGGCTTCGACGCCAGCGGGCTGCGCAAGGACCTGGCCAAGGTGACCAAGTGAGCACGCGCAATGCGGCGGGATCCTGGGCCGCGCGCATTGCCGTGCTGGCCGCGCTTGTCGCCTTCTGCCTGATCATCTTCGGCGCATTCGTGCGCCTCAGCCATGCCGGGCTGTCCTGCCCGGATTGGCCGACCTGCTACGGCAAGGCGAGCTGGCCCGGCCACGAGCAGGAAATCGCGGCGGCCAATGCGCAGTTTCCCGAGCGCCCGGTCGAATCGCACAAGACCTGGCGCGAACAGGGTCACCGCATGGTCGCCGGTTCGCTTGGCGTGCTGATCCTCGCGCTGGCCCTGGCCGCCGCGTGGCGGCACAAGTCGGCCGTGGCCTTGCTGGCGTTGGCCGCCGCGGGCGCTGCGCTGGGTGTCCTCAGCTACGGACGTGGCGCATATGGCGTATCGGCGATGTTTTCGGCCATCGCGCTGGCGCTGCCGGTGGTCGCAGCCGCCCGCCTGCAGCGTCCCGCGCCCTGGCGCATCGCCGTCGTCCTGCTCTCGGTGGTGATCTTCCAGGCCATGCTCGGCATGTGGACCGTGACCTGGCTGCTCAAGCCGATCGTGGTCATGGGCCACCTGCTCGGCGGACTGACCACCTTCGCACTGGCCAGCTATGTCGCATTGCGACTGGCCGGCGTCGGTGCCGATGACGGGAACGCGGCATCGACGCGCCGTCTCGTCGCCATCGGGCTGTTCCTGCTCGGCCTGCAGATCGCCCTCGGTGGCTGGACCAGCGCCAACTACGCGGCCTTGACCTGCGGCCTCGATTTCCCGACCTGCCAGGGCCAGTGGTGGCCGGATACCGATTTCGGCGAGGGCTTCGTGCTCTGGCGCGGCATCGGCATCGACTACGAGGGCGGCGTGCTCGACGTCGCCGCGCGCAATGCGATCCAGATGAGCCACCGCATCGGTGCCCTGGTCGTGTTCTGCTACCTGGGCTGGCTGTCGCATCGCCTGGCCCGGCGCGGGTTGCGCCTGCCGGCGATCGCGCTCGGTGCCGGACTCGTCGTCCAGGTGGTGCTTGGCATCGCCAACGTCAAGCTGGGCCTGCCGCTGTCGGTCGCGCTGGCGCATGTCACCGTCGCCGTGCTGCTCCTGTTCACGCTGGTTTACCTGCTGGCGCGCACGCAGCGCCGCGTGACGCACGAGGCCTGAACCGGTACCGTGGCCACTTCATCGATTTCCCTCCGGCACGGCTCGCGCATGTCCTCGATCGCACTGCAATACCTCGAGCTGACCAAGCCGCGCGTCGTCGCCTTGATCGTGTTCACCGCGATCATCGGCATGTTCCTGGCCGTGCCGGGCTGGCCGCCCTTGCGCCAGTCGGTCGCCGGGTTCATCGGCATCTGGCTGGCGGCTGCTTCCGCGGCGGCGATCAACCATTTGATAGACCAGCGCATCGACCGCCTGATGGCGCGCACCTCGCATCGGCCCCTGGCGACCGGCTCCCTCACGCCCGTGCAGGTGCTGGTGTTCGCGATCGTGCTCGGCGCGCTGTCGATGACGATCCTGATCGCCCTGGTCAATCCGCTGACCGCCGTGCTCACGTTCGCCTCGCTGATCGGCTATGCCATCGTCTACACGGCCTTCCTCAAGCGCGCGACCTCGCAGAACATCGTGATCGGCGGTGCGGCCGGTGCGGCGCCGCCGCTGCTTGGCTGGGTCGCCGTGACCGGCCAGGTCCATCCCTACGCACTCCTGCTGTTCCTGATCATCTTCGTCTGGACGCCGCCGCATTTCTGGGCGCTGGCGATCTTCCGCGTCGAGGACTATTCGCGGGCGCAGGTGCCGATGCTGCCGGTCACCCACGGCGTCACCTACACGCGCTGGCATGTGCTGGCCTACACGATCCTGCTGCTGATCGTGACCATCCTGCCGTACCTGACCGGCATGAGCGGCATCTTCTATCTCGGCGGCGCGCTCGTGCTCGGCGCGGGTTTCCTCTACTACGCGATCCGACTGCTCAATCCGCCCGACGAGCTGTTCGCGATGAAGGTGTTCAACTATTCGATCATCTACCTGATGGCGCTGTTCGCCTTCCTGCTGATCGACCACTACATCGCGCCGATGCCGATGCCTGATGCCGGCGGCATGATCTTCAAGCCGGCTTGACGCGTCGACATTCCCCGTAGGAAGCGGCTTCAGCCGCGATGCCCCTGCTCCTGATGTCAAACGAAGAGCATCGCGGCTGAAGCCGCTTCCTACAACGAAACGGAGAGCATCGCGGCTGAAGCCAACAACGAAGCGGAAACGCGGGAACAGCCATCGAACCCCGCGCCGCCAATCGATAGCTTCTGTAGGAGAGGCATTCATGCCCGATGCTCTTGCCAAACGTGACGAAGAGTATCGGGCATGAATGCCCTTCATACGGAGTAGCCAGAAGCATCGCGGCTGAAGCTGCTTCCTACAGGTATCCGGTCGTGGTGCGACCGGCCCTGCGTGCATAGCGCTGCGCGAGCACCGCGCAGACCATCAACTGGATCTGGTGGTAGACCAGAACCGGCACCACGATCATGCCGAGCATGGGATCGCCGGCGAACAGGATCTTGGCGATCGGCACGCCGCTGGCCAGGCTCTTCTTCGATCCGCAGAAAACCACGGCGATCTCGTCGGCGCGGCTGAAGCCGAGGCGGCGGCTGAGCTGGGTGGTGAAGACCAGCGCAAACGCGAGCAGGGCGCCAAGAAGAACAACCAGGACGCCAAGTTCGGCCAGCGGCAGTTGCCGCCACAGGCCTTCGACCACCGAGGCGCTGAAGGCGACATAGACGACGAGCAGGACGGTACCGCGATCGGTATAGGCGAGCAGCCGGCTGCTGCGTTCGACGCGGCGGCCGATCAAGGGGCGGGCCAGGTGCCCGGCGACGAACGGCAGGAACAACTGCACGACGATCTTGCCGATCGATGCGGGCGCGAAGCCGCCTTCGCCCTGGGTATCCAGCAGCAGCGAAACCAGCAGCGGCGCGAGGAACACGCCGAGCAGGTTCGACAGCGAGGCGCTGCACACCGCAGCCGCGACGTTGCCGCGCGCGATCGAGGTGAATGCGATCGACGATTGCACCGTGGACGGCAGCGCGCACAGGAACAGCAGGCCGGTCATCAGGCCCGGGGTCAGCCAGCCGGAAGGCAGCGACCACTCGATGCCGACGCCGACCAGCGGGAACATCAGGTAGGTGCAGGCCAGCACGAGCAGGTGCAGGCGCCAGTGGACCAGTCCGGCGATGATCGCATCGCGCGAGAGGCGCGCGCCGTGCAGGAAGAACAGCAGCGCAATGGCGACCGGCGTGACGATATCCAGCGCGGCAGCAACATCGCCGCGACAGGGCAACAGCGCAGCCAGCGCGACAGTGGCAATCAGGGCCAGCGCGTAGCGGTCGAACAGGGTGGGCAGGCGTCGCATCGAACGAAACGGATCCAGCAAGACGGGGGAGCCGGTTGGCAGCCGCCTATTGTGCCGGAAGTGCCCGCGCCGGGGCCGGTCCCGCGCCGGATGCGTGATGCCGGGGCTGCGGAAAGACGCTGTTAAATGATATACGTCGGCCCTCTACCCATCGCACCTGCCGAGCCATGAGTGAGCCCACCGTGAACACGCTCAGCCGCCGCGACTTGCGGACCCTGACCCTGGCGGCCCTCGGTGGCGCGCTCGAGTTCTACGACTTCATCATCTTCGTGTTCTTCACCGCGGTCATCGCGCAGCTGTTCTTTCCGCCGGACATGCCGGAGTGGCTGCGCCAGTTGCAGACCTTCGGCATCTTCGCCGCCGGCTACCTGGCGCGACCGCTGGGCGGCATCGTCATGGCCCACTTCGGCGACCGCATCGGGCGCAAGCGCATGTTCATGCTGAGCGTCTTGCTGATGGCGGTGCCGACCCTGCTGATGGGCCTGCTGCCGACGTATGCGGCCATCGGGATTCTTGCGCCGCTGCTGCTCCTGCTCCTGCGCGTGCTGCAAGGCGCGGCAGTCGGAGGCGAAGTGCCCGGAGCCTGGGTATTCGTGTCCGAGCACGTGCCCGAATCGCGCATCGGCTTCGCCTGCGGCACGCTGACCTCGGGGCTCACCTTCGGCATCCTGCTCGGTTCGCTGGTGTCGAGCTGGGTCAACACGAGCTGGAGCCACGATGACGTGCTGGCCTGGGCGTGGCGACTTCCGTTCATCCTCGGCGGGCTGTTTGGTTTGCTCGCGGTGTGGCTGCGCCGCTACCTCGAAGAGACGCCGGTTTTCGAAGAGCTGCGCCGGCGCCGCGAACTGGTCAAGGGCCTGCCGCTGAAGGTCGTGCTGCAGGGCCATGGCGGCGCCGTCGCCCGATCCATGCTGATCACCTGGATGCTGACCGCCGGCATCGTCGTCGTCATCCTGATGACGCCGACCCTGGTGCAGAGCCTGTTCGCCATCGCGCCCGCTGAGGCGGCGAACGCGAGTTCGCTGTCCACGTTCGCGCTGTGCGTCGGCTGCGTGCTCTACGGCCTCGCAGTCGACCGCTTCGGCGTCGAGCGCGTGCTCGTCGTCGGTGCCATCGGGCTCGCCGTCGCCACCGCCGCCCTCTATCGGACGCTGGCCGTCGCGCCGGAGCATTTCACCGTCGCCTACACGATCACCGGCTTGCTGGTCGGCGTAACCGGGGCGATCCCGAGCCTGATGGTGCGCGCGTTTCCGGCGGCCATCCGTTTCTCGGGCATCTCCTTCGCCTACAACATCGCCTATGCGATATCGGGCGGACTCACCCCGCTGGTGGTCAGCCTGTGGATCCGTGGCGGCGAACCGAACGCGCCGGTTTTCTATGTGGCCCTGGCCTGCCTGGGCGGCGCGGTCGCGGCCATCTGGAGCGCCCGCGCCCGCGCGCGGACAGCCGTCGCGAGCTGAGGTCGTTGCGCGCCGGGCTGGTGCGGCTTCGCATCGTGCATTGCGTATTGCCGCGCAACAGTCCACCGTGGATGCCATTCTCCCCGACGATCAGGAACAACGATGGCCCACGTTCATGCCCCCGGTCTGGTCCTGCGCATGGATCCCGATGAACTGGTCAAGGAAGGCGCCACGTTCACCTGCGAGGAACACGAGGCCGTGCATGCCCAGCACTACTTCGTCTGCATCGAGGCGAACCCGCGCGATGGCCTCTGGGTGCCGCTGTTCACCGGGCCGCGCATGGGCACGAAGGAGTTGCCGAATGCTTCGCGCAGCGGTGATCCGCGCTTTGTCGGGTCCTCGGCGCACTACAGCCCCGACCAGGTCTGGCGTGCGACGCACAAGGCGGCGCAGCGCGCGGCCACGGCCGCGCACGACTCCTCTTCCGGGAAACTGCCGAACCGGATTGCGCTCGACGCGGTTCCGCCGGTGGCCGGCTTCCCCGGCGTGGAATCCCTCGCTTCGATCCGCTAGCCGGGTTGCCGGCGATCGCCGGCAGCGCCGTTGCATGCAGCCGGCGATATCCGCAACGCAGCGTACCCGGATCGTCACCGGCCAATGGCGCGAACCATCGACTCCGCGGCCATGTCCATCGCCGTGGCGTGGCCCCTATAATCAGGTGATGCCGCGACCAGACCATGCTGTCCAAGAACAGGCGGGAAGCCGATGATCGCGGATCCGTTTTCCATTCCCGCGATGTACCAGAACTGGGGCGCCAATCTCGCCGTGGTCCTGGCCACGGTCGCTGCCGTCATCACCGCGGTACTGGTGCACTATGAAGGCCTGGTCGCATTGTCCGGCCGGCTCGTCCGGCGGCAACGGCAGCGCCGCCGCAAGGTCGTCGTCGGCATCGCCGGCATCCTTGTCCTGCATGTCGTCGAGATATGGATCTTCGGCATCGCCTGCTGGCTGCTGATGTTGTGGCCGGCCTGCGGTTACATCGCCGGCTACACGCCGCTGTCCCTGTTCGATGCCGTGTATTTTTCCGCGGTCACCTTCTCGACGGTCGGCTTCGGCGACCTCGCGCCGGTCGGGCCGCTGCGCTTCCTGATCGGCACCGAGTCGCTGGCGGGATTCGTCCTCATCACCTGGTCGGCCTCGTTCACCTACCTCGAAATGGAACAGTTCTGGCGTGGCCACCGCGGCGAAGGGGGTTCCTGATGCGGCGGGACGAAGCGGTGCCTGCCAAGCCGGGCCGCATCGCCGCATGAGCACGACCGCGGCGGCGCCGGCGCCGGCGATGAAGCCGGGCGAACGGCTGAAGTCGATATTCAGTGGCTCGGTGGGCAACCTGGTCGAGTGGTACGACTGGTACGTCTATGCGGCGTTCTCGCTGTATTTCGCCAAGGCCTTCTTCCCGCAGGGCGATCGCACCGCGCAACTGCTCAACACGGCAGCCGTGTTCGCGGTCGGATTCCTGATGCGCCCGATCGGCGGCTGGCTGATGGGCCTGTGGGCGGACCGCCACGGGCGCAAGTCGGCCCTGATGCTTTCGGTGACCCTGATGTGCGCCGGTTCGCTGATGATCGCGCTGACCCCGGGCTACGCGTCGATCGGCATCGCCGCACCCGTCCTGCTGATCGTTGCGCGCCTGCTGCAGGGCCTCAGCGTCGGCGGCGAATACGGGACCTCCGCGACCTATCTGAGCGAGATGGCCACGCGCGAGCACCGCGGGTTCTGGTCGAGCTTCCAGTACGTGACCCTGATCCTCGGCCAGCTGCTCGCGCTTGCGGTGCTGATCCTGCTCCAGCAGGTGTTCCTGAGCCCCGCGCAGATCGAGGCCTGGGGCTGGCGCATTCCGTTCGTGATCGGCGCGCTGTGCGCGGTGACCGCGCTGTACCTGCGGCGCAACATGGCGGAAACCGAATCGTTCGCCAGATCGCGCGCAAGGCGCGCCGGCTCCAGCTCGCTGCGTGCGTTGCTGCGGCATCCCCGCGCCGTGCTGACCGTGATCGGGCTGACCCTCGGCGGCACGGTCGCGTTCTATACCTATACCACCTACATGCTCAAGTTCCTGGTCAACAGCGTCGGCATGGCGAAGCAGACCGCCACCCTGATCTCGGCGGCGACCCTGGTCCTGTACATGCTGCTGCAACCGCTGGTCGGTGCCCTGTCCGACCGCATCGGCCGGCGGCCCATCCTGATCGCATTCGGCGTCCTCGGCAGCGTGCTGACCGTGCCGATCCTGTCCCGGCTGGGAGCGGTCGGCGGCGCCTGGGAGGCTTTCGGCCTGATCATGCTCGCGCTGGTGATCGTGTCCGGCTACACGGCGATCAACGCGGTGGTCAAGGCCGAACTGTTCCCGGTCGAGATCCGTGCGCTTGGCGTCGGCCTGCCCTACGCCCTGACCGTGTCCTTGTTCGGCGGCACGGCCGAATACGTCGCCCTGTGGTTCAAGAGCATCGGCCACGAGTCCCTGTTCTACTGGTACGTGACGGCCTGCATCGGCGTCTCGCTGCTGGTCTACCTGCTGATGGCGGATACCCGGCAAACCTCGCAGATCGATCGCGACCAGGCCGGCGGGTGACCCGTCGCCGGTTCCGGCGGGGTCGGGCAGCGATCCCGCGCGGCGTGCGCCATATCGCATCCGCCGCGGCGGACTGCGGTGTAAGATGCCGGAAACTCCGGGTAACTCCGGCGCAGGGAGACGATCATGAGCAGCGTTGATTTCACCTCATTCCTCAAGTTGATGGTGCACAAGAAGGCATCCGACCTGTTCATCACGGCCGGGGTCGCGCCATCGATGAAAGTGCACGGGCGAATCTCGCCGATCACGCAGAACGCGCTGACGCCCCAGCAGGCGCGCGACATGGTCCTCAACGTGATGACGCCCTCGCAGCGCGAGGAGTTCGAGAAAACCCACGAGTGCCAGTTCGCGATCGCGGTGACCGGCGTCGGCCGCTTCCGCGTCTCCTGCTTCTACCAGCGCAATTGCGTCGGCATGGTCCTGCGTCGCATCGAGACGCGCATCCCGACCTGCGACGAACTGAACCTGCCGCCGATCATCAAGACCCTGGCGATGACCAAGCGCGGCATCATCATCTTCGTCGGCGCCACCGGCACCGGCAAGTCGACCTCGCTGGCGGCGATGCTCGGCTATCGCAACCTCAACTCGACCGGCCACATCATCACCATCGAGGACCCGATCGAATACGTGCACAAGCACGAAGGCTGCATCATCACCCAGCGCGAACTCGGCATCGATACCGACACCTGGGAGAACGCGCTGAAGAACACGCTGCGCCAGGCGCCCGACGTGATCATGATCGGCGAGGTGCGCACGCGCGAGACGATGGAACATGCGATCAACTTCTCCGAAACCGGCCACCTGTGCCTGTGCACGCTGCATGCGAACAACGCCAACCAGGCAATGGACCGCATCATCCACTTCTTCGCCGAGGACCGCCGCTCGCAGCTGTTCATGGACCTGTCGCTGAACCTCAAGGGCGTGGTCGCCCAGCAGCTCATTCCGACGCCGGACGGCAAGGCGCGTCGCGTCGCCATCGAAGTGCTGCTCGGCACGCCGCTGGTCCAGGACTACATCCGCCAGGGCGACATCCACAAGCTCAAGGACGTCATGAAGGAGTCGACCAACCTCGGCATGAAGACCTTCGACCAGAGCCTGTTCGAGCTGTACCAGGCGGGCGAGATCTCCTACGAGGACGCGCTGCGCCACGCCGACTCGACCAACGAGGTGCGCCTGAAGATCAAGCTCGCCCAGGGCGGCGATGCGCACACGCTGTCGCAGGGCCTCGATGGTGTCGAGCTGATCGAAACGTGAGCAAGCGCGGCGCCTGCACCCGGCCTGCCTGAGCGATGTCGACGGATGCCAGGGGCGCGCAACTCGAGCAGTTGCGCAAGGTCTGGGCCGTGCTCGGTCGCGACGATCCGCTCTGGGCCGTGCTCTCGCGTGCCGACAAGCGCGGTGGACGCTGGAGCCCCGAGGAATTCCTCGCCACCGGGCAGGCCGAGATCGACGGTCAGCTGGATTACCTGCAGGGATTCGGCGTGCCGCGGCAACGCCGCATCGCGCTCGATTTCGGCTGCGGCGCCGGGCGCCTGACGCGCGCGCTCGCCGGTTCGTTCGAACAGGCGATCGGCGTCGACGTTTCGGCCAGCATGGTCGCCAAGGCGCAAGCCCTGAACGCCGATGTCGGCAACCTGCGTTTCGTCGAAAATATTTCCGCGCGGCTCGATGGCGTCGCCGACGCCAGCATCGACCTGGTCTATTCGTGCATGACCCTGCAGCACATTCCGGCGACTCTGGCGCTGGGCTATGCCGAAGAATTCCTGCGCGTGGTCGCAGCGGGTGGCGTGGTCGCGATCCAGTTCGTCGCCGGCACCGACTCGAGCTGGCGCGGGCGCCTGTACGCGATGCTGCCGAACCGATGGCTCAATCCGCTGCGCCGCATCGCCTGGCGGCGCAGCACGGTATTCGAGATGCACGTGCTCGACGAGCGGTGCCTCGAGGCACTGCTGGCCGGACGGCCGGACCTGCGCCTGCTGGCGGCGATCGATGATGGTGCCGCCGGGCCCGGCTGGAAGAGCCGGCGCTGGTACGTGACGCGCGAAGCCGGCGCGGGTGGCAAGCCGGGCTGATCAGTCCACGCCGAGCAGGGTGGTCAGCGCGGCCATGCGCACCGCGACCCCGTTGGCGACCTGGTCAAGAATCACCGATTGCGGGCCGTCGGCGACTTCCGGGGCGATTTCGACGCCGCGGTTCATCGGCCCCGGATGCATGACCAGGGCGTCGGCAGCGGCACGGCGCAGGCGCGCGGGGCTCAGCCCGAAGCGCGCGAAATACTCCGACTCGTCGCCGATCAGTGCCTCGCTCATGCGCTCGCGCTGCAGGCGCAGCATGATCAGCACATCACTGCCGGCGACGGCGTCGTCAAAATCGCCGAAGATGCGGCAACCGGGAAATTCCTCCGCCTGCGGCAGCAGCGCCGCCGGCGCGCACAGGCGGATCTCGCCGGCTCCGAGCGCCTTGAGCACGTGCAGGTCCGAGCGGGCCACCCGCGAATGGCGGATGTCGCCGCAGATGGTCACCGTCAACGCGCTGAAATCGGCATGCCGGTCGCGGATCGTCAGCGCGTCGAGCAGGCCCTGGGTCGGATGCGCGTGGTTGCCGTCGCCGGCATTGAGGATCGCGGCCTTCTTCGCGTATCCGGCCAGGCGTTCCGGCATGCCGTTCTCGCGATGGCGCACGATGAACGCATCGGTCTGCATCGCCTCGAGCGTGGCCAGGGTGTCTTCCAGCGTTTCGCCCTTGCTCGTCGAGGAGCTGGCGATATCGAAATTGAGCACGGTGGCGCCGAGGCGCCGCGCGGCGAGCTCGAAACTCGAACGCG
This sequence comes from uncultured Gammaproteobacteria bacterium, assembly GCA_963822465.1. Classification (GTDB taxonomy): domain Bacteria; phylum Pseudomonadota; class Gammaproteobacteria; order Xanthomonadales; family Rhodanobacteraceae; genus Dokdonella. The sequence continues at coordinate 147,037 of CAWGHP010000003.1, read as the reverse complement.
TACGCGTCGAGGTCTCGAAGAACAGGTTGATGATCGTGCGCCCGGCCAGCAATTGCGGGCCCTGTGCAATCTGCGAGAAGGCCTGGCGAAGTTCCACGGCGCGGTCGAGCAGGGCGGTGATGCGTTCGCGGCCGAGGCCGGCCAGGGTGATCAGGTGGCGCAGTTGTCCGTTCGAGTCGATCTGCAGGCTGTTCATTGCGGCGTGATTTCGTTGCGCGGGCTGGAAAGCCAGGATTCAAGGATGATCTGTGCAGCGAGTGCATCGATGGCCGCGCCGTGCTTGCGCTTCGCGGTGCCATCGGCGCGCTGTGCCGCAAAGCGCCGGGCGGCTTCCTTGGAGGTGAAGCGCTCGTCGGATTCATGCACGGGGCGCGCGTAGCGCTGGCCGAGCCGGGCGCCGAATGCGCGCGCGTGGCCGGTCATTTCCTGTTCGCCGCCGTCCAGCGCCAGCGGCAGGCCGATGACGAAGGCGACTGGCTGCCATTCCCTGACCAGGCCATCGATGGCATTCCAGTCGACCTTGCCCTGGCGGACATTGACCGTGGCCAGTGCGCGCGCCGTGCCGGTGAGAGGATGGCCGATGGCGACGCCGATCATGCGCGTGCCGACGTCGAACGCGAGCAGGTAACCCGCGGTGTCGCCGAGGTTCATGACGGGAGCGCTTCAGGCGTTGCCGGCATACGGGGAGATCTGTTCCAGGTTGACGCCGACGAGGGCCGCCGAAGCGCGCCAGCGCTCGTCGAGTGGCGTGCGGAACAGGATCGCGTTGTCGACCGGCGCGGTCAGCCAGGCGTTTTCGCGCATCTCGTGCTCGATCTGGCCCGGGCTCCAGCCCGAGTAGCCGAGCGCGACGATGGCATCCTGCGGGCCATTGCCCGATGCGATCGCGGCGAGGATGTCGCGCGAGGTCGTCACGCTGATGAAGTCGGAAATGCGGAACGAGGAATCCCAGCCGCCATGCGGCGTATGCAGCACGAAGCCGCGTTCAGGCTGGACCGGTCCGCCGACCAGGACCGGCGAATCGATGACGTCGGGCAGGTCCGAACGCAGGTTCATCTGCGCAAGGACGTCGCCCAGGCGGTAGTCGGAAAGCCGGTTGATCATGATGCCCATGGCGCCATCCTCGCCGTGCTGGCAGACCAGTGCCACCCCGCGCGCGAAGTTGGGATCGCGCAGGCTGGGCATGGCGATCAGCAACTGGTTGGAAAGGGTGGACGACTCGTGCATGGCGACCATTGTACGGCGCGGCGGCGCCTGCCTGCCATGAACGCGATCAGGGCCGCTTCCTGGACGCCTCGTAGCGCCGGATGGTCTCCTCGACCGGCGTGGCCGCGATCAGGTCGGCGATGGCCTCGTCGAAAAGGTCCTCGCGATGCCTGAAACGCAGGCAGCTCTTGCCCATGTCGAGCTTGCGGCCGGCCCTGGCATAGGCTGCGCGCAATTTTCCGTCTTCCCCTGTGATCATGTAGTCGCACATCAGGTACAGCGCGTAGTTGTTCTTCTGCGCGGCCAGGCCGGCATAGCTCAGTGGCTGCCTGTTGCAGGTTTCCGGATAGCGCGAAAGCGGGATGACCCAGCCGATCATGCCGTAGGCCATTGTTTCCTCGTAGCCCTTCGGCAGGTGGGTATTGACCAGATCCCTGACGCTGGAGACGACGGCGCGCCGCTCGGCAGGCAATTCGGCGAGGTAGTCTTCGACCCGGGTGGCCTTGCTGCTGACCATGCGCTCGCTCCGGCTTGACGGAATGCCAAGCCTGCCACAGGCCGCGGCGCGGCCCAAGCTCAGCGATTGCGCAGGATGTTTCCTTCGAGGAACTGCCAGGTGCGCGTGATGTAGAGCTCGTCGACCACGTCGCCCTTTTTCGGCAGCGGGTTGAACGGCGTCGCCAGGTTGACGATGCGGATGGCCGCGTCATCGAGGATCTTGTGTCCGCTGGGCTGGATGATATCGATGCTCTTCACGCTGCCGTCCTTGTTCAGGCCGACGGTCAGCACCAGTTGCCCGTGAACTTCCTGGCGCCTCGCTTCATCCGGATAGTTGAGGTTGCCGATGCGCTCGATGCGGGCGACCCAAGCGGCCATGTAGCTGGCGTAGGCGTACTCCTTGGTGTTCGCCGAGATGTACTTGCGCTTGGGTCGTTTAGCGTACTGCTCGGTTTCGCGCTGGATCTCCTGGGCGAGGCGCGCCATCTCGAGCTTGCGCTCGATGATCTCGCGTTCGCTCGGCGCCTGCAGGTCGGGCATGTCCGGGGTTTCCGGGGCCGTTTCCACCCTGCGCTCCGCCTTGCGCGTGGTCAGCAGCTCGGTGTGGGTCGGTGCGGTCGGACGCGGCGCGCCGGTTTCGGTCGGTCGCGGGACGACGCCGGCGATCGGCTTCGGGATCGGGCTGGACAACGGGTCGGTCGGTCGCCGTGCCTTCTCCGCTTCGCCGCCGCCGCTGTTGCTGGCCTGGGCGAGGAAGTCGGCCTTGTCCGGCGCCTGGCCGCTGGCCGACTGGACCAGGATGACGTCCAGCGCGGGCAGCGACGGCGCCGGAATCCCGACGCTGAAGGTGATGCCGAGGACGATCACGGCATGCGCGATCAGGGAAAACAGGAAGGTGACGCCGAACCGGTCGGCGGCACTGCTGGAAGGGTTGGCACTCACGCTTTTCGGGATTCGATGACGTCAAACAGCTGACCGGCGATATTAAGCCCGAATTGGGCATCGAGTTCGCGCAGGCAGGTCGGAGATGTGACGTTGACCTCGGTCAGGAAGTCGCCGATGACGTCGAGGCCGACGAACAGCATGCCGCGCCGCTTCAGCTCAGGACCGACTTGTGCGGCGATCCAGCGGTCGCGGTCCGAAAGCGCCACGCCGAGGCCCTTGCCGCCGGCCGCGAGGTTGCCGCGGAATTCGTCGCCCTGCGGAATGCGCGCCAGCGCGTAGGGCACCGGCTCGCCGTCGACCATCAGGATGCGCTTGTCGCCGGCGCTGATCTCCGGGATGAACTTCTGCGCCATGGTGAAGGCGCGGCCGTTGCCGGTCAGGGTCTCGAGGATCACGTTCAGGTTCGGGTCGCCGTGCCCGGACAGGAAGATGCTGCGGCCGCCCATGCCGTCCAGCGGCTTGAGCACGACCCGTCCGTGTTCCGCCGCGAACCGCTTCAGTTCGCCGGCGTCGCGGGCGACCAGGGTTGGCGCGCAGCATTGCGGAAAATGCTGGGCGAACAGCTTTTCGTTGGCATCACGCAGGCCCTGCGGATCATTGACCACCAGCACCCCGCCATCCTGGGCCAGCTGCAGGACCTGGGTGTCGTGGATGAACTGCTCGTCGACCGGCGGGTCCTTGCGCGCCAGCACGACATCGAACGTACGCAGGTCCTTCCACTGTGCCTCGCCCAGGCTGAACCAGTCGCCCGGCTGGTCACGCACCGAGAGATCGGCCACCCGCGCCATCGGAACGCCGTCGCGGATCGCCAGGTCGCCGTGGCTCAGGTACGAAATCCGGTAGCCCCGGCGCTGCGCTTCGAGGAGCAGCGCAAACGTCGTATCCTTGGCGATCTTGATGTCGGCAATGGCGTCCATCAGGACGGCCAGAGTGCGGGCCATGCGTGTGCTCCACGGAAGGTGTCAGGGTGTGCGCAAAGTCGCGACGCGGATGTACCGCTAGTTTACACTCGTCGCCGCCACGGACGGTCGGCTTCCGAATGGATTGGCGAACAGGTTCCCAAGATTTTCTGAGGACTTACGCGCTAAACTTGACAGATTAGCTAAGAATTGGTTAAGAAGCATTGACCATTTGGGGGAAAGTGCGAGGGCGACGCATGGCCTTGGCCCGTGTGCGCTGGATTTCGTCACTTTCCTGAATTGCGTTTCGGCGGGCACGGATCTTGCGTGTCCTATTTTTCAGTACAGCGGTCGGGGGTCCTTACCAGGTGGATGAGACCAAGCAGGGCAGCTTCAGCGGCCTGAAAGTCATGGTCATTGACGATTCGAAGACCATCCGCCGGACTGCGGAAACCTTGCTGCGCAAGGAAGGTTGTGACGTTGTCACGGCGACGGACGGGTTCGAGGCGCTGGCCAAGATCTCCGACCAGCAGCCACAGATCATCTTCGTCGACATCATGATGCCGCGGCTGGATGGCTATCAGACCTGTGCGCTGATAAAGAACAACCAGATGTTCAAGGCGACGCCCGTGATCATGCTGTCCTCCAAGGACGGCCTGTTTGACAAGGCGCGCGGAAGAATTGTCGGTTCCGAACAATATTTGACCAAACCTTTCACTCGCGAGGAGTTGCTCGGGGCAATTCGTCGCCACGTGGACTGGAAGTAATTCCATTGGCTTGGCCATTCGACTCACAGGGGTAAGGCGGTGGCGCACATTTTCATCATCGACGATTCGCCGACCGACGTGCGCGTGTTCACCACGCTGCTCGAGAAGGCCGGTCATCGCGTCAGCAGCGCGGCGAGTGCCGAGGAAGGCATTGCCGGGGTCAAGCGCGAGCGGCCGGACCTGGTCATCATGGACGTGATCATGCCGGGCATGAACGGCTTCCAGGCGACCCGCGACCTCAGCCGCGACGCCGGCACCGGGCACATTCCGATCCTCATCGTCACGACCAAGACCATGGAGACCGACCGGGTCTGGGGCCTGCGCCAGGGAGCCAAGGATTTCCTGACCAAGCCGGTCGACGCGAAATCCCTGCTGCAGCGCATCGACAACCTGCTGCCGGGCTGAGACGAATAGCATGGTCAACGCCCCTGAAACGCAGCCGACCGGTCCGTTCGAGATACTCGCCGATTACGAGCGGCGCAGCCTCGCGCATGTCGCCGGCCTGCCCGAACAGATCGATGCGCCGGGCCTTTGGCGCGGCATCGGTTTTCGCGTCGGCTCGCGCCACATGGTCAGCAGCATCTCTGAAGTGAACGAAATCCTGACCATGCCGGCATTGACCGTGGTTCCCGGCACGCAAAGCTGGATGCTCGGCATCGCCAACGTGCGCGGCAACCTGGTCGCCGTCATCGACCTGCGCAAGTACATCGAAGGCACGCGCACGGTGATGACCGATTCCACGCGCGTCCTGGTCGTGCGCCAGCATGGTGGCAGCGTGGGCCTGCTGATCGACGAGGTGCTCGGCCAGCGCAGCTTTTCCGATGAACAGCGATCGCGCGCCCAGGGCGAGGAAGACGAGCGCTACAGCCGCTACATCGGCGAGAAGGTACAACTCGGCGACATCTTGTGGGGATTGTTCAGCATGACTGCCCTGGTCCGCTCGGCGGAATTCCAGCAGGCATCCGCATAACAGCAAGCCGGCCGATACTGCGACCCGGCCGGTCATGTGCAACTTAGGGGTGAGGTAACACAATGAGCACAACTTCCAGCGCACTCTCGGGCTCCGAGCGTACAGGCAGCCTCAACACCATACTGATCGTGTTGCTGGTCCTCGCCATTGCATTCGCGGCGGCGGATTTCATCTACCTGACCATCAAGAGCAACCAGGATCGACAGGCCAGCTCATTGACCACCCAGGTGCAGGTGCTCTCGCAAGCCTTGACCACTTACGCGGCGAACGCCGCCGGCGGCAACGAGCTGGCCTTCGACGAGCTGAAGAAGACGACCGGCGACATCGATGCCTTCCTCGGCTTCCTGACCAAGGGCAATGCCAAGGATCCCTCGCCTTACGCGGGCATGCCCTCCTACGCCAACGAAGCCGGCGTCGAAAAGGAGCTGAAGGACCTCAACGCGGCATGGGCACCGGTGTTGACCAACGCGACCAAGATCCTCGACGGCAAGAGCCTGGTCCTCGATACCGCCACCACGGCGACGGAATTCACCTCGAAGATGCCGGTCCTGAACTCGCGCATGAACGAGGTCGTCAACATCCTCACCGAACGCAACGGCAGCGCCGGCCAGGTCTACATCTCGACGCGCCAGATGCTGCTCGCCGACCGCATGATCCGCCGCGTCCAGGAAATCGTCCAGGGTGGCGAGGACGCACAGTCGGCCGCCGACGGCTTCTCGCGCGATGCGGCGCTTTACCGTTCGGTGCTCGACGGCCTCATCGACGGCGCGCCGGGTCTCAACATCCGCGCGATCGACCAGCCCAATGCCAAGCAGATCCTGGTCGACGTGCAGCAGCAGTGGCAGGAACTCGACGAGCCGGTGCGCAAGATCATCGACGCCTCGACCGGCCTGCAGGTCGTCAAGCAGGCTGCGGACGCGATCTTCACCGACAGCCAGAGCGTGCTGCTCAAGGCGCGCAACGTCGCCGACCGGCTTGACACGCTCGGCGGCAAGCGGGCGTTCCCGAACCAGTGGCTCGGCGCCGTCGCCGCCGGCGTGGCCATCGCCCTCGTCATCCTGCTCGGCATCACCCTGGTCCGCGACCAGCAGAGCCGCTACCAGATGTCGGCGGAACTGAACCAGCGCAACCAGGAAGCCATTCTGCGCCTGCTCGACGAGATGGGCTCGCTGGCCGAAGGCGACCTGACCGTCAAGGCGACCGTCACCGAGGACATCACCGGCGCGATCGCGGACTCGATCAACTTCGCGGTCGAGGCGCTGCGATCCCTCGTCACGACCATCAACGAGACCGCCGTGCAGGTGTCCGCCGCCGCGCAGGAAACCCAGGCAACCGCCATGCACCTGGCCGAAGCGGCCGAGCACCAGGCCCAGCAGATCACCTCGGCATCCGCCGCCATCAACGAGATCGCGGTGTCGATCGACGAGGTCTCGAAGAACTCCTCGGAGAGCGCCGAGGTGGCGCAACGCTCGGTGCAGATCGCCGCCAAGGGCGCGGCCATCGTGCGCCAGACCATCCAGGGCATGGACTCGATCCGCGACCAGATCCAGGAGACCTCGAAGCGAATCAAGCGCCTCGGTGAATCCTCGCAGGAAATCGGATCCATCGTCGAACTGATCAACGACATCGCCGAGCAGACCAACATCCTCGCCCTGAACGCGGCCATCCAGGCGGCATCCGCCGGCGAAGCCGGACGCGGATTCGCGGTCGTCGCCGACGAAGTGCAGCGACTCGCCGAGCGCTCGGCGAACGCGACCAAGCGAATCGAGACGCTGGTGCAGACGATTCAGTCCGATACCAACGAAGCCGTGAGCTCGATGGAACAGACCACCGCCGAGGTCGTCGCCGGTGCGCGACTGGCCGAGGACGCCGGCCTGGCCCTCGGCGAGATCGAAAAGGTCTCGCATGACCTGGCCGACCTCATCCAGAACATCTCGGCGGCTGCCAGCCAGCAGTCGGCTGCCGCAACCAACATTTCGGCGACGATGAACGTGATTCAGGAAATCACGACGCAAACATCGGTCGGCGCAAGCCAGACGGCCGAATCGATCGGCAACCTGGCGCATCTGGCCGGCGACCTGCGCCGTTCGGTGGCCGACTTCAAGCTGCCGGGCTGAGCCCGGGATTTGTCACGTATCCAGATCAAGGAGAACCTGTCAGCCAGCCAACATCATCGGCAATGCCGTTCCAGACCCGCCGAGCCGCGCGGTATGTGACTGCAACCCTGCGTTGCAGGAGCAGGCCACCGACCGGCAACGCGCGGCACACCGGCCCGATTCAGTTCATGGTCCTGTGCGCCGGGTTGGGTTTCCGGGCGGCGCGGTGGTTTAGGGTTAGGGCCGCCAGGTTATGCCAGGGCGAACGAATACCATGAAACTGCACGACGACTTCACCACGCTCAACTGGGTCAAGGGCGAACTGGACGATACCCTCAAGCAGGCGCGCCAGGCGCTCGAGGCTTACGTCGAGGATCCGGCCGACACCAGCCTGATGCGCTTCTGTGCAACCTACCTGCACCAGGCGCAGGGCACCTTGCGCATGGTCGAGTTGTACGGCGCGGCGATGGTGATCGAGGAAATGGAACGCCTCGCCGATGCCCTGCTGGCGGACGCGGTCGGCAACCGCGAAGAGGGCTATTCCGTGCTCATGCGCGGCATGGTCCAGCTGCCCGATTATCTGGAGCGCGTGCAGACCGGGCACAAGGACATCCCGATCGTCCTGCTGCCGCTGCTCAACGACCTGCGTGCCTGTCGCGGCGAAAAACTGCTCAGCGACTCGGCCCTGTTCTCGCCCGACCTGGGCAGTGCGCTGCCCGCATCGGCCGCTGGCCGAGCCGAGCCGCTCACGCTGAAGGAACTGCGTGCGCAGGCCCTGCGCCTGCGCCTTGCCTTCCAGGCCGCCCTGCTGAAATGGTTCCGCGACTCCACCCAGCCGCAGCACCCTGCGCGCCTGCGCGACGTGCTCGACCGCCTGCGCACGCATGTCGCATCGGGCGAAGAGTCGCGCCGCCTGTTCTGGATTGCCGCCGGCGTCGCCGAATCGGTCAGTGACGGCAGCCTCGATGCCAGCGCATCGGTCAAGCTGCTGTTTGGCGGAGTCGATCGTGCGATCAAGAGCTTCGCCGAATCCGGCGAGAATGGCCTCAGCGTCGTGCCGCCGCGGGAGCTCGAAAAAGGCCTGCTCTATTACATCGCGCATTCGAGCAGCAAGAGCCCGCGCGTCGAGGAAATCCGCGAAACCTACGCGCTCGGCTCGTTGCTGCCGACCGACCAGGAAGTCGCGCACGCCAAGAGTTCGATCTCCGGCCACAACCGTGCCCTGCTCGATACCGTTTCGGTCGCGATCAAGGAAGACCTGCTCAGGGTCAAGGAATCCCTCGACATCTACCTGCGCGCGCAACAGCGCGATCCGGCCGACCTGCTCGGCCAGATCGACCTGCTCGACCGCGTGCGCGACACGCTCGGCATGCTCGGTCTTGGCGTGCCGCGACGCGTCGTGACCGAACAGCGCGGCACCATCGAGGACATCGCGCTCGGCCGGCGTGAAGCCGACGAAGGCACCCTGCTCGACGTCGCCGGAGCCCTGTTGTACGTCGAGGCTTCGCTGGACGACCACATCGAGCGCCTCGGCGCGGCCAGCGAGGAGGGCGACGACGAAGCCATCGAGCTGCCCAAGGCCGAAGTGCGCAAGATCCTGGATGCCTTGATGCACGAGGCGGCGGTCAATATCCAGCAGGCCAAGCACGACGTCATCGCCTTCATCGAATCCCCCTGGGACCACGAAAGGGTCGAGCAGATTCCGCGCCTGCTCGAGGAAATTTCCGGCGCCCTGCGCATGCTCGATCTCGGCGAGGCCGCCGAGCTGATGGGTGGCATCGTGCGCTTCGTCGAAGTCGAGCTGCAGCGCCATCGGCGCGTGCCGACTGCCGAGCAGATGGACAGCCTGGCCGACGCGCTGGCGTCGATCGAGTACTTCCTCGAGGCGACACGCGAACAGCGCGGTGGCCGCCAGAAGATTCTCGATGTAACCAGGGAAAGCCTGGAGGCGCTCGGCTACTGGCCGATTCCGCGCAATGACGGCGACGGTCCGGACGGCGGCGGCGAACCGGCGGGGTCGCCGGTCGTGAGCAACGACGATGCGCTCGCCGCGGCTGCGGCATTGACCCGCGACGGCGATGTTTCGGCAGGCAGCGCCGCGCTGCATGCGGAGCCGCGCGAGAACCAGCCGACCGAGCACGAACCCTCGGCGCTCGGCTCCGATTTCCCGAGCTGGGGCGAACATCTGCCGCTGGAGCAGAGTGCCGCGCTTCGACCCGACGATCTGGCCGGCTCGAGCGAGCTCAACCTGGATGGACTCGATATTCCCGAATCGGAGTCGCCCGATGTTTCCGACGGCCTGTCGATGGATGCCGTCGACGAGCCGAGCGAGCTCGACAGCGTCCTCGAGATCGCCGCGGGCGACGACCTGCGTGGCCTCATCGTTGGCGATACCGGCGAGCCCGCGCAGGACGAACTGGATATGGACGGCTTGCGCCTGGCCGAAACCACCCACGACCGCGAGCACGCCACCACGCCTGCCGATGCCGCAAACATCCAGGTCGACGAAGACGGCAGCCGCTGGATCGAGATCGAGGAGGAAATCGAAGAGGAAATCGAGGAAGAGCTGCTCGCCTCCGATGTCGGCGACGGCAGTTTCCAGATCACGGCCTCGAGCGAAATCGACGACGAGATCCGCGATGTCTTCATCGAGGAAGTGCAGGAGGAAATCGACAACCTGCGCGCGCAGTTGCCGTTGTGGCGGGCAGCCAGCGATGATCTCGAGCGCGTAAAGCCGATCCGCCGTTCGTTCCATACGCTGAAGGGTTCCGGCCGCCTCGTCGGCGCGCTTGCCCTCGGCGAGTTCAGCTGGAAGGTCGAGAACATGCTCAATCGCGTGCTCGACCGCTCGATCGCACCCAGCGCCCAGGCCCTGGCGCTGGTGGATCATGCCGTCAACGCCTTGCCCGACCAGCTCGCCGCACTGCGTGGGGAAGGTGCGCCGACTGCCGACATCGCCGGCATCATGGAAACCGCCGACCGTCTCGCCGAGGGCGAGCTGGCTTCGCTGCCGGCGAGGCAGCAGAACGCGCGCACGGTGACGCGCAAGGTCAAGCGCCTGGTCAAACGACGCGTCCCCTACGAGGGCGCACTGCCCGCTGCGGCCGTTGCCGGCGACCTGGACATGCCCAGGCCGATCGAACTCGAGGATGACAGCCCGGTTGAAATCATCGCCGGTCCGCTGCCGGGACTCGACCCCGTCCTGTTCGACATCCTCAAGAGCGAAACGGCGATGCACCTCGCCGTCGTCGACGAATTCCTCGGCCAGGCGGGTTATGTCGACCTGCCGGTCTCCGAGCCGCTGCTGCGCGCCGCGCATACCCTGAGCGGCGCCATCGCGATGGTCGAGATCGACTCGCTCTCGCACCTGCTGTCGCCGCTCGAGGGGTACCTCAAGCGCATGCGCGCGAGCGCCACGCCGATCGATGCGGCCGGCATCGCCGTCTTGCGCGAGTCCGCAGCCATCGTGCGCGAGTCGATGCAGTGCCTTGATCGCGGCTCCAGCGACCTGCCCGACACGAGTGAACTTTCGGCCCGGGTCACCGCCTTGCGCGACGCCCTGCAGGAACCGGAAAACGCCCTGCATCTGTATCACCAGGACGACGAGCTATCGCAGCAATCGGATGACGACGAAGTCGCCGGATTGCTGGACTCTGCCGACGATCTGGGCAATCTCGATTTCGAATCGGTCGCCGATGACGAGGGATTGGAAGACGCTGGCGAGACGCTCGCGACGGTGCCCGCGACAGATGCTGAAGGTGCCGGCGATGCAATGGCTGAACGTGCCGCCGACCAGCAAGCCGACGAGGCCGATGCGGCGAACGAACAAGTTTCGATTGGAGGCGTCTTCGAAGCGCCGGAGCAGAGCGTCGAATTCCCGGAAGACACCGACATCGATGCACTGATGGCGGCGGCAAGCGCCTTCAGCGACCTCCCGGACAAGTCGGGCACCGCTTTTGAACAAGCGCCTGCGCGCGGCGCCGGCACGGAATTCGAAGCCGAAGCCGGCTTCGAAATCGAGTTCGACGAGTCCGCGCTGGAGGCCGATGCCATCGACGAGGCGGCTGGATCCACGGAGGCCCAAGCGGCGACCGATACGGAAACCGGCGACGCGGATGCCCTGACCGACGCGGTTGACGAACCCGCCGAAGCGGTCGTGGAACTCGACGAAACGGCGGATGAAACCGTTGAAGCGGAAGAAGCGGCGGCGGAAGCGGCAGAGGCTGCCGAAACCGAAGTCGAATCCGGGGCCGAGGACGAGACCGAAGTCGAAGCCGAAGCCGAAGCCGAAGCCGAAGCCGAAGCCGAAGCCGAAGCCGAAGCCGAAACCCCGCAAGCTGCGGCGGAAGCCGGGTCGAAAGAGGCGATGTCCGCGAACGCCGACCCGATGGAGGCATTCGCCGCCGAAGCCGAAGAGTCGCCGCAGCCTGTCGACATGCAGCCGGCCGGTCGCCTCGACCTTCCCGAAATGGATCAGGACCTGCTCGACATCTTCGTGCAGGAAGGCAACGACATCCTCGACCATTCCGATTCCGTGATGGCCAAGCTGCGCGAGGCGCCGCAGGATCGCGAGCTGATCGTCAGCCTGCAACGCGACCTGCACACGCTCAAGGGCGGCGCGCGCATGGCCGGCATCGGACCGATCGGCGACCTGACCCATGCCATGGAGTCGCTGCTCGATGCGACCTATGACGGCCATCGCAGCATGGACATGCACGCGGTCGAAGCGCTCGAGCGCAGCTACGACGCATTGCACGGGCTCGTGCAGAGGATCGCGCGGCGCGAAGCGATCGCGATGCCCGATCACATGATCTCGCGGCTCGAGAACCTCGTGGCCGGCGAAACCCTGGCCGAATCCGAGACGCCGGTCGCGGAAGGCGAGTCCTCCCGCGCACCCGCGCAGCCGCCCCCGGCGCCGCGCACGCTGCCGACGCTGGACGCCGAGGACGAGCCTCGCGCGCCGCAGGAAATGATCCGCGTAAGATCGGAACTGCTCGATTCGCTGGTCAATTACGCCGGCGAGGTTTCGATCTATCGTTCGCGACTGGAACAGCAGATTTCCAGTTTCCGCTTCAACCTGATCGAGTTCGAGCAGACCGTCAGCCGCTTGCGCGAACAGCTGCGCAAGCTCGAAATAGAAACCGAGGCGCAGATCATCGCGCGCTACCAGCGTGAGCACCACGACGGCGTCGAAGCGGTCTTCGATCCGCTGGAACTCGATCGTTTCTCGCAGTTGCAGCAGTACTCGCGCGCACTCGGCGAGTCGGTATCCGATCTGGTCTCTATCCAGGGCCTGCTCGACGACCTCACGCGCCAGTCGGAAACCCTGCTGCTGCAGCAGTCGCGGGTCAGCTCCGATCTCCAGGAAGGCCTCATGCGCACGCGCATGGTGCCGTTCGATTCGATGGTGCCCTCGCTGCGCCGCACGGTGCGCCAGGCGGCCCAGGAAGTCGGCAAGCGCGCCCAGCTCAAGGTCGAGGGCGCGCAGGGCGAAATGGACCGCAACCTGCTCGAGCGCATGAAGGCGCCGTTCGAGCACATGCTGCGCAACGCGCTCGCACACGGCATCGAATCGCCGCAGCAGCGCCTGGCCGCGAACAAGCCGCTCGACGGCACGGTGACCATCAAGGTTTCACGCGAATCGACCGAAGTCGTGCTGCGCATCAGCGACGATGGCGCCGGCATGGATCGCGACGCGATCCGGCGCAAGGCCATTGCCCTGGGCCTGCTCAATCCGGAAGCCAACCTGTCGGATCGCGATCTCTACGGCTTCATCCTCGAAGCCGGATTCTCCACGGCCGAGCAGGTGACCCAGCTCTCCGGTCGCGGCGTCGGCATGGACGTCGTGCACAGCGAAATCAAGCAGCTCGGCGGCTCGCTGGTGATCGACTCCGAGCGCGGCGCGGGAACCACCTTCACGATCCGCCTGCCGTTCACGCTGGCCGTCACCCAGGCCATCCTGGTCAAGCTCGGCGAATCGACCTACGCGGTGCCGATGTCGTCGGTGCAGGGCGTCGTCCGGATCGCGCTCGATGACTACTCGAAGCGCCTGGCCAGCGGCGATCCGGCCTACAACTATGCGGGCGAGGACTTCAAGATCTATGAACTCTCGCAGCTGCTCGGCGTCGCCCAGGGACGCATCATCGACGAGACCCAGCTGCCCCTGCTGATGACGCGGACCGGCGACCAGCGCGCCGCGGTGCGCATCGACGCGGTCGTTGGCTCGCGCGAAATCGTGGTCAAGTCGGTGGGCCCGCAGATCAGCTCGGTTCCGGGCATCTTCGGCGCCACGATCATGGGCGATGGTTCGGTGATCATGATCCTCGACCTTGCGCCACTGGTCCGCCGCGTGGCTTCGATGCGCGCAAGCGTCGCGGCCGGCGAGATTCCGCAGGTCGAGGAGATCGAGCAGGTGCCCAGCCTGCCCGAGGTCAAGCGCAAGACCATGATCATGGTCGTGGACGATTCGATCACCATGCGCAAGGTCACCACGCGCGTACTCGAACGTGCCGAAATGGAGGTTGTCACCGCCAAGGATGGACTGGATGCTGTCGAGAAACTGCAGGACAGCGTGCCCGACCTGATGCTGCTCGATATCGAGATGCCGCGCATGGACGGCTACGAGCTCGCCACCTACATGCGCAACGACACGCGCCTGAAGGACGTGCCGATCATCATGGTGACCTCGCGTACCGGCGAGAAGCATCGCCAGCGCGCGCTGGAAATCGGCGTGGAGCGCTATCTCGGCAAGCCTTACCAGGAAGCCGATCTGCTGCGTCAGGTCCAGGAAACCCTGAGGTCGACACGTGCAGACGCCTGAAAAATCCCTGCCCATCGCGCTGTTGACGCAGGCCGGTGAAGCCGGCCGTCACCTGCGGGATGCCCTCGCGGTATCCGGAACCGCGATCGTCTACGAAGCGCAGGCCGCCGAACTCGATCGCGAACTTCTCGAGAGATCGGGCGCGCGCGTTGTCGTCGTCAACCTCGACAATGATGTCGAGGATCATCTCGACGAGGTCTATTCACTGCTGGACGATGAACGTTACAACGTGATTTTCGACGAGGCCCAGGTCTCCAGCCAGCTGTCGGGCTGGGAACAGGCGCGCTGGGCGCGGCATCTCGCCGCCAAGATCCTCGGCACGGAAGATCCGGATCCGCCACGTCCCGAGGGCGCCGAACCGGTGCCGCAGCGCGAAGTCGCGGAAAAGCCCGCCGACGCCCGGACCATGGCGCCGCAGACCGACGAGGCGCCGGTTGCGCCTGTCGCGACCGAAGTCGAACCGGAACCGGCAGCCGAAGTCCCCGACGCAGCCGCCGGCATCGCCAGCGAGGCGTTTGCGGCCGGCGAAGATTATTCCGACATCGTGGACCTGCTCAACGAGGTCGAAGCGGAGCCGCTCGACTCGTTCGCGGCCCAGACCGAAGCGCCGCCATCCGGCGCTGCCGACGCGCAGGACACGGTGCCCATGGAGGCGCTCGATCTCTCCGAGTTCGACATTTTCGAGGAGCCGCAGGCCAGCGTCGCCACCCCGGTCGAAGACAGTGAGTCCCAGGCACCTGCCGAGCCGACCCTCGAGATGCCGGCATTCGGCGCCGCCGACGCCGATGAGGCGGAAGGCGAAGCGCTCGGATTTGGCGATCTCGACGATTTCGCCGATGGCACGGACGATCTGGAAGTGGGCGCGCAAGGGACGGACTTCGGGACCGGCGAACCGGAAACGGATTTCGCGACCGGCGAGCTGGAGACGGATTTCGGGACCGACGAGCTGGTCGTCGAAGACGACCTGGCCGAAGTCGCGGATGCGAGCGCGGCCGCGGCAGGCGGCTCGGAGATATCCGAACTGCAGATGCTCGATCTCGACTGGGCCGATGCCCCGGCCACGTCCGCCACCCCGGAAGGCGAGGCCGAACCGGTTGCAGCGCCGCCCGCGATCGGCTCCGCATTTGCCTGGAGCCTCGAAGACCTCGACGAGGAAGCCACTACGGCCGGACCGAAGGCCGCGGAAGCGCCGTCCGGGCCGGCGAAGTTCGGCATCGAGACCATCAGCGCGTCGGAATATCTCGCGCCGGAAGGTGCGCCGGCGGTCGACGAGTCCTTCCAGGCGGGCCTGTCGCTCGAGCTGATTCCGCTCGATGAAGCGGTCGCGCCGCAGCTTGCCGGAGTGGATTCGGCGAGCCACGGCGGTCGCGAGACCTGGCTCGACACCGATATCAAGATCGCGGTAAGCCGGGTCTGGGTGCTGGGCGCCTCGATCGGCGGTCCCGAGGCCGTGCGTGAATTTCTCGCCGAACTGCCGGCAAACAGCCCGGCGCTGTTCCTGCTCGCCCAGCACATGGGCGCCGAGTTCATGGACATCATGGCGCAGCAGCTCGTGCGCTCCACCGCGCTGACCGTGCGCACGCCTTCGCATGGCGAACGCGTCGGCCACGGCGACATCGTCATCGTACCGACCACCCATCGCCTGCGCGTCGACAGGGAAGGGGTGATCACGCTCGAGCCCAATGCCGATTCCAACCAGCCGCACTCGCCGTCGATCGATCAGGTCCTGCGCGACGTGGCCGACCGTTTCGGCACCAAGTCCGGCGTCATCGTGTTCTCCGGGATGGCCGAAGACGCGGCCGAAGGCGCCGCGCACATGGCGGCCAAGGGCGGCAAGGTCTATGTGCAGGATCCGGAGACCTGCGTAATCAGTTCGATGGTCGATGGCGTGATCGACACCGGTGTCGTCAGCTTCACCGGTTCACCCAAGGCACTCGCCGAAAAGGTCATGGGTGACCTGAAACCAGCGGCCAAGGCCTGAGGAAATCAAGATGATCGAACTACCGCGCGAAATTCGTGGCGTCATGATCCCGGTGACCGGAGGGCGGGTTCTGCTGCCCAATGCAACGGTCGCCGAGGTGATCACCTATACCGCGCCGGAAAAGGTCGAGGGTGCTCCGGACTGGCTGCTCGGCCGGCTCGGCTGGCGTGGCTGGCGCCTGCCCCTGTTTTCCCTGCCGATGCTGGCCGGCCATGCCAGCGAGGAAGACACGCGCAATGCCCGCGTGACCGTGCTCAAGGGCCTCAGCGGCAATGCCAAGTTCCCGTTCCTGGCCATGCTCGCCCAGGGCTTTCCGCGCCTGACCACGATCACCTCTGACCTGCTCATCACCACCGGCGACAACACCGAGGTGGGAACGGGCGTGCACTCCGAGGTGCTGGTGCGCGACGATCATGCCGTCATTCCCGATCTCGGCAAGATCGAGGAACTGATTGCCAACGCATTGGCCGCCTGATCCCTGCGTATTCGCCCGCGGTCGCGTCGATCCGCCGGGGAGCGCGTGGCTGACTAGATGTCGCCGTGAATGGCCTGCAGCGCGGTAATCGCTGCAAGCCCGGCCGTCTCCGTGCGCAATATGCGCGGCCCCAGGCGCAGGCCGTCGAAATCCGCCTGGTCGAGCAGGTTGAGGTCTTGATCGGAAAGTCCGCCCTCCGGTCCGACCACGAGCGTCGCCACCTTGAAAGCCGGCAGCGTCCGCGGCGAAACATCGCCGTCCGGGTCGAGGGCCAGGCGCAGGCCGCTGGACTCGCCCAGCGCCGCCGCCCAGGCCGCCAGGCGCACGGGCGGATCGAGCGTCGGCAGCGTGGCGCGCCCGCATTGTTCGCAGGCACCGGCGATCACCGCCTGCCAATGCGCAAGCCGGCGCGCGGTGCGTTCGGCATCGAGCTTGACCTCGGTGCGTCCGGTGATCAGGGGCACGATCCGGCTGACGCCCAATTCGGTCGCCTTCTGCAGGATCAGGTCCATTTTCTCGCCACGGGCGACGCCCTGGGCCAGTGTCAGCTGCAACGGGCTTTCGCGGTCCACCGTTTCGCCGTCATCGAGCACGCGCGCGGAGACCGCACGCTTGGCCAGTTGGCTGATCTCGGCGCGGTATTCGCGACCGTTGCCATTGAAGAGCAGGATCGGATGGCCGCGTTCCAGCCGCAGCACGCGGGCCAGGTGCTCTCCGGCCTGTGGCGGCAGCAGGATTTCCGCGCCACTGCCCAGCGTATCGAAAACGCAGATTCGGGGAATGCGCATGGCGGGATTCTAGCGCGTGTTCAGGCCACTGCGCGGTCGATGCCTTCGATCGCGACATCGACCATGAGGTCGATTTCCGCGCTCGTCACGCAATACGGCGGCATGAAGTAGATGACGTTGCCGAGCGGTCGCAGGATCACGCCGCGCTCGAGGCCGTGCAGGTAGACACGCAGGCCGCGACGCTCGCCGGGCGGAAACGGGGTGCCCGACTTGCGCTCGCGCACGAGCTCGATGGCGGCGATCATGCCGGTCTGGCGGACATCGGCCACGTTGGGGTGGTCGACCAGTGCGGCCAGGCGCCGCGCCAGGTGCCCGGCGAGCTTGCGATTGCCTTCGATGACCGGCTCGTCCGCGAAGATGGACAGCGTTTCCAGGGCGGCACGGCAGGCCAGCGCGTTGCCCGTGTAGCTGTGCGAATGCAGGAACGCCTTGCCCGCCGAATATTCGGCGTAGAAAGCAGCATGCACATCCTCCGATGTCAGCACTGCGGACAACGGCAGCGTGCCACCGGTGAGTCCTTTCGACAGGCAGAGGAAATCCGGAACGATCGAGGCCTGCTCGCAGGCGAACAGCGTGCCGGTGCGACCGAAGCCGACCGCGATTTCGTCGGCGATCAGGTGTACCTCGTATTCGTCGCAAAGGCGGCGCAACCCGGAAAGGTAGGCCGGCGGATACATGCGCATGCCGCCGGCACACTGCACGAGCGGTTCGACGATGATCGCGGCGACTTCATGCGCGTGCTGCTCCAGCAACTGGCGCATGTCGTCGAGGCGGCGCCAGGCGTGCTCATCCGGCGACTCGTCGGCGTCGCGCAGGAAGGCATCCGGGGAAGGAGCGATGATCGGCTCGAACAGCAGCGGGGCGTAGGTCGCGCGGTAGAGGGCGACATCGGTGACCGACAGCGCGCCCAGGGTTTCGCCGTGGTAGCCGCCGGCCAGGGTGATGAAGCGGCAACGATCGGGCCGGCCCTGGTTGCGCCAGTAGTGATAGCTCATCTTGAGGGCGACTTCGACCGCGCTCGACCCGTTGTCGGCATAGAACACGCGCGACAATCCGGGTGGCGCCACGCGCACGAGCTGCTCGGCCAGGGCTACTGCCGGTTCATGCGTCATGCCGGCCAGCATCACATGGTCGAGGCGGTCGAGCTGGTCCTTCAGCGCTGCAACGATGCGCGGATGGCGGTGGCCGAAGATGTTGGTCCACCAGGAACTGACCGCATCGAGATAGCGCGTGCCATCCGCCGCGTACAGCCAGGCGCCTTCGGCCTGCTCGATGGCCAGCATCGGCACGGTCTCGTGATCGTGCATCTGCGTGCACGGATGCCAGACCACGGCCAGATCGCGCGCGGCCAGCGAGGATTCATCGGGAGCAGGGGAGTCGGACATGGCTTTGCTATGATCGGCGCCCAGCACCCACTTGCACAAGCCATGGTTATGCCCGACTCAATCGAGACCCTCCAAATTGCTGGCTCAGCGAACGGAATTGCCGTTTCGAAATATCCGCCGACCCGCGCGCCGTCGGATCGCCCGATTGTCGCGCGATCACGCTTTCCGAATCCCGAATCCCCAATGCCAAATCCCGCGCTCTCCGGCGGATTCACCCTGATCGAAATCCTCGTCGTCGTCGTCATCCTCGGCATCCTCGCCGCGATCGTCGTGCCACGGGTCATGGAGCGGCCGGCCGAGGCGCGCATCACGCGCGTCAAGCAGGACCTGCAAGGCATCATGACGGCGCTGAATTTGTACAAACTGGATAACTTCCGTTATCCGAGCAACGAGCAGGGCTTGCAGGCCCTGAGCGCAAAACCTTCGGGACAACCCGAGGCGCCGAACTGGAAAGGCCCGTACCTGGACCGCTTGCCGATGGATCCGTGGTCCAAGCCCTACCAGTACCAGCAGCCCGGCCAGCATGGCGATGTCGACGTCTACAGCTACGGATCGGACGGCCGCCCGGGCGGTGATGGCGATGCGGCGGATATTGGCAACTGGGGGGAATGATGGGTGTCGTCGCGATCTGCGCGGTTTGATGGCGACGCGGTGAACAAGGCGGCCTGCTCGCTTGTGCCCGGGTTTCCTTGTGGAGGGCCAGTTCCTGTTTTGGAGCGAGGGCGAAAGCGAGCTCCTGACGCTGCACGGTTTCTCCGGGGCAGGGCGCCGGATACCGCTTTGGAGCAACGGCAAGAGCGAGCTTTGGTTGCTACCCGGTTTCTCCGAGGCCGAGGGCCAATCCCCGTTTTGGAGCGGGAGCAAGGGCGAGCTTTGGGGGCTGCACGGTTTCTCCGGGGCAGGGCGCCGGATACCGCTTTGGAGCAACGGCAAGGGCGAGCTTTGGGGGCTGCACGGTTTCTCCGGGGCAGGGGCCAATCCCCGCTTTGGAGCGGGAGCAAGAGCGAGCTTTGGTTGCTACCCGGTTTCTCCGAGGCCGAGGGCCAATCCCCGTGGTTGTTGGCTTCACCCTGATCGAGATCCTCGTGGTCATGGTCATCGTCGGCGTGCTCGCGCTGGCGGTGACGATCAGCATCGCCACCGCGGGCGGCGAACGCCAGCTCGCGCGCGAAGCCGAGCGCCTGCAGGCCCTGGTCGACCATGCCTGCCATCAGGCGGAACTGAGTGGTCGCGAAATCGGCGTGCGTGTCGGCGCGAAGGGTTACACATTCTCCCTGCTCGGATTCGATGGCTGGATGGCCAGCGAACAGAAGGATGAATTGCGACCGCGCAGCTGGGTGCCTGGCATGGCGGTCGAACTGTTTCGCGACGGGCGCGCGATGCGCCTGGCCGAAGGCGAGACCGATGCGCCGCAGATCATCTGTTTTTCCTCCGGCGAGCTGTCGCCGTTCCTGCTGCGCCTGCAATTGGGCGATGTCGCCAACCGCTATGAATTGCGCGGCGAGGCCGATGGCCGCGTCGGCCTCGCGCGGACGGTGGCGCCGCCATGAGCCGGATTCGCGGCTTCACCCTGCTCGAAGTGCTGATCGCGCTCGTTGTCGTCGCCCTCGCCCTGCTCGCCTTGACCCGCACGGCCGGCGGCCAGGTGAGCAGCTTCGATGCCCTGCGCGAACGCACGCTGGCCGGCTGGGTGGCGGCCAACGTGCTCGCCGAAACGCGGATTGCCACGCCGTTGCCGCCCGTCGGCAAGCGCGACGGGCGCGCGCGGCTCGGCAATCGCGACTGGCGCTGGCAACTCGAGGTCAAGGCGACGGATGATCCGGACATGCGCAGGCTCGACGTGCTGGTTTTCCTCGCCGATGCGCGCCAGCCCAGCGCCAGCCTGAGCGGATTCGGCAGTGCGCAACCCTCGCCATGAACATGCGATCCCCGGCCAGGCGCCATCCGTGCAGAGGCTTCACCCTGATCGAGGTCCTCGTCGCCCTCGTCGTGTTCGCCGCGATGGCGGCGATCACCTGGAGCGCCCTCGGGCAGATCGCCCGCGCCCGATCGGCGCTCGCCGCGGAACAGGACCGCTTTGCGGCGGTCGTGCGCAGCATGAGCGACCTCGAGCGCGACCTGCGCCAGGCGATCTCGCGTCCCGTGCGCGGCAATTACGGCGAACTGCTGCCGGCGGTGCTCGGCAACGGCGACCGCATCGAACTGAGCCGGCTCGGCTTCGCCAATCCGCGCGCGGAAGCACGCAGCAACATCGAACGCGTGCTCTATGCGATTGGCAACAAGACCCTGCGGCGCGGTCGTCATGCGGTTCTCGATCGCGCTGCCGGCAGCGCGCCGGAATGGCGTGACCTGCTCGACCGGGTCGACGGATTGCGTTTGCGCTATCTGACTGGCGAGGGCGCCTGGGTCGAGCAATGGCCGCCGCGCGACGCACCCGCCGAGGAATTGCCGCGCGCCATCGAGTTCCGCCTGGCCCTCGATGATTTCGGTGAGCTGCGCCGCGTGATCTCGTTGCCGTCGACCCTGCCGCAAGGCGGCGTCGGCGCCAACGGAGCGGTCGAGACGACGGATCCGGCGATCCTGCCGGTACCGCTGGCCACGCCGCCGGGAGCCACGCCGTGACCGGGCCGCGCGGGCAGCGCGGCGTCGCCCTGCTGATCGCCCTGCTGGCGGTGGCACTGGCGGTGATCCTGATCGCATCGCTGCTCGATCGCGGCGAGCTGGCACTGGCGCGAACGCGCAACGTGCTGCGCGGCGAACAGGCCATCGCCTATGCCGAGGGTCTCGAGGCCTATGCGTCGCAAGTCCTGCTGCGCGATCGCGACGAGAATCCCGGCCTCGATACCTTTGGCGACAGCTGGGCCATACCGCTGCCGCCGCAGGAAGTGCCGGGCGGGCGCATCAGCGCCTACATGGTCGACCTCAATGGCTGTTTCAACCTCAACAACCTGCTGTTGCCGCCGGCAAAAGCCGCGATCTGGCGCAAGCGCCTGGTCAACCTGCTGATTGCGCTCGAGCTCGATCCCTCGCTGAGCGGCGCCATCGTCGACTGGCTTGATGCCGATACCAACATCGATGCCGAGGGCGGCGCCGAGGACAGTGCCTACCTGGCCCAGCCGGTTCCGTACCGGGCCGCCAACCGCGCCTTTGCGCACGTCTCGGAGTTGCGCCTGGTGCGCGGCGTCAGCAACGAGGTCTACGCGCGCCTCGCTCCGGAGGTCTGCGCGCTGCCGCCGGGCACCTTGCTGAACCTCAATACCGCGTCGACGGCACTGCTGATGAGCCTCGACCGGCGCATGACCGAAGTGCTCGCCCAGCGCATCCGCCAGGATCGCCAGGCGCACTGGAACAGTGTCGAAGACGCCCTCAATGAAGCCAGGCAGCAGGGCGTCGAGATCAGTCCCGCGGACCATGTCGGCCTCGGCGTCACCAGCAGTTATTTCCTCGCCCGTGGCGAGATCACCCTGGATGGCGTGCCGTTTGCCTTTTCCAGTTTGCTTGAACGCATCCCCTCGGGACCACGCGGCGGCGTGCACGTCCTCGAGCGCAGTCGCGGCGCCGAAGATGTGCCCAATGCCGCCCTGGCCGAGGCCTTGCAGCCGCAACGCAGTCCGTGAGCGACGCACGCATCATCGAGCGCTGGCGCGACAACGCCGAGGCGTGGACCAGCGCCGTGCGCGAAGGCAGGATCGTCAGCCGCGTGCAGGTCACCGACGCCGCCATCGTCGATGCCGTTGTTGCCCGCCGTCCTTCCAGCGTCCTTGATGTCGGCTGCGGCGAAGGCTGGCTGGCGCGCGAGCTCGGCAGGCGCGGCATCGACGTGCTCGGCGTCGATGCCGTGGCGGACCTCATCGAGCGGGCGCGCAGCGCCGGCGGCGCGCGCTTCGAGACGATCAGCCACGAGCAGATCGCCGAAGGCGCGATCACGCGGCGTTTCGATCTGTGCGTTTGCAATTTTTCACTGCTTGGCGAGGCGTCGACGAACGGGTTGATCGCCAGGGTTCCGCAGCTGCTCAACCCGGGCGGCGCGCTGCTCGTGCAGACCCTGCATCCCCTGGCGGCCGGTTCGCCGCACGCCTACCGCGATGGCTGGCGCGAGGGATCGTGGTGCGGCATCGAGGGCGGCTTCAGCGCTCCGGCACCTTGGTATTTCCGCACCTTGCAGACATGGGTAAAGATGTACGCCGATGCCGGATTGCGCATCGCCGAACTTCGCGAGCCTGCGCATCCGCAAACGGCGCTGCCGCTTTCGATGATCCTGGCCGGCATCGCCGACGCCTGAGGACCGGCGAGGCGATGCGCGCGGTGTTCGGCGGCGGCCGACCCCGCGACCGGCAGGCGCGGGTTCCCGTTGCCGGAAGGGCCGACCGCCGCTTCCTGTTCGCCGACCCGGAATACCCCGATTCTGAACCGATCAGGTCGGGATCGGCCGCTGAAAAGCCGCCAACGGCGCACCTTAAATCTCCTTGACAGCCCAAAGGCGGCGGCATAAGGTGGGTTTCGGTGGGTTTTCGTGGTGTTTGGTGGACATGTTCCAGGGCGAAACAGCGGTCACGCTTGACGACAAGGGTCGGGTTTCCATTCCCGCGACCCATCGTGAAGCCGTGTCCAAGCTCAGCGGCAACCGCCTTGTCATCACCTATAACCCGTTCGAGCACGGCTGTCTCTGGCTGTTCCCGGAAAAGGAGTGGGAACAGGTGCGCGATGAGGTCAATGCCTTGAGCAAGGCCAAGACCGTGCATCGCAACCTGCAGATGAAGCTGGTCGGCGCGGCCGCGCATGTCGAGCCGGACGGCAACGGTCGCGTGCTGCTGCCGGCGAGTCAGCGGGGTGCGGCGGGCATCGAGAAGAAGGCGGTGCTGCTCGGCATGGGCAACAAGCTGGAGCTGTGGAGCGAGCAGGCGCACCTGGCCAAGATTCGCGAAACGATCAGCGAGGAGCAGATCACGGAGGACATGCTCGATCTCAAATTCTAGTGCTGCCAATCGGGAAGGAGCCATGGAGGACGCGGAATTCAGGCATGCGCCGGTCATGCTCGACGAGGTGATCGAGGCGCTGCAGGTGCGGCCGGCAGGGATCTATCTCGATGGCACGTTCGGTCGAGGCGGTCATGCGCGAGAGATCCTGCAGCGGTTGGGCCCGGACGGAAAGCTGCTGCTGATGGATCGCGACCCGACGGCGATCGAGCAGGCACGCAAGGCGTTCGGGACGGATCCACGTGTGCGTATCAGGCAGGCCAATTTCGCCGGAATGGCCGATTGGGACGAAACCAGCGAAGGACTGGACGGCGTGTTTCTCGATCTGGGGGTGTCGTCGCCACAACTCGATGATGCCCGCCGCGGATTCAGTTTCCAGGCGGATGGTCCTCTGGACATGCGCATGGATCCCGGCTCCGGCCGCAGCGCCGCCGAATGGCTGGCCGCAGCGACCGAGGCCGGGATTGCGGATGTGTTGTGGCGCTACGGAGAGGAACGTCTGAGCCGACGGATAGCCAGGGCGATAGTCGAGCGGCGCGATGAGCAGCCGTTGCAGTCGACGGCGCAATTGGCCGAACTGGTGGCACGCACGATCGGTCATCGCGAACGCAACAAGCATCCGGCGACGCGCACGTTCCAGGCCTTGCGCATCCATGTCAACGACGAACTCGGTGCGCTGGAGGCCGGTCTGGATGCGGCGCTGGAGCGGCTCAAGCCGGGCGGGCGCCTGGTCGTGATCAGTTTCCATTCGCTGGAGGATCGTGTGGTCAAGCGCTTCATGCGGGGACAGGCGTCGCAGCCGGGCAGCCGGCGCAACCTGCCACCGGTCGAGGCGCCGCCAGCTCCATTGCAGGCGCTGGGCAAGCATTTCGCCAGCGCAGCGGAACTGGCCGCCAATCCCCGTTCGCGCAGCGCCGTGCTGCGCATCGCGGAGAAGCGGCCATGAGCCTGCGCGTGATCGCCATGCTCGTCCTCGTCGCTGCGGTGATCGCCAGCGCGGTCGGCGTGGTCTATGCGCGACATGAAAGCCGCCGCAACTTCGTCGAGCTGAACCTGCTCACGAACGAGCGCGACAACCTGAACTTCGAGTTCGGGCGTCTGCAACTGGAGCAGGCGACCTGGGCTGAAAACAATCGAATAGAACAGATCGCACGCGGTCGTCTCGGCATGGTCTCGCCGGGCGCCGCGGAGATGATCGTCACAAAACGTTGATCCGGCAGTGAGGGGGAACTCACAGTCATGAACGGTAGCAAGTCCGCAAGGATCGCAACCGACATCCTGGCCATGGCCAGGCGCCGTCCCGCCCGCGTGAAAGCACGGGTCCGGGCGTGCATGTGCGTGGCACGGGTCCGCCCATGACTCCCCGCGCCAAGCCGGCCAACCTGCGCGCCCGCCTGTACACGGTGCTGATGGTGCTGGTGCTCGCGTCGACCGCGCTGGTCGTGCGCGCGGTCGACCTGCAGGTCGTGCGCAAGGATTTCTACCAGGGCGAGGGCGACGCCCGCTACCTGCGCGACATCCCGATCGCGGTCTCGCGCGGCACCATCTTCGATCGCAACGGCGAGCCGCTGGCGGTATCGACGCCGGTCGAGTCGATCTGGGGCAATCCGCAGGAGCTGCTGGCCAATCCCGACCAGCTGCCGGTGCTGGCCAAGGCCCTCGGTGTGACCACCGCGGATCTCACCGAGCGCCTGGTGCAGCGCAAGGACAAGGAATTCCTCTACCTCAAGCGTCCGGTCGATCCCGATGCGGCGAGGGATATCCTCGAACTCAAGATTCCCGGCGTGGCCAGCGAGCGCGCGTTCCGCCGCTATTACCCGAGCGGCGAGATCATGGCCCATACCCTGGGCATGACCAATATCGACGACCGCGGCCAGGAAGGGCTCGAGCTGGCCTTCGACGACTGGCTGGCCGGCAAGCCCGGCCTCAAGCGGGTCATCCGCGACCGCCTCGGCCATGTCGTCGAGAACGTCGAACTGCTGCAGGAGGCACAACCCGGACGCGACCTGACCCTGTCCATCGATCGGCGCATCCAGTACCTCGCCTACCGCGAACTGAAGGCCGCGATCATCAGCAACAACGCGACCTCGGGCTCGATGGTCATCCTCGACGTCAGCAACGGCGAGGTGCTGGCGATGGTCAACCAGCCCTCGTTCAATCCGAATTCGCGCGTCGCCATCGACCCGGCCTACCGGCGCAACCGCGGCGTCACCGACGTGGTCGAGCCTGGCTCCACGATGAAGCCGTTCACGATCGCCGCGGCACTCGAAAGCGGGCGCTGGAAGGCCGACACCGCGATCGACACGACGCCGGGAACGCTGATGCTTCCGGGCGGCTACACGATCAGCGACCACCGCAACTACGGAATGATCAACGTCACCCGCGTGATCACCAAGTCGAGCAACGTCGGTGCCGCCAAGATCGCCTCGTCGTTGAGCAGCGAGCACATGTACGACGTCTTCCACCGCTTCGGCTTCGGCGAGGTCAGCGGCTGCGGCTTCCCGGGCGAATCGCCGGGCTACCTGCCGATCGCCAAGGCCTGGGGGCCGGTCGAGAAGGCCACCATCTCCTATGGCTACGGCCTCAGCGTGACGCCGATGCAGATCGCCCAGGCCTATGCGGCACTGGCCAACGGCGGACGCCTGCGCCAGCCCGGCTTCGTCAAGGGCGCGATCAACCCGGACAGCGCGGTGATCGATCCGCAGATCGCGGCCAGCGTGCGCAGCATGCTGGAAACGGTCATCTCGCCGGAAGGTTCGGGCCTGGCCGCAGCGGTGCCGAACTTCCGCGTCGCCGGCAAGACCGGCACCTCGCGCCGGGCCATCGCCGGCGGCTACGAGAAGCGCTACGTCTCGCTGTTCGCCGGCATGGTCCCGGCCAGCAACCCGCGCCTGGTCGGCGTGGTCGTCATCAACGATCCCGGCCAGGGCAAGGGTGCCTATTTCGGTGGCCTGGTCTCCGCGCCGGTGTTCAGCAAGGTCATGGCGAACGCCCTGCGCCTGCTCGACGTGGCGCCGGACAACGTGCAGCGCTGGTATGCCGGTTCGCCCGATGTGGGCCATCCGATCGGGCCGGCCAGCGAGCCGCCCGACTATCCGGCCGACCAGCCCAACTACGAAGAGGCGGTGCCGCAATGAGCCCGGCCATGCGCCTTGCCGACCTGCTCGCCGGCCATGCCGTGCCGACAGCGCATGCCGATCTCCGCGTGCGCGGCATGACCCTCGATTCGCGCGAGGTCGCCAGCGGCGATGCATTCGTCGCGCTGCGCGGAACCCGCGGACATGGCATGGACTTCGCCGCCAGCGCCTTCGCCGCCGGCGCCGTGGTGATCATCGCCGAGGCCGATGCCGAAGCGTCGCAGCAGCCAGTGGCGGGACCGGTCGTATGGATCGAAGGGCTGCGCGCCGGGCTCGGTGCGATCGCGGCACGCTTCTACGGCGATGCCTCGCAGACCCTTCGCGTCACCGGCGTGACCGGCACCAATGGCAAGACCTCGACCGTGCAACTGCTGGCCCAGGCGCTCGACCATCTGGGCCGCAGCGCGGCCACCATCGGCACGCTGGGCGCGGGCCTGGCCGGTTCGATCGATGCCGGCGAACGCACGACTCCGGATGCGATCAGCCTGCAGCGCCTGCTCGCCGGTTTCCTCGCGCGCGGCGCCACCGACGTGGCCATGGAAGTCTCCTCGCACGCGCTCGAACAGGGTCGGGTCAACGGCGTGAATTTCCGCCTTGCCGTATTCACCAACCTCACCCGCGATCATCTCGACTACCACGGCAGCATGGAAGCCTACGCGGCGGCCAAGCGGCGCCTGTTCCACATGCCGGGCCTGGCCACGGCCGTGATCAACCTGGATGACGCGTTCGGGCGCCAGCTGGCAGCGGACCTGCCCGCCGACGTCGCCCGCATCGGCTTCGCCATCGACCAGGCCGCGGCCGAGGTGCGCGCCAGCGAACTCGAGATGCACGCGAACGGCCTGCGCTTCCTGTTGCGCACGCCGTGGGGCGAGGGACGCGTCGAGTCGCGCCTGCTTGGCCGCTTCAATGTTTCCAACCTGCTCGCCGTCGCCGCCGGCCTCGGCGCGCTCGGCCACGGATTCGAGCAGATCCGTGCGGCCGTGGGCGAACTGCAGCCGGTCAGCGGCCGCATGAGCCGGCTCGGCGGCGATGCCGGTCGCCCGCTCGTGGTCGTCGACTATGCGCACACGCCCGATGCCCTCGAACAGGCGCTGGCCAGCGTGCGCGCGCATTGCAGCGGAATGCTGGTCTGCGTATTCGGTTGCGGCGGCGAACGCGATGCCGGCAAGCGCCCGCTGATGGCGGCGATCGCCGAGCGCCTGGCCGACCGCATCATCGTCACCGACGACAACCCGCGCTCGGAAGACGGCGATGCCATCGTCGCCGCGATCATGGCCGGATTCGGCAATCCCGCGGCGGTGACGCGCGAGCGCGACCGCGGCAAGGCCATCCGCCGCGCCATCGTCGATGCGCGCGCCGACGACATCGTGCTGGTCGCCGGCAAGGGCCACGAGCCGTACCAGGAAATCGCCGGCGTCCGACATCCCTTCGACGACCTCAAGGTCGCGCAGGCCGCACTGGAGGCCAGGCCGTGCTGAACCTGGATCTCGCCACGATCGCGCACTGCACCGGCGGCCGGCTGCTGGGCGCCGATGTGCGTGTCAGCTCGGTATCCACCGACACGCGCAGCCTTGCCGACGGCGCGCTGTTCGTCGCCCTGCGCGGCGAGCGCCACGACGCGCACCTGTTCCTCGAGAATGCCAGGGGCGCCGGCGCCGTGGCTGCCCTGGTCGAGCGCCCGATCGACAGCGACCTGCCGCAGGTCGTCGTCGCCGATACGCAACTGGCGCTGGGCCGGATCGCCGCCGAAGTGCGCCGGCAGCGCGATGTCTGCGTGATCGGCATCACCGGATCGAACGGCAAGACCACGGTCAAGAGCCTGCTCGCCGGAATCCTGTCCCGGCATGCGCCCACGCACTTCAGCAGCGGCAGCTTCAACAACGAGATCGGCCTGCCGCTGACCTTGCTGGGGATGCCGGCGGACAGCCGTTTCGTGGTGCTCGAGATGGGTGCAGGCAAGCCCGGCGACATCGACTATCTCGTGCGCATCGCGCAACCCCGGATCGGCCTCGTCAACAACATCGCGCCGGCGCATCTCGAGCGCATGGGCTCGATCGACGGCATCGCCGAGACCAAGGGCGCGCTCTATTCGGCGCTGCCGCCCGAGGGTGTCGCCGTGATCAATGCCGACGACGCCTATGCCGGCTATTTCGCCAAACTCGCCGGCACGCGGCGCGTGATCCGCTTCGGCCTGGCCGCTACGGCCGACGTCAGTGCGCGCTTCGATCGCGACGGCGCGGATTCCTCCTTCAATCTGGTGTATGCGGGCGAAATGACCCGCATCGACCTGCCGTTGCAGGGCCGGCACAACGTATTCAATGCACTCGCCGCGGCCAGCCTGGCGCTGGCGGTCAACGTGCCACTGGCCACGATCAAGGCGGGCCTCGAGTCGGCGGTGGCGGTGGCCGGGCGAACGGCGCGTCGCGCGCATGGCAGTGGCGCCATCATCATCGACGACAGCTACAACGCCAACCCGGCTTCGTTCGCGGCCGCGATCGACACCCTGGCCGAATGCGAAGGCCAGCGGATCCTCGTGATCGGCGACATGCGCGAACTCGGCAGGGAGGCAAGGCGCCTGCACGCGGAAATCGGCGAACTGGCCAGGCATCGCGGCATCGACCGCCTGTACGCGGTCGGCGAACTGAGCAGCGCCGCATCGCGCGCATTCGGCGAGAAGGCTCGCCACTTTGCCGACCAGGCCGCATTGATCGAGGAGTTGCGCGGCGAACTCAAGCCGGGCAGGACGCTGCTGGTCAAGGGATCGCGCGGCTCGGCCATGGACAAGGTGGTCACTGCACTTTTCGCCGACGGCACTGCCGAGGGAGGGCGCCATGCTGCTTGAGCTCGCCGACCTGCTGCGCGGCTGGTACAGCGGATTCCACCTGTTCCAGTACCTGACCTTCCGCGCCATCATGAGCACGCTGACCGCGCTCGCCGTGTCGCTGCTGATCGGTCCGGCGGTGATCCGCAAGCTGGCCGACGTCAAGGCCGGCCAGGTGATCCGTTCCGACGGCCCGCAGTCGCACCTGGCCAAGGCCGGCACGCCGACCATGGGCGGCCTGCTGATCATCCTGGCCGTGGCCATCGCAACCCTGTTGTGGATGGACCTGAGCAACCGCTACGTGTGGATGGTGCTTGGCGTCACCCTGGCCTTCGGCGGCATCGGCTTCTACGACGACTACAAGAAGCTCGTGCTGCGCGACAGCCGCGGCCTTGCCTCGCGCTGGAAGTATTTCTGGCAGTCGGTGTTCGGCCTCGCCGTCGCGGTGATCCTCTACCAGAGCGCCGAGCTGCCCGCGCAGACCGCGCTCTACCTGCCCGTGTTCAAGACCGTGGCGATCCCGCTGGGACTGCTGTTCGTGCCACTCGCCTATTTCATGATCGTCGGCTTCTCCAATGCGGTGAACCTGACCGACGGCCTCGACGGGCTGGCCATCATGCCCAGCGTGCTCGTGGTCACCGCGCTCGGCGCGTTCGCCTACCTGGCCGGCAACGCCGTCTTCTCGAATTACCTGCAGATCCCCTCGATCCCGGGAGCCGGTGAACTGGCCATCTTCTGCGGGGCACTGGCCGGAGCGGGGCTCGGCTTCCTCTGGTTCAACACCTATCCGGCGCAGGTCTTCATGGGCGACATCGGCGCGCTCGCGGTGGGCGGCGCGCTCGGCACCATCGCCGTGATCGTGCGCCAGGAAATCGTGCTGCTGATCATGGGTGGCATCTTCGTCATGGAGACCGCCTCGGTGATGCTGCAGGTGGCCAGTTTCAAGCTGACCGGGCGGCGCATCTTCCGCATGGCGCCGATCCACCACCACTTCGAGCTCAAGGGCTGGCCGGAGCCGCGCGTCATCGTGCGCTTCTGGATCATCAGCGTGGTCCTCGTGCTCGTCGGCCTCGCCACGTTGAAGGTGCGCTGATGTTCGGCATGGCGACCAGCACACAGGCAACGCGACGCAGCGCACCGCAGGGGCGCTACGATCCCGGCGTCGTGCTGTCGGCCATCGCGCTGGCCAGTTTCGGCCTGATCATGGTCGCCTCAAGCTCGATCTCGATCGCCGACAGCCAGCACATCGGCCCGTTCTTCTACCTGATCCGCCATGTGATCTTCCTCGCCCTCGGCATCAGCCTGGCGTGCGTGGTCGCGCGCGTCGAGCTGGCCCTGGTCGAGAAGCACGCCGTGCTCCTGCTGCTCATCGGCATGATCCTGCTGCTGCTCGTGTTCGTGCCGGGCATCGGCATGCGCATCAACGGCGCGCGGCGCTGGATCCATCTCGGCATCTCGGGATTCCAGTCGGTCGAAATGGTCAAGCTGATCCTGATCGTCTACCTCGCCAGCTATCTCGTGCGCCATCGCGACAGCGTGCATGCCAGCCTGCTCGGCGTCCTCAAGCCGCTCGGCATATCCGGCCTGCTCGTCCTGCTGCTGCTCGCGCAACCGGACTTCGGCAGCGCCACCCTGTTGCTCGCGGTCAGCCTGGGCATGATCTGGCTCGGCGGTGCGCGCCTGCGCAACCTGGGCCTGCTCGCGGCCATGGCGATGCCCGCACTGGCCTGGGCCGCCCTGTTCGAGGACTACCGGCTGAAGCGCCTGAAGTCCTTCCTCGATCCCTGGGCCGATCCCTACAACGAGGGCTTCCAGCTGACCCAGGCGCTGATCGCGGTGGGTCGCGGCGAATGGTTTGGCGTCGGTCTCGGCGCCAGCGTGCAGAAGCTGTTCTACCTGCCCATGGCGCATACCGATTTCATCCTCGCCGTGATTGCCGAGGAACTGGGGTTCGCCGGCATCCTGCTGGTTCTAGGCCTGTTTGCGTGGCTGGTGGGCAGCGGATTCCGCATCGGCCTGCGCGCGATGGAGAGGGGCCAGCGCTTCGGCAGCTACTGCGCTTTCGGTGTTTCCCTGATGATCGCGTTCCAGGCGCTGGTTTCCATCGGCGTCAATCTCGGCGCGCTGCCGACCAAGGGCCTGACCCTGCCGCTGATCAGTTCGGGCGGTTCGAGCGTGATGATGACCTGCGTGGCGATCGGCCTGCTGGCACGCGTGAGCTACGAGCTTTCGCGCGCCGAGAATGCCGCCGCGCAGGCGGTGGTGACACCCTTCGAACAGGCCGCTTCGGCATGAACGCGCCGGTCCTGATCATGGCAGGCGGCACCGGCGGCCACATCTTTCCCGGCATCGCCGTGGGCCTGGAGCTGCGCCAGCGTGGCGTGCCGGTGGTCTGGCTGGGCGGCCGCGTCGGACTCGAGACCCGGCTCGTGCCCGAGGCGGGATTCAGCCTCGAGACACTGGATTTCTCCGGCATCCGCGGCAAGGGCCTGCTGACCCTGCTGGCTGCGCCTTTGCGCCTGCTGCGGGCGGTCATCGCCGCGCGCAGGGTGATGCGCCGGCTGCGTCCGCGCAGCGTGCTGTCGATGGGCGGCTACGCCGCCGCGCCGGGCGGCATCGCGGCATGGCTGGCGCGCATTCCGCTGGTCGTGCATGAGCAGAACCGCGTGCCCGGGATGAGCAACCGCCTGCTGCTTCGTCTTGCCCGGCGCACGCTCGAAGGATTCTCGGGAAGCATCAAGGGTGCCGCCTGGACCGGCAATCCGGTGCGCGGCGAAATCAGCCGCCTGCCTGCGCCGCAACAGCGACTCGGCGGGCGCGAGGGTGCCGTGCGCATCCTCGTGCTCGGCGGCAGCCAGGGCGCGCAAAGCCTCAACGTGATGTTGCCCGAAGTGATCCGCCGGCGCGGCGATCGGGTGCCCCTGCAGGTCCGTCACCAGTGCGGCGAACGCCATCTCGAGAAGACCCGCGCGCTGTATGCGAATGCATCGGTCGAGGCGGATATCGAAGCCTTCATCGGCGACATGGCGGCTGCCTATGCCTGGGCGGATCTCGTCATCTGCCGGGCCGGCGCGCTGACCCTCGCGGAACTGTGTGCCGCTGGCGTCGCCGCGATCCTCGTTCCGTTCCCGCAGGCCGCCGACGATCACCAGTCGCGCAACGCCGAGGTGCTCGTAGAGGCCGGCGCGGCATTGCTGGTCGCCGAGGGCGACGGCTTCGTCAGCCGCCTCGGTACCTGTCTTGATGCGCTCGACCGCGATCGCCCGCAGTTGCTGAAAATGGCGGTGGCCGCGCGCGGCCTGGCACGCCCGGACGCAACCGCGCGCATCGCCGACGTCTGCGTCGAGGTGGCCGCATGACGCCGCAGCAGCTGCGCCGCCACGGCGACATCATGCAGGACTTCCGCCGCGTGCACTTCGTCGGCATCGGCGGCGTCGGCATGAGCGGCATTGCCGAAGTGCTGAACAACCTCGGCTATACCGTGAGCGGCTCCGACCGCGCCGATTCGGCGACCACCCGGCGCCTGGCTTCGCTCGGCATCAGCGTGCATCGCGAGCATTCCGCCGGGCATGTGGCCGACGTCGACGTGCTGGTCGTCTCCAGCGCGATCCGCGACGACAACCCGGAACTGATCGCGGCGCACGAGCGCCGCATTCCGGTCGTGCCGCGTGCGGAAATGCTCGGCGAACTGATGCGTTTCCGCCGCGGCATCGCGGTCGCCGGCACGCATGGCAAGACCACCACCACCAGCCTCGTGGCCAGCGTGCTCGCGGAAGCGGGGCTCGATCCGACCTTCGTCATCGGCGGCCAGCTCAATGCGGCAGGCGCCAATGCGCGCCTCGGCACCGGCGAATACCTGGTCGCCGA
The DNA here is from genome assembly GCA_963822465.1 of uncultured Gammaproteobacteria bacterium. Classification (GTDB taxonomy): domain Bacteria; phylum Pseudomonadota; class Gammaproteobacteria; order Xanthomonadales; family Rhodanobacteraceae; genus Dokdonella. Next base: position 113,406 of record CAWGHP010000003.1, on the reverse strand, counting down.
GGCCGACGAATCGGACGGCTCGTTCCTGATGCTGTCGCCGGTCATCGCCATCGTCACCAACATCGACCTCGACCACCTGGAAAACTACGGTGGCGATTTTGGCCAGGTCAAGGTCGCCTTCGACCAGTTCCTGCATCGCCTGCCGTTCTATGGCCTCGCCGTGCTCTGTGTCGATGATCCGGAAGTCGCGGCGCTGGCTGCGCTGACGCCACGACGGACGCTGACCTACGCCATCGACAGCGACGCCGACATCCGCGCCAGCAACGTGCGCCAGCAGGGTGCGCGCATGCTCTTCGACCTCAGCCTGCCGGAGCTCGACGAAACGGTCGCGGTGACCCTGAACCTTCCCGGCCGGCACAACGTGCTGAACGCGCTGGCGGCCTGCGCGGTCGGCTGGCAGCTTGGCGTGGCGCCGGTCGCCATGCAGGCGGCGCTGGCCCGCTTCCAGGGCGTCGGGCGGCGCTTCTCGATGCGCGGCGAACTGCTCCTCGACCACGGCCGCGTGCAGCTCATCGACGACTACGGCCACCATCCGAGCGAGCTCGCCGCGGTATTCGCGGCGGCGCGCGGCGGCTGGCCGGAAAAGCGCCTGGTCGTCGCCTTCCAGCCGCACCGCTATTCGCGTACGCGCGACCTGCTCGACGATTTCTCGCGCGTGCTCGCCGATGTCGACGTACTGGTGCTGACCGAGGTCTATCCGGCCGGTGAAGCGCCGATCGCCAACGCCGATGCGAGGGCGCTGGCACGTGCGGTGCGCGCGCGCGGCAAGGTCGACCCGGTCCTCATCGAACACCCGCGCGACCTGCGCGCGGCGCTGCCGAGCCTGCTCGAGGATGGCGACATGCTGATGCTGCTCGGCGCCGGCGATATCGGCGCCGCCGCCAACGAACTCGCCAGCGACCCGGACCTGAGGGGCCATCGCCCATGAACCTGCATACGACCGACCCGCGCCGCTTCGGCCGTGTCGCCGTCGCCTACGGCGGCACCTCGGCCGAGCGTGAAGTCTCGCTGGACTCCGGGCGCAACGTGCTCGAGGCACTGCGTGCGCGCGGCGTCGATGCACATCCGGTCGACGGAATTCCCGCCTTGCTCGACGCCCTGCGCGCGGGCCACTACGCACGCGTCTTCAACATCCTGCACGGTCGCGGTGGCGAAGACGGCATGCTGCAGGGCGCGCTCGATGCGCTGCGCGTGCCCTACACCGGCAGCGGCATCCTCGGTTCCGCGCTGGCCATGGACAAGGTGCGCACCAAGCAGGTCTGGCAGGCGGTCGGCCTGCCCACGCCGCGCTTCGTCTCCTACCGCTCCGGCGACGACCTCGAGGGCGCGATCGCCTCGATCGGTTATCCGGCCATCGTCAAGCCTTCGCACGAGGGTTCCAGTGTCGGCATCACCCGCGTTTTTTCCCCGGCCGATCTGCCCGCCGCGATCGAACTGGCCGCACGCTACGACGGCGAGCTGCTGATCGAACAACTGATCGAAGGCGCCGAACTGACCGTCGGCATCCTCGGACGCGAGGCGCTGCCGTCGATCCGTATCGTGCCGAAGGGCGACTACTACGACTACCACGCCAAGTACGTCGCCGAAGACACCGAATACGTGTGCCCGGGCCTCGAGGGCGAGGCCGAGTCGGCGATTCGCGCCGTGGCGCTGGCCGCCTTCGACAGCGCCGGCTGCTCCGGCTGGGGTCGCGTCGACGTCATGCGCGACCGCCAGGGCAACAATTTCCTGCTCGAGGTCAACACGACGCCCGGCATGACCAGCCATTCGCTGGTGCCCAAGGCGGCGCGCGCGGTCGGCATCGATTTCGAGAGCCTGTGCTGGAGGATCCTCGAGACCTCGCTGGGGAGGGACGCCTCGTGAAGGGTCCCGTGCCACTGAAATGGATGGCCTGGGGCATCGCCCTGACCCTGGTCGCCCTGCCCATCGTCGGCGTGCTCAACGGCTGGTTCGCTTCGCAGCGCTGGCCGGTGCGCAAGATCGAGCTGCGTGCCGAATATGCGCACGTCAGCGCCGAGCAGATCCGCGCCACCGTCGAGAACCACCTGGCCAGGGGATTCTTCGCCGTGCAGCTGACCGATGTGCAGAAGGCGGTCGGCCAGTTGCCATGGGTCGAGCGCGTCGAGGCCCGCAAGCAGTGGCCGGATACGCTGCGCCTGACCGTCTACGAGCGCCAGCCGTTCGCACGCTGGGGCGAGAACCGGCTGATCAGCCGCAGCGGCGAGCTGTTCGAAGTACCCGGTGCCGACGCGATGCAGGGCCTGCCGCAGCTGTCCGGTCCCGACGAACGCCTCGCCGAAGTGATCGCCTTCCATGCCGACTGCATGCGCGAATTCTCCGGCAGCGGCCTGTCCGTGCGCGCCATCGAACTGAGCGCGCGCGGCAGCTGGCGGCTGACCCTGGCCAGCGGCGCACTGATCGAGATCGGTCGTGTCGATGCGCGCCAGCGCCTGAAACGGTTCCTCGACGTCTGGCCGCAGCTGGCCGCCGGCAACAACGGTCCGCCGGTGTATGTCGACCTGCGTTACGAAAACGGATTCGCGATGCGCTGGGGCTTGCCCGACGCGCCAACTTCTTCCCCTACACCCGGTCCAGTGCCGGCCGGCCAGGCCTGAGCAACGATGAATCGAAAGTCTGAAAAGAACCTGATCGTGGGCCTCGACATCGGCACCTCGAAGATCGTCGCGATCGTCGGCGAGCACGAGCCCGGCCAGCCGGTCGAAATCATGGGCATCGGCTCGCATCCCTCGCACGGGCTCAAGCGCGGCGTCGTCGTCGACATCGAGTCGACCGTGCAGTCGATCCAGCGCGCGATCGAGGAAGCCGAACTGATGGCCGGTTGCGAGATCCGCTCGGTCTATGCCGGCATCGCCGGCAGCCACATCCGTTGCCTGAATTCGCACGGCATCGTGCCGATCCGCGACAAGGAAGTGACCGAGGCGGACCGCGAGCACGTCATCGAGGCCGCGCGAGCGGTCGCCATACCGGCCGACCAGGAACGCCTGTACCTGGAGCCGCAGGACTACGTGATCGATGGCCAGGAGGGCATCCGCCACCCGATCGGCATGTGCGGCGTGCGCCTCGAGGCGCGCGTGCACCTGGTCACCGGCGCGATGAGCGCGGCGGCGAACATCCGCAAGTGCGTGTCGCGCTGCGGGCTGCGCGTCGATGACCTCGTTCCGCAGCAGGTCGCGTCGAGCTTTGCCGTGCTGACCCAGGACGAGCGCGAACTCGGGGTTTGCCTGGTCGACATCGGCGCCGGCACCACCGACATCGCGATCTTCACCCAGGGTGCGATCCGGCACACCGCCTCGCTGCCGATCGCCGGCGACCAGGTGACCAACGACATCGCCGTCGCCCTGCGCACGCCGACCGCGCATGCCGAGGAGATCAAGGTCAAGTACGCCTGCGCGCTGGCCCAGCTCGCGCATGCCGAGGAAACCATCCAGGTACCGAGCGTCGGCGATCGTCCGCCGCGCCGGCTGGCCCGCCAGACCCTCGCCGAAGTGGTGCAGCCGCGCTACGAGGAACTCTTCTCGCTGGCCCAGGCCGAGTTGCGCCGTTCCGGCTACGAGAACCTGGTCGCCGCCGGCATCGTCTTGACCGGTGGCGCGGCCAAGATGGAAGGCGTGGTCGATCTCGCCGAAGAGGTGTTCCACATGCCGGTGCGGCTGGGCACGCCGCAGCACGTGACCGGATTGGCCGACGTGGTCTCCAACCAGATCCATGCGACGGGCGTGGGGCTGCTGCTTTATGGAAGCCGACAGGCAGCGCATGGGCCGCGTCGTGGTGTCGAGGCGGTCGGTGGGGTTTGGGATCGCGTATCAAATTGGTTCAAGGGAAATTTCTGAGCACCGGCATGCGCCGGTGCCCGACAGGCGGTACCCGTTGCGCAGGACGCGCGACGGGGCAACCGAAACGGTTGCCAGGCCAGGGGCGCGCCAGCTCCAGGCAAGACGTACGCGAGGCAGGGCCGCCGCGCGGACGGGTTCATCAAATCAATACGGCTAAAGCCGACGGAGGACGGGAAAATGTTTGAGTTGATCGAGAGGATGGAACCGAACGCGGTGATCAAGGTCATCGGTGTCGGAGGTGGCGGTGGCAATGCCGTCAGCCACATGGTCAATGCCCAGATCGAGGGCGTTGATTTCGTCTGCGCGAATACCGACGCGCAGGCACTGAAGAACAGCGGGGCCAAGCACACCCTGCAACTGGGCGCCAACGTGACCAAGGGACTGGGTGCCGGCGCCAACCCCGAAGTGGGCCGCCAGGCCGCACTCGAGGACCGCGAGCGCATCTGCGAGTTGCTGCAAGGCGCGGACATGGTCTTCATCACCTGCGGCATGGGTGGTGGAACCGGTACCGGTGCGGCACCGGTCGTGGCGCAGCTGGCCAAGGAGATGGGCATCCTGACCGTCGCCGTGGTCACCAAGCCGTTCCCGTTCGAAGGGCGCCGGCGCATGCAGGTCGCGCTCAAGGGTATCGAGGACCTCAACCAGCACGTCGATTCGCTGATCACGGTCCCGAACGAGAAGCTGTTGACCGTGCTCGGTCGCGACGTGACCCTGCTCAGCGCCTTCAAGCAGGCCAACGACGTACTGCTCGGCGCCGTCCAGGGCATCGCCGACCTGATCACCCGTCCGGGCCTGATCAACGTCGACTTTGCCGACGTGCGCACCGTGATGTCGGAAATGGGCATGGCCATGATGGGCAGCGGCAGCGCGCGCGGCGATGATCGTGCGGTGGCGGCGGCCGAGGCGGCCATCAACAACCCGCTGCTCGAGGACATCAACCTCGCCGGCGCCTGCGGCATCCTGGTCAACGTCACCGCCGGCCACAACCTGACCATGCGCGAGTTCGACGACATCGGCCAGGTCATCCACGAGTTCGCCAGCGAGGACGCGACCGTGGTCATCGGCACGGCGCTCGATCCGGAACTGCAGGACGAGATCCGCGTGACCGTGGTGGCTACCGGCCTGAACCGCAATGCCGTGCGCCAGCCGGTGCGCAGCGAGCGCGAGCGTGAGGCGATCATCGCGCCGCGTCCGCCGATGCGGGTGGTGCGCAATGCCACGACCGGGGAAGTCGATTATGCAGGCGTGCCCGGCCGGATACCCTCGGGTTCAGCCGTGCAGATGCCGGCCGAGCAGGCCAGTGCCTCGACCGACAACCAGATCGACTATCTCGACATTCCGGCCTTCCTGCGCCGCCAGGCCGATTGAGGAAACATCAAGGAAAAAACTCAAGCATTCCGTTGATCCTGGCAGGCCTCGACCGTCCCTTCCCGGGCCGGTCATGCCACCCCTGACCGTCGCATGGCCGGGGGGCGCAGGCCTCGATGCCGCTGCGTGGCGCCGCAGCGGCTTGCACGACCGTCGAAAACTACCGGGAGCGGCCAGCAACTGGCCGCTCCATGGCCCGTGGAGATCGCTGCGGACCCGCTATCTCAAGGCTTTCCGGGGGTGTTGCTAAAGTGCAACAGATGTCTGATTTTGACATCGGCTTAACTATCCCTGACTGGTTTGCTGTGCTACTCTCCCCGGCGTTTTGATGCTCCTGCCCCAGGGGTCAGACCAACGAAAATGATTAAACAACGCACGCTCAAAAATGTAATAAGGGCGACAGGCGTAGGTCTCCACACGGGTGACAAGGTCTACATGACCTTGCGTCCGGCTGCGGTCGATACGGGAATCGTATTCCGGCGCGTGGACCTTCCCGAACCGGTGGAAATCCGGTCCTGTTGCGAGAATGTAGGCGATACGCGGCTTTCGACGACCCTGGTCAAGGGCGATGTGCGCATCGCCACGATCGAGCACCTGCTGTCGGCGATCGCCGGGCTCGGTATCGACAATGCCTACGTCGACCTGTCGGCTCCCGAAGTCCCGATCATGGACGGTAGCGCGGGCCCCTTCGTCTTCCTGCTGCAGTCGGCCGGGATCGAGGAACAGGCCAAGGCCAAGCGCTTCGTGCGCATCAAGAAATCCGTCACCGTCCGTGACGATGACAAGTGGGCCCGCTTCGAGCCCTTCGATGGTTTCAAGGTCGGCTTCTCGATCGATTTCGACCATCCGATGTTCGCCAAGCGCACATCGACCAGCGAAATCGACTTCTCGACCACCTCCTTCGTCAAGGAAGTCAGCCGTGCGCGCACCTTCGGGTTCATGCGCGACATCGAGATGCTGCGCGAGCGCAATCTCGCCCTCGGCGGATCGATGGACAATTCAATCGTGCTCGACGACTACCGCGTCCTCAACGAGGACGGTTTGCGCTACGAGGACGAATTCGTAAAACACAAGATCCTCGACGCAATTGGTGACCTGTATCTCCTTGGGCGCAGCCTGATTGGCGCATTCTATGGCTACAAGTCCGGCCACGCGCTCAATAACACGCTGTTGCGCGCCTTGCTGGCCGACAAGACAGCCTGGGAGGAGGTCAGTTTCGACGACGAGTCCAAGGCGCCCATTTCCTATGCACATCCGGCACAGGCGCTTTGAGTCACTCGGTTGCAGCAGGGACTCCCGCCCCGGGGTCCCTGGTTTCAGGGGAGCAGGAAGCCGTCAGGTTTCCGAAGGGGAATCACTAGAGGCGAGGGACGCCAATTCAAGGTACAGGGCCTGAAGTTCCGGGTCCGAGATGGTTTTTGCTGCCGAGCGCAGATGGTTTGCGGCGGTGGTGGAAAGCGGTTTTGATCTGACCGGTTCCGGGGGAACGGGCGGCAGGGCAGCCACTTTCACAACGAAGTGTTCGACAGCGCCGCCACTGGTGGCGCGGGCTTCGGCCAGCAGGATTGCCTGGTGCAACCGCAGGCGCGTGGCCCACGTCGGACTCGTCGCGAGAAAAACTAGCCGTCCGTTGCGCAGATCCGCGAGGCGACATTCGCGGGCCAGCGCGTCGGGCAAGTGGTGGCGAAGTTTTCCATCCAGCAGGTCCAAAGCGCGCGCGCGCTTCGCGAGCGTGCCGAGGGCGGCACATTCCGCGATCGGCACCAGGGTGCGCGTTTGCGGTTTGCGGGGTGGACGACCTTGCTGCATGGCGAAACCCATTCGGCGAACAGTCAATGAACATCATTTTAGTCGCGAAATCCCATTCGACCCCGCGTTGCATCGATCTTGGCAGCAAACGCGGTCGCGTGCTGGCCGGTTCGCTGATTGGCGCGGTATTCCTGTTATTCGCCGGGATCGGCTTCGCCGTCGCCGTGCTCACGGTCAATCCGCGGGATGCGGCAATGCGCGATCTGTCCGCGTTGCGCGCCCAGATCGAGCTCCAGAAGGGCGAGCTCGGCAGCCTGGAAAGCGATTCGCGGCGCAATCTCGACGCACTGGCCATGCAGATCGGCCAGTTGCGCGCCCAGGCGACCCGCCTGAATGCCCTCGGCGACCGCCTGACCCAGGTCGGCAAACTCGAGGACGGAGAGTTCGATTTCGCCTCGGAACCCGCACTCGGCGGCCCTGAAGAGGCCGTTTCCGAAAATGCCTCGCCGCTGCCGCTGGGCAACGACATCGACAGCCTGCGCGCCGAGTTCGAGCGCCAGGAAGCGCAGCTCGGCGTCCTCGAGAACCTGCTGTTCGACCGCAAGATCGACAATGCCCTGCTGCCGACCGGCATGCCGGTTGCCCACGGCTACGTGGCCTCCCGCTACGGCACGCGCACCGATCCGATCACCGGGCGCCAGGCGGTCCACCTCGGCGTCGATTTCGACGTGCCGATGGGCAGCGACGTGCTCGCCGTCGCCGAGGGCGTGGTGACCTATTCGGCGGTGCGCAACGGCTACGGCAACGTGGTCGAGATCGATCATGGCAACGGCTACATGACCCGCTATGCGCACAATTCGCGCAACGTGGTCGAAGTCGGGACCCGCGTGCATGTCGGCCAGGTCATCGCCAAGGTCGGCTCGAGCGGCCGTTCGACCGGCCCGCATTGCCATTTCGAGGTCTGGCTCAACGGGCGCCCGGTCAATCCGATGGCGTATGTGCGCTCGACCCGCGCCACCAAGGCCTGATGCGAGCGAAAAGGCAGCCAAACCGCCCTTGAATCGACCGATGTAACCCCCAGCTAGCTTGGTGTTATGCCGAGGCCGCCGTATCATCGGCGGCCTTCGCTTTTCTGCCGTGCCGCCTTGCGCGGGCCCCGCGGCCCTATCCGGACAACAAAGACCGATGTTGCAACGTTTCCTGACCAGCATTTTTGGCAGCCGCAATGAGCGCATCCTGCGCACGCTGAACAAGACCGTGGTGCGCATCAACGCGCTCGAGCCGCGCTTCGAAGCCATGGACGACGCGGCCCTGCGCGGCATGACCGACGAGTTCCGCAAGCGGGTCAGCGACGGCGAATCGCTCGATTCGGTCCTTCCCGAAGCCTTCGCGGTCGTGCGCGAAGCGGCCAGGCGCGTCATCGGCCTGCGCCACTACGACGAGCAGCTGATCGGCGGCATGGTGCTGCACATGGGCAAGATCGCCGAGATGCGCACCGGCGAAGGCAAGACCCTGGTCGGCACCCTGCCGGTCTATCTCAATGCACTGGCCGGCAAGGGCGTGCACGTCGTCACCGTCAACGACTACCTGGCGCGGCGCGACTCCGGCTGGATGGGGCGCATCTACAACTTCCTCGGCATGAGCGTCGGCGTCGTCTACCCGGGCATGGACCATGCCGACAAGCGCGGCGCCTACGACGCCGACATCACCTACGGCACCAACAACGAATTCGGTTTCGACTACCTGCGCGACAACATGGCGCAGTCCAAGGACCAGCGCTACCAGCGCACGCTGCAGTTCGCCATCGTCGACGAGGTCGACTCGATCCTGATCGACGAGGCGCGCACGCCACTGATCATTTCCGGTCCGACCGATGAATCCCCGCAGCTCTACGTCAAGGTCAACCGCCTGGTGCCCAGGCTCGTGCGCCAGGAGAAGGAAGACAGCGAGGGCGACTACTGGGTCGACGAGAAGCAGCGCCAGGTGCACCTGTCGGAAGCCGGCATGGAACACGCCGAAGTACTGCTGCGCCGCGACGGCATCATCGGCGAGGATGAAAGCCTCTACGACACCAAGCACCTCGCGGTCGTCCACCACCTCAATGCCGGCCTGCGCGCGCATGCCATCTACCAGCGCGACGTCGACTACATCGTGCGCGATGGCGAAGTGATCATCGTCGATGAGTTCACCGGCCGTACCCTGTCCGGTCGGCGCTGGTCCGACGGCCTGCACCAGGCGGTCGAGGCGAAGGAGGGCGTGCCGATCCAGCGCGAGAACCAGACGCTCGGCTCGATCACCTTCCAGAACTACTTCCGCCTGTACAAGAAGCTGGCCGGCATGACCGGCACCGCCGATACCGAAGCGTTCGAGTTCCAGTCGATCTACGGCCTCGAAGTCGTGGTCATCCCGACGCACCGGCCGATGGTGCGCAAGGACGAGGCCGACGTGGTCTTCCTCAAGGCCAAGAACAAGTACGACGCGATCATCGACGACATCAAGGACTGCTACGAGCGCAAGCAGCCCGTGCTGGTCGGCACGACGTCGATCGAGACCTCGGAATACCTTTCCGGCCTGCTCAACAAGGCCAACGTGCCGCATGAGGTGCTCAACGCCAAGCAGCACGAGCGCGAAGCGATCATCGTTGCCCAGGCCGGGCGCCCCGGGGCGGTCACCATCGCCACCAACATGGCCGGTCGCGGCACCGACATCGTGCTCGGCGGCAACCTCGAAGCCGAACTGGACGCCCTGCCCGAAGAAACCACCCAGGCCGAGCGCGAACGCGTCACGGCGGAGTGGAAGCAGCGCCATGCCACGGTGCTGGAAGCCGGCGGGCTGCACATCATCGGCACCGAACGCCACGAATCGCGGCGCATCGACAACCAGCTGCGCGGCCGCTCCGGCCGCCAGGGCGACCCGGGTTCGAGCCGCTTCTACCTGTCGCTGGAAGACAACCTGCTGCGCATCTTCATGGGCGAACGCGTGGCCGGGCTCATGCGCATGTTCGGCATGAAGGAAGAAGACGCCATCGAGGACCGCATGGTCACCAAGCAGATCATGAATGCGCAGCGCAAGGTCGAGGCGCAGAACTTCGACATCCGCAAGAACGTGCTCGAGTTCGACGACGTCGCCAACGACCAGCGCAAGGTCATCTACGAACAGCGCAATGAACTGCTCGAAAGCGAGGGCGTCGGCGAAACCGTCGCCAGCATCCGCGAGGACGTCTTCGCCGAGCTCGTGCGCCGTTTCATCCCACCCAATTCGGTAGACGACCAGTGGAATATCGGCGGGCTCGAGAAGGAGCTTGAATCGGAGTTCGGCCTCAAGCTCGACCTGAAAGGCTGGCTCGAGGAGCAGGAAGAGGCCGACGCCGATTCCATACTTGCCCGCGTCGAGGACGCCGCCGAGCGCCTGTTCCGCGAGAAGGAAGCGCTGCTCGGCGAGGAGACCATGCGCTCGCTCGAGAAGCACGTGATGCTGTCGGTCGTCGACAACTGCTGGAAGGAGCACCTGACCAGCATGGATTACCTGCGCCAGGGCATCTACCTGCGCGGCTATGCGCAGAAGCAGCCCAAGCAGGAGTTCAAGCGCGAATCGTTCCTGCTGTTCCAGCAGATGCTCGAGCGCATCAAGCACGAACTCGTGCAGCTGCTGGCGCGCGTGCGCATCCGCAGCGAGGAGGAGGTCCGCGCGCTCGAGGCCGAGCAGCGCGCGCAAGCCGAAGCGCAGGCGAAGACAAGGCAGTTCCAGCACGCCCAGCCACCCGGCTACGGCGACGAGGAAGCGCCGGCTCCGTTGCAAAGCAACGCCCAGGCCTCGGTGCCGATGATGCGCGATGCGCCGAAAGTCGGCCGCAATGATCCGTGCCCGTGCGGATCGGGCAAGAAGTACAAGCAGTGCCACGGCAGCCTGAGCTGACGGGTTGGTCCTGAGGGCCGCGACCAGCGCGAGGCGGATGCGGCGCCGCGGATCGCGGCACTGATGCCGCCCGTGGCCGAATCCGCATCCGCCGGAGCCGCACGGATCCATGTCGTCGCGGGAATAGTGCGCGATGCACATGGCCGGGTGCTGCTTGCGCAGCGGCCACCCGGCAAGGACCTGGCCGGATTCTGGGAGTTTCCCGGTGGCAAGGTGGAACCGGGCGAGACCGCCGAAGCGGCGCTGGCGCGTGAACTTCACGAAGAGCTTGGCATCCGCGCCCGCATCGGGCGCAGGCGCATCGCCGTGCCGTTCGATCGCATCGTCCTCGACGCCCATGAAATCAGCGCCTGCGAAGGCGTGCTGCATCCGCGCGAGAACCAGCGCATCGCGTGGATCGAGCCGGAACGGATCGACCGCGCATGCTTGCCGGCAGCGGACTGGCCGGTGGTCACTTCACTGCGCCTGCCCGAACGCTATCTGATCACCCCGGTGCCCGCCGCGGGCGGGGTTCCAGACTTCCTCGCCCGCCTGGAATCCGCGCTGGCCGATGGAATCCGCCTGGTCCAGCTGCGCCTGCCCGGCTGGACGAGGTCGGATACGGCCGCTCTGGCCCGTCCGGTTCGCGATCTCTGCCACGCCCATGGCGCACGTATCCTGCTGAATACCGATTTCGAGCTGGCCGGCGTGCTTGGCCTCGACGGCGTGCATCTTCCGTTTCGCGTCGCACAAGCCCTGCAACAGCGCCCGATGCCGGCCGACAAATGGATCGGCGTGTCCTGCCACGGCGCCAGCGAACTCGTGCATGCGGCCGCGATCGGCGCCGATTTCGCCACGCTGTCGCCCATCGAAGCCACGGCGAGCCATCGCGGGGCCGTTGCGCTGGGATGGGAGCGGGCCGCTGCCCTGCTTGGCGAAGCGGCCCTCCCGGTCTACGCCCTCGGTGGCCTGGACGGCGCCGAGCAACCGCGTGCATTGCAGGCCGGCTTCCAGGGCATTGCCGCCATTCGCGGGTATTGGCCGCCCGCCTGACGCGAGGGTCCGTCCAGGCCACGCCGGACTCGACTTTGTGCAGTCATGGGTCTATTTTCGAGAACCAGTTCACACTCCGGGGGAAGGGTGGGTCTGTCTTCGCATTCGCCGGCGGCATGGCGGCATGGCCGTGCGGCGCAATGTGTCCCGCCGATGGCGGTGCGGCAGGAGCCTGAGGATCCGGCACGCTGGCAGATCATGCGGATTTCCGCGCGTTGGCCAAGACAACTTCGCAGCCAGCGCGCCGAACGTTGTGCGGACCCGCAACACGGGTTCCGCGTCGAATTTCAAGCAAGGGGGGTAGGGGATGGCGATCATGAAGAATTCCACTGCGGCGAGCGGGACGACCCGCTTTTCCTGGCGTACAAGCCTGGCGCTGGCGGCGCTCACGCTGCTCGGCAGCGCGGGCCCGGCCTGCGCCGACATCGACAAGGCAGCCGCGTACGGCGAGATGGCAGGGCTAGGCCAGCAGCTCGGCGCCCTCAAGCCGCAGGCTTCCGGCAACCCGGCATCGGCACTGGCCTACGAGACGGCCATGGACCGCTACCTCGAGCTTTCCCTGGCCATGGGCGGCGATGATCCGGCGCAGATCGCGCATCCGGTCGTCCCTTCGGAAGTCCGCCCCGCGGCACCGGGCGCGACGGGTGGATTGCCCGCCGGGTGCAATACGACGACGACCAGTTTCGCCGATGCCACGCCGGTTCCCATTCCGACCGGACCTGCCGTGGTGACCTCGACCATCGTGGTTTCGGGCGCGGCGCCTTATCTGCTCGATCTGAACATGACGACCCAGATCCAGCACACTTTCTCCAGCGACCTCGACATCACCCTGACGTCGCCCGCCGGCACGGTGGTGACCATCACCACCGACAACGGTGCCGGCAATGACAATGTGTACGATGGCACGCTCTGGGACGATTCGGCCAACCCCGCCGGCCAGGTGCCCTATACGACCAACAACGGACTCGTCACCGACCAGGCCTATGCCAACCTGACCACGGCGACGCCGCTGGTGCCCGAGGAAGCCATGGGCGCCTTCATCGGCGAGAATCCGAACGGCACCTGGACGCTGACCCTATCCGACGACGCCGCCGGAGACGGTGGCAGTCTCAATGGCTGGTCGCTCGACGTGACCACCTTGCCGAATGCACCGATCATCGCGACGTTGCCGACGCAGACCCAGTCGACACCGATCGCCATTCCGACCGGGCCTGCTGTCATTTCCTCGACAATCGTCGTCGCCGGTGCGGGATCCGCCATCCTTGACGTCAATGCGACGACCTTCATCCAGCACACATTCAACGCCGATCTCGACATCACCCTGACCTCGCCGGCCGGCACGGTCGTCACGCTGACCACGGACAACGGCGGCAGCAACGACGACGTCTTCAACGGCACGGTCTGGGACGACAGCGCCAATCCGGCTGGCCAGGTACCCTATACGACCAACAACGGACTGGTGACCGACCAGGCCTACGTCAACCTGACCCTGGCGTCGCCGCTGGTGCCCGAAGAGGCGATGGCGGCATTCATCGGCGAGGATCCAAACGGGACCTGGACCCTGACCATCTCCGACGACCTCGCCGGCGACGGCGGAAATCTCAATAGCTGGTCGCTCGACATCCAGACTTTCACCTGTGCCTCGGCCGACCTCGCCATCACCAAGACCGATGGCGTCACCACGGTCGCCGCCGGACAGACGGTGACCTATACGATCACGGCCAGCAATGCCGGGCCCACGGACGCACCGGGCAGTCTGGTCAACGACACGTTCCCGGCGCCGCTGACGGGCTGCAGCTGGACCTGTGCCGGAGCCGGTGGCGGTACCTGCACGGCGGCGGGCGCGGGCAACATCGCCGACGTCGTCAACCTGCCAAATGGCGGTTCGGTCACCTACACGGCGACCTGCACCGTGCCGGCGGCGACGGCCGCGGGCGTCAACATCGCCAACACGGCGACGGTCACTCCGCCCATGGGCGTTCCGGATCCCGCGTCGGGCAACAACAGCGCAACCGATGTCGACACGACCACCGTTTCGGCCGACCTGTCGATCACCAAGACGGACGGCGTGGCGTCGGTCGTCGCGGGCGGCTCGCTCACCTACACGATCGTGGCCAGCAATGCCGGTCCCAGCAATGCCTCGGGCAGCACCGTGGCCGACACGTTCCCGGCTTCGCTGACCTGCACCTGGACCTGTGCCGGTAGCGGCGGCACCTGCACGGCCGCAGGCAGCGGCAACATCAACGACAGCGTGAACCTGCCCGTCGGCGCCAATGTGACCTACACGGCTTCCTGCACGGTGGCGCCAGGAACCGCGAACGGAACCGTGATCTCCAACACCGCCACGGTCGCCGTTCCGGCCGGCGCCAGCGATCCCGCCACCGGCAACAATTCGGCCACGGACACGACCTCGGTGGTCGCCGGCGCCGGCGTGAGCGGTACGAAGACGGTCAGCGGGGCAACCATCCCCGGCGGCGCGATCACCTATACGATCGTGCTGAACAATGCCGGCCCGGGCAACCAGGCGGACAATCCGGGCGACGAATTCGTCGACGTGCTGCCCGCCCAGGTCAGTCTCGTTTCGGCAAGCGCCAGTGCGGGCACGGCGACGACCGCCGGCAACACGGTCACCTGGAACGGCTCCATTGCGGCCTCGGCCAGCGTGACGATCACGATCAATGCGACGGTCAATGCCGGTGCCTTCGGCCAGATCGACAACCAGGGCACGATCAACTACGACTCCAACGGCGATGGCACGAACGACGCCAGCGCCTTGACCGACAATCCGGCCGCGCCTGGAACCGAAGATCCGACCGGTTTCCTGATCGCCCAGGCCATTCCGACGCTTGGTCCGATCGCGATGCTGCTGCTCGCGCTCGGCCTGGTCGCCATCTGGTATCGCAGGGAGCGCATCGCGCGCCGTTGACCCACTGACAGCGTTCCGATAAAGGGCAGGCCAGGCATCGGAAGATGCCTGGCCTTCGTCCTTGCGGCGCCAGGGCAGGCCTGCGCCAAGGCGATCCCGCGCAAGCGACGGCTATGCAGGGCGGAGCGGGTGCCCGGCGAGCGCCAGATACTTCCTGTGCAGCAGGTCGACCGCTTCGTCAAGCGCCTGCAGGTCGCCCTGGTTGTCGATGACGTCATCGGCCACGGCGAGGCGCTGCTCGCGCGTCGCCTGGGCATCGAGCATCGATTCGGCCAGATCCCGGCTGATCCCGTCGCGCGCCATCAGCCGGGCGAGCTGGACGGCGCGCGGCACGTCGACCACGAGGACGCGATCGACCCAGCCGTATTCGCCGGACTCGACGAACAGCGGGATCACCGCCAGGCCGTAGGCGCCGCGCACCTTGCCCGCACGCTGCATCATCGCCTGCCGCACGCGCGGGTGGATGATGGCCTCGAGACGCTGGCGCGAGGCGGGATCGGCGAAGACGCGCTCGCGCATTTTCTTCCGGTCCAGCGAGGCATCGGCGGCGAGCACGCCGGGACCGAAGGCATCGGCAACTTCGGCGAGGCCGGGCGTGCCGATCGCCACCACCTCGCGCGCAACCTGGTCGGCATCGATGATCTCGATGCCGCGCGCCGCGAAGCGCTGTTCGACGGCCGACTTGCCTGAAGCGATCCCACCGGTCAGTGCCACGGTGAACATGGCGAATCCCTAAGCCGCGTTCGCGCTGCGATGGCGATTGATTTCCTCGCGCAGCGACAGCGTGGCCTCGCGCGCCGCATTGGCGAAATCATCGCCGCCGCCAGCGTAAAGGATGGCGCGCGAGGAGGAGATCAGGAGGCCCGTGCCGTCGGCCGACTGGCCGTTGCGCAGCACGGCCTCGACATCGCCGCCCTGGGCGCCGATGCCCGGCACGAGCAGCGGCAGGTCGCCGACGATGCGCCTGACTTCGGCCAGTTCGGCGGGATAGGTCGCGCCGGTGACCAGCAGGCAGTTGCCGTTGGCGTTCCACTCGCCGGCAACCATGGCGGCGACATGCTGGTAGAGCGGCTTGCCGCCGACGTCGAGATCCTGCACATCGCCTGCGCCCGGGTTCGATGTGCGGCAGAGGATGACCACGCCCTTGTCGGCGCGGTCGAGGAAGGGCTGCAGCGAATCGCGGCCAAGATAGGGGTTCACCGTGACCGCATCGGCCTGGTAACGATCGAAGGCTTCGCGGGCATAGTGCTGCGCGGTCGAGCCGATATCGCCGCGTTTGGCGTCGAGGATGACCGGCACGCCGGGCTGGTGCGCATGGATGTGCGCGATCAGCCGTTGCAGCGCATCCTCTGCGCCGAGAGCGGCGAAATGCGCGATCTGCGGCTTGAAACAGCAGACCAGGTCGGCCGTCGCATCGACGATGTCGCGGCAGAAAGCGAACACCGCGTCGCTGTCCTCGGCGAACTGCGCAGGGAAACGCGCGGGCTCCGGATCGAGTCCGACGCAGACCAGCGAATTGTTTCGCTGCCAGGCGGCGCGCAGGGATTCAATGAAGGTCATTGGCGAGTCTCCTCAAATCGAACTGGCGGCGAGGTTTGCATCCACGTACCGCGGGCTCCGTCCGTAGGGGGCATTCATGCCCGATGCTCTTCCCGTACGTGACGAAAAGCATCGCGGTCGAAGCCGCTTCCTACAACAAGGCGGCAACGCGAGGACAGCCATAAAATCCCGCGCCGCCCTTCGCCCGCTCTTCCCAATCCCGAATATCAAATCCCGAATCCCGGCTCCTAAGCCAGCTTCTTGTAACGCAACCGGTGCGGCGTCGATGCATCGTCGCCGAGGCGGCGCTTCTTGTCTTCCTCGTATTCGCGGTAGTTGCCGGTGAAGAATTCGACGTGCGAATCGCCTTCGAAGGCGAGGATGTGGGTGGCGATGCGGTCGAGGAACCAGCGGTCATGCGAGATCACGAAGACGTTGCCGGGGAACTCGAGCAGGGCGTCCTCGAGCGCGCGCAGGGTTTCGATGTCGAGATCGTTCGAAGGCTCGTCGAGGAGCAGCACGTTGCCGCCCTGGAGCAAGGTCTTGGCCAGGTGCAGGCGCCCGCGTTCACCGCCCGAGAGCGTACCGACCAGCTTCTGCTGGTCCTGGCCCTTGAAGTTGAAGCGGCCGAGATAGGCGCGCGACTGGATCTCGATGCCGTTGATGTTGAGGATGTCGGCGCCGCCGGAAATCTCCTGGAACACGTTGTGGTCGCCTTCGAGCTTTTCGCGGCTCTGGTCGACATAGGCGACCTTGACCGTCTGCCCGCGCGTGATCTCGCCCTTGTCCGGCTTTTCCATCCCCATGATCATCTTGAACAGGGTCGACTTGCCGGCGCCGTTCGGGCCGATGATGCCGATGATCGCGCCATGCGGAACGACGAAGCTCAGGTCCTCGATCAGCAGGCGGTCGCCAAACGACTTGGTGACGTTCTTGAATTCCATGATCGAGCTGCCGAGGCGTTCGCCCGGCGGAATGAAGATCTCGTTGGTCTCGTTGCGGCGCTGGTAGTCGATCGACTGCAGTTCCTCGATCTTCGACAGTCGCGCCTTGCCCTTGCTGCGGCCGCCCTTGGCGTTGCTGCGCGCCCATTCGAGTTCGCGCTGGATCGCCTTCTGGCGCGCCTTCTCGCTCGATTCTTCCTGCTTCAGGCGCTCGCCCTTCTGCTCGAGCCACGAGGAGTAGTTGCCCTTCCACGGAATGCCGCGGCCACGGTCGAGTTCGAGGATCCATTCGGCCGCGTTGTCGAGGAAGTAGCGGTCATGGGTGACCGCGACGACCGTGCCCGGGAAGTCGGCGAGGAAGTGTTCCAGCCATTCGACGGATTCCGCATCGAGATGGTTGGTCGGCTCGTCGAGCAGGAGCATGTCGGGTTTCGACAGGAGCAGGCGGCACAGCGCGACGCGGCGCTTCTCGCCACCGGACAGCTTGCCGACATTGGCGTCCCACGGCGGCAGGCGCAGGGCATCGGCGGCGACTTCAAGCTGGCGTTCCAGCGCATGCGCATCGGTCACCGCGAGCAGGCTTTCGAGGCGCTGCTGTTCGGCGGCGAGCTTGTCGAAGTCCGCGCCTTCCTCGGCGTAGGCGGCGTAGACCTCATCAAGGCGCTGCTGTGCGTGGATGATCTCGGCGACGCCTTCCTCGACCACTTCGCGCACGGTCTTGTCCGGGTCGAGGTTCGGTTCCTGTTCGAGGTAGCCGATCTTGGTGCCGGGGTTGGCGCGCGCTTCGCCCTGGTAGTCGGTGTCGGTGCCGGCCATGATGCGCAGCACGGTCGACTTGCCGGCGCCGTTCAGGCCGAGCAGGCCGATCTTGGCGCCCGGGAAGAACGAGAGCGAAATGTCCTTGATGATCTGGCGCTTCGGCGGGACGATCTTGCTGACGCCGATCATCGTGTAGATGTATTGCATGCGAACTCCGGGTATGAACGAAACCGACGCGGCCTAGGGGGCCAGGGCAGTCGGTCGGGGAAAAGGGGATTGCGGATTATCGCCGATCCGGGGGCGGGGCGTCATGGGGTGGGGCAGGGATTCGGGATTCGGGATTCGGGATGACCAGCCGTTCGGCTGTTGAAAGCCGGGATTCGCAAGGGCGCAGGTACCCGGCTCCTGTCGAATCCCCAATCCCCAATCCCGAATCCCCGGCTCGTCAAAGCCTCCCCAGCTGCTCGCGCAAGCCATTCAGGGTCACCGTGAAATCGGCCAGGCGCTGGCGCTCCTGGTCGACCACGGCGGCCGGGGCGTTGGCCACGAACGTCGCGTTGCCGAGCTTGCCATTGCATTTGGCGATCTCGCCGTCGATGCGCCTGATCTCTTTCTCCAGGCGCGCCTTCTCGGCATCGAGGTCGATCAGGCCGGCCAGCGGGATCAGTACGCGCAGCTCGCCGATGATGGCCGAGGCCGAGGCCGGTTCCTGTTCGTCCGCGGCGAGCCAGCGCTGCGATTCGGTGCGGGCGAGGAAGGCGATCTGGCCCGAGAACCGCTCGATGCGCTTGCGATCGGTGTCGTTGCCCTTGGCGAACAGCAGCGGGATCTGCTTGCCCGGCGGGATGTTCATCTCGCTGCGGATGCGCCGGACCTCGCCGAGTACCGACTTGAGCCACTCGATGTCGGCCACGGCACCCGCTTCCACGCCAGCGCTGAATTCGTCGCTGCGCGGGTAGGGCCGCGCGGACACGCTGTCCCCGCCAATGCCGAGCCTGGGCGCGACGTTCTGCCAGATCTCCTCGGTGATGAACGGCGTGATCGGATGCAGGGCGCGCAGGATCGCCTCGAGCACGCGCAGCAAGGTCAGTCGCGTCGACGCTGCGGCCGGGGCATCGTCGCCGTTCAGGGCCGGCTTGCTCAGTTCAAGGAACCAGTCGCAGTAGTCATTCCAGACGAATTCGTAAAGTGCTTGCGCGACCAAGTCGAATCGATAGGTCGTGAACTGCGCCTCGACTTCCTCAAGCGTCGCCGCGAGTCGAGAAAGAATCCACTGTTCCGCGGCCGTTTCCGCCGCCTTTTCGAATCTCGAATCACCAATCTCGAATCCCGGCTCCCCGACATTCATCAACACGAACCGCGCGGCATTCCACAGCTTGTTGCAGAAGTTCTTGTAGCCCTCGGCACGCTTGAGGTCGAAATTGATCGTGCGTCCGTAGGTGGCCAGGGCGGCGAAGGTGAAGCGCATCGCGTCGGTGCCGACCGCGGCGATGCCTTCGGGGTAGTCCTTGCGGATGCGCTTCTCGACCTTTTCGCGCACCTGCGGGATCAGCAGCGAGGCGGTCGATTTCTTCACCAGCGATTCGAGGTCGATGCCGTCGATGAGGTCGAGGGGGTCGATCGTGTTGCCCTTGGACTTCGACATCTTCTGGCCTTCGGCGTCGCGCACGATGGCATTGATGTAGACCTCGCGGAACGGCACCTTGCCGGTGAAGTACTGGGTCGCCATGACCATGCGCGCGACCCAGAAGAAGATGATGTCGAAGCCGGTGACGAGCACGGCGCTGGGCAGGAAGGCCTGGTCGCTCGACCAGTCGGCGACGATCTCGCCGTTTTCCCTGACCGGAGCATCCGCCGGCCAGCCCATGGTCGAGAACGGCCACAGCGCCGAGGAGAACCAGGTGTCGAGGACATCCTCGTCCTGGCGCAGGGTGCCGACCGGCTTCGTATCCGCGTGGGCGAGGGCATCGGCCTCGTCCTCGCCGACGAAGATGTTGCCGGCCTCGTCGAACCAGGCCGGGATGCGATGGCCCCACCAGAGCTGGCGGCTGACGCACCAGTCCTGGATGTTGTCCAGCCATTGCGTGTAGGTGCTCGACCAGTTTTCCGGCACGAAGCGGATCGCGCCGCCGCGCACCGCCTCGAGGGCGGGTTCGGTGATCGCCTTGCGTCCGCCCGGTCCCGGCTTGCCGTCGACGCGCGTGTCGCTGGTCAGGTCGAGGAACCACTGGTCGGTCAGCATCGGCTCGATGACCGCATCGGTGCGCTGGCTGATCGGCACCTGCAGCTTGTGCTTCTTCGTCTCGACGAGCAGGCCAACAAGTGCGAGATCGTTGAGTATCTCTTTGCGCGCAACGAAGCGATCCAGCCCACGATATTTTTCTGGAATCAGGGAAACAGTCGATGGGCCAACGATACCGTCTACGGCATCTGACTGCTGTGACCCCTGAGAAGGAGCTCGATGTCCGAACGCAAAGTCATCTAGCTCCGAGTCTTTGATTCGGCCATCCAGTTTGAATATGGATACTGGCTTAAGGCCGTGGCGTGCGCCGATCTGCGCGTCGTTGAAATCATGCGCCGGGGTGATCTTGACGCAACCGGTGCCGAATTCGCGTTCGACATAGGTGTCGGCGATGACCGGGATCTCGCGATCGGTCAACGGAAGTTTCAGCGTCTTGCCGATCAGCGCCTGGTAGCGCTCGTCGTCAGGATGCACGGCCACGGCGACATCGCCGAGCATGGTTTCCGGGCGCGTCGTCGCCACCACCAGGCCTTCGCCGCCATCGCTGGCCGGATAGCGGATCGACCAAAGGCTTCCGTCCTTTTCCTCGCTGTTGACCTCGAGGTCGGAGACGGCGGTCATCAGCACCGGATCCCAGTTGACCAGGCGGCGCCCGCGATAGAGCAGGCCGTCGCGATACCACTGCACGAACACGCGGCGCACCGCGGCGGAGAGACCCTCGTCCATCGTGAAGCGCTCGCGCGACCAGTCGACCGAGGCGCCGAGGCGGCGCATCTGGTTGCTGATCGTCGAGCCGGATTCCTGTTTCCACTCCCAGACGCGCTCGATGAACTTGTCGCGGCCGAGATCGTGGCGCGTCTTGCCAACGGCTGCGAGCTGGTTCTCGACGATCTTCTGCGTGGCGATGCCGGCATGGTCGCTGCCGCCCTGCCACAGTGTGCGCGAGCCGCGCATGCGCTGGTAACGGCACAGCGCATCCATGATGGTCTGCTGGAACGCGTGACCCATGTGCAGCGTGCCGGTCACGTTCGGCGGCGGCAGCAGGATGCAATACGGATCGCCATTGCCCCGTGGCTTGAATGCGCCCGCGGCTTCCCACTGCGCATACCACTTCGGTTCAATCTGGCCGGGTTCGAAACTTTTGTCCATAGCGGGGATTCGGGATTTGGGATTCGGGATTCGGTTGAAGGCCGGGATTCGGGATTCGGGATTCGGAATTCGAGATTCGATATTCGGGATTCGAGATTCGATATTCGGGATTCGAGATTCGATATTCGGGATTCGAGACTGCGTTATTCGCTCTCCCGAATCCCGAATCCCAAATCCCCAATCCCGGCCCCTCACATGTCGTGCTTGTTCAGTTCGTAGCCGAGGCGCTTGTATTCGGTCCAGCGCGCGCGCGAGCCGCTGCGCTCTTCAGGATCGGCGGCGACGACTTCGAGGATGCGCTCGTGCCTGCCCAGCGCACAGTCGTCGCGCAGGTTGATCGCCAGCGGACGTTCGCCGGCGTCGATGCCGGGTGGCACGATCAGCACGGCGGTGATGGCGTCGTCGTCGTCGCCGGCGATCTGGTGCGGGATGAAGGCATCCTCGTCGAATTCCCACAGGCGCGCGTCGATCGCTTCGGCCTGGTCCTGCGAGCGGGCGAAGATGACGGTGGGCTGTTCGCTGGCGAACGCCTTCCTGGCCAGTTCGCAGACCAGCAGCAGCGGGTCCTCGCGGAAGCGCGGCTTGTCGATCAGGTAGAAGTCGGCGCGTGGCATCGGATCAGAACGTTGCCGGCGGTGCGCTGCCGGGCTGCAACGAAGACATGAGGACGGTACCGATCGCCGAGGCCATCGCGCAGGCCATGACCAGGCCGAAGAACGACACGATCGGCACCAGGCGCGCACCGGGCGGGCGGGTCTTGTAGAAATAGTACGGAACGAAGATCGCCGCGAGCAGGATGATGCCGATGTTGAGCCAGAGCGGCCGGCGGATGTCGAGCTGGGCGCTGTCGATCTGCAGCCAGCGGAAGCCGAGCAGCAACAGGGCCAGGTTGGCGAGCAACTGCACCCACATCGGCACGTCGGCCGCGCCGCTTTCGGGAGCGAGCGCGGCGACGAGGATGCCGGTCACCAGCGAGACGCCGAGCATTGCGGCGAGGGCGGCCTGCTTCTGCCGGCGCCCGAGGTCGAGCGGCTCGTTCACGCGCAGCGATCGATCAGGTACTGGACCAGCAGCGATACCGGGCGGCCCGTGGCGAGACCCTTGCGGCCCTCGTTCCAGGCGGTGCCGGCGATATCGAGGTGGGCCCAGCGATAGCCCGTGGTGAAGCGCGACAGGAAGCAGCCGGCGGTGATCGCGCCGCCATACTTGCCGCCGAGGTTGGCGACATCGGCGAACGCCGATTCGAGCCCGGTCTGGTAGTCGTCCCACAGGGGCAGGCGCCAGGCGCGGTCGAGCGTATGCGTGCCGGCATCGAGCAACTGGGCGGCGAGTTCCTCGTCCTGGGTCATCAGGCCGCTGGCGTGCTTGCCCAGCGCGACCACGCAGGCGCCGGTCAGGGTCGCCGCATCGATGATGACTTCGGGCTCGAAGCGCTGCGCGTAGGTCAGCGCGTCGCACAGGATCAGGCGGCCCTCGGCATCGGTGTTGAGCACTTCGATGGTCTGCCCGGACATGCTGGTCAGCACATCGCTGGGCCGGTAGGCATTGCCGTCCGGCATGTTCTCCACCGCGGCGACGATGCAGACCAGGTTGACCGGCAGCGCGAGTTCGACCGCGGCCACGAACGCACCGAGGACGCCGGCCGCGCCGCACATGTCGAACTTCATTTCCTCCATGCCGGCACCGGGCTTGAGCGAGATGCCGCCGGTATCGAAGGTGATGCCCTTGCCGACCAGCACATAGGGCTTGGCGTCGCCGCCACCGTTCCAGCGCAGCACGACGAGCTTGGGCGGATTGGCCGAACCGCGGGCGACGCCGAGCAGGGAGCCCATGCCGAGCTTTTCCATGTCGTCGCGCTCGAGGATCTCGCAGCTGACGCCCTCGTGGGAGTCGGCAAAGGACTGCGACTGTCCGGCGATATAGGCCGGATTGCAGATGTTCGGCGGCAGGTTGCCGAGTTCGCGGGCGAAGCGCACGCCGCTGGCCATGGCGGCGGCCTGCTTCAGGGCAAGGTCCTCGTCCGCTCCGTGGAAAGCGAGCGCCTCGAGCTGTGGCGTCTTCGGCTTTTCCTTCGGCTTGAACGTCGCCGTGTAGCGATAGGCATGCTGGTCGGCGGCCAGCGCCGCCGTGCGCAGCTTCCAGGCGTAGTCGCGCCCGGGCACGTCGACCTCGGTCAGCCAGGAAATGGCACTGGCGATCGGCAGCGCCTTGAGCGCACGACCCGCCTCGAGCGCGGCGCGGTTGAAGGCCGCGGCATCGAACTTTTCCTTCTCGCCGAGGCCGACGACCAGCACGCGACCGGCCTTGACCCCGGGCAGGGCGAACAGCAGCGAACTGTTGCCGAGCTTCGGCGTGATGTCGCCGCTGTCGAGGAGGCGCCTGACCGCGCCCGAGGAAGCCTGGTCGACACGCGCCGCTGCATCGCTGAGGGCGCCGCCGGCGTAGACGCCGACGATCGCGCAGGGGGTGTCGGTGGATTCGGGGGATTCACGGGTCAAGCTGAACTTCAGGGTCATTGCAAATTCCGTATTCAGGATAAAAATGTCGCAAGCCACGCGCCGGATCGTGCAGATCGGTAGACTTGCGGGGTCGCGCGCGGCCAGACCACAGCGCCAAACCCCTCATTCTAAGGCATAGACCACCGGTGCTGCGCATCATCGACCGTTACCTGTTCCGCGAGCTGGCGATGACATTCCTCGCCATTGCCGCGGTCCTGCTCCTGATCAGCATCGGCGAATCGCTGATCGCGGTGCTCAACCAGGTGGCCCGCGGCCGGGTCCCGGCCGACCTGCTGGTCGCCATGATCGGCCTGCGCGCCATCGACAGCCTCAATGTGCTGCTGCCGCTGGCCGTGTTTCTCGGCATCCTGCTTGCCTTCGGGCGGCTTTACAAGGACAGCGAGATGGCCGTGCTGAGTGCGTCCGGGCTCAATGTGGGCGGATTGCTGCGGCCGCTGGCCCTGCTCGTCGTGCCGGTCGCGCTGCTGCTCGGCCTGGTCGCGTTCTGGGTGGCGCCATCGGCCATGCGCTTTTCCCAGCATCTGGTCGACGAGGCCAACCGCTCGCTGCTGATCGCCGGCCTCGAACCGGGGCGTTTTGTATCACTGCCTGGCCGCGAGGGCATCATCTACGTCAACGGCATGTCGCCGGAGGGCGCGAAATTCCAGCGCATGTTCGTCGAGAGCGAACGCGTCGATGCCGATGGCACATCGCAGATCAACATCATCACGGCCAGGAACGGCGAGTTGTATCGCGATACCTCCGGCGGCGACCGTTTCCTCTCCCTGCGCGACGGTTTCCGTGTCGAAGGCCATCCCGGGCAGGACGATTTCCGCCTGCTGCGCTTCGAGCGCAACGACATCAAGCTGGCCGACAACGATGCCGTGGACAACTCCGACGCGGTCAAGCGCGCCGCGCCGACCAGCGAGCTCTGGACAAGCACGGACACCGTGCAGCGCGCCGAACTGCACTGGCGCCTGGCGCCGCTGGTATCGACCCTGATCCTGGCCCTGCTGGCCTTGCCGCTGTCGCGCACCAGTCCGCGCCAGCCGCGCTATGCGAGCCTGATCATCGCGGTGCTTGCCTACATCGCCTTTGCCAATTTCCTCGCCCTCGGCCGCTCCTGGATCGCGCACGGCAAGTTGGCCCCGTCGTTTGGCCTGTGGTGGGTCTACCTGCCGACCCTGCTGATCGCGCTGTGGCTGATCTGGCGCGGTGGGCGGCTGCGCGGACGTCGGCGGGCCGCCGCATGAACGCGATCGGTTTCAAGCGCGTCGACCGGCTGGTCGCGATGTCGGTCCTTGCAGCGGTCGGACTGACCTGGTTCGTCCTCGTCGGCTTCGATGCGTTCACGATCTTCGTCGGTGAGCTCAACGACGTCGGGCGCGGCAGCTACACGCTGGCCAAGGCGGCCAGCTACACCCTGCTGACGGTGCCACGCCGGATTTACGAAATGTTCGGCTACGCGGCCCTGATCGGCGGGCTGGTCGGCCTCGGTGCGCTGGCCGGTACCGGCGAGCTGACCGCGCTGCGGGCAGCAGGATTGTCGAAGCTGCGCATCAGCGCCTCGGTGGTGTTCACCCTGGTCCTGCTGACCGTGCTGGTCGTCGTGCTCGGCGAAACCCTGGCCCCGCTCGGCGAGCAGAGCGCCAAGTCGCTGGCGCTGGCGGCGAAATCGAAGGACGTCAGCCTGGCCAAGGGCGGCAGCCTGTGGGCACGCGATGGCGACACCTTCGTCAATGCCGGCAGCGGGCGCGCGCGACAGGTCGGCAATGACTCGGTGGTCGACCTCAGCCGCGTCAGGGTCTTCGAATTCGACCCCGAAGGGCGCCTGCTCAAGCTGTCGGTGGCGGCACGCGCGGAACACGTGCAAGGCCAGTGGAAGCTCTTCGACGTGCGTCGCACCGTGTTCGGCGAAGCTTCGGCGACTAGTACGCAGAGCGCGGAACTGAACTGGCCGTCCGGGCTCGATCCCGACCTGCTCGCCCTGAGCATCGTCAACCTCGACTACCTCAACCTGCGCGAGCTCTCGCGCAACATCGCCTACCTCGAGCGCAACGGCCAGGACTCGCGTGATTTCCGTGAGGCCTACTGGGCGCGCCTGTTCTATCCGGTCAACGTCCTCGTGCTCGCCTTCTGCGCGCTGCCGTTCGCGTTTGGTGCGCTGCGCAGCGGCGGCCTGTCGAAGCGGCTGTTCATCGGCATCGTGCTGTCGATCGGGTTTTATTTCCTGCAACGCACGGTGGTCAGCATGGGCGCGGTGTACGGATTGCCTCCCGCCCTGGCCAACACGATCCCGCCGGTCCTGCTCATCGCGATGGCGTATGCCTGGTTTCGCCGGCATGCCTGAGAGTCGGGATTGGGGATTGGGGATTCGGGATTGGGGATTCGGGATTCGGGATTCGGGATTGGGGAATTCGGGAATCGGGAATCGGGAATCGGGAATCGGGAATCGGGAATCGAAGCCCGAGGTTGGGGTAAGCGCCAGCGCACCCCAACGGTATTCGATCCATCGCGCGATGAATGGAATCCGGCCGGCCGGCGTTGGGGTTCGCATGCGCTCACCACCAACCTGCGCTTTACGGTCGGCGTTGAAGCCGGCTTGGGCGGACTCAACTCAGTCCATGCCGGCGACGCAATCGCCCGGAGTTTTCGGGCTGTTCAGCGCGCAATACACTGGTTCGCCGCTTGCTCAGGCGGAACCTGGCCTGGGCAACCGGACCATGCGCGTCTTCATCACGACGTCGTGCCAGCTGCGCCCTTCGCGGTCGAACAGGCACCAGATGAATCCGAAGCCGAGCGCCAGCGCGGACGCGATGGCGAGGAAGAAGCGCAGCAGTGAGCGGCGCAGGTCCGGTGAGTTCTCCTGCGCATCGACGATGCGCACGCGCCAGGCGCGCATGCCGATGGTCTGGCCGCCGCGCGCCCAGGAGACGGCGAAGTAGAGCGCGGTCAGGACGAGCAGCACGCCCTGCAGGACATGGTGATAGAGCGGTGGCTGGTGGGCGACATCGACGTCGCCGCGGAAGGCAAGCAGGACCAGGCCGGCTGCGACCATCCAGATGGCGGCCAGTACCAGCAGGTCGTAGAGCAGGGCGGCCAGGCGAAGCCAGAGTGGGGCGTATGCGGGCGGGTTCATGATCGTGCGCGGAGTCAATTCGCGTTAGCCTCCGGGTTTGCGCCGCGGCGCGCAAGACGGACGTGAGCAAGACGTGGCAGACAAACAGGCATCCCAGCCACAGGCCGGCGCCGCGGACCGCGAGCTGATCGACGCGTTCCTCGAGCGCGCCTGGTCGGAACTCGGGCTGGCCGACAACACCCTGGCCGGTTACCGGCGCGACCTGGTCGCCTTTGCGCGCTGGCTGGCCGCGCCCGGACAGGAATCGAGCCTTGCCGAATGCCGGCGCGAGCTGCTGTTCCGCTATCTCGCCTCGCGTGCGCAGAAGGGTGGCGTGACCGGCCGTGGCTACAGCGCGCGCTCGAATGCGCGCCTGCTCTCGGCGCTGCGCCATTTCTACCGGCTGCTGCTGCGCGACGGCCGCATCGGCGAGGATCCGACCCTGCTCGTCGACGCGCCGAAACTGCCGCGCAGCCTGCCCAAGGCGCTGGCCGAGAGCGAAGTCGAGGCGCTGCTGCATGCGCCGCAGGAGACGCCGCTGGGCGTGCGCGATCGCGCCATGCTCGAGCTGATGTATGCGACCGGCCTGCGCGTCAGCGAGCTGGTCGGCCTGCGCGCCGACCAGGTCAACCTGCGCCAGGGCGTCCTGCGCGTCACCGGCAAGGGCGGCAAGGAACGGCTCGTGCCGATCGGCGGCGAGGCGCAGCACTGGCTGGTCCGCTATGTCGGCGAGTCGCGTACGCTCCTGCTCAACGGCGCACGCGTCGATGCGCTGTTCGTCACCGCGCGGCGCGCCGGCATGACCCGGCAGATGTTCTGGACCCTGGTCAAGAAGCACGCGCTGGCCGCCGGCATCGCCGGCAAGCGCATTTCGCCGCACGTGCTGCGGCATTCGTTCGCCACCCATCTGCTCAATCATGGCGCTGATCTGCGCGCCCTGCAGATGCTGCTCGGGCACAGTTCGCTGTCAACCACGCAAATCTACACGCTGGTGGCCAAGGAAGGGCTCAAGCGCCTGCACGCGCAACACCATCCGCGCGGCTGAACAGGCCTGGCGCAGGCTTTCGCGGGGCGGCAGTCCATGCGAAAATCGAGGGCTTGCGTGGAACCATCACCGGTTTCGACGGTCCCTTGCTGGACCACACCTTGAGGAATTTCCCGCCTGATGACGGTATTGCGAGCGCTTGGCTTCGTGTTCTTCGGCATCTTTCTCGGCCAGGCCAACGCCGCCGAGGGCGACGCCGCGCGCGCCGCGATCCAGAAAGTGGCGCCGCTGCAGCAGATCAGCGCATTCCGCAAGTCCGCCCTGCCGGGTTACTACGAGGGCGTCATCGCCGGGCAGGTGGCCTATGCCAGCGCCGACGGCCGCTACCTCCTGCGCGGAACGGTCGAGGATGTCGAGCAGGGCGTCAGCCTCAGCGAAGCCAGCATGGCATCCAGGCGGCGCGAGAAGCTGGCCAGCCTCGACAGTTCGATGCGCCTGAGTTTCGCGCCAGCGCAACCGAAGTACAGGCTGACCGTGTTCACCGATGTCGATTGCCCGTTTTGCCGGCGCCTGCACTCGCGCATCGACGAGTACAACGCTCTCGGCATAGCCTTCGATTACGTGTTCTTCCCGCTCAGCATCCATCCCGGCGCCGACCTGAAGTCGGTGGCGGTCTGGTGTTCCGCCGATCGCAGGCAGGCCTACGCGGCCGCCCTGCGCGGCCAGTCGCCGGGATCGCTGCATTGCCCCAATCCGCTGGCGCAGATGCGCCAGGCCGGCAGCGACATCGGCGTGATGCAGACGCCGACCGCCATCGCCGAGGACGGCAGCGTGATCGACGCCACCGTGCTCATGTCGCCGCAGCGGCTGGTGACCGAACTGAAGAAGATTTCCGAGAAAGCCGATCCATCCGCCCTGGCCGCATCCGCGGCTGGCCGTTGAGAAACACCGAGGTATTCCATGCGCTATCTGTCCAGCCTGCTCCTGTTGTTCATCGCCACCGGCGCCATCGCGGCAACCCCTGAAGAGACCGTGCAGGCGGCGCTCGGCAAGCTGGCGCCGCAGATCAAGGTCGACGTCGTGCAGGAGTCCGTCATCCCCGGCTTCTATGAGGTGATCGTCGGCAGCCAGTTCCTCTACGTCAGCAAGGACGGACGCTACGTGCTCGATGGCAGCGCCATCGACGTGGACAGCCGGCGCGACATCACCGAAGCAGCCCGGGCGAAGAGCCGCATGGCCTCGCTGAAGAACATCGGCCCCGACAAGCGCATCATCTTCGCACCGGCCAACCCGAAGTACGCGGTGACCGTGTTCACCGACATCGACTGCCCGTTCTGCCGCCGCTTCCACCAGCAGATCGACGCCTACAACAAAGCCGGCATCGCGGTGGAATACGTGTTCCTGCCGCTGGACATCCACCCTGGCGCCGACAAGAAGGCCGAGGCCGTGTGGTGCGCGATCGACCGCAAGACCGCCTTCAGCGCGGCCATGAACGGCGCGGATCCCGGCAATGCGACCTGCGCCAATCCGATTGCCGAGTCGACCCGGGTCGCCCGCGAGATCGGCATCAACGGCACGCCGACCATGCTGGCGTCCGATGGCTCGCGGGTCGCCCCGCAGATCGCGCTGGCGCCGGACAAGCTCGTCGCGGAACTGGAACATCTCGCCAAGAATCCCGTCGCGCCGCGCTGAGCGCGCCCCGGCACCCATCGCACAGGGAAACACCCATGAAAATTCCATTCATCGCCGCACTCTCTCTTTTCGCCGCCATGCCGCTGGCCCAGGCCGCGGATGCGGGCGACGCGGTGGCGCGTGCCGCCGCGCAGAAGCTCGTCCAGGATCGCAAGATCGACGCGTTCGAGAAGGCGCCGATCGAGGGTTATTACCAGGCCGTGGTCGGCAGCCAGCTGCTCTACATCAGCGCCGACGGGCGCTACGTGCTGCAGGGCACGCTTTACGATGCCAACGCCAAGGTCGATCTCACCGCGGCCCGCCTGGCCCGCGTGAACATCGCCCGGCTTGATGCCTATCCGCAGTCCAAGCGCATCGTCTTCGCGCCGAAATCCAAGCCGAAGTACAAGGTCACCGTGTTCACCGACATCGACTGCGGCTATTGCCGCAAATTCCATTCGCACATCGCCGAGTACAACGAGCGCGGCATCCAGGTCGATTACCTGTTCTTCCCGCGCAGCGGTCCAGGCACGCCGTCGTTTTCCAAGGCCGTGTCGGTCTGGTGCGCCAAGGACAGGCAATCCGCCTTCACGGCGGCCAAGGCCGGCAGCGATCCGGCGCCGCTGCAGTGCGACAACCCGGTCGGCGAGGAGTACCAGCTCGGCATCGACGTGGGTGTCGACGGCACGCCAACGGTTTTCGCGCCGGACGGCAGCAAGATCGGCGGCTATCTGACTCCGGACCAGTTGCAGGCGCAACTCGAACGCGCAGCTGCCCAGGAAAGCCCGGGCGCCTGAGGCGGCGGGTCGGGGAATGGCGCGGGCGGGGCATGGTAATCCTCGCCCGGGTTCGCGCCATCAGCTATTATTCGCAGCCCTTTCAACCCGACTGCCATGATCGTTCTCGACGGCCAGCCGGCCCTTTCCGACTTTCGCATCGACCGCCTGAATGCGGCGCTCGCGCGCGCCGCCGAAGGCTGCGTGCTGCTATCGGCCCGCCACGTCTATGCCATCGCGGCCGAGGCGGAGGACCAGGTCGATCGCGACCGCCTGCAACAGATTCTCCAGGCGCGCCCCGGCGCGCCCGCTGCGGCCGCGCTCTGGGTGGTGCCGCGCATCGGCACGATTTCGCCGTGGTCGAGCAAGGCCACCGATATCCTGCACGATTGCGGCTTCGCGATCAGTCGCGTGGAACGGGCCCTGGCCTGCGAGCTGGATCGTGCACCGCAGCCGGGTTCGGCGGCATGGCAGGCCGTGAGCGGGATCCTGCACGATCCGATGACCCAGTCGATACTGACCTCGCTGTCCGGATTCGACAGCCTGTTCGATGTCGGTTCGGTCCTGCCGCTCGATCGCATCGTCCTCGGTGGCGATGCGCACGGCGCGCTCGAGGCCGCCAACCGGCGCCTGGGCCTGGCCCTGGCGGCCGATGAAATCGATTATCTGGCGGAGAACTATGCCGCGCTCGGACGCGACCCGACCGATGCCGAGCTGATGATGTTCGCCCAGGCGAATTCCGAGCATTGCCGGCACAAGGTGTTCAACGCCGAATACACCATCGATGGGCAGAAGCAGCCGCTATCGCTGTTCGCCATGATCCGCAATACGCACAAGCAATCGCCTGCGCATACCCTGTCCGCCTACAAGGACAACGCGGCGGTCATCGCCGGCCACGCTGCGGAACGCTTCTTCGCCGACGCCCAGTCCGGCATTTTCGGCGGCGTGCGCGAAGCCGTGCCGTACGCGATCAAGGTGGAAACGCACAACCATCCGACCGCGATCTCGCCGTTCGCCGGCGCGGCGACCGGTTCGGGCGGCGAGATCCGCGACGAAGGCGCCACCGGCCGCGGCGGCAAGCCCAAGGCCGGGCTGACCGGCTTCAGCGTCTCGCATCTGCGCATACCGGGCCTGGCGCGACCGTGGGAGAGCGAGCGCCCGTTGCCGCCGCGCTTCGCCTCGGCCTACGAGATCATGCGCGACGGACCGATCGGCGCCGCCGCCTTCAACAACGAATTCGGACGGCCTTGCCTGGGCGGCTATTTCCGCACGTTCGAACAGGCCACCGACGAGAACGGACTGCGCCGCGGCTACGACAAGCCGATCATGATCGCCGGCGGCCTCGCCAACCTGCGGCCCGGCGACGTCGAGAAGCGCATGCTCGCGGCGGGCGACTGCGTGATCGTGCTCGGCGGCCCGGCCATGCTGATCGGCCTCGGCGGCGGCGCGGCTTCGTCGGTCGCCGCGGGCACGAGTTCGGCGGAACTGGATTTCGCCTCCGTGCAGCGCGACAACGCCGAGATGCAGCGACGCTGCCAGGAAGTCATCGACGCCTGCTGGGCGCGCGGCCGCGAAAATCCGCTGGTCTCCATCCATGATGTCGGCGCTGGCGGCCTGTCCAACGCGATTCCCGAACTGCTCAATGATTCGAGCGTCGGTGGCGACCTCGAACTGCAGAAGATTCCCTGCGACGACCCGCATCTCTCGCCGATGCAGATCTGGTGCAACGAATCGCAGGAGCGCTACGTGCTCGGCGTGCGCCCGGACGACCTCGCGCTGTTCGAAGCGATCTGCGCGCGCGAGCGCTGCCCGTTCGCCGTCGTCGGCCATGCCACCGCGGAACGCAGGCTCCTGCTTTCAGATTCGCGATTCCCGAAATCCGATTCCCGCCATTTCCCGATCGACCTTCCGCTCGAGGTGCTGTTCGGCAAGCCGCCGCGCATGCAGCGCGACACCCGGCGCATCGTCGAGCCGCTGTCGGTGATCGCCGATACCGAAGGGCTCGAGCTCGGCGAGGCGATCGAACGCGTGCTGCGTTTCCCCGCCGTCGGCAGCAAGTCGTTCCTGATCACGATCGGCGATCGCAGCGTCGGCGGCCTGTGTTCACGTGACCCGATGGTCGGCCCCTGGCAGGTTCCGGTGGCCGATTGCGCGGTGACCCTCAATGATTTCTCCGGGCATGCCGGGGAGGCGATGGCGATCGGCGAACGCACGCCGCTGGCCCTGCTCGATGCCGCCGCGTCGGCGCGCATGGCGGTCGGCGAAGCCCTGACCAACCTCGCCGCCGCCCCGGTGCGCCTCGACGAAGTGCGCATGTCGGCCAACTGGATGGCTGCGATCGACCATCCTGGCGAGGATGCGGCCCTCTACGACGCGGTGCGTGCGGTCGGCATGGAACTGTGCCCCGCGCTGGGCATCTCGATTCCGGTCGGCAAGGACTCGATGTCCATGCAGGTCGGCTGGAAGCAGGGCGACGCCGCGTATCGCACGGTGTCGCCGGTTTCGCTGGTCGCCACCGCCTTCGCCAGCTGCGTCGACGCGCGCCGCGCGCTGACGCCGCAACTCGTGCTCGACCAGGGCGACAGCGAACTCTGGATCATCGATCTCGGCGGCAAGCGCGGCCGCCTCGGCGGTTCGGTATTGACCCAGGTATTCCTGCGCGCCGGCGACCTGCCCCCGGACATCGACGATCCGGCGCGCCTGCGTGCGTTCTTCAACGCCATCCAGGAGGCCAATGCCGAAGGCCTGCTGCTGGCCTATCACGACCGGTCCGACGGCGGCGCCATCGTGACCCTGATCGAGATGGCGCTGGCCGGCCACTGCGGCCTCGAGATCGAGCTCGGCGGCTGGGCCGACAACATGCTGCGTGCGCTCTTCAACGAGGAGCTCGGTGCGATCGTGCAGATCAGGGAAAGCGATCGCTCGACGTTCACGGCATTGCTCGAGCGCCACGGGCTCCTGAAGTACGGGGCGGTCGTTGGCCGACCCATCGCGCGCATGAAGGTGAAGATCCGCCACGACAACGAGCGCGTCGCGAGCTGGGACTGGAGCGAGCTGATGGCGATGTGGTCGGAGACCAGCCATGCCATGCAGCGCCTGCGCGACAATCCCGTGTGCGCCGACGCCGAGCGCGAATGGCGCAACAACGAGTCGGATCCCGGCATCGTCGTCAAGCTCGGTTTCGATGCCGGGGACGACATCTGCGCGAAATACATCGCGACCGGCGCCAAGCCGCGCGTGGCGATCCTGCGCGAGCAGGGCGTCAACGGCCAGGTCGAGATGGCGGCGGCATTCACCCGCGCCGGATTCGAGGCGGTCGACGTGCACATGAGCGACCTGCAGGGCGGGCGTCATCACCTGTCTTCGTTCAAGGGCCTCGCGGCCTGCGGCGGCTTCAGTTATGGCGACGTGCTCGGTGCCGGACGCGGCTGGGCGGCTTCGATCCTGTTCAACGACGCCTTGCGCGAGCAGTTCTCGGAATTCTTCGCCGATGAGTCGCATTTTGCCCTCGGCGTCTGCAACGGCTGCCAGATGATGTCGGGACTCCGCGAGATCATACCGGGCGCGGCAAACTGGCCGGACTTCGCGCGCAACGCTTCCGAGCAGTACGAGGCGCGCCTGGTCACCCTGGCGGTGGCCGAGTCGCCATCCATTTTCCTGCGTGGCATGGCCGGCTCGCGCCTCCCGGTCGTGGTCGCG
The DNA here is from genome assembly GCA_963822465.1 of uncultured Gammaproteobacteria bacterium. Classification (GTDB taxonomy): domain Bacteria; phylum Pseudomonadota; class Gammaproteobacteria; order Xanthomonadales; family Rhodanobacteraceae; genus Dokdonella. The sequence continues at coordinate 79,182 of CAWGHP010000003.1, read as the reverse complement.
CATGGGGAAGGCCGTGCCGTGTTCGTCGATGCGGCATCCGCGCGCAAGGCCAAGGCCTGCCTGCGCTATGTCGACGGAGCAGGCCGTGCGACCGAACGCTATCCGCTCAATCCAAACGGTTCGCCCGACGGCGCGGCGGGTTTCAGCGCCGCCGACGGGCGCGTGACGATCCTGATGCCGCACCCGGAACGCGTGTTCCGCAGCGCGCAGATGAGCTGGCGCCCGCGCGAATGGGGTGAAGCCTCGCCGTGGCTGCGCATGTTCCGCAATGCGCGCGAGTGGGTGGCCTGATGCAGGCCTCCCCGATCCGCGGATTCGGCCTGCGCGCAGTGCTCTGGTTGCCGTTGAGTTTCTTCGTCTGGTTCGCCTTTTCCTCGCCGCTGGTCTGGCCGGTCGTGCAGATGGCCAAGCTCAGCCTGCTGTCGATCTGGCCGACACTGTTCTCGGACGTCGTGCAGAACGGGCACGGCATGGAAGTCACGACGCGCCTGCTGGTCAACCAGGTCGCCCCGGACGGGCGCAGCGGCATCGGCGAACTGGTGCTCGTGCAGAATCCGATGCTTTACGGCTATTCGCTGCCGCTGTTCAGCGGGTTGGCCATGGCCACGCCGATTTCGGTGCGCAGGCGCCTGGCCCATTTCGCCATTGCCCTGGCCGTGATCTGGATGGCGCAGGCGCTGGGCGTGGTCGCCGAATCGTTCAAGATGCTGGCCTTCGATTCGGGCGCGGCCGGGGCCAATGCGGTCATCGGTGCCGGCATTTCGGCGGACAGCATTGCGCTGGCCTATCAATTCGGCTATCTGATCCTGCCGGCCGTGGTGCCGGTGGCGCTGTGGATAGGCCTGAACCGAGCATTCATCGAGTCCCTGGTGCATCCTGTTGAGGAACCGTCGACTGGTTTGCCGGGTCCAAACAGCGATGCCCAGGAGTAATTGATGTCGGTCGCAACCGAACTGCCCCCGTCCGAAACCGAGGCGCCCAAGCTCAGTGGTGCGGCCCTGGACGAACGCATCTGCCAGTTCCTGGTCGCCAAGGGGCGCCTGAAGGAAGCCGACCTTGTGCGTGGTCGTCGCCTGCACGAGGAGGATCCGTCCGGGCGGCTGGTCGCCCTGCTGACCCGCCTGGGCCTCGTTTCCGAGCGCGAGATGGCCGACGCGGTCGCCGAGATCATGGGCCTGCCCCTGCTCGCGGCCAAGGATTTTCCCGAATCGCCGCCACCGAACGTGCAGCTCTCGGTGCGCTTCCTCAAGCATCACCATGTCGTGCCGATCGGCGAGACCGAGACCGAGGTCAAGCTGCTGATCGCCGACCCGGCCGACCACTATCCGCTCGAGGCGATCGAACTGGCCACCGGCCGCAAGGTGTCGCTGAGCGTCGGCCTGCGTCCCGAGATCGACGACCTGATCGAGCGCTACTACGGCCAGGGCCGTTCGGCGATGGGTTCGATCGTCGAGAGCCTCAGCGACGACAACTCGCGCAGCGAGGACGACATCGAGCACCTGCGCGATCTCGCCTCGGAAGCGCCGGTCATCCGCCTGGTCAACCTGGTCATCCAGCGTGCGGTCGAGCAGCGCGCATCGGACATCCACATCGAACCGTTCGAAAGCCGGCTCAAGGTGCGCTACCGCATCGACGGCGTGCTGCATGAAGTCGAATCGCCACCGGCCGCCTCGACCGCGGCGGTGATCTCGCGCGTCAAGATCATGGCCAAGCTCAACATCGCCGAGCGCCGCCTGCCGCAGGACGGACGCATCATGATCCGCGTGCAGGGCAAGGAGCTCGACCTGCGCGTGTCGACCGTGCCGACCTCGCATGGCGAATCGGTGGTCATGCGTATCCTCGATCGCGAAGCGGTCGTGTTCGATTTCCACACGCTCGGCTTCACCGACGAGTTCCTGCCCAAGTTCAACAAGGTGCTGGAACTCCCGCACGGCATCCTGCTCGTCACCGGCCCGACCGGTTCGGGCAAGACCACCACGCTGTACACCGCGCTGAGCAAGCTCAATACGCCCGACGTCAAGATCATCACGGTCGAGGATCCGGTCGAGTACCAGATCGAGGGCATCAACCAGATCCAGGCCAAGCCGGCCATCGGCCTCGATTTCTCGCACGCATTGCGTTCGATCGTGCGCCAGGATCCGGACATCATCATGATCGGCGAAATGCGCGACCTGGAAACCGCGAAGATCGCGATCCAGTCCGCGCTGACCGGCCATCTGGTGCTGTCGACCCTGCATACCAACAACGCGGCCGGCGGCATCACCCGCCTGCTCGACATGGGCGTGGAGGATTACCTGCTCACATCGACCGTGAACGGCATCCTCGCCCAGCGCCTGCTGCGCCGCCTCGATCGCGAAAGCGCGCAGAGCTACGAGGCGCTGCCCGAGGTGATCAAGGAGTTCGGCCTCGACAAACTGACCAGCGAGCGGCCGATCAAGCTGTTCAAGCCGGTACCGAGCCAGGCCTATCCGAGCGGTTACTACGGACGCACCACGATCATGGAGTTCCTCGTCATGAGCGATTCGATCCGCCGCCTGATCATGCAGCACAAGGGCATGGGCGAGATCGAGGCCCAGGCGCGCGCCGAAGGCATGCGCACGATGTACGAGGACGGCCTGGTCAAGGCCCTCGGCGGCCAGACCACGATCGAGGAGATCCTGCGCGTGACGCAGGAGGGGTGATGATGTTGCCGGGATTCGGGATTCGGGATTCGGGATTCGGAGGAGCGCAAGCGCGTGACTCTGCGGGCAACCCATTCTTTGACGAATCCCGAATCCCGAATCTCGAATCCCTGCCTTTCGACCAATCCCGAATCCCGAATATCGAATCCCGGCTTCTCGCCCCATGACCCTCTTCCACTACAAGGCCGTCACGCCGTCCGGTGAGGTGCTCGAGGGGCAGATGGATGTCGCTTCGCACGACGAGGTGATCAACAAGCTGCAGGACGCCGGCAACATTCCGCTCGACGTGCGCGATGCCGACAGCGTGGATTCCGGCGGACTGCTGGCGGCGCTGATGAAGCGCCCGACCCTGAACGACGCGCAGATCGTGCAGTTCACCCAGCAGCTGGCGACCCTGCTCGGCGCCGGCCAGCCGCTCGATCGCGCCCTGCAGATCCTGCTCGACCTGCCGGAAAGCGAAAAGGCGCGCAATCTGCTCGAGCGCGTGCGCGACCTCGTGCGTGGCGGCGCCACGCTCTCGGATGCGCTCGAAGCCGAGCGCGGCACGTTCTCGCGTCTGTACGTCAACATGGTGCGTGCCGGCGAAGCCGGCGGCTCGCTGGAAGACACGCTGCGCCGCCTTGCCGATTACCTTGAACGCTCGCGCGCGCTCAAGTCGAGCGTGATCAATGCGCTGATCTACCCGGCCTTCCTGGTCGGCATGGTGCTGGTCTCGCTGTTCGTCCTGCTCGTCGTCGTCGTGCCGCAGTTCGAGCAGATGTTCGCCGACATGGATGTGGAGCTGCCGCTGCTCACGCGCATCGTCGTCGGCGTCGGCTCGACCCTGCAGAACTTCTGGTGGCTGATGCTGGCCGGGCTGGTGTTTTTCGTCGCCTGGTTCCGGCGCAAGCTGGCCGACCCGGACAGCCGCCTGGCCATCGACGAGCGCCTGCTGCGCGTGCGCATCGCCGGCGACCTCGTGCGCAAGCTCGAAACGGCACGCCTGTCGCGCACGCTCGGCACGCTGCTGAAGAATGGCGTGCCCCTGCTCGGCGCGCTGAACGTCGCGCGCAACGTCATGGGAAACTCCTTCCTCGGTGTCGCTGTCGAAAAGGCCAGCGAGGAGGTGAAGACCGGCAGCGGCCTCGGCTTCGCCTTGTCCCAGTCCAAGCAGTTCCCCAAGCTTGCCCTGCAGATGATCAGCGTCGGCGAGGAATCCGGCGAGCTCGACAACATGCTGCTCAAGGTCGCCGACACCTTCGATGTGGAAGTACGCAACACGCTGGAGCGCCTGCTCGCCGCCCTGGTGCCGGCCACGACCGTGATCATGACCGTGGTTGTCGCCATCATCATGATGGCGATCATCCTGCCGATCCTGAAACTGACGAGTTCGATTCAATGAGGAGTTCGATCATGAAAACCCGAAACCTGCGCAGCCTGCGCCCGATGCCGCGCACCGCCGGCTTCACCCTGATGGAAATGATCGCCGTGATCGTCCTGCTCGGCATCGTCATCACGATCGTCGGCGGCGGCATGATGGATACCTTCGGCGGCGGCAAGTACAAGGCCGGCACGATCCAGGTCAAGAAGCTCTCCGGTGCGGTCGAGCAATACCAGATGAGCGTCGGCTCCTACCCGAACTCGCTCGAGGACCTGACCAAGCGCGACGGCCTCGGCCCCTACGCCAAGGACACCGACCTCAAGGATCCGTTCGGCCACCCGTTCGTCTACAAGAAGCCCGGCGACGCCGGCCGCGACTTCGACATCATCTTCCTCGGCAAGGACGGCAAGCCGGGCGGCGACAGCACGAACAAGGATTACGGGAGTTGGGAATAGGGCGACGGGATTCGAGAATCGGGATTAGGGATTCGTGAGAGCCGTGCACGTCACGCCATCCGCGCCGAACAGGCTTGACTCCGGATTCGTGCCAAGCTGCGAAAAATCGTCACGCGCGGCTTTGTCGAATCCCAAATCCCAAATCCCAAATCCCCGCTCGTCCAGGGGCTTCACCATGATCGAGATGATCGTGGTGATCGTCCTGATCGGGATCGTCGCCAGCGTCGTTGCGTTCTCGTTCGCGAAGAGCCTCTCCAGCGCGCGCGTCCAGGCGGCCAGCCGCGACCTGGTCGCGGCGCTGCGCTATACGCGCGGCCAGGCCATCGTCAAGGGCGAGCAGAAGGTGCTCATGCTCGATCTCGAGAAGAATGCCTACCAGGCGCCGGGCAAGGGCGAGATCGAATTGCCCAAGGACATGGTCCTGCGCCTGACCACCGCGCAGAAGGAGCTGACCAGCGCAAGCGCCGGCGGCATCCGCTTCTTCCCGGATGGCAGCTCGACCGGCGGCAACATCGCCGTGGTCCTCGGCGAGCGCGAATGGAAGATCAACGTCGGCTGGCTGACCGGCGAGATCACGCTGGACAAGCCGGAAAGCGACCGGTGACGAACTCCTCGGCGGCGCGGCGGTCTGAACCTGTCATGCGAATGACACTGCCAAGGCGTGCCCGGGGATTCACCCTGATCGAGATGATCGCGGCGTTCGTGATCTTCGCGATCGCGGTCGGCGCGCTGATGCAGATCCTCACCATGTCGATGAACAACGCGCGCCGCTCGGCCGACGAGACGCGCGCGGCGCTGTGGGCGCAATCGCTGCTCGACAACGTCGGCGTCGGCGAACGCGTCAAGGCCGGCAGCAGCAGTGGCGAGTTCGACCGCAGCTACCGCTGGGAAATGCAGGTCGAGCAGATCGACCCCGAGCTGATCGTTTCCGAGGCCAGCGAGCCATCCGGCACGGCCGCAGGCGTCGCACAGGCCGCAGCCGTGGCGGCCGCCGGGCAGGGTTTCGGCATGCCGCAGATCGACCTGTTCCATGTCGTGCTGACCGTCATCTGGGGTGATGGTTCGCACGAACGCCAGGCCCAGTTCTCCACCTTGCGCACGGCGACGCCCGATGCCAACGAAGGCAGCCGGATTCCGGGCCTGAATCTTGGCGGCCGCCAGCAGGGGCGCGGCATGACCCGCCAGCCCGCCAATCCCGCGAGCGGAGGCCGTCGATGAGAACGCTTGGCCGCCGCCGTGGTTCCTCCGGCTTCACCCTGATCGAGGTGATGCTCGCGACCTTGCTGCTGGCCGTGTTGCTGGCCGCGGCTTTCGGCGGCATCCGTTCGGCCGTGAAGGGCATGAATGTCGGCGAGAACCTCATCGACCGCACCAACCGGCTGCGCGTCGCCCAGGAATTCATCCGCCACCAGATCAGCCGGGCCCTGCCGTTGCCGTTCGGCCAGGAAAGCGGTACCGGCGCCAATTTCCTGTTCCAGGGCGAGCGCGATTTCATGCGCTTCGTCGCGCCGATGCCCGGCTATCTTTCCAATGGCGGCTCCTACGTGCAGACGCTGGAACTGGCGAACACGCGCAATGGCAAGCAGTTGCTGTTCACCCATGCAATGCTCAACGGTTTCGACCTGAAGAAGCTGCGCAAGGAAGATTCCGAGCCGGTCATCCTCATGGACCAGGTCGAGAGCGGGAAATTCGAGTACCGCAAGCTCGACGACCAGGGCGAACTCGAGGACTGGTCGGACGACTGGGAGGATCCGGGCGTGACCCCGGTGATGGTGCGCATCCGCCTGAAGATGCGCCCCGAAGCGCTGGTCGGCTGGCCCGACATGGAGATTCCGCTGGTTCTCGACGTGGGCGCAGCGCGCCAGTCGAACACGGTGCGTTTCGACGATCCGCCGCCACCGCCGCCGAATCCCCAGGACGCGCAGGCCTCCGGCGTGAAGCCGTCCCGATGATGCGCCTGGAACCTGCAATGGCCGATCGACGCCATCAGCGCGGCATTGCCTTCGTGCTGGTGATGTGGGTCATCGCCATGCTCTCGGTCCTGCTCGGAAGCTTCGCCCTGGTGGCGCGCACGGAAGGCCTGCAGTCGCGGCACCTGTTCGATACGACGACCGCACGCTATGCCGCCGAAGCGGGCCTGAACCTGGCCATCTTCGGCCTGAGCAAATCCGACCCGCAGCAGAAATGGGTGGCCGACGGCAGGCCGTACACGTTCATGTTCGACGATGCCGAAGTGGAAATTTCGATCACCGACGATTCCGGCAAGATCGACATCAATGCCGCGGATCCGGTTTCCCTGAAGAACCTGTTCGTCGGCGCCGGCGTCGAGGAGGCCAAGGCCGAGGAGCTCGCCGACGCAATCCAGGACTGGCGCGACCCGGACGACCTGACCTCCCTGCATGGCGCCGAGCGCGCCGATTATCGTGCCGTGGGCCTGCCCTACAGTCCGCGCAATGCGCCATTCGAGACCCTTTCCGAGATCCAGCAGGTCTACGGCATGGACTATGCCCTTTACGCGAAGATCGAGCCGGCGATCACGATGTTCTCCGGGCGCAGCACGCCGAGCGCCGCCTATGCGCCGCTGGAGGCAATGATGGCCATACCGGGCATGACCGCCGACCAGGCCAGGCTGCTGATCGAACAGCGCCAGCATCTGGCGCCGGGCTTGCTGAACCAGGGGGCATCCGGATTGATGCTGCCCGACGGCACGCCCCTCATGGCGGACGGTGGAGGCCTGACGTATAGTGTCAAATCCCGTGCCAAGCTCGCGAACGGAGCGAGCACCGTGCTCGATGCGACCATCCGCATGGGCGGGATGAACTCGGCGGGGCGGCCATTCGTGGTGCTGCGCTGGCGTGATGGTGAGAACGCGTAACTCGTCGTGAAAGAAGCCCTGGACAGACATCTGGCCCGTCTGCGGACGCGCCTTGCCAAGACACCGCTGCCGCGATTCTTCTCGTGGTGGGGCAGGGAGCTGCTTGCCTGCCTGCCGGAGCGCTGGCGCAAGCGGCTCAGCGGCAATGCCGAAGCCCTCCTGCTGGAGGTGCGCGAGAACGACATCGTCGTCCTGCGCGAGCGCGATGGCGCCGCCAGGGAATTCGGCCGCATCGCCCTCGACCTGCCGCAGGAAGAACAGGCGTCCGAAATGCGTCGCCTGCGGGCGCGCATCGAGAACCCCGGCTTGCGCATCGTCTTCTGCATTCCCGAAGCGCGCGCGCTGACGCGGACGCTGACCCTGCCGGTCGCCGCCGAGGACAACCTGCGCCAGGTGCTGTCCTTCGAGATGGACCGGCAGACCCCGTTCAAGGCCGACCAGGTCTATTTCGACAGCCGCGTGACCGGGCGTGATGCCGCTTCGCGCAGCCTGCGCGTCGAGCTGGTCGTGCTGCCGCGGTCCCTGCTTGATCCCCAACTGGCCGCGGTTGCCGGCGGCAACATCGAATTCGACGGCGTCGACGTGCGCAGCGAGACGCCGGAAGGCGGCGTGCGCCGCGGCATCAACTTGCTGCCGGTGGAACGCCGGGCACGCCGCCGCGACATGCGCCTGCCGATCAACCTCGGCCTTTTCGCGCTGGCCCTGGTCCTGCTCGTGTTCAACATGTCCGAATCGCTGAACAACAGGGCCATCGCGGTGGAGACCATGCAGGCCGAGGTCGAGAAGGCGGCCGCCGCCGCGCGCGAAGTGCTCGAGCTCAAGAAGACCCTGCAGGATTCGGTCAGCGGAGCCAATTTCCTCGCCGAGAAGAAGCGCAGGGGGCCACTCGTGATCGCCCTGCTCGACGACCTCTCCGGCCGCCTGAACGACGAAACCTACCTCGAGCGCCTGAGCATCGAGAACAACCAGATCCAGCTGCAGGGTCAGAGCAAGGAAGCGGCGGGCCTGATCAGTGTGCTCAGCGCCTCGCCATTCCTGGCCAATCCGAAACTCGAAGGCCAGATCCAGCCCGACCCGCGCACTGGCAAGGACCGCTTCACGATCAGCGCCGAGCCGCGCGACGTCGCCGTGGATCGCGTTCCGGATGCGGTGCCGGCGCCGCAAAAGGAAAAGCCCGCGGCGCCAGGTCCGGAAAAGAATACAGACGAGAAGGTGAGCGATGGCGCGCCTTGACCTCAAGCCCAAGGACGGCCGACTGCTCGCCGTCGTGCTCCTGCTGATCGTCCTGCTGACGGTCTACCTGTTCGGCGTGCACTGGTGGTTTGTCTCGCCGCACCTGGAGTACTACAGCCAGATGGCCGACCTGCGCGACCAGCAGCAGCGCTACAGCCGCGTCATCGCCGAGCGCCCGGCGATCGAGAAGAAGCTCGCCGAAGTCCGTGCCTACGAGCAGGGCAACCAGGCCTTCCTGGCCGAGTCCGATGCCAATGCCGCGTCCGCCGGGCTGATCACGCGCCTGCGCCAGGCGCAGACCGACCAGTCCGACCCCAAGCGCTGCTCGGTGGTCAGCAACCAGCCCTACAGCGGCGGCCAGGAGGAGCTCTACAAGAGCGTCATCGTGCAGGCGCGGCTGCGCTGCGATCTGGAATCGCTGGCCGCCATCCTGTATGACCTCGAGAACGGCAAGCCGTACCTGTTCATCGACCAGTTGATGATCTACAAGCAGCAGACCTACGTTCCGCCGGGTGCCAAGCGCGTCGCCAGTCCGCTCGACGTGCGCTTCAATCTTTCCGGCTATCTGCGCGAAGCGGGGAAACCGGCGCCATGATGGACGTGAAGGTCTCGCGCATGACCACCCTGGTGCTGGCCGGAACCTGCGGCCTGCTGCTGCTGATGGCGCTGGTCCAGCTGGCCGGATACGGTCGCGGCTATGGCTGGCTGCCCCCCGATACCGAGGTGTCGCCCGAGCTGGCGGCCGAGATCGACCAGAAACCGTTCAGCTTGCCGGCCTTCTCGAGCTTCCACGAAGTCGATGGCCGGCCGCTGTTCAACGAGGACCGCAAGCCGACCCCGGTCAGCGATGGCGACGTCGCCGACGAGGGGCCGCCTCCGGTTCCGCTCAATGTCACCCTGACCGGGGTGGTCCTCGTGCGCAAGACGGAAAAGACGCCGGAATTGCGAATTGCCATGGTCCGCGACAACATGCGGAACGAATCGCTGGCACTCAAGGTCGGAATGCCATTGGCCGGCGACCAGGCTGGCTGGACGCTGGTTTCCGTGGAACCGCGCCTGGCCAGGTTCAGGAACGCAAGCGACGAGATCGCGGAAATCGAGCTGACGCCTGCGGCCGCATCTGCATCCAAGCCGCCGTCGGCCCAGCGCCCGCCTCCCGTCGCCCCTGCAGTGCCGGGAGCCGTAGCACCGAACAAGAACGACAACGCCGCAGATTCGGATCTGGCCAAACGCATCGAAGAACGGCGGCGACAAATGCGCGAAGAAGCCGAGCGCCTGCGCGCGCAACGTGGGAACTCGCCCACCGAGCAGAAGAATTGACGGAGTGATCCACGTGCCTTCAAGAATCATCCACTTCACGATCGCCCTGGCGTTCACTTTCCTGGCCGGATGCTCCACCGTGCCCGCCGCGCGCGACGATGTCTCGCCGGCGCCGTCGAGCGGGGCGCTGACCGCCGACAGTTTCGCGGCGAAGGCGAAGCCCAAACCGGACAGCGCGGGCGGCAAGGGCGCCGGCATCGACATGAAGGCCGACGAGGGCAAGTCCTTCGAGCCGCCGAAGCCGGAAATCCAGCTGGGCACCGGCAAGTTCATCAACGAGGAGGCATCGAGCCGGCCGCTCCCGGGCCCCGGAGCGGAAGGCCAGGTCGATTTCAACTTCGAGAACAACCCGATCCAGGCGGTGGTCAAGGCCATCCTTGGCGACCTGCTCCAGCAAAATTACACGATTGCACCGAACGTGGGCGGCAACGTGTCGTTCTCCACGGCCAAGCCGATCCGCGCCGACCAGGCCATGTCGGTGCTCGAAATGCTGTTGTCGTGGACCGGCAACACGCTGATCTACAAGGATGGCCGCTACACGGTGCTGCAGATCAAGGACGCGCTGCCGGGCAACCTGACGCCGCGGACCTCGCCGCCCAGCCTCGCCCGCGGCTACGAGGTGCGCGTGTTCCCGCTGCGCTACGTCTCGCCGAGCGAGATGGCCAAGCTGCTCAAGCCCTACGCCAAGCCCGACGCCTTCATCAACATCGACACCGCGCGCAGCATGCTCGTGCTGGCCGGCACGGCATCCGAGCTCGGCAATTACGCGCAGACCATCGAGACCTTCGACGTCGACTGGCTCAAGGGCATGTCGATTGGCGTATTCACCCTGCAGCGCGTCGAAGTCGGCACGCTGATGCCCGAACTGGAAAAGGTATTCGGCTCCGCCGGCGAATCGCCGCTGGCCGGCATGTTCCGCTTCATCCCGATCGAGCGCTCCAACGCAATCATCGCCATCACCGCGCAGCCGGAATATCTGCGCCAGGCCGAGGAGTGGCTCAAGCGCCTCGACCGCGCCGGCGATGAAAGCGCGACCCAGCTGTTCGTCTACGACGTCAAGAACATCAAGTCGATCGACCTTTCCGACTACCTCAGCCAGATCTTCCTCGGCAGTGCCAGCAGCGGCGGCTCGCGGCGTTCGGACACCTCGGGCTCGGTCGCCCCCGGCCTCGCCTCGGCGACCATCGGCTCGGGTTCGCGGGCCGGTTCGCGCCTTTCCAGCCGGCGCACCACGAACACGGCGGAGCCGCCCAAGGTGGCCCCTGCGCCGGGTGCCGCGGTTGGCGGATCGGTCGGCGGTGGTGGCGGCGGAGAATCCGATATCCGCATCACCGCGGTCGAGGAAAGCAACCAGCTGCTGGTCATGGCCACGCCGGCCGAATGGGACTCGATGCAGGCCGCGATCCGGCGCCTCGATATCGCGCCCCTGCAGGTGCACATCGAAACCAAGATCCTCGAAGTGACCCTGACCGGTGCGCTGCAGTACGGCGTCAAGTGGTGGTTTGCGGGCCTGACCGGGGAAAATTACGGCGGCCAGTATGAAACCCGCGATGGCCGTGCATTCCCGAATACGCTCGATCGCCATCGCAGCCTGCTTGGCTCGGCGACCACGCCGACGGCCAGCGGGTCGAATATCTTCGCCTCCTACCTGAACAGCAAGTTCCAGGTTGCCCTCAGCGCGCTGGAGAACAGCGGCCAGGCCAAGGTGCTGTCGGCGCCGTCGCTGATGGTCATGAACAACCAGGAAGCGCAGATCAATGTCGGCACGCGCATCCCCGTCCAGCAGACCAGCATCGTCGGCCTCGGTTCGGTGACTGGCACCGGTACCGGCACCACCTCGAACACGACGCAGACCGGTATCGGCCAGACCACCTACCTCGACACCGGCGTGATCCTGCAGGTCAAGCCGCGCGTCAATCCGGGCGGCCTCGTCTACCTGGAAGTGTCGCAGGAAGTCAGCAAGCCGGGCGCCTCGGCTTCGCTCAATGGCAACCCGCCGATCAATACGCGCACGCTCGATACCAACATCGCCGTGCAGAGCGGCGACACCATCCTTCTGGGCGGGCTGATTTCCGAGGATGACCAGACCTCGGAAGACGGCGTGCCGGGGCTCAGCCGCATTCCCGTGATCGGCAAGCTGTTCGGCAGCACCAAGAAGGACACCCAGCGCACCGAGCTGATCGTGCTGATCACGCCACAGGTCATGAGCAACTCGGAAGAGGCGCGCGAGATCACAGAAGAATACAAGCGCCAGTTCCAGAGCCTGGCCCCGCTGCGTGCCCAGATGGGCGGCGCTGCGCGTCAACCGGAAAATAGCAACAATGAGGAGTAATCCCTTGATCCACCCATCCATGCGTCAAATCGCGGCATTCCTGGTCGCCGGCCTGCTGCTCGCCGGTTGCGCGAGCCAGGCAACTAAAACCGAAGGCGCCATCAGCGGCAAGGAAAACAAGGTGGTCGAGCGGCGTGCGCTCGAACGCTGGGACCTGCTGATCCAGAAGAAGGCCGAAAAGGCCTACGACTTCCTCAGTCCGGGCTTTCCGCGCCACCAAGAAGCGTGATGACTATGCGCAGGAAATGAACAACCGGCCGGTGCGCTGGAGCAAGGTCCTGCCTTACCGGCAGACCTGCGAAAAGCCGGATATCTGCGTTCGTCGACCTGCAGATCGACTTCCACACCAAGATGCCCGGGGTGGGTACCGAGGTCAGTTCGACGGGTTTCGTCAGGGAAACCTGGATCCGGACCAAGGGCCAGTGGTACCTGCTGCCCGATGCCAAGCCGGCAACTGGTGGCCAGTGAAATATGCGGGTATAGTGCCGGGAAGCGCGGGTCCGCTGGGCCTGCCGCCTGTTGAAAGGTATCCCGGGAGGGTGCAGGGGTTGGCATAAGGTGAATGATCGCCCGGGGAGGGATTGCACCTCATCGGGCCTTGCCGTACGATTGGTTCGCTGTTGCCTAACCCTGCCCTGTGAAAAGCGGGACAAAACTGCTGTTGGACAGAAGTTAGCCGTAAGCAAAAGCCCTGTGGTCAATTTAGGAGTGTCTGTAATGAAGCGAAATAGCTTGACGACCGCCGTCGTCGCCGGTATCGCCGGTACGGTGGGCATCGCGAATATCGCGAGCGCAGTTAATCTGAACCCCGATGGTTTGGGCCAAGTCCTTATCTACCCGTATTACACCGTCAACTCGAACGGTTCCGGTGAAAACCTGCAGACCCTGTTCTCCGTGGTCAACACGACGAACCAGGGCAAGGCAGTCAAGGTCCGCTTCGTCGAAGGCTACAACAGCCGCGAAGTCCGCGACTTCCACGTCTACCTGTCGCCGTACGATGTCTGGACAGCAACCGCTGTTCAAGCTCCCGGACCAGACGCAGGCGAACCTCGTCACCGACGACAACTCGTGCACGGTTCCGCGCATCAAGGGCGCCACCGGCAACGGCCTCGGCCAGCTGTCGGACGGTCGTTCCTACCTGCCGTTCACCAACGCCCGTTACTCCGGTGCGTATGACGACGGCGGCCCGACCGGTCTGGCCCGTACCCGCGAAGGTCATTTCGAGATCATCGAAATGGGCACCGTGGTCAACCGCACGAACGGCTCGCTCACCGCGATCACGCACGTTGCCGGCACCCCGACCAACTGCGCGAAGGTTGTTGGCGCATGGGTTGGCGTTCCCGCTGGTTACTGGATCACGGATCCGAACATCGACATCGATCCGCCGACCGGCGGCCTGTTCGGTTCGGCCCTGCTCGTTGACGTCAGCTCGGGCGTGAGCGCCGGCTACAGCGCCGACGCGATCGACGGCTTCATCAGCGATGGCGTCAGCAACCTGCACGGCGTCCCGGGTGATGTGAACCCGTCGCTGTCCAGCGTTGGCGGTGCGCAGATCGATTCGACCGCGTACGTGTTCAACAACGGCAGCCTGATCCAGGCGACCTACGGTGCGTCCGCTCCGGGCAGCCGCAAGATCGACGCCGTCAGCGCCCTGTTCACCCAGAACAATATCTTCAACGAGTATGTTCTCGGTGGCGCCGCTGCTGCGACGACCGACTGGGTGGTCACCTTCCCGACCAAGCGTTTCTACGTTGACAACCTGATCGTCGGCGCGACCGCAATCGCTCCGTTCGTCCAGGTGTTCGACGGCGTGTCCGAAGTCCAGGTCGGCCTCTTCCCGTTCAACCGCGAAGAAGCCGCTCCGGGCTCCTGCACGGGCTCCGATGCCGACAACCCGAACTGCGGTGTCTGCTTCTCGCCGTGCGACGATCCGACCTTCAACACGCCGGTCCTGAGCTACGAAGCACAGGTCATCTCGTTCCAGACCGCCGCCGACTTCTCCGCAGACCCGACTTCTCCGGTTCTCGGTTCGGCGCTGGCTTCGAACGTCGACGTCCGTGCCGACAACCTGAGTGAAGGCTGGATGCGCATTGGTTTCAATCCGACCAGTGAGCCGCATCAGCTGAACGCGTCCAGCGAAGGCGAAGTGTTCGATGGTCTGCCGGCTACCGGCTTCGCCATCACCAACTACGTCAACGCCAACGTGGCTGGCCGTCTGGCCAACTACTCGGGCCTGTGGCATCACAAGGGTTCGCGTAGCTGCTCGGCTGCTGCCGGTACGCTCGCTTGCTCCTGATTGTGATCTGAGTCAGGTTTCAAGAGTCAGGGAAGCCCCGCGCAAGCGGGGCTTTCTTTTTTTTTAAGGCCTTAGGGTCTATGCTTCGCACAACTACCCGCGATCCGCGATCCGAGAGACTGCATCCGTGCCTGATACCATGAAGAATTCCATACTTGGCGCCGCCGGTGCCCTTGCGCTGTGCGCCGCGCTGGTCCTGCCAGCTGTCGGCAATGCGGCAGACTTCCAGGTTGCCGTGAAACGGCTTTCGGTCACCCAATGCTCGATGACCGGTTCATTGCTGAACATCGATCCGGTGACCGGCAACGTCTCGATCGATCTGACCAACGACCTCGCCTGCTATCCGCCGGTGGTGACCTCGCTGGCCAATGCCGCGTCGATCAGCGTCACCGGACCGACCACCGTAGGCGGTGGCCAGACCGGGCAGGGCGATGTCACCCTCCAGCTCAACACGGGCCTCTCGGGCGTGACCGTCGGCGTCAGCTGCTATCCGGACGGCGTCATCGTCAACAGCGGCAGCGTCAACGTCATCTCGGGCTGGACCGCTTCTGCGGCGCTGTGCACGAACTGCGGCTCCGCAGCCTCGCGAACCGTCACCGTACAGAATCCGAGCACCACGACCAATGGCACGATCACCTTCAAGGCCAAGTGCACCTATCAGGATCAGTCCAACGCCAACCTGCAGAGCGTGCGCACCAACATCCAGTCGACGCCGACCGTCACCGTGCAACCTGGTACCGCGCCACCTCCGCCGAATTACTGCGCGAGCGTGACCTCACTGGCCACGCCGAATGGCCTGACCGATGCCGATCGCCAGCTTACCGGCACCGTCACCGGCGGCACCATGCCGGGCAGCAGCATCGACTTTACCAATTACACTTCGGTATTCGGAGTCAGCCCGAACACCTATCCGGTTGGATCGAACGACACGGTTGGTTTCGGATTCCCGGGTACCAATCGCACCAATGTGCAGATCGGCCTGCAGCGAGGAAAGTATGTCTCCTGGAGATTCCGCGCGCCGACCAACATCAACTGGCGGTAAGTTCTTGGGATCCTTCCAGATCATTCCGGGTGCAGCCTTTACCCTCGCCGCTATCGCGCCGTGTCCGGGCCAGTTCTCCACCGACACGAACTATCCGATCAACGCTTCCTGCAGCGTATCCGGCAAGTCCTCGGACCTGGTCTGGAAGATCACCAACAGTGCGTTCGCCGGTTGCAAGCTCGTACCGGGCACAACCTACCATTTCAGCATCATCCAGGCGGCCTCGACGAGCCAGCTGACGACGCCGACCTGTGCCTCGTCGCTGTGCTCGCCGAAGATCAACCTGTCCGGGGCAATCGAGAATCCCTGACCCTGCGAATCGCTGAATAACCAGACTGGCTGTTCAGGACAAGGCGACGCCGTGACCCGGCGTCGCCTTGTCGCGTCTGGCGGTGCCTGTCGCGATATCGCATGCCCAGGCGCCGGTCCTGCCGACTCGGCTATGCATGCGGACAGGACGGGCCGGCGACCAGTGGACCATCGATTCCGCGTCCGCAACCGTTACAATGCGCGGTCGTGAATACGCGCGGGCCGGATCGGGCTACGGCTGCCAGCCGGCCCGATGCGAGAACCATCGGACGCCAGCGCAGTCAAAGAGGGCCCGAGCAGGGCAACGCGTCCGTTGCGTCATCGAAACGGTTGTCGCGGACGCCGCCCGATCTGCTCGGCCCATGAAACCCATGAAACCCCCGGAGTGAGTAACCGTGTCGAACGCCATTCGCATCCTGTTGCCCGTAATCCCGTTCCTGCTCTTCGCGTCCCTGGCCACTGCCCAGACCCGATATCCCGCCGACACCGTGGTCGCTGAACGGGGCGGAGCGGTCGTGACCATGCGCGATGTCGATGCAGCCATGCTGACCGTGCCGCAGCGCATGCGCGCCAATGTCATGAACAATCCCAAGCGCATCGAGGAACTGATCGACCGCCTGCTGATCAACCGCCAGGTGGCCATGGAAGCACGCGCTGCCAAGCTCGATGAAGGCGATACCTACAAGCAGGCTGTCGTGCAGCAGGAGGATCGCCTGTTGACCGAGATGCAACTGACTGCCTTGCGCACCTCGATGGATATCGGTGATGTCGAGACCCTCGCCAGGGAACGTTACATGGTCAATCCGGACGCCTATGCGTTGCCGGGCGCCACCTCCGCCCGCCATATCCTGATCGACACCAAGAACCGTTCCGACGAGGAAGCGAAGAAGCTGGCCGAAAGCGTGCACGCCAAGGCCGTTGCCGGCGAGGACTTCGTCGCCCTGGTCAAGCAATACTCCGACGACAACTCGAAGGCATCCAACGACGGCCTGATCCCCGGGGCCGATTCCGACTCGATGGATCCGGCGTTCGCCGAGGCGGTCAAGCAGCTCAAGTCACCGGGAGACATTTCGCCCGTGGTCAAGTCGCGCTTTGGCTACCATGTCATCCTGCTGGTCGAACGCGTGCCGCCGCGGCCGCGCAGCTTCGACCAGGTCAAGGAAAAGATCGTCTCCGAACTGGAGAACTCGATGCGCGATGCGCGCGTCAAGGAACATGTCGACCAGCTGAAGGGCCTGGAAATCAAGGCGACTCCGGACGTTGTCGCGTCATTGCGCTCGCGCTATCTCCCCGAGGGCACCAGCCCGGATCCGAAGATCCCGGGCACGAGGTAATTGGTGGGCAAGGAGCGTGCGGGCGCGCCGCCAGGCGTGCCCGGCTTGCATGGGATATCCGCTGAGCGGGCTCGAACGGCCCGCCGAGGTCCGGTGCCATGGCAGCGCGACCCCGGTCAAGGGACAATGGCGGTTGTTGTCTGCTTTGTTCGGGGGCTGCAGGTGCTGACTTTTCCGACCCTGGGGGCGAGCCCCCGATGAGTCGACTGACTCTTGCGACGCACTTCATCCGTCGCGAGCTGCTCGAGCGCTACCGCGGCAGCTTTACCGGTTTCGGCTGGGCGCTGCTGCAGCCGCTGCTGCAACTGGCGATCTACGCGTTCGTCTTCGTGCAGATTTTCAAGGCCAAGGTGCCCGGTGCCGGCGCGCCTGGCTACGTCGCCTTCCTCGTCGTGGCCATGTGGCCGTGGGTGGCGTTTCTCCGATGCCGTCGTGCGCGCGACCACGGCCCTGCAGGACAATGCCGCGCTGATCGGGAAGGTCGCCCTGCCGCGCGAGATACTGGTCCTCGCGCCGTGCAGCGCGAGTTTCCTGCTGCATGCAGGCGGCTACGTCGCGATCCTCGTCGCGCTGACGCTGTCCGGGCAGGGAATCCACATCGCCCGGCTGCCGCTCGCGCTCCTGCTGTACGTACCGATGTTCGCCTTCACCTTCGGCGTCTCGCTGGTCTTCGCATCGCTGCAGGTCTTCGTCCGCGACCTCGCGCAGATGCTCGGGCAACTGCTGACCCTGATGATGTTCGCCGCGCCGATCTTCTATGATCGCGCCAACCTGCCGGAACGCTTCCAGGGCTGGCTCGACCTCAATCCGTTCACCTTCTACGTCGAGGGCCTGCGCAGCATCCTGCTCGGCTATGGCGATTTCCCCTGGCAAGGATTGCTGGTCGCGCTGGCCATCGCCGCGGTCACCCTGGGCCTGGGCCACTGGCTGTTCCGCCGGCTCGATCCGCATTTCGAGGATTTCCTGTGAACGACGTGCTGATCGAGGCAGTCGGACTCGGCAAGGCCTACCCGAAAGCGCACCGCTCCGGCGATCGCCTGCGCGCGCTGGGCCGGTTGTTGCGAGGGCGCACCGACGATGACCGCCAGTGCGTGCTGCGCGACGTCAACCTGATCGTCAGGCGTGGCGAGTCGGTCGCGATCGTCGGCGAGAACGGGGCCGGCAAGTCGACCTTGCTGAAACTGGTTACCGGCGTCCTGACGCCGACAACCGGCACGGTCCAGGTGTACGGCAAGGTCGGCGCCCTGCTCGAGCTCGGCGCCGGCTTCCATCCCGAATACAGCGGTCGCCACAACGTCGCCATGGCCGCCGCTCTGTATGGCCTGAACAGCGACGAACTCGAATCACGGATGCCCGACATCGTCGATTTCGCGGATATCGGCGCCTACATCGACGAGCCGGTCAAGCACTACTCGTCCGGCATGGTGGTGCGGCTCGGATTCGCCATCATTGCCTCGCTCAGGCCCGACCTGCTGATCACCGACGAAGTGCTGGCCGTGGGCGACGAATCCTTCCAGAAGAAATGCGTGCGCTGGATGGAGCAGTACCTCGCCGATGGCGGCACCCTGCTGCTCGTGTCGCACAGCATGTACCACGCGCAGAAACTCTGCCGTCGCGCACTCTGGCTGAGCCATGGCACGGCCATGCAGTCCGGCGACGTGTTCGAAGTCACCCAGGCCTACCTGGCCTGGCATGAACGCAAGCAGGCGGCGGATGCGCCGCGGGTGGCGACGCGATCGGGGCTCGAGTTCGAGATCGACGGCTTCGAGATCAATGGCGAGGGCGGCAAGCTCGCGCTCGTCGCACCGTTCGGCCAGGACCTGCGCCTGCGCGCGGTCATCAGTTCGCGCGAGGATCGTGCTCCCGTGGTCATGTTCGGCATCGCACGCGCCGATGGCACCCCGGTCTACGGGATCAGCTCGGAGATGGATGGCATCGAATTGCAGCGCGATTCGGCCGGACGCTATGCGGCGGAAATGGAGTTCAGCACATTGGGCCTGCTCCCCGGCAGCTACAACGTGCGCGCCCACGTCATGGATACCGAGGGCGTGCGGCTCTTCGACACCGTCGAGCGCGGGCTGAGCGTGCGTGGCGAATCGCGCGAGTTCGGCCTGGTCCGGCTGCCGCACCGATGGACCCACCGCGGAGGCGATCGCCATGACTGAACAGGCCGGCAAGCTGGATTTCACCGGTGAACGCTTCACGCCCGAATGCGTGCGCGAGATCTGGTACGAGCATTGGCATCGCTACGCGTTCGCGCTGCCGCTGTGCCAGGGCAAACGGGTGCTCGATGCCGCCTGTGGCGAAGGTTACGGATCCAACCTGCTCGCCGGAGTCGCCGTCGAGGTCACCGGCGTGGACATTTCCGAAAGCTCGATTGCCCACGCGCGGGCTCGATACGCCGGCAAGGAAAACCTCGCCTACCGGAGCGCCGATGCCACCCGCCTGGACTTTCCCGATCGCCACTTCGACGTGGTCGTCTCCTTCGAGACCCTCGAGCACCTGGCCGCCCAGCAGGAACTCGTGGCCGGCTTCGCGCGCGTCCTGGCCGACGACGGCGTGCTGCTGATTTCCTCGCCCGACAAGCGCACCTACAGCGACATCGCCGGCTTCCGCAACGAGTTCCACGTGCGCGAGCTCTATCGCGAGGAACTGCTCGAACTGCTCGGGGCGCATTTCCCGGAGATTCGCCTGTACGGGCAGAAGCTGCTGTTCCAGTCGGCGCTCTGGTCGCTGGACGGCGCAGGCAGCGGCAGCGCGGTATCGACCGCGGCGGCGGGTGGTTCGGGCATCCAGGCCGGCTTCGACTACGCGCCGCTCTACTACGTGGCGGCATGCTCGCGCAGGCCGCTGCCGGCGACGCTGCCGGCAAGCTCCTGGTTCGGCGACCGCGAGGAATCGGTCTACACGCATTACAATGGCGAAGTTCGCAGGAACATGAGCGCCGGCGCACGCATCGCCGAACTCGAAGCCGAGATCGACCGGCTGCGCAATTCCACCGCAACCAATGTGCTGCCCCGATGGCTGCGCTGGTTGCGCCGATGACGAAACCGGCTAAACGATGACTACGACACCCGAATTCCAGATCAACTACGGCAGCATGAACCCCGCTCCACGCGCGCCGCGCCCGGCCGCGGACGCGCCGTTGTATGCCGCCATCGACGCCATGGTCGCGCCACTCTCGAGCGAGGAATATGCCTTCATCGCCAGGGACTCCGGCGAGCGCCACGTGCTCAGCCACCACGTCCTGCAATCGCTGGACCAGTGTCGCGAATTCCGCAGCATCGATGAGCATGTCGCGCGGGTCGCCGCCGTGGTGCCCGGGCTGACCCAGCACGATCGCATCCGCAAGGGCCTCGAAGGGCTTGCCTCGACCGGCCTGCTGATTTCCGATCGCGACTACCTGGCGCGCCTCGAGCGCGCGCCGGAGACCGAGCCACGCAGCCTGCATGCCATCTACATCCGCGCCTGCGACCGGCCGGAGCAATTGCGCCGCCTGCTTGATTCCCTGGCCAACTACGAGCGCAGGTTCCGCGTCGCCCGCCATGTCGTGCTGCTCGACGATTCCGTCGAGGAAAAGAACCGCGACACGAATCGCGACCTGCTGCGCGAATTCGCCCGCGCCGTCGGCAATCCGGTGAGCTACGTCGGACCGGCCGAACGCGCCAGGCTGCGCCAGCGTCTGGCCAAGGCCGTGCCGCAGGCAGGCGCGAGCATCGAGTGGCTGCTCGATCGCGGCCCGCGCACGCGGCGGCCCGGTGGTGGTCGATCGTGGAATCTCGCCCTGCTGATGTCGGCGGGGCGCATGTTCGCCATGCTCGACGAGGATTTCCGCTTTCCGCTGCGCCGCCACGCCGACGCGCGTCCGGGGCTGGAGCCGAATCCGGCGATTGCGGCTTCCGCACGCTTCTACCGTCGCCTCGACGACGCCCTCGATGCCGGCGAGGAAGAGGCACAGGATCCGTTCGAGGCGCATCTAGCCATCTGCGGTGACCGCCTGGGCGCCGCCATCGCGCGCGAGGACTACCGCATCGATCAGGAGAGCCTGCGCGGCATCAACCTCGGACGCCTCGAGCATCTGCGTGGCGATGCCCGCATCCTGTCCACGCTGAATGGCACGAGCGGCAGCTCCGGAACGGAAAGCGCGCTCTGGCTGTACCAGCTCGACGCCGCCAGCCGGGCCGAATTCTGGGCCGACCGCGAGGCCTACCTGCGCAACATCGAGGCACAGAGCCTCTGGTACGGCTGGTTGCGGGCCAAGCCGGCCACCCATGCCTACTTCCTGCCGTTCCTGTTCGACAACCGGGAATTGCTGCCGTGCACGAATCCCGACGGCCGCGGCGAGGACGGGCTGGCCAGTGCCGCGACCCAGTATTGCCATCCCGGTTCGCTGGTCATGCACCTGCCGACCGCGATCGGGCACGCCCAGGAATCGATGCGCAAGCGTTCGGAAGTGACGATGGCCCCGCATACGCCACGCTTCAATCATTTCCTGCGCGATTACGTGACCAACCAGGTCGGCGTGGCGAAGGCCAGCGATCCGGGGCGCCGGCTTGCGCTGCTCGGCGAAGTCACTGCCGATCTCGCCGCGGCGGATGCCGCGACGCTGGCCGATTCGCTGCAGGAATACCTCGGCTTCGTCCGCGCCGATGTCGTCGAGCGCCTGCAGAACCAGTTCGAGCTGCTGGCGGATGCGCCGGTCTACTGGCAGGCCGACGTGCGCGAGATCGTGCGCAACAACGGCAATGCCCTGCTCAGGCAGGGCGCGCCGCGACTCGGCGACTGGCCCGAGGATTTCGATGCGCCGGCCTGTGCCGAGGCCGCCCGTGCGGAACTCGACGACATGGCCCAGGCCTGGCGCCACTGGCCGGCCTTGTGGAACGCCGCACGCGAGCAGGGCGATCGACTGATCAGCGGGCTTTGACGAGCGGATCCGGCCCGTGACTCGACCGATCGAGCCCGGCCTGACCAGCGTCGTCGTCGTCACCGCGAACAGCGGACCGCTGGCCGTCCGCTGCGTCGAAGGCGCGCTCGCATCGAACCGCCCGATCGAGCTGATCCTCGTCGACAACGACTCGCAGGACGGCCAGATCGAGGAAATCGAAAAGCGCTTCGCCAGCGATGGGCGCCTGCAAGTCCTGCGCAATCCCGCGAATCTCGGATTCGGTCCGGCATGCAATCGCGGCGCGGCGCTCGCCCGTGGCGATGCCCTGCTGTTCCTCAATCCGGATTGCCTGATCGGGGCCGATGCAATCGCCGCGCTGCGCGAGGCTGCCGCCAGCAATGCGCACGCCGGGCTGCTCGGCGTGCGCGTCGTCGGCGCGCATGGCGAAGTCGAGCGGGCCAACCGCCGGCGCGATCCAACCCTCAGGCGCGCCTTCAACACGTTCAGCGGCTTGCAGCACTTCGGCCGACGCTGGCCTGCCCTGGCTGGCGTCGAGCTGGAGGCCGCGGAGGCGGGTGGCCAGGCCGAGCCTGTCGATGCGGTTTCCGGTGCCTGCCTGTTCCTGCCCCGCGACTGCTTCGATGCCGTTGGTGGCTTCGACGAGGCCTACTTCCTGCATTGCGAAGACCTCGACCTGTGCCGGCGCGTGCGCGATGCGGGTCGCCGCGTGCTCTACCTGCCTGCGGTCACGGTGCGCCATGAGCAGGGCAGCTCGAGTTTTCGCCGGCCGCTGTTCGTATCCCGCCACAAGCACCGCGGCATGTGGCGCTATTTCGACAAGTTCGATCCGGCGGCACGCAATCCGTTCCTGCGTGTCCTGGTCCTTGGCGGCATCTGGGTCCATTTCGCCCTGCTCGCGCCCGTCCATGCCTGGCGGCAATGCCGACGCGACCGCCGCTGAACGGCAGAGGGGCGTCGCGGATCAGTCGAGAAAAATGAAGAAGGCCGCGGCGATGATCAGGCCGAATCCGACCAGATGGTTCCAGCGGATGGCGGCACCCAGCCAGAACACCGAGAAGACCATGAAGACCACCAGGGTGATGATCTCCTGGATCGTTTTCAGCTGCGCCGGACTATAGACCGCGTAGCCGATCCGGTTGGCCGGCACCTGCAGGCAGTACTCGAAGAAGGCGATGCCCCAGCTGGCCAGGATCACCAGCATCAGCGGGCTGCGCGTGTAGCGCAGGTGTCCGTACCAGGCGAACGTCATGAAGACATTCGAGCCGACCAGCAACAGGACCGGGGCGATCGCGTTCCACATGGTGCAGGACTCCGCGGCAGGGCAGGGATGGAAAACGGGGTGGCGGGAATTCTGCCACGCGGACCACCACATGGTCGCTGCTCAGCGGAGCGGCGACTGTCCCAGGCTCAGGGCTCGTCCTTGCCGAGGAAGCGTGATTCGTAGAGCAGGCCTTCGACGCTGCTTTCCTGTCCCGGCATGAATTCGAAGCCGAGATCCTCGACGCCTTCGCGCACGCAGCGCGCGTCGACCGCGATGACGGTCTCCTGGTCGAAGATGAAGTAGACCCGGCAGTCGACGGCGCTACCGGATTTCCAGTGCGGCGGACGCGCCAGGCGGGTGCCGCCCTGGGAGAGGTCGCGGACCTCGGTGAGCCAGCCGTCGCCGGCATGCGTGATCAGCGCCGCCGAGAAGATCGGCAGGCGCGGAAAGCGGCGTTTTTCATTTACGCTCATTGGCTGCACGATAGCCGTCCGGCGACGTGGCACGCAAGCGCTTCGAGCGCCCGATGCTCAGGTGCCGTGACGCAGTACCAGCATTGGTGGCGTGCGGGCGATGCGCCGCGTGCCGGCCAGCCCGGCCAGCATCACCACCAGCGCAGACGCCAGGGCGACGCCGGCCAGTGCCGGCAGCGGTGGCCAGTAGTCCGCCATGCGGAAGACGTTGCGTGCGAGGGCGATGCCCGTGCCCGCCGCGCCTGCCGCGGCGACCACGCCGGCAAGCAGGCCGAGGGCGGCAAACTCGCCGAGCACGACCGCGTTCAGCTGCCGGTAGTTGGCGCCGAGCGTGCGCAGCAGGGCGATCTCGAAGCGGCGTTCCTCGGCCGTTGCGGCCAGCGCTGCGAGCAGGACGAGGATGCCTGCGGCGAGGCTGAAACCGAGCACCCAGGTCACCGCCGAGGAAACCCGCCCGATGATGTCGCGCACGCGATCGAGGATCGAATTGACGTCGATCAGCGAGAGGTTTGGCATCTCGCGCGACAGCGTGGCCAGGCCGGCGTCGCCGGGCGGCAGGTGGAAACTGGAAATCAGGCTGTGCGGCAGGCTTTCCCCGTGGGTCGGGTCGAGCATCAGGAAGAAATTGACGCGGAAGGAGTCCCAGTCGACTTCGCGCACGCTGCTGACCGTTGCGCTGACCTCGCTGTCGCCGAAGCGCAGGGTCATGCTGTCGCCGAGCTTGAGCCGGAACATCTCGAACCAGCCCTTGTCCACCGACAGCTGCGCGGCGGCGGGCTCCGCCGACGGCCAGCGGCCCTCGATGACGCGGTTCGACGGCGGCAGGTCGGCGCTCCAGGAGACCCTTACCTCACCTTCGATCCAGTTGCCGGCACGCGAGTCCGCGGCATAGTCGGACGTGCGCAGGGGCTTGCCGTTGATGGCCACCAGCTTGCCGGCGGCCAGCGGCAGCAGGCTCAGGTTGCGCGCGCCCAGGGCATCGAGCTGGCGCTCGAAATCGGCGCGCTGGTCGCCCTGCAGGTTGAGCACGAAATAATTCGGCGTGTCCGACGGCAGGTCGGCGCGCCAGCGGTCGAGCAGGGACGGCCCGATCACGGCGAGCAGGTCGAGCGCGGTCAGGCTCAGGGCCAGGGCGCCGACCTGGATCAGGGTCAGCGCGCGGCGCCGGCTCAGGTTGGCCAGTCCGAAGCGCAGCGCGCCCGGAAGCCTGCGCGAACCGGCGCGCAAGCCCTTGAGCAGGAGCAGGGTGAATACCAGGGTCGCCAGCGCCACACCGGCGAGTCCCGCGGCGAGCACGCCGGCCAGTTGCGAGGATCCGCTCTCGAGCAGGATCAGCAGGCCGCCGACGGCGAACGGCAGCAGGTACAGCGCGTCGAACCGGCGCAGGCGCGTCTGCAGGTCGCGCCGGAATACGCGCATCGGCTCGACATCGCGCAGGCGCAGCAGCGGGGGCAGGGCAAAGCCGAACAGCACGGCCAGGCCGATGGCGAAGGCCGACGCCGCCGGAGCCAGCGGCAGGGCCGGCGTGGCGCCGCCGAGCAGCTGGCTGGCAAACAGGAAAGCGAGCTGTTGCATGCCGATGCCAAGCAGTGCGCCGACCAGGCAGGCGGGCAGGGCGAGCAGGACCAGCTCCAGGCCCAGGGCCAGCACGATCTCGCCGCGACTGGCGCCGAGGCAGCGCAGCAGGGCGACCTCCTCGGTCTTGCGCCGGGCGAAGCGCTGCGCGGCGAGCGCCACCGCGATGCCGGCCAGCAGGGCGGCGAGCAGGGCGGCCAGGCGCAGGAAGTTTTCGCCGCGCTCGAACGAGGTGCGCAGGTTGGACTGGGCATCGGCGACCGTGGTCAGGCGCGCCTCGGCCGGCAGGTTCGCTTTCGCCCAGTCGGCGTAGCGGGCGACCACAGCCGCGTCGCCGGCAACCAGCACCCGATAGGTCGCGCGGCTGCCGATGCCGAGCAATCCGCTGGATTCGGCATCGTCGCGATTCATCAGGACCGTGGGGGCGAACTGGAATACCGAGCCCCCGGGCGCGGCGATGATCTCGCCGGCGATGGCGAGGTCGCGACCGCCGAGCTGCAGGGTGCCGCCGACCTTGCCGCCGAGCGCGGTGAGCACGGCGCGATCCGCATAGACCTGGCCGGCCGTCGGCGCCTGCGCCGCGCGCTGGCGACCGTCGGCATCGGCGACGACCAGCTTGCCACGCAACGGGAATGTCGGATCGACCGCGCGCACTTCGCTGAACTGGCTGTTCTCCCCGGCGAAAACCACGCTGGAAAACTCGACGCTGCGGCTGCTGGCGAGGCCCAGTTGCTTCGCCTGCGTCGAAAATCCGTCAGGCAGGGCGCTGCGCCTTGCACTGACGCCGAGATCGCCGCCGAGCAGTTCGGAAGCCGAGGCGAGGATGGCGCTCTCGACGCGGCTGGCCAGGGTACCGACCGCGGCCAGCGCAGCCACGGCCAGCACGAGGGCAGCGGCCAATGTCGCCAGCTCGCCGTGGCGGAATTCGCGGCGCAGGCTGCGCGCGGCAAAGGTCAGCGGCTTCATGTGTCGTCCTCGACCACGCGGCCGTCGCGCAGGCGCAACGTGCGTGCGCAACGCGAGGCCAGGCCGAGGTCGTGGCTGACCAGGATCAGGGTGGTCTCGTGTTCGCGATTGAGCGCGAACAGCAGGTCGCTGACGGCGGCGCCGGTGCGCTGGTCGAGGTTGCCGGTGGGTTCGTCGGCGAACAGAAGCTTCGGCCCGTGCACGAACGCGCGGGCCAGGGCGACGCGCTGCTGCTCGCCGCCGGAAAGCTGGTGCGGGTAGTGGTGCAGTCGCTTGCCGAGGCCGACGTCGGCGAGCACGCTGGCCGCGCGCTCGCGCGCATCGTCGCGGCCTTCGAGCTCGAGCGGCAGCATCACGTTCTCCTCGGCGTTGAGGGCCGGGAGCAGATGGAAGGACTGGAACACGAAGCCGACCATGCGTCGGCGCACGCGCGCCCGCGCTTCCTCGTCGAGGGAATCGAGCGGCTGTCCGGCCAGCACCACCGTGCCGCTGCTCGGGCGGTCGAGTCCGGCGAGCAGGCCGAGCAGGGTGGTCTTGCCGGAACCCGAGGCGCCGACGATGGCGAGGCTCGCGCCGCGATCGACGCTCAGGCTCACTTCCTCGAGAATGGTCAGCCGGCCATCGGGCCCGTCGACGGCTTTGCTAAGCTTCTCGGCACTGAGTACCGTTGCGGATTCGATCGTCATGTCGCGTATTGTCCTTCTGTTTCTGTTTGCCCTGCTGTCATCGTCCGCGTTGCAGGCCGCGTCGTCGCCGCAGCCGGTGCTCGTACTCGGCGACTCGCTGTCGGCAGCCTACGGCATCCGCCCTGAATCGGGCTGGGTCAGCCTGCTGAAAGAGCGCCTGCAGCAGTCCAGGCCCGTTCGCGATGTCGTCAATGCCTCGATCAGCGGTGAAACGACCTCCGGTGGCCTGGCGCGCCTGGGCAAGCTGCTGGCCGATCACAGGCCCGCCATCGTCGTCGTCGAACTCGGCGCCAACGATGCCTTGCGCGGCCTGCCGCTCGGCGTGCCGCGCGCCAACCTGGCCCGCATCATCGAAACCACGCGCAAGTCCGGCGCTCGCGTGCTGCTGGTCGGCATCGAGATCCCGACCAACTACGGACCGCAATATCGCGACGGCCTGCGTAACATGTATCGGGACCTGGCCGCCGAATTCAACCTGCCATTGGTCCCGTTCCTGCTCGAGGGCATCGCGCTCGACCCGCAATTGATGCAGGGCGATGGCCTGCATCCGACCGCAGCCGCGCAGCCGAGGGTGCTCGAGAACGTCTGGCCGGTGCTGGAAAAGGCCCTGAAACCCTAGGCGCCGCCCGCCCTGCCTGGGCGCGGCGGCTGCCGCGAAGCGCGGACGGCAGGATTCAACGTGGCGGCGTTTCGCGCACGGGGCGCTTGGCCAGCTTGCGTTGCAGGGTGCGGCGGTGCAGGCCCAGGCGGCGTGCCGCTTCCGAGATATTGCCGTCGCATTCGTTGAGCACGCGCTGGATGTGCTCCCACTCGAGACGCTTCAGCGGGGGCGGTGCATCCGGCAACTGGCCGCCGGGCGTCGGTTGCGCCGAGGGCTGGCCGAGCAGGGCCTGGACGACCTGGTCGGCATCGACGGGCTTGGCCAGGTAGTCATGCGCGCCGCGCTTGATTGCTTCCACCGCGGTGGCGATCGAAGCGTAGCCGGTGAGCAGGAGTATGCGCACGCCGGGGCGGGCCGCGATCAGTTTCGGGATCAGGGCCAGGCCGCTCTCCGCGCCGAGCTTGAGGTCGAGCACGATGAAACGGGGCTGGAAATCCGCGCAGCGGGCCAGCGCCTCGCTGCCGTTGTTGGCTCCGGCGACCTCGAATCCGCGCGCGCTGAGGGCGCGCGTGAGGACGTGGACAAAGATCGCATCGTCGTCGACGAGCAGTACGCGGCCAGTGGTTTCAGTGCTCATGGAGTGGATTGTCCAGCGTAGCGAGTGGTAGACGCAAACGCTGCAGCGTGCCGCCGCCCTCGGCGGTGCGCGCGATCAGCGTTCCGCCGAAGCGCTCGGCGGTTGCATTGGCGAGGGCGAGGCCGAGCCCGAGGCCATCGTGCTTGGTCGTCTCGAAGCGCAGTCCGGCGGTCGGCCGGACGCCGGCGGACATGCCCCTGCCGTAGTCGCGCACATCGAGCTCCAGCACCTGGTCGTTGCCGTCGATGGCCAGTTCGACGCGCGTGTCGCCATTGGCGAGCGAGGCATCGGCGGCATTGTTGAGCAGGTTGATGATGGCGTGATGCAGGGCCGGTACCACCGCGATGCGGCGGTTGCCCACGGCCTCGTTGATCGAGAAGCCGACCTCGATTTCCGGGCGCAGCAGGCCGAATGCATCGCGCGTCGAATCGGCAAGGGCGGATACGCTGATCCATTCGGCGGAACCGGCCAGCTGGCTGCTGCCGACCTTGACCAGCTCGCGCAGGATGTCGCGGCAGCGTTCCGCCTGGCTGGCCAGCAGGCTGATGTCGGCGCTCAGGGCCGCGTCGGCATGGTGCTCGCGACCGAGTTCGCCGAGCAGGGTGCGCATCGTCGACAGCGGCGTATTGAGCTCATGCGCCGTGCTCGCGGCCTGGGTGGCGATGGCGAGGATGCCCTCGTCGCGCAGGGCACGTTCACGTTCGAGCTCCGCCTCGGCCTGCTGCGCGCGCAAGGCACGTGCAAGGCGGGCGATGAAATAGCCGAGCATGCCCGCGGTGATGGCAAAGCTGATCGCCATGCCGGTCAGGTGCAGGCTGAAGGGATGCAGCGAATTTTCGCCGCTCAGCTGCGGCAGCGGCACGTGGAAGCGCATCAACAGCAGGTAGGTGCCGACCGACAGCGCGGCGACCATCGACACCGAGCGCAGCGGCAGGGCAGTTGCTGCGAGCGTGATCGGCATGACCAGCAGCGACACGAACGGGTTGCTCGCGCCGCCGGTGAGGTAGAGCAGGTAGCCGAGGACCAGCGTGTCGATGCCGATGTGGGCGACCGGCTGCCATGCGCCGATCGCACGCGGCTGGCGCAGCCGCCAGAAGGCATAGATGCCGAATACCGCGAGTGCGCCGATGCCCGACAGCAGGGCAGAGACCGGTATCGCCAGATCGAGCACGTCGGCCACGAACAGCACGGTCAGGGCCTGCCCGGCGACCGCCCACATGCGCAGCCAGGCCAGCGTCGCGACCAGTTGTCGTGGACCATGGGGCCAGGTGCGACCTGGGTGCTGCATCGGCGTTCCGGAAATCCAGCGGATGACCATGGATGGTAGCAGGGCGTGGCAATCGCGAAGACTCCTGCCGCCGGCCACTCGCTGCGGGCCCCGGCAAGGCCTGCATGGGCCGCGCGCGCAACGACGATGCCCGGCCGCGGGGTGCAGGCCGGGCATCGATGTCCCGTGGCGCGGGAAACAGGCCGGGTGCGATCCGCTAGAAAGCGGCGACCCCGAGCATCAGGCCGAGCAGGGCGAGCAGCAGGAGGACGAGGAATATCCCGAAAATGATCTTGGCGATGCCGGCGCTGGCGCCGGATATCCCGGTGAAACCCAGTGCGCCGGCGACCAGCGAAATCAGGGCGAAAATGATGGCGAGTTTCAACATGGTGGTACCTCGTCTGTGCTGGGGACCGGGGTTGCGGTCAGGATGGGTGCGGCGAGCGACCTGAGTCGATCAGGCGCTGGCCTGCTGGATCTTCTTGAGTGCACGCATGTCGTTGTGGTCGCGCGTCACTTCAGGCAGGTAGCGCAGGGCGATTGCGCGCACGCCGGCATCGTCGGAATGCTCGACCGACTCGCGGAACGCTTCGAGGATCCTGTCCTCGAATTCCTCGAGCTGCTTGACGAACTCGGCCTCCTTGTCCCTGGCGACCGAGGTCCTCGCCTCGGCATAGAGCTTGCGCATGGTTCCCGAGAAGGTGCCTCCGCCGGACGGCTTGCCGCCGCGCGAGGCGACCTTGCCGGAGAGATCGGCGGCGATCGCGCCCTTGGTGCGCGCCATCCGCTGGAATACGTTGGCGAGGTCGGATTTCACTTCGCTCGCGGCCTCCTCGTAAAAGGACTTGCCGTCGTTGAGTACCTCGATCAGGTCGTTGAGGTCTGCAGTCTCTTTCTTCTTGGTCATGGGACTCTCCTTCGCTTCTGGGTTGCGCACAACTCCACAAATCATCGTGATTCGCCAGGTGCGCAATCATCCTGCCACGCAGGCACCGCGAAATGCCGCGTTGAACGGTCGTTCATTCAGTTGGCGGTCCGCCACCGCTGGGGATCGGTTCATGCCGGGAGGAAAACAGCCTGCGCCGCGCCGGACGCTGGCGATTGCGCAAAGGCGAGCGTCGAACCCGGTCCGGCGGTGGCGCAGGCGAGGCGATGCAATCGCCGGGCGCGGCTTTCCGCGCCGGCAGCCCGTATCGGTCAGGAAGCCGGCTGCCAGCGACGCACGAGGACGACCATGAGCAGGGCCAGCAACGCCGCCACCAGCGCGGAAGCGGATACGTCGGAAATGAAATGACGATTCATGTCGAGGCGGGCCAGCGCCACGAACACGGGTATGGCGGACAGCACGATCCGCTGCCATGCGCGCGGCGCGCTGGCGGCGAGGGGCAGGAACAGGCCGAAATAGAACGACGCGTGGCCGGACGGGAACGATCCACCACCGCTGAACCAGACGGTCGTCCAGTCACCCGATTCGAACAGCTGCTCCGGGCGCAGGCGACCAAACAGGTTCTTGCCGAGCATCATTGCGCCGATCGTTCCCGCCTGCACGACGCCGGCGGTGAAGATGGCCAGCCAGGGTTGCCGCGGCAGGCGCGTGCGCGCCGCGACCAGCATGCCGGCCAGGCCGAGAGGGATGCACACGGCAGCCGCGAGCCAGTACCAGACGCGGATGCCGAAGACCTGGTCGAGCAGGCCGAGGCCGTGGACGAAGAATCCCGCACTTTCGTAACCGCTCGCATGGATCCAGCGGGCCAGCGGGACGTCCAGGACGAGCAGGCCGATGGCTACCAGGGTGGCCGCAACCAGGGCCACGGCGAGCAGGAATCTTTGGTTCATGGATACTCCCGGGAAGTTCTCGGCCACCGGCCCCCTGCCGGTACGTCGATCCACAAGGCTCGACAGCGGCTTTATGGCATCATAGCGCGCTGATTTTCCAGCCTTGCGGATCCGTTCATGCTGACTGTTGGATGCTTCCAGCGCAATCGTGCCGTCGAAAACCCGCTGCCAGCCCACGCCATGACGCGCTCCGTTCGCTGCAGGCACTGGCGGTCGCGCGCCGGATGCGTCGCCCTGGAGCCGGCTTCGGCATGAACCACGATGCCAAGCACTGAGCCGCGCGGTCCGCGCCAGATTGCCCGTGCCCTGGTCTGGTCGGCCAAGGGGCTGCGCGCCGCCTGGACGCACGAGGCTTCGTTCCGGCTCGAAGGCTATCTGTTCGTGATCCTGTTTCCGGCGGGGCTGTGGCTCGGCCAGGGTGCGCTGGAGAAGGCCATGCTGTGCGGCAGCCTGTTCCTCGTGCTCTCGGCTGAATTGCTCAACTCGGCCGTCGAGGCGGTGGTCGACAAGGTCAGCCCGGAATTCCACGAGCTGGCCGGTCGCGCCAAGGACATGGGCTCGGCGGCGGTGTTCCTCCTGATGCTGAATGTCATGCTGTGCTGGGGCCTCGTGCTCTGGCAGCGTTTTTCCTGAATCCTGGCGCCGGTTGCATGCTGGAACTCTTCGTTGATCCCCATTTCTGGGTAGCCCTGTTCACCCTGGCCGCGCTGGAAATCGTGCTCGGCGTGGACAACCTCGTCTTCGTCTCGATCGCAGTCAGCCGGCTTGCTCCGCAGCAGCGGCCGCTGGCGCGCAAGGTCGGCCTCGGCCTCGCCTGCCTGACCCGCATCGGCCTGCTGCTGTTCCTGTCCTTCCTGGCGGGCCTGGACGACCGCCGCATGCGTCTGTTCGAGTTTGCCGGCCAGACGGTATCCCTGCGCGACCTGATCATGGTCGGCGGCGGGCTGTTCCTGATGGTCAAGGCGGTCATGGAGATCCACCAGGAACTCGAAGGCTCGCGCGAGGGCGATCCCGAGGGACACGTGTTCGCCTCGTTCACCTTCGTCATCATCCAGATCGCCATCATCGACATCGTGTTCTCGCTCGATTCGGTGATCACGGCGATCGGCATGGTCAACGAGGTATTCGTCATGGTCTCGGCGATCATCCTGGCCGTGGCGGTCATGATCTTCGCCTCCAATCCGGTCGGTGATTTCATCGACCGCCATCCGACCCTGCGCATGCTGGCGCTGGCGTTCCTGATCCTGGTCGGCGTGGTCCTGATCGCCGACGGCTTCGAGCTGCACATTCCGCGCGGCTACGTTTACTTCGCCATGGGCTTCTCGATCGGCGTCGAAAGCCTGAACCTGTGGGCGCGCAAGCGCTCCCGCCGCACCTGATTGCCGGCGCCCGCGCCACGGTTCGGGTCGATCGCGGCAGTCCCGACCGCGTAGAATGGCCGGCCAGCAACGCCGACCGGAAAATCCACCGTGACTGACGAGATTCAACTGCCCGCGCTGTACCTGAAGCGCGGCGAGGATACGCGGCTGCGCGCCGGGCACCTGTGGGTGTTTTCCAACGAAGTCGACGTGCAGCGCTCGCCGCTTTCAGGTTTCGAGCCGGGCCAGGTCTGCGCCATCGTCGACAGCCGCGACAAGGCGATCGGCGTCGGCTACGTCAACCCGAATTCCCTGATCTGCGCGCGCCTGGTCAGTCGCGGGCTCGAGCACATGCTCGACCGCTCGCTGCTCGTGCATCGGCTCAATGTCGCCCTCGCCCTGCGCGAGCGCCTGTTCGACGAACCCTGGTACCGGCTCGTCTTCGGTGAATCCGACGGCCTGCCCGGGCTCACCATCGACCGCTTCGGCGACGTGCTCGTCGCGCAGACGACGACCGCCGGCATGGAGCGGCTGAAGGACGAAATCACCGCGGCCATCGTCAAGGTGCTCAAGCCACGCCAGCTTTGGTGGAAGAACGATGCCGCGAGCCGCAGCATGGAGAACCTGCCGGAATACGCGGATCTTGGCCATGGCGATCCGCTCGACGGGCCGCTGATCGTGCGCGAGGCGGGGCTCGAGTTCGAGTGCGATCCGGTCGGTGGCCAGAAGACCGGCTGGTTCTACGACCAGCGCGGCAATCGCGACCACCTGGCCGGTCTGGTCAAGGGCAAGCGCGTGCTCGACATGTTCAGTTACCTGGGCGGCTGGGGTTTGCGCGCCGCGGCATTCGGCGCCAGCGAAGTGGTCTGCGTGGATTCCTCGCAGCCGGCCGTCGATGCGATCACGCGCAACGCGCAGCGCAACGGCCTGGCCGATCGCGTCAGCGCGGTGCGCGCCGACGCCTTCGATCACCTCAAGGCATTGCGCGAGCAGCGCGAGCGCTTCGATGTCGTGATCCTCGATCCACCCGCCTTCGTCAAGCGCAAGAAGGACCTCGCCGAAGGACGCGTCGCCTATCGCAGGCTCAACGAGCTCGGCATGCAGGTGCTCAACCGCGACGGCATCCTGATCACCTGCTCGTGTTCGCACCACATGCCACGCGCCCAGTTGCTCGACGGCGTGCAGCAGGGCGCGCGCCATCTCGACCGCCAGGCGCAACTGCTCTGGCACCTGCAACAGGGGCCCGACCATCCGATCCATCCGGCGATCCCGGAGACCGAATACCTGAAGGGCTTCATCCTGCGCATCCTGCCGGCCTGAGGCGCTGGCATAATGTCGCGCGAACAGCGGACCGAATCCACCCAGCACCCTGCACGCGGAGCCCAATGCACTACTTCGTAGACATCGATCCCATCGCGTTCTCCATCGGCCCGCTCGCGGTGCACTGGTACGGCATCATGTACCTGATCGCCTTTGCCGCCTTCTGGGTGCTCGGCGAACGCCGGCGCAGGCTCGGGCGCCTGCCGGTCGGGCCCACCGCGTTTTCCGACCTCGCCTTCTACGGCATGATCGGCGTGATCCTCGGCGGCCGCCTCGGCTACATGCTGTTCTACGGAACCGCCGAGATGATCCACGACCCGCTGTCGCTTTTCAGGATCTGGGAAGGCGGCATGTCCTTCCACGGCGGCCTGATCGGCGTGTTCGCCGCGATGTGGCTGTGGTCGCGGCGCAATGGCCTGCTCTTCTTCGATGTCATGGATTTCGTCGCGCCGCTGGTACCGATCGGCCTCGGCGTCGGCCGCCTCGGCAACTTCATCGGCGGCGAGTTGTGGGGCCGGCATACCGACGTGGCCTGGGGCATGATCTTCCCGCGCGCCATCGACACCGCAGGCCACACCATCGAACAGCTCAAGGCGATGGCCGCTGCCGGCCAGCTCGACAACGAAGTGCGCCACCCCTCGCAGCTCTACCAGATGGCCCTCGAGGGCGTGGTCCTGTTCTGCGTGCTCTACATCGTGTCGATGAAGCCGCGTCCGCGCTATCTGGTGTCGGGCCTGTTCGCCCTGCTCTACGGCCTGTTCCGCTTCAGCGTCGAGTTCGTGCGCGAACCCGATGCACAGCTCGGCTATCTCGCCTGGGGCTGGCTGACCATGGGCCAGGTGCTGTCGCTGCCGCTGGTCGTGCTCGGCCTGGTCTGGATCGCGATGTCGCGGCGCGCACCGACGCTGGCGCCGCGCGTGGTCGACGATCCGCCCAAGGACGCCGGCTGATGCAGCAATACCTCGAACTGCTCCGCCATGTACTGGAAAACGGTACGCCCAAGTCCGATCGCACGGGGACAGGCACGCATTCGGTCTTCGGGTGGCAGATGCGGTTTGATCTGGGTACCGGGTTCCCCTTGGTGACAACCAAGAAGCTGCACCTGCGCTCGATCATCCACGAACTGATCTGGTTCCTGCGCGGCGATACCAACATCGCCTACCTGAAGGAAAACGGCGTCGGCATCTGGGACGAGTGGGCCGATGCGCAGGGCGATCTGGGCCCGGTCTACGGCAGGCAGTGGCGATCGTGGCAGTGCCCGGATGGACGCACGGTCGACCAGATCAGCTGGCTGGTCGACGAGATCCGGCGCAATCCCGATTCGCGCCGCCTCGTGGTCAGCGCGTGGAACGTGGCCGACCTCGAGAAGATGGCCCTGCAGCCCTGCCACACGATGTTCCAGTTCCATGTCGCCGACGGCAGGCTTTCCTGCCAGCTCTACCAGCGATCCGGCGACATCTTCCTCGGCGTGCCGTTCAATATCGCCAGCTATGCCCTGCTCACGCACATGGTGGCCCAGGTGTGCGGACTCCAGGTCGGCGATTTCGTGCACACGCTCGGCGATGCGCACCTGTACCTGAACCACTTCGAGCAGGCGCGCGAGCAGCTGGCGCGCTCGCCGCATCCACTGCCCACCCTGCGCCTGAATCCGCAGGTTTCCTCGATCTTCGATTTCCGCTACGAAGACATCGCCATCGAAGGCTACGTCGCGGACAAGGCGATCAGGGCGCCGGTGGCGGTGTGATCGCGCTGATTGCCGCGCTCGACCGCAACTTCGCGATCGGCCGCGAGGGCACCATGCCCTGGCACCTGCCCGACGACCTGCGTCGCTTCAAGCGCCTGACCCTGGGCAAGACCGTGCTGATGGGGCGCAAGACCGCGCTGGCGATCGGCCGCGCGCTGCCCGGCCGCAGCAATCTCGTATTGACGCGTGCCGGCGTCGCACCCTTCGCGGAGCAGGTCGTCGTCGACTCCCTCGATGCCGCGCTGGCGCTGGCCGGCGACGGCGACCTCATGGTCATCGGCGGCGGCGAAGTGTATGCGCTGGCCCTGGCGCGCGCGCAGCGCATGCACCTGACCTGGATCGATACCGTCGCCGCATCGGCGGATACGTTCTTCCCGCGATTCGATGCGTCGGAATGGACGATCGTCAACGAAGAGCCCCATGCGATCGACGCGAAGCACGCCAGCGCATTCCGCTTCGTCGATTACCAGCGCAACGAATCGCGGTAGCCGGGACTCCTTGCGCCACGATTGACCCGCACTTCGCAGGAAGGGCCCTTCCTGCAGGGAAGCGAAGCCCTTTACTCGATGAACTTGCCAGGCGGCGTTGGCCGGTCGGACTTGAGCACGACGAATTCGGGGTCGTCGACATCGATGCGCAAGGCGGTCAGCGCGCCGCCCCATACGCAGCCGGTGTCGATGGCATAGACGCCAAGGCCGGCAAAGCGGCCGAGCGTGGACCAATGGCCGCAGACGATGCGCAGGTCGCGACGGGACAGGCCGGGCACCTCGAACCACGGGTAGAGGCCGGGCTTCTGCGTGCCCGGCATGCCCTTCTCGGAAAACGCGATGCGGCCGCGGACATCGCAGTAGCGCATGCGCGTGAGCACGTTGATGCCGGCGCGCAGGCGTTCGATGCCGCGCAGGCGAGGCGTCCAGGTATCCGGCTTGTTGCCGAACATCTGCTTGAGCAGGCGGGCGTGGTCGTCGCTGCGCAGGCGCGCCTCGATCTCGCGGGCGACGCTCTCGGCGCGGCTCACGTCCCAGCTGGGCGCGAGCCCGGCATGCACGATCATCGTGCCGAGGCTGCGATCGCTGTGCAGCAGGGGACGATGGCGCAACCAGCCGAGCAGTTCCTCGCGATCGGGCGCGAACAGGATCTCGCGCAATTCGGGATTGACCTTGGCCTGGTCCTGTTCGCTGCGCGCGCCGACCGCGAGCAGGGACAAATCGTGGTTGCCCAGCGTCACCACGGTGCGCTCGTTGAGCGACTTGACCAGGCGCAGCACCTGCAACGACTGGCCGCCGCGGTTGACGAGGTCGCCGCAGAACCACAAGGCATCGCGCGCCGGGTCGTAGCCGAGCTTGTCGATCAGCCGCGCCAGCTCGTCGTAGCACCCCTGGATGTCGCCGATCGCCCAGACTGCCATGTCAGTTCGCCGGCTCCCTGATGCGCGCAGGCATCTGCTTGCGGTCGTCCATCAGTGCAGGGTCCGCGGAATCGAGAGGACGAAGGATGGAATATCCGCGTCGAATCGCGTGCCGTCTTCGCCCAGCATCTGGTAGCTGCCCTGCATGGTGCCGACCGATGTTTCGAGGATCGCGCCGGAGGTGTACTCGAAACCTTCTCCGGGGCGCATCAGCGGCTGCTCCCCGACCACGCCTTCGCCGCGCACTTCACGGATGTCGCCATTGCCGTCGGTGATGACCCAGTGGCGACTGATCAGGCGTGCGCCGACGCTGCCACGGTTGAGGATCGTGATCGTATAGGCGAACACGTAGTGGTTGTCCTGCGGCTTCGATTGCTCGTCGATGAACTGCGTGGCGACCGATACGGCGATGTCATGGGGTTTCTTCGGGGTCATGGCTCGATTGTCGGGGAGTGGCCGGCACACGGCAAGTTGTGCAAGGCAAGAAGGTGCATGCGCCCGCGCGTTGCGGCATGTGGGGCGGGAATCGCCAGTCGTCGTGTTCAGCGCCCGGCCAGGTGCACGGCGAGGCGGACGAAGGCTGCGGGCGCCAGCTGTTCGGCACGGCTGCGCGGGTCGATGCCGACCGCTTCCATGTCGGCCACGCTGGCCAGGCCATCGAGCGAGTTCGACAGGGTCTTGCGGCGCTGGCCAAACGCCGCGCGGACGAGGCGGGCGATATCCGCCTGGTGGGCAATGGGGCGCTCGTCGCGCGGCAGCGGCAGCAGGCGCACCACGGCCGAATCGACCTTCGGCGGCGGGCGGAACGCTTCCGGCGGAACGGGCAGCAGCGGTTCGACGCGGCAGGCCAGCTGCAGCATCACGCTCAGGCGCCCGTACACCTTGCTGCCCGGCGCGGCCGCCATGCGCTCGACGACCTCCTTCTGCAGCATGAAGTGCATGTCTGATATCGCATCGAGGTGGTCGATGCAGTGGAACAGGATCGGCGAGGAGATGTTGTAGGGCAGGTTGCCGACGATACGCAGCTTTTCGCCAGCGGCGAGGGCGCTGAAATCGACATTGAGCACGTCGGCATTGATGATTTCCACTTCGCCGGTGCCGGCACACAGCGCGGCGATGCGCGGCACCAGGTCGCGGTCGAGCTCGATCACGGTCAGCCGCCCGGCCTTGCGCAGCATCGGCAGGGTGATCGCCCCGTCGCCGGGACCGATCTCGATGATGCGCTGGCCGGGTTTCGGATCGACGG
The DNA here is from genome assembly GCA_963822465.1 of uncultured Gammaproteobacteria bacterium. Taxonomy (GTDB): domain Bacteria; phylum Pseudomonadota; class Gammaproteobacteria; order Xanthomonadales; family Rhodanobacteraceae; genus Dokdonella. Next base: position 40,661 of record CAWGHP010000003.1, on the reverse strand, counting down.
CCTGGACGATGCGCGAAATGATCCCGGCATCGCGCAGGAAATGCTGGCCGAAGCGCTTGCGCGTGACGTGCGTGGAGTCGGCGAAGGATTCGGAATGTCGGGTCACGGTGGTCGCAGGGATTCGCAAGGGAAGTGCGCGCCGGGTGCGGCGTCGCGGACCTACAGCATGCCGGAATCGGCGTCCTCGCGCAGCGTGTGGCTGGCACGCGGACATATCGGATCGCCGCCGGCGGCGGTACCATGCCGGCCTGGTCCGCTGCGAGCGGTGGTGGATCGCGCCGGCGCAGGGCGATGGCCGCTGCCCGGCCCAGGCATCCGCCGCGGCTTGCGGGTACTGGTCCGCGCTGGCCTCCGGCCGGCGCGGACCGGCGCGGAACGAGCGGCGCGCATGCACCCAGTTGCGGACTTTCCTGATGACCACTTCCTCGCTGATCCGTCTGCTCCTGCTCGGCATGATCTGGGGCGCTTCGTTCCTGTTCCAGCGCATCACCGTGCCGGCGGTCGGCGCGCCGTTCACGGCGGCGATCCGCCTGGCCCTGTCCGCCGTCATGCTGGTGATCCTGCTGCGCCTGCTCGGGCGCTCGCTCGACCTGCGCCGGCAGTGGCGTGCATGGCTGCTGCTCGGCACGATCAGCGCGGCCATCCCGTTCCTGTGCTTTGCCTATGCGGCACGCAGCCTGCCGGCCGGCTACATGGCGGTGATCAATGCGACCGTGCCGCTGCTGACCGTGGTGCTGGCGGCGATCCTGTTCCGCGCGCGGCCCTCGTGGTCCAAGCGGATCGGCGTCGTGGTCGGCCTGGTCGGCGTCGCCGTGCTGGCCCGCTACGGCAGCCTCGGCATGAATGCGCAGACCCTGGTCGCGTTCGGCCTGTGCCTCACCGCATCCGCGCTGTATGCCTACAGCTCGCTGTATATCCGCCAGCGCCACGCGGATACCAATCCGCTCGTGCTGGCCGGCTCCAGCCAGCTCGGTGCCAGCGTCGCGATCCTGCCGCTCGGGCTCTGGAACATCCCGGCGACACTGCCGGCGCCCGGCGTGATCGTCTCGCTGCTCGTGCTCGGACTGGTCTGCACGGGCCTGGCCTACGTGCTCTATTTCCGCCTGCTCAGCGACATCGGCAGCGAAAAGGCGGTGACCAACACCTTCCTCGTGCCGGTGTTCGCGCAGATCTGGGGCGCGCTGTTCCTGCAAGAGCATCTCTCGCTCGCTGGCGCGGCCGGATTCGCCCTGGTGCTGGTTGCCGTGGCCCTGGTCCTCGAAATCAATCCCTGGCGCCTGCGTCGCAAGGGTGCTGCGGCCTGAGCCGCCGCTTGCGGATCAGGCCCGGCGTGCGGACAGGGTAGCGGCCAGGCGCGTCGCTGCGCGCAGGCTGCCCGCATCGGCACGACCGCTGCCGGCGAGATCCAGCGCGGTGCCGTGATCGACCGAGGTGCGCACGTAGGGCAGGCCGAGCGTGACATTGACCGCATGGCCGAAGCCGGCGTGCTTGAGCACCGGAAGGCCCTGGTCGTGGTACATCGCGAGCACGGCGTCATAGCCGGCCAGGTGCATCGGCACAAAGGCGGTATCGGCGGGCAGCGGCCCGACCAGGTCGAGGCCCTCGGCGCGCAACTCACCGAGCACGGGCGAGATCGTCTCGATTTCCTCGCGGCCGAGATGGCCGTCTTCGCCCGCGTGCGGATTGAGGCCGAGCACGGCGATGCGCGGGACGCCGAGGCCGAAGCGCGCGCGCAGGTCGCGGTCGAGGATGCGCAGCGACTGGCGCAGACCCTCGCGCGTGATCGCCGCGGGCACCGCCGACAAGGGCAGGTGGGTCGTGGCCAGGGCCACGCGCAGCGTGCCGGCGACGAGCATCATGACCACGGCGCAATCGGCGCGTTCGGCGAAGAATTCGGTGTGGCCGGTGAAACGCACGCCAGCCTCGTTGATCACGCCCTTGTGCACGGGAGCGGTCACGATGGCATCGAACTCGCCGGCCATCGCGCCTTCGGCGGCGCGGGCCAGCGTGCCGAGCACATAGCCTGCGTTGCGCGGGTCGAGCCTGCCGGCGACCGATGCGCTCGCCAGCGGCATGTCGATCACGGCCATGCGCCCCGGTCGCCACGATGGCGGATCGGGTGAGTGGTCGAACAGTTCGAGGTCGATGCCGACGGCGCGCGCGCGCGCGGCCATCAGGCGTGCATCGGCGATGACGACGAGGTCGGCGCCGGCATCTTCGTGCGCCAGCGCCGCGATCAGTTCCGGGCCGACGCCGGCGGGCTCGCCGGCAGTCAGGGCGAGGCGGGGGCGGCGTGCCTCAGCCGGATTTTTCCGCGGCACCGGCGGCTCCCGGCAGGCGGATCTCGATATAGGCTTCCGAACGCAGCTGGCGCAGGAAACCGGCGTATTCCTCATCGGCCTTGCGTGCGCCGATGGTCTGTCGCGCCTTTTCACGCTCGGCTTCGGCGGTCTTGTCCTGGGTGCGCGTGTCGAGCAGTTCGAGGATGTGCCAGCCGGCATCGCTCATGAACGGTTCGCTGATGGAACCCTTGGGGGTGCTGGAAACGGCCTCGGCCACCTTGGTGCCATAGGCATTCAGCGGGAACCAGCCGAGGTCGCCGCCCAGGTTCGCGCTGTTGGTGTCGTTGGAGTACTCCTTGGCCAGCTTGGCGAAGTCCTCGCCGGCAAGGATGCGCTGGCGCAGCTCGCGCACCGTCTTCTCGGCCTGGGCCGAGGTCACGACCTCCGAGGTCCGGATCAGGATGTGGCGGGCATGGTATTCGGTGACCAGCGCGGCGCTGGGGACGCGCTTCTCGATCAGCTTGATGATGTGGAAGCCGTTCGGCCCGCGCACCGGCGGCGCGACTTCCCCGGCCTGCAGGCGATCCGCGATCTCGGCGAACGCCGTCGGCAATTCGTCGTAGCCGCGCCAGCCCAGGTCGCCGCCCTCGAGCGCGTTCTCGGCATCGGAGTAGCGGATGGCGGCAGCGTTGAAGTCCATGCCGTCGCGGAGCTGGCGGCTGACGTCTTCGGCCTTGGCCTGCGCGGCGGCAATCTGTTCCGGCGTAGCGCCGTCCGGCAGCGTGATCAGGATATGGCCGAGATGCAGTTCGCCGCGCTTCGCGCCGCCGTTCTTGATGAGCAGGTCGATTTCGGTGTCGCTGACCTGCACGCGGCTCTGCACCACGCGCTGGCGCAACTGGCGGACCAGTGACTCTTCATAGACGTTGGAACGGAACTGGTTCCAGGTCATGCCCTGGCGTTCGATGGCCTGGCGCAGCTGGCCAACGTCCATGCGGTTCTGCTGGGCGATCTGGCCGAGCGTCTGGTCGACTTCGGCGTCGGAAATCTTGATGCCGGTGCTGTCGGCGCGGGCGACCTGGAGCTTGGTCATGACCATGCGTTCGAGCACCTGGCGCTCGAGTTCGGCGCGCGGCGGCAGCTTCTGCGGATTGTTCGCGTACTGGGCCACGATCGCGCCGACCTGGCGGTCGAGCTCGCTGCGCAGGATGACATCCTCGTCGAGGACCGCGACGATGCCGTCGAGCGGTTCGGTCGGCATCAGTTGCGCTTCGGCCACCGGGGCGACAAGGACGAGGAGCAGGATCAGGGAGGAGAGCAGCTTGTTCATGCGCATGGAGGTTCCGCAGGTGCCGAATGGGGGCCGGGCTGGATTGTAGGCAGATGCGCGCGCCCCGGCGTTAAGAAAAAGTCCGCTGGCGCTGGCGTTCCGGGGTCTGGCAGCGGCCCCCGGAGGAGCCGCTATTGATAGCCCAGAATAGCACGGCGCAGGAAATCGCCGGTCTTCTGGCCGAGCGAACCGACGCCCTTGAACTCGACCTCGAAGTACAGCGCCTTGGTCGTCTCGCGGTCGATATTGTGCACATAGCGCCGTGCCAGCAGGCGCCAGGCCACGCAGCAGCTGTCGTGTTCGATGCCGGCGAAGGCCTCGAGGGTCTTGCGATCGCGCATCGAGTAGTTCCAGCGCCCGACCAGCCGCCAGGTCTCGTTGAACGGGATCAGCACCGAGGCATCGGCCTGTTCGAGCAGGTCGCGCCGGTAGCGATAGGAAATGTTGAACACGCCTTCGCGGCCGAAGCGGTTCTGCAGGCCGACCGCCGACAGGTCGCTGCGGTCGGTATTCGGATTCCACTGGTTCTGCAGGTTGATCCGCCAGCGGTCGTTGATGCGCAGGTCGAGTTCGCCGACATAGGTCGAGCCGGAATAATCGGTCAATGGCTGTCCGGGCAACTGCACGCGCTGGTCGTCGAAATAGCGGATCTGGCCGATGCTCGCCGAGAGGCGTTCGGCGCCGCTGGCGTCCTCGATCAGGCGCGAGGTCAAGGCGACCGTCAGGTTGTTCGCGTCCATCTGCCGGTCGGCGCCGACGAAGCGGTTGCTGCGGAACAGCTGGCCGAAACTGAAGGGCACTTCCTGGGTATCGAACAGCGGCAGGCTGTCCTGGTCCCGATAGGGCACGCGCAGGTAGTAGATGCGTGGCTCGAGGGTCTGCGTGTAGCCGTTGCCGCCGAAATCCAGCGCGCGTTCGAAGCGCAGCCCGGCATCGAGGCTGGCGATCGGCACGCCGCGATGCGGCGACTTGTCGGCGTCGCGGTCGATCTGGTAGCTCGTGTAGCGGAAGCCGACCTCGGGGCGGACGAACCATGCGGCCGCCTCCAGCGGATAGGCCAGATACGGATAAAGGTCGAGGCGGCGGCCGTCGACCGCGTCGTTCTTCGAGAACGACACGAACTCGGAGCGCACGCCCGCTTCGAGGTCGCCGATCAGCGCATGTTCGGCATCGAAGGTCGCCCGCGGCAGGCGCCGGTAGGGCTCGGACGAACCCGGCAGGGTCGGGTCGGTGATCTGGTATTCGTCGCCGCCGACGCTGGCGTTCCACCACGCGCCCTGGCCGCGCAGGTAGGCGCTCGACGGCAGCAGCGTGGTCGCAGCGACATTCAGGCTGCGGCCGAAATCCTCGAAGTAGCGGTCATCGGAGACGCTGTTGATGTCGACCGCCGCGCCCCAGTTCGCGTTGAAGCGCGTCGTGTCGTCCCAGTGGAACAGGCTGCGCCGGCCATCGCTGTCGCGATCGTTCGGCAGCCATTCCAGTTCCACCGTGCCGCGACTGGAATCGGTCAGGTAGCGGAACTGCCCGCCGAGCATGAGGCCGCGCTGGGTCATCAGGCGTGGCGTCACGGTGGCGTCGTAGTTCGGTGCGAGGTTCAGGTAGTAGGGCGTGGCCAGCTCGAAACCGCGGGAATTGCTGTAGCCGATTTCCGGATAGAGAAAGCCCGACTGGCGCCGGTCATCGAGCGGAAACGTCGCATACGGCACCCAGAACACGGGCACGTCGCCGATGCGGAAGGTCATGTCGCGGGCGCGGCCGATGCCGTTGGCCTGGTCGAGCTCGATGTCTTGCGCACGGAATTGCCAGCCCGGCGAATCGAGCGGGCAGGTGCTGAAGGTGGTGTTGGTCAGCCTGGCGTGGTCGCTGTCCACCATCACCGCGACGTCCGCCCTGCCGTTGCCGCGCGAGGACAGCAACTGGTAGCGCACGTTGTTGAGGGTGGCGTGGCTCGGCTCGGTCGTTCCCGTGGCGTCGCTCGCGGACAGCAGCATGTCGCGATCCTGGTAACGCACCGATCCTTCCGCCGTCCACTGCGTCGAGGTACGCGCGTAGGTGAAGCGGTCGGCGCGGATCAGCTGGTCGAGCTGCTGGATGCTGGCATCGCCTTCGAGGATGTAGTTCTCGCCATCCGCGGAGCGGCTCTGCCGGCCCTTGACCTCGGTGTCGGCCTGGTTGCGCTCGCCGCTGGTGGGCAGGTCGGCAACGTAGAAATCGAGCAGGTCGTTCTTCTTGCACAACGACCAGTCCTGGGCCGGCTTCTTGCAGACCAGGGTGCCGATCGGGCAGGCCGGGCCGTCGGCAGCCGCCCAGGACGCCATCGAAAAACCCAGCAGGATGGCGGCAGCCAGCGCACGGCGGCAGGGAAAGGGGTTACGGGAAAGCGACACGGTCGTTGGTTTCGCCAGAGGCAGGGACGCGCTAGCTTGCCCAATCGCCGCGGCGTCGGCAAACCCCGCGTGCGCGGGGAGGTTCATCCGGCCGCCAGCGCGTTGACGTGGGCGATCGTCGATTCGCGCAGTGCGTTCAGGCTGTAGCCCCCCTCCAGGCTCGATACCACGCGGCCGCCGGCATGCCGCGCGGCCAATGCGCAAAGCTGCGTGGTGACCCAGGCATAGTCGGCCGCATCGAGGTTCAGGTTGGCCAGCGGATCGAGCCGGTGTGCGTCGAAACCGGCCGATACCAGCAGCAGTTGCGGCGCAAACGCATCGACTTCCGGCAGGATGACGGACTCGAAAGCCTCGCGGAACTCGCTCGAACCGGCGCCGGCCGGCAATGGCGCGTTGACGATGTTGCCGATGCCATGTTCGCCGCGAGAACCGGTGCCGGGATACAGCGGCGCCTGGTGGCTCGATGCGTACATGACGCGCGCATCGGCGTGGAAGATTTCCGCCGTGCCGTTGCCGTGGTGGACGTCGAAATCGATGATGGCGACGCGCTGCAGGCCATGCACTTCAAGCGCCTGTGCCGCGGCCACGGCGACGTTGTTGAACAGGCAGAAGCCCATGGCGTGGTTGCGCGTGGCGTGATGGCCGGGCGGTCGCACCGCACAGAATGCGCGCCGCAGCGGACCGCTCACGACCGCATCGACCGCCGCGCACACCGCACCGGCTGCATGCAGCGCGGCATCGAGCGAAGCGGGGCACATCACCGTGTCCGCATCCAGGTGGACGTGTCCTGCGGCCGGGGAAGCGGCGAACACGAAGTCGACGAACGCGGTGCCGTGCACGCGCTCCAGCTGGGCCCGCGACGCCTGCGGCGCCTGCAGGCGCCGGGTAACCGCGCAGGCAGGATCATCGAGCGCCTGCAGCACGGCCTTGAGCCGCGACGAGGATTCGGGATGGCCGGGTCCGGTATCGTGCAGCAGGCCGGTCGGATGGGAGTAGACGTCAACCTGCATGCGCACTCGGTCCGGAAAGGCTAGCGCTTGACGCGCTCGTGCTGCCAGAGCACCTCGCCATGCGCCGAGGCGCGCGCGAGCACGCGGGCCATCACGAACAGCAGGTCGGAGAGGCGATTGAGGTAACGGATCGCCTCGCCGCGCACGGCTTCCGCGCGCGACAGTGCGATGACTTCGCGCTCGGCGCGGCGGGCGATGGTCCGTGCCAGATGGCATTGCGCCGCGGCCATGCCGCCTCCTGGCAGGATGAAGTCCTTGAGTGCCGGCAGGCCTTCGTTGAAGCCGTCGAGTTCGCGCTCGAGGCGGCCAATGTCGGCATCGTGGACCAGCGCCATGCCGGGGATGCACAGCTCGCCGCCGAGGTTGAACAATTCGTGCTGCACGCGGACCAGCACTTCGCGCACGGCATCCACGCCGTCGCAGGCGAGGACGACGCCGATCGCGCTGTTCAGCTCATCGACGCTGCCGTAGGCGCCGACGCGCGCGGAGTCCTTGTTGACGCGCGTACCGTCGCCGAGTCCGGTGCTGCCGTCGTCGCCGGTGCGCGTATAGATTTTCGAGAGGCGATTACCCACGTTGCCCGCTGGCATGCGGCTGGCCGGCCAGCACGCGAATCCAGCGCGCGCCAACGACATGCGCGGCGGCGGCCATGCACACATAGGCGGCCGTCGTGCGCAGGTAGGGCAGGTACCAGTCGACCATGTTGTCCATCCAGCCGCCGAAGCTGCGCAGCGGGACGCTGTCGCTGAGCCAGTAGAAGCTGCCGTTGGAAACGAGGAAACAGAGGCTGAAGGCGCCGCTGAAGGTCAGCACGAGCAGGCCAAGGCTGCGCAGGTCGAGTGCGCTGGCCTGCGCGCGCAGCATGGCGCCGCCGGCCCACATCGATGCATAGGCGGCGATCAGGAACCAGTAGGCCGCGGAGACGCAGTAGTGGCTCCAGAAGTTGATGCCCTGGCCGTTGATGACGAGGAAATCGACCAGTACCGCCAGCGCCATCAGCAACGGGAAGGCCCAGCGCATCGTGCCGCGCAGGTAGAAACCGGCGACGAAGAACACCGCCCACGAGGCATCGGGCAAGGCACCGAAATGATTGATGCGCGTACCCGCCATGACCAGCGCGAGGACGACCAGGATGCCTGCTTGTTGCGGCTTGGAAAGAGTCATTTGAGGTATTCCGGGGATAGCGCAGCCCCTATATTAGCCCGGAACCCCCGCGAGGTCGCGTGCAGGCAGGCACATCGGCAGGATCATTTCGCGTGCCGCGCAGGGAAACCTCGCCAGGATGCGCGAGTCGCATTCGCCGGGACCGGCGCGGACCGGCCTTGCCGTCCCGCCGCGTTGCGCGCCGCAAGCCGCCGGGCGCTCAGTCGCTCTCGAACCGCGTCGCATTCATGTAGCGCACCTCGAACTGGCCGTGCGCGCAGCGCAGGCGACAGGCGCGTGCCTCGTCGACGGCGATCGCCAGCGCGCGGTCGGGCGGCAGGCCGAGCGCGTGGCAGAGCAGGGCGCGGATCGAGCCGGCATGGGCGACGCCGAGCACGCAGTCGTCCGCTGCGGTCGAGCCGATCAGCGCGGCCAGCCACGCGCCGGTGCGGCGCAGGACGTCGGCGAAACTTTCCCCGTCGGGCGCCTCCTGGATCACCCAGTTGTCCTGCCAGTGCTGGTGGCGCGCGCTGTCGGCCTTGACGATTTCCGCCCAGTGCCGGCCGTTCCAGCGTCCGAAATCGGTTTCGCGCAGGCGCGCATCGGCGAGCGGCTCGATGGCAAACGCCGCGGCGAATATCTGCGCGGTCTGTTGCGCGCGGCGCAGGTCGCTGGCGAACAGGAAGCGCGGCGGCGCGCCGCGCCAGCTCGCTGCCAGTTGCTGGATGTCGGTGAATCCGCGTGCCGACAGCGGCAGGTCGGCATGTCCCAGGCAGAGGCCGGGATCGGCGTCGGTGCTGCCATGTCGGACGAGGACGAGATCCATGTTGCGCGATGACAGGAAGGTTCGCGCAGACTACCACCGTGCCGCGGCTCCCTGCCGCGCATCCCCGGTGCGGCGGAACCAGCGCATCGAAGTCGGGCAGCGCATGGCTCGGCAGCGGGCAGTTGCCCGGCGCCGCCGTGCGAACAGCGAGGGCCGCCAGGGTCTTGTCGCAATTCCTGCTTGAGGTCCGGTGCCACGCGGTGAAGCGCACCCGACAGCAGGTTCGAATTCGTGGACCGCATGGCTAGCAGGTATGGCTGGTTCGGGGCAGGGGCCGGACAGGCATGCGATTGTCATTGGGCGTGTTGGCCGACCGGTGCCCGGGCGGCCCCTGCGGCGCCCTGGGCGAACGTGCGCCTCTAGCACAATTTCACACTTGTTCGCTGTGCAGCTAACCTCAATTCGGAAATATGTGTTAGAACTTGGGGGGTCTGACGGCGCCGTCCGGCACCGTCGGTCTTGCACGAATCGCTGTCAGTTCCATCGCGGCCAGCTTCGAGAATAGCGGGCGTGGCTGCACGCGCAGGCGATCAATACGCGAAGTGCACAGGGCGGAATCGATTGATTCGTGAATGCTCGGGGCTGTGTTCAAGTTCAGCCGGACCTGGCCATGGCCGGGGATTTTTCCAACAGGGGGTCTAGATGAAGAGTCGAGTTTCGTTGTCCGCAATGGTCAGGCGCCTGCTTGCGCTGCCTGCGCTTCTCCTTGCACTGATGACCCTGATGCCGATTCAGGCTGCAGCCGAAGGCAGCCGGACCCTGTTCCCGGCCGGCTACTCGGTCGGCGGCCGAGGCGTCCTGTCGGTAGGGTTCGACAACGGCCTCTACGCGGGCGTCGCGCGCAACAAGACATTCCTCTACGTTTATGCGCAAGCCGGGGAGCGGATACTCCTGGGATCGCGCAACCTTGGCAATGGCGGCGATGTCCTTCTCTACGTGCCGCAGAGTTTTGGGACCCGCGGCGATGAGACGATACCCGCGACAGCCGATTTTTCCTGCAGTACCGCCGGCGGCGGTGCGATTTCGGACCGCAATGCCGAACTCGCCGGCCCCAACAGTGCGGATGGCACGGCCACTGTTCCCAACGGGTATGCGCCCTGCGTCTATGTGGTGCCGGCCACCGGCATCTACGGCGTGTTGTTCACCGGCGCGACCGCCAATCTCGAACCCAACGATGGCGCGATCGATCCGCCCAGGATCCTCGGCAATAGCCTGGTCTCCGCCTGGGACGTGACGGTTCGGGCAAGTGCGAGCTCGCTGGCCGATCTCGATGGCCGCCTGTTCACCTATTCGTGGGTCGTCAACACCGGCGGCAACGGTGCCGCCTACCGGCTCTACAACAGCCTCTACTACGCGTCGATCGATGGCTATCGCTATCGCCAGACCCTGCGCGGCATCGATCCCTATGCCGGCGCGTTCTATGCCAACAGCTCGGGCTTCCTCGATGATGGCGCGCCGCTGTACAAGGATGTTCGCGGCGACAACCAGGCCGTCAGTTCCGGCATTTCATTCTCCTCCGGAATCAGCGCCCAGCGACCGCAGTACCCGCTCTTCTTCAGCGACATCGGCGCGACGGCGCCCAACGTCGTCGAGGCGGAACGGACCCTGACCGCGCTTGGCATCCCGCTGGCGCCGCCGCCGCCCGAGGTTTCCTCGATCACGTTCGAAGGCAACATCAGCGGATCCACGTCCGCATATTCCGCCGGTGGCGTATTCCAGTTCACCGCGGTGAATACACTCACCTACCAGATCGTGATCAGCCTGGATGGCATTGATTTCGACCCGGCGAATCCTTCCAACAAGACCCTGACCGGCGTCGCAGGCACCGGTATCCACCGGGTTCTGTGGGACGGTTCCGGCAATGACGAAGTGCCGTTTCCCAGCGGGAACTACCAGTATCGAGTCACCGGGCGCAGCGGCGAAATCCATTTCCCGATGGTCGACATCGAGGGCAATGTGAATGGCGGCCCGACCCTGCAGAAGCTCAACGGCACGCAGGACAGCACGGTGTTCTTCGACGACCGCGGCTATCGCACGCGCAGCGGCGTGCTGATCGGCACCCTCAATGGCCATCTGTGCGGTGCCGGCAATGCGGAAATCGAGCCGGTTCCGACCCATTCGCTGCTGGGCATCAACTCGGCGGATCCGAATTACGCGGGCAGCGGGCACTATTTCCGTTACTGGGACGGCTCGATCGATTTCAACAATGACTGCTACAGCGACGCCCAGGAATATTTCGGCACGGCAAAGGCGCTCGATCTGTGGGCAGTCGAGTCGACGACCGCCCTGACCGGACCGATCACGATCATTCCGCTGGGTGCGCTGCCGGATGTGAGCGTCGTGGTTGCGGTGGCCGTCTCGGCCGCGCCGGGCGATACCGTCTACGGGTCGGTCCACTTCAGCAACGGTGGCGTGAACCCGGCAACGGGCGTGACCTACACGACCGTCATCGGCACGCCGGGAAATTGTCCCACCGGACTGAGCTTCACCTTGCTGCCTCCGGGCGTCACCACCAGTTACAACACGTCGACCTGCGCGGTTACCTACACCGGCATGCCGGCTTCGCTTGCGTCGGGCGACACCGTGGACGTGAATTTCTCCTACACCGCGCCATTGAGCGGGCCGATTCCGCTGAATGCCACCATCGATTCGATCGAGGATCCCCTGGCTGGCTCGCCCAGGGCCGGACAGCCCTCGCCGAATACCGACAGTGCGCAGACCATCATTTCCGGCTCCACCACCGCCCTGACGATCCTGAAGACGGCGAACGAGGCCAGCGTATTCGCGGGCAACACGGTCAGCTACACGATCGTGGTCAGCAACACCGGCCCGTCCGATGCGGCCAGCGTCCTCGTCACCGATACGACGCCGGCCGGCCTGAGCTTCGTCTCCAACAGCGGTGACTGCGCCACGGCCTATCCGTGCAACCTCGGCACGATTCCGAATGGCGAGACACGCACGATCACGACGACCTACCAGGTGCCAGCGGACTACAGCGGCGCGAACCCGATCAGCAACACGGCGACGGTGAACTCGCCGACCGATCCGGGCGCTCCGCACAGCAGCACGGCGACGACTCCGGTCAGCGCCAACGCGGTGTTGACGATACTGAAGACAGCCAACGAAGCCGGCGTCATTGCCGGCAACACGGCGAGCTACACGATCGTGGTCAGCAACACCGGCCCGTCGGATGCGGCCAGTGTCGTCGTCGCCGACACCACGCCGGCCGGCCTGACCTTCGTCTCCAACAGCGGAGACTGCACCACGGCCTATCCGTGCAACCTCGGTACGCTCGCGGCCGGGCAGAACCGCACGATCACGACGACCTTCCAGGTGCCGGCCAACTATGCGGGCGCCAACCCGATCAGCAACACGGCGTCGGTGACCTCGCCGACCGATCCGGGCAGCCCGCGTACCAGCACCGCGACGACTCCGGTGTCGGCGAACGCGGCCTTGACGATCCTGAAGACCGCCAATGAGGCGAGCGTGATCCCGGGCAACACGGCGAGCTACACGATCGTGGTCAGCAACACCGGCCCGTCGGATGCGGCCAGCGTTGTCGTCGCCGACACGACGCCGGCCGGGCTGAGCTTCGTCTCCAACAGCGGAGCCTGCACCACGGCCTATCCGTGCAACCTCGGCACGCTCCCGGCCGGGCAGAACCGTACGATCACGACCACCTTCCAGGTGCCGGCCAACTACGCCGGTGCGAACCCGATCAGCAACACGGCGTCGGTGACTTCGCCAACCGACCCGGGCAGCCCGCGCACGAGTACGGCCACGACGCCGGTCGGCGCCGCCAGCGCCACGCTGACGATCCTGAAGACGGCCAACGAAGCGAACGTGATCCCGGGCAATACGGCGAGCTACACGATCGTGGTCAGCAACACCGGTCCGTCCGATGCGGCCAGCGTTATCGTCGCCGACACCACGCCGGCCGGCCTGAGCTTCGTCTCCAACAGCGGAGCCTGCACCACGGCCTATCCGTGCAACCTCGGCACGCTCCCGGCCGGGCAGAACCGCACGATCACGACCACCTTCCAGGTGCCGCCCGACTACGCCGGTGCGAACCCGATCAGCAACACGGCGTCGGTGACCTCGCCAACCGATCCGGGCAGCCCGCGCACGAGCACGGCCACGACGCCGGTTGGCGCCGCCAGCGCCACGCTGACGATCCTGAAGACGGCCAATGAAGCGAACGTGATCCCGGGCAATACGGCGAGCTACACGATCGTGGTCAGCAACACCGGTCCGTCCGATGCGGCCAGCGTTATCGTCGCCGACACCACGCCGGCCGGCCTGAGCTTCGTCTCCAACAGCGGAGCCTGCACCACGGCCTATCCGTGCAACCTCGGCACGATACCGAATGGCGCGTCGCGCACGATAACGACGACCTTCCAGGTACCGCCCGACTATGCCGGCGCGAACCCGATCAGCAACACGGCGTCGGTGACTTCGCCGACCGACCCGGGCAGCCCGCGCACGAGCACGGCAACGACGCCGGTCGGCACCGCCAGCGCCACGCTGACGATCCTGAAGACGGCCAACGAAGCGAACGTGATCCCGGGCAACACGGCGAGCTACACGATCGTCGTGAGCAACACCGGACCGTCGGATGCCACCAGCGTTGTCGTCAGCGATACGACGCCGGCCGGCCTGAGCTTCGTCTCCAACAGCGGTGCCTGCACCACGGCCTACCCGTGCAACCTCGGCACGATACCGAATGGCGCGTCGCGCACGATAACGACGACCTTCCAGGTACCGCCCGACTATGCCGGTGCGAACCCGATCAGCAACACGGCGTCGGTGACTTCGCCGACCGACCCGGGCAGCCCGCGCACGAGCACGGCGACCACGCCGGTCGGCACCGCCAGCGCCACGCTGACGATCCTGAAGACGGCCAACGAAGCGAACGTGATCCCGGGCAACACGGCGAGCTACACGATCGTGGTCAGCAACACCGGACCGTCGGATGCCACCAGCGTTGTCGTCAGCGATACGACGCCCGCCGGCCTGAGCTTCGTCTCCAACAGCGGAGCCTGCACCACGGCCTATCCGTGCAACCTCGGCACGATCGCGAACGGCGCGTCGCGCACGATAACGACGACCTTCCAGGTACCGCCCGACTATGCCGGTGCGAACCCGATCAGCAACACGGCGTCGGTGACCTCGCCGACCGATCCGGGCAGCCCGCGCACGAGCACGGCAACGACGCCGGTCGGCACCGCCAGCGCCACGCTGACCATCCTGAAGACGGCCAACGAGGCCAGCGTATTCGCGGGCAACACGGCGAGCTACACGATCGTGGTCAGCAACACCGGTCCGTCGGATGCGACCAATGTCGTCGTCGCCGACACGACGCCGGCCGGCCTGAGCTTCGTCTCCAACAGCGGAGCCTGCACCACGGCCTATCCGTGCAACCTCGGCACGATACCGAATGGCGCGTCGCGCACGATCACGACGACCTTCCAGGTACCGCCGACTATGCCGGCGCGAACCCGATCAGCAACACGGCGTCGGTGACTTCGCCAACCGACCCGGGCAGCCCGCGCACGAGTACCGCGACGACGCCGGTGGCGGCAAACGCCGCACTGACGATCCTGAAGACGGCCAATGAAGCAAGCGTGATCCCGGGCGGCACGGCGAGCTTCTCGATCGTCGTGAGCAACGCCGGGCCGTCCGATGCAGCGAGCGTCATCGTCGACGATCCGGTTCCCGCGGGACTGGTATTCGTTGCGAATGCGGGCGCATGCACGAGCGCATACCCTTGCGATATCGGCCCGGTCGCGGCCGGACAGAGCCGCACGATCACGACGACGTTCCAGGTGCCGGCGGACTACAGCGGCCCGAGTCCGATCGTGAACGTGGCCACGGTCGACTCACCGTCCGATCCGGGCGGCCCGCACAGCGACGACGCGACCGTGCCGCTTGGCTCGATCGTCGAGCCGGTGGCTGTTCCCGTGGATTCGGCACTGGCCCTGTTGTTGCTCATCACGGGCGTGCTGGCTGCCGCCGTCGTCCACCGGGGCCGCCAACGGCGAGTTTGAGGAATCCCGCTGATCCAGGCAGACCCCGGCGATAGCCGGGGTCTTGCCTTTGCGGGACCACGAAATGCACCGGCCAGGCGGCCTGGCCCGGACAGTACTGCAGCGCAGGTCTTTCGGCGTCTATGATGCGCCGCCGGCAGACGCCGGACAGCGGAGCGGAGTGGGGCCATGGACATGCGGATCGGGAAATTCTCCTTGTGGGTACTTGTGCTGCTGCTGGTTCCTGCTGCGCAGGCGAAATCGCTGGTGGGCACGCCTGCACCCGACTACCTCGGCGTGGACGCAGACAAGAACGAAGTCCGCATCAGTGGCCAGCGCGGCAAGGTGGTCGTGCTGACCTTCTGGGCCAGCTGGTGCGGTTACTGCCTGAAGGAACTGCCCATACTCGAGAACCTGCAGCGACGCGTGGGCAAGGAAAGCATCGAGGTCGTGGCGATCAATACCGACAAGGACCGCGACAAGTACCGCGCCATGCGCAGGCGCATGAAGGATTTCCAGCTGACCATGACGGTGGACTCCGACAAGGACGACATCGCCGGGCAGTACGGTGTCGGTGGCCTGCCGCACATGGTCCTGGTCGACAAGCGGGGCATGGTTGCCTTTACCCATATCGGCTATTCCGAGGATCAGCTGCCGCGATTCGTTTACGAGATCAACGAGCTGCTGGAAGACGAGCCGGCCGCGCAGCCCGCCGCGACCAACTGAGTGATGCCGACTCGGGACAGGCATCAGGCCCGATGCTCTCTACCATGGGGACCAGGGGCGGGAGCATCGCCCCTGAAGGGGGCTCCTGCGGGGGCTTGAGGGGTTTTGATTCTGGCCGTTGACGGGTTTGCCCTTATCATGGACGCATGAGCGAAATGCATGACATCGCCATCGTCGGCGGCGGCCTGGTCGGGTCGAGCCTGGCCATCGCGCTCGAGGGCTGCGGCTTTCGCGTCGCCCTGATCGAGGCTGCGTTGCCGCGCGTTGCCGACCAGCCGAGCTATGACGAGCGCAACCTGGCCCTGGCCCGCGCCAGCATCAATGCCCTCGAGGGGCTCGGCGTGTGGGCGCACACGAACAACCAGGCCGCACCGATCGAACGCATCCACGTCAGCCGGCGCGGCGAATTCGGTGCCGTGCATCTTGATGCCGCCGAGCTTGGCCTGCCGGCGTTCGGCGCGGTCCTGCCTGCGCGCGAACTCGGCAATGCCCTGCTGCACCGGCTCGATGAATGCCGCACGCTCGAGCGCATCGCGCCGGCCCAGGTGACCGGACTGTCCGCGCACGCGGATCACGTCGGCGTGACCCTGCGTGCCGGCGACGGCGAACGCCATTTGGCGACGCGCCTGCTGGTCGGCGCGGATGGCACCGGTTCCTTCGTGCGCGGGCATTTCGGCATCGGCACGCAGCGTACCGACTATGCACAGAGCGCCTTCGTCACCACGGTCACCACCGGTCGTGCGCTGGACGGCACGGCCTACGAGCGCTTCACCGACAGCGGGCCGGTCGCCTTGCTGCCACTCGGGCAGAACCGCGCCGGCCTCGTGCTCACGGTCAGGCAGGACGATGTCGGGCGCGTGGCCGCTTTCGACGATGCGCAGTTCCTCGCATTCGTGCACGAACGCTTCGGCTATCGCGCCGGACGCCTGAGCCGACCCGGCCAGCGCAAGCCGTATCCGCTGGCGCGATTGCTGGCCGACTCCCTGACTGCGCCGCGCAGCGTGCTCATCGGCAATGCCGCACAGACCGTGCATCCGCTTGGCGCACAGGGATTCAACCTCGGCCTGCGCGATGCGCTGACCCTCGCCGAACTGCTGGTCGAAGCGAAGCGCGAGGGCGCCGATCCGGGCGGTGAAGCGCTGCTCGCCCGCCACGTCGCGCGGCGCACGCCCGACCGCGATGCGACCACCGCCTTCAGCGACGACCTGGTGCGCCTGATGGGCAACGATGCCGTGCCGCTGCGCGTGCTGCGCTCGTTCGGACTGGCCGCGATCGATCGCCTTGCGCCGCTGAAGCGGCGCATCGCCTTGCGCGGCATGGGCTTCCGCGGCGATGTTTCCGAACTGGCGCTGAGCCGATGAGCCGGCGCGGAGAACTCGATGTCATCGTGGTCGGCGCCGGCATCGCCGGCTCGGCGATGGCCCTGGCCCTGGTCCGCGCAGGCTTCGACGTCGCCCTGGTCGAAACCCGCGCACCTGCGGCCTGGCAGGTCGCCGACGAAGTCGACGCACGCGTGGTCGCCTTGGCCGCCGATGCGGTCGGGTTGCTCGAGGACCTCGGCGTCTGGAACGAGGTGGCCGCAGCGCGCGCGAGTCCGTACCGGCGCATGCGCGTCTGGGATGCGCTGGCTCCCGGCGAGCTCGAATTCGATTCGGCCGATCGCGGCGAAGCGGCGCTAGGCTGGATCGTCGAGAACCGTCTGCTCCAGCATGTCCTGTGGCAGGCATTGAGCGCACCGTCCGGTCGGGCGAATCCCGCGCGCCTGCTGTGCCCGGCCGAAGTGGTCGAGGTCGAGAACGAAAGCGCCGGTGTCACGGTCGGCCTCGCCGATGGCACGCGCCTGCGTGCGCGTCTGCTGATCGCCGCTGATGGCGCGGCCTCGCCGATCCGCGATCGCCTCGGCATCGCCACGCGCGATCGCGACTACGACCAGCGCGCGATCGTCGCCCATGTCGGCACCGAGCGCGGCCACGAAGCGACGGCCTGGCAGCGCTTCCAGCCCGGCGGACCACTCGCATTCCTGCCGCTGGCCGACGGGCGCAGCTCGATCGTCTGGTCGTTGCAGAGTGCGCAGGCCGAGCGCCTGCTCGCGCTCGATGACGATGCGTTTTGCGGCGAACTCGGATGCGCGCTGGACTTCCGCCTCGGCGCGATCACCTCGGTGACGCGACGCTTCGCCTTTCCGCTGCGCATGCGCCTGGCCGAACGCTACGTCGCCGGCCGCTGCGTGCTGATCGGCGATGCCGCCCATGCCGTGCATCCGCTGGCCGGGCAGGGCCTCAACCTCGGCCTGCGCGATGTCGCCAACCTGCGCGCGCAACTGGCGCGTGCGCGCCAGCGTGGCTCCGATCCCGGCGCCGCCCACGTGCTGCGCCGCTACGAACGCGAGCGGCGCAGCGAGAACACCCTGGCCGCGCGTGGCCTCGACCTGATCGAGCGCAGCTTCGGCTCCGACTTCATGCCGCTGGGCGGTTTGCGCGCCCTCGCCCTGGCCACGGCCAATCGCCTGCCGCCACTGAAGCGCCTGCTCGGCGATGCGGCTGCGGGCCGCTGGTAACGGCCGGCTCGACGCAGTCGCGTGAATGCAGGGGAACGCCCGTTAGGCTGCGATTACGCCGCGGTGCGTTTTACTCGGGGGCAGTCCCCTCGATGGAGAAGCCCGTGCCCACCCTGCGAATGCGACTCACCGCCAGCGAAGACGACGCAGGCACCCTGATCAACTATGTGTCCTCGCTCGATGGCATCGAATCGGCCGAGGAAATCGCCGACCTGATGCCGCACATGGATGACCCGGATTCGAGTTCGGCCGGATTGTCCGATGTAGCCGGCCCCGGTACCCACCTGATCAGGGTGATCGGTGGTAACGACATCGCGATAAAGCGAGCGCTGGAGGTTTCGGAGGCCTGTGCGCACGACATGGGCGCCGCCCTCGAAGTCGTCGACAACCACGAGCGCTGATTCGCGACTTCCGTCGCCGGCGGGATGGGGAGCGGCGCTCCCCATCCCCATCCCGGTGCAATGCGCGGTGGCCCTACTTCTGTCCGCGCTTGGCCTGGTTGCCGCGGCCGTGCATGCCGGCGATGCCGAGATTGGAATCCGGCGCCACCGGCGGGGTCGCACTTTCGTGGAACGCCGAATCAGCCTCGCCGGCATGCGAGCCATGGCCTCCGCCATGCGCGTGGGCCCCGGGCCAGGTCGGTCCCTGGCGCACGCGGGCCTGCTTGGCTTGCAGCAGGGCGCGCATGTGCTCGGCAGCCTGCTCGGGCGTGATCGGCGCTTTCGCTGCAGTGGCGGCCTTGCCCGTCTTCGGCGCGGGCCTGGCCTTGCCGTCGACCTTCGCGCCAGCGGTCGCGGGCTTCGCTGCGGCGGATTTCCCAGTGACGGGTTTCTTCACGTCTTTCCCAGCGCTGGCTTTCGTGGCCACCGGCTTTTTCGCCACGGCCTTCTTCGCGGCCTTCTTCGCCACGGCCTTCGCTGCCGGCTTCGCGGCGGCGCGGGCCGGCTTGCCCGCGGCAGGCTTCTTCGCGACCGGCTTCTTCTTGACCGACTTGCCGGCGGCAGCGGTCGTGGTGGTCTTCTTCGCCGCGGCCTTCTTTGTCGCCGATTTCTTCGTGGCCGACTTGGCCGGTTTGCTCTTGCCAGCTTTCTTTGCGGTTGCCATCGGGTACTCCTGACAGTGGAAGCGTCTGCAATGTCACCCTGTGCCGGAACTGCACCTGGCGGATCCTGCGATCTGCAGCAGCGCGCCGTTCGATCATGCGACGTGATGCCACCCTGCCGCTGGACTTGCGCTGAACACCGCGTGCATTCAAGGCACCGCGCAACGATGGCGCTTTGCCGCACGCAGTGCAAATCCGCGAGGCCTGGCGCGCGACGAGGCCGGGGGAAAATGGCGACCGGGAGGCCAGGGCGCGGTTCGCGCGTGGCAGCAGGATCAGCGCAGCGCCAGCAGCTCCGGATCGATCGCTTCGAGGCCTGCGGCGATTTCCGGGGAATCGTCGAGCGTGCTGAATCCGCGCCATTCGTAGCCGGGTGCCACCGTGCAGCCGACCAGGGCGTAGCGTCCGAGCGGCCGTGCCGCCTGCCAGCAGCCGGCCGGAACCACGAACACCGGCGCAGAATCGTGGCTGACCGGTCCGAGGCGGTGGCGGGAAAACTGGCGGTCGCGCGGATCGAAGCGCTGCATTTCGATCGGATCGCCCTCGTACCAGTGCCAGATCTCGTCGGCGTCGACGCGGTGCCAGCGGCTGAACTCGCCATGCGCGAGCAGGTAGTAGATCGAGGTCGCCATGGCGCGCGGTCGTGCGTCCTCGCCGAAGGCGACGCGGCCGGTCGATTCGTAGATGCGACGGTAGTGCCCGCCCTCGACGTGCGGTTCGAGATCGAGCAGGCGTATCAGGTATTCGGCGCGTTCATCCATCCGCGCATGATACTTCGAAGCGCTGCCGGTTCTCCCCGGGTGATGGCAGGCTATTTCTCGATGCGGTAATTGATGCCGGCACGACTGCCGTTGGTGGCGTTCTGCGCCTCGAAGTTCCAGCGCCGGCTGAACAGGTAGCGCAGGGTGACGACCTCGCCCGGTTCGAACACGCCGACGCCGTAACTGAGGTAGAGCTTGGGCGAGAGGTACTTGCCGACGGTGAATGCGGCGCCGCCGAGCGCGCCATTGTCGGCCACGCCGATGTCATCGACGCCGAGTCGCCCGCCGATGCTCTTGGCCAGCAGGTCGCCGCCCGCGGTACCGAGCGCGCGCGCGGCGGTGCCGAGCATGTCGCCTTCGCCGCTCTTCAGCGAGGACAGCGGCTTGCCGGTGACCAGGTAGGACAGCGCCTCGGATTGCTCCATCGACGGTTCGGCGAACACGGTCAGCACCGGCAGTTGCGCGGTGCCGCGCACGAGCAGGCCGGCGGTGACGTTGTCGGCCTGGATCTTGCGCACGGCGCGGATATCGATGCCGGGATTGTCGATGGCGGTGCCGGCGAACAACACGCGGCCGGTCTCGATCTTGAGGTCCTGGCCGTAGGCCTTGTAGGTGCCGCCGGCATTCAGCGTGCCGCTGCCGGTGGTCGCCCGGCCCGGGCGTTCACTGACCAGCAGGTCGCCGCTCAGGGTGCCGTCGAATCCGAAGCCGGCGAGCTTGACCTTGTCGCCGAGGGAAACCGTGACGCGGGCGGTGATCGGGACCGGCTTGCCCGGTTCGGGTTGCTCGGCGTCGACGACGACGACATCGGGCGACACCGCGCTGGCGCCGGCGCCGGGCAGCCTGGCCAGGTCGACGGTGGCGGAAGGCACGACAAGCTTGCCGGTGACGAGGACGCCGTCGGCATTGCGCTCGAGCACGAGATCCGGGCTCAGCACGACACGGGCGGCGGGAATGTCGGCCGCGGTGAAATTCTCGCCCTTGAGGGTCACCTTCATCGGTTCGGCCAGGTCGAGCCCGCCTTCGCCGGAAATCGCCAGGCTGCCCGTGCCCGACGCCACCGAACCTTCGAGCACGTAGCGGCGCGCATCGGCGGCGCGCAGGCTCAGCGTGCCGTCGCGCAACTTGAGTCCGGCCAGCGGGATTTCAGTGGCGAAACCGGTGAGAGTGAGCGCGCCGTCGAGGCGCGGCGCGGCCAGCGTGCCGGCGATCGCGTAGTCGGCGGCCAGGCGGCCCTGGGTGTTGCTGAGCTCGCTGCTGAGCAGTTCGAGGAAGGCGAGGCTGTTGAGTTCGATGGCGAGCTTGCCGCTGATGGCCTGGGCTCCGTCTTCGCTGTCCTCCAGGTTGACCCGGCCATCGACGCGCCCGCCGTGATCGAGCGCCGCGCGCACCTGCGCGGTACCCGCAGACCCCTTCAGTTGCACGACGACGGCGAGATCCGAGTAGCTCAGCAGCGGCTGGTTGCCGCCGCCGCTGTAGAACAGTTCGCCCTTGTCCGAGGCGATGCGTGCGTTGCCGGTCAGCGTGCCCTTGCCGGTGCGGGCGATTTCGCCCTCGCCGCCGAGTTCGCCGCGCAGGCGTACCGGGGAATCGGGTGCGCCGAGACGAAGCAGCAGGCGCAGCGGCAGGTGTTCGAGGCGGTATTTCGCCGCCAGGCTGCCATCGATGTTGCTGCTGCCACCCAGGCAGAGCCGTGCCGGCTGTTCCGTCGTGCGCACCGTCGCCGGCGGCGCGGCTTTGGGCGCGTCGGCCTTTTCTTCCTCGGCCTCGCGAGTTTCGCGCGCCTGCGCGCTGCCGACCAGGCAGCTCTCGCTGGCCTCGAAGCGCTTGCCATCCCAGGCCAGCGCCATCGGCCGGTCGAGATCGAGACGCGGCAGGTTGCGTCCCGAGGGCTTGAGTCCCAGTGATTTCAGCTGTCCGTTCCAGCGGCCCTTTTCGCTGCCGCCGCTTGCGCCGAGCTCGATGCCCAGCGGCGTTCCGGTCGCGACCAGGCTCAGTTGGTGCGAGGCCTGGTTGCCTTCCGCTTCAAGCAGCAGGCTGTCGAAAAGGATGTCACCGCGCGAGGCATTGGCCGCCTTGAGGGTCAGCGCGCCGGCTGGCTTCTGCAGGTTGCGCACCTTGGCGACAAGCTCCATCGAGTCGACGCGGATGCCGGACCAGGCCAGTTCGCGCCCGGAGACATCGCCATCGACATCGAGATCGGGCCACTTGCCGCCGACATGGATCTTGCCCGTGGCCCTGCCGCCCGATGCCGGCAGCCAGTCGCCGAGCGAGGCGACTTCGAAGCGCAGGTTCGCGTCGGTCTGGCCGCCGCCGCTGCCTTCGACATCGAGCCGGCTGCCGCCCGATTGCAGGGCCAGTTTGCCGTCGACGACATAGCCTGGCTGCATGCGCAGGTTGGCCGAACCGGCCAGTGGCTTGCCGCGCAGCGTGCCGCCGACCTTGTCGAGCCTGAGGGTGGCCTTGGGGCCGTTGGCGGTCTGCGTGCCGGCCGTGTCGAGCACGAAGTCGATCGCACCGGGCCAGTCGGCGAAGAACGCGCCCGGATCGAGTCGGTTGGCCGTCGCCTTGATCTGCCAGCCCGGCGCCGGTTTCAGCGACAGCGTGCCGCTGGCTTCGAGGCCGCCGTTCGCCTGCCTGAGGCGAACGCTGTTGAGGGTGATCGCCTCGGCGGTACCGGCGATGTCGACATCGATGTCGGCCAGCGCATCGGGCGGGCCGAGGGCGAGCGCGCCGCTGGCGGCGAACGCCTCGATAGTGCCATTGATCGCCAGCTCGCCGTGGCTGGCCAGCGGCTGGCCGACCAGATCGGCAGGCAGCAGGACGCCGTCCCAGCGCGCCTTCAGGTTGGCCGCCAGAGGCGCCGCGGAAAAATCGATGTCGCCATCGAGATCGAACGCGCCGCTCGTGCCGGGCGAGGTCAGGTGCAGCGATTCCACGCGCAGCCCGCCGTCGTGCAGTTCGTAGCGCAGCGGATCGAGAACGACCGGATGGCCGTTGACCGATGCGTTGCCGGTGATGCTGCCCTGGCCGCGATCGCCGCTGCCGCGCAGGCTCAGCGCAAGCTGGCCGAGCGTGCTGTCCGGGAGCAGGTCGGGCGCCGCGAAAGCCGGCACGTCGAGCTGCAGCGTCCACGGCGCCGTGCGGGTCTGGCCAAGGGTGGCCACCGCGGTCGCCGCAATCGGCTTGTCCAGGGCCAGTTCGAAACGGGCCTGCTTGCCGTTGCTCGTGCTCTTGAGCGTGCCGGCAAGATCCGTGTCGCCGGCGCGCCAGGCGAAGCGGGTCTCGCCGGAACCCGAATAGCCGCTGACGGTCGCCAGCGAACCGGTCATGTCGACCTGGCCTGCCGGCGAACGCAGCGCCAGTTGCTTGACCACGATGCCGTTGCGCGCCCAGCCGCCGGTCAGGTCGAGGCGGTCGACCTGCAGGATCGCCTCGCCGTCGCGACTGATCGTCGCGCGCTGCACGGCGAGCTGTTCGACGAGGATATCGATTGGCGCGCTCAGCGAGAACTCGCTGTCGGGTTCATTCGGGCGCGCGGCTACCGTGGTCAGTGCGACGTCGACATCGCTGGCGCCCAGGCTGCGTATTTTCACGCGCTTGTCGAGCAGGGCGAGCACGGCGACATCGACTTCGAGGTGCCCGAGCCGCGCGTCGATGCCGCTGGATGCATCGACATAGCGAACGTCCTCGATCGTCAGCGGCCCCGAAAGGCTGCCGCTGATTGCGCCGGTGCGCAGCTTGCCGTCCAGCGCGGCCTCGACGCGGGCGAGCACGAAGGCGGCGCCCGCCTGCGTGTTGAAGATCCACAGCAGCAGCGCCGCGAGCAATACCAGCAGGGCAGAGAACACATATGCGGACACGCGCACGACGCGCCGCTTGCGCACGGGCTTCGGGGCGTTCGATGGCTGGCGTGGCGCACTCACAGGTCGGGCCCGATGACGATGTGCAGTTCGACGCCGCTGGCGTAGGGATCGCTGACCGGCACGCCGAGATCGACGCGCACGAGGCCGACCGGCGAGCGCCAGCGCAGGCCCAGGCCGGTGCCGACCTTGAGGTCGAAGTTGTTGCCGCTGAACGAGTCGCCGGCATCGACGAAGGCCGCCGCGCCCCACTTCGGCGTGAAGTAGTACTCGTACTCGGCGCTGCCGACGAGCAGGCGGTCACCGCCGATGACCTTGGAGTCGCCGTCGACCAGGATGCGCGGGCCGACCGTCTGGAACGCGTAGCCGCGGATCGAGCGGTCGCCGCCGGCGAAGAAGCGCAGTTCGGGCGGCAGCTTGTCGAAGTCGCCGACCTGGGTATAGCCGGCCGATCCGCGCGCGATGAAGCGACCGTTGTCGCCGAGGCCGTGGATCCACTTCGCGTCGGCGGTGACCTGGGCGAAGCTGGTGTCCGACAGCAGGCCCTTCTGGCCGGCCCGCGCGGCCAAAGTCAGCGACCAGCCCTTGCGCGGGAAATTGAAGTCGTCGGCGCGCTTCCGGGCCAGCGAGATTTCCGGATAGAGCAGGGTGGTGCTGCCCTTCTGGTCGGCAACCTTGAAATCGCCGGTGAGGAACTGCAGGCCGATCGTGCGCGTCCAGCCATGCCAGATGCGCGAATCGTTGGCGGCCAGGCGCAGCGTCTTCGATTCGCTGGTGTCGGTGTTCTCGTCGCGATAGGTGATGCCGAAGTTGAGGCTGTGGTTGTTCGGCCCGGGCAGGGGGATCTGGTAGAGCGTCGAGAGTGTACGCAGGCGCTGGGCCAGGATCGTCTCGAACTTGAGCTTGTGGCCGCGCAGGTTGATCCAGCGCCGTTCGACGCCGCCGCGCACGCCGACGCCGGTGTCGGTGCCGATGAAGACGCCGCCGGTGTAGACCGTGCGCTTGGCCGGCGCCAGCGTGACCATGATCGGCACCGTGCCTTCGGTGGCCTTTTCGGTATCCGGCTGCACCTGCGAGATGGCGAAGTAGTTGGCGTCGAACAGGCGTTGCTGCAATTCGAGCAGCTTGTCCTGTGCGTAGTAGTCGCCGACATCCCAGGGGATGAAGCGCTGCATGAAGGCATCCGGGAACTGGCCGCCTTCGAAGACCGTATCGGCAAAGGTGTAGCGCCGGCCCAGCTTCCATTCGAGACTGATCTTCGCCGTATTGGCCGCGCGTTCGACTTCGACCCGATGGGTAACCAGCTCGGCATCGAGGTAGCCGACGCTGAACAGCGATGCGTGGATGGCGGCCTTGCTGCGTTCATAGCTGGCGTGATCGAGGCGCTGGCCTTCCCGCGGCGAGAACGCGGCCAGGGCCAGCTTGACGGGGCGCAGCTTCCTCGCTTCGTCGTCGATACGGATATCGATCCTGGTGACCTCGACTGGCTTCCCGGCCTTCACCTCGAGCACGGCACGGAAGTTTTCGCCGTCCCTGGCCAGGTCGCCGCCGACGGTCACGTTGTAGTAGCCATAGGGCTCCAGCGCCTTGCGGATCTGGGCCTCCGCGCGACGGTACAGGCGCCGCACCTGGGCACGACTGACCTCGCGATCCGCGTATTGCTGCAGCTCGATCGCGCCCAGCGCCGCGCTGCGCAGCTCGCCGTCGAGGCCATCGAGTTGCACGGCAACGCGCGCCGCTCCGGCGCTCGCCGCGAACAGCATCGGCAGCAAGGCGAAGGCGAACAGGTATCGCACGGGGAAGCGGCGTTGGCTCATGCGCGGATCAGGGAGAAAACCAGAAGTGTTTTATAACAGGGCGCGCATCATCGCGATGTTATCGGCACGGCTGCCGTTCATGTTCGCGACATCAAAGTTTTCAATGGGCCAGCGCGGCAGGGGCGGTTTTCAGGCCGAGTCGTCGTTGCTGCGATGGGCCACCCAGGCGCCGGTCAGCGCGGATGCGTAGGGGATCGCCTGCGCCAGCAGGATCGCGATCCACAACTTGCCTTCCGTGTAGTAGATGCCATTCGAGGTGACCATGCCGATCACGCAGCCGACCAGGGCGATGAACATGAGCAGTTCCTCGCGCACCGAGGAAAACGCGCTCGGCTTGCTGCTCATGCGCCGGCTCTTGGCCGTGCGCACGAATTCGCCCTTCTTCTTCCACAGGCCGAGGAAGATGCCGCGCGCGATGGCGTGGCTCAGGCCCATGCTGGCGATCGAGGCCATGATCGTGTCGTACCACGAGCACGGCACGCGCTTGCGATAGAGCACGATGCCGAACATCGCCTTGCTGATGATGAAGCCGATGATCGGGATCAGGAACAGCTCCATCGGCAGCGTGAAGTACTTCGGCCAGCCGACCATGCCGATCGTCCAGACGATGGCCATCATCGTGAAGACCAGGTGCAGGGCATCGGCGAACCACGAGAACCAGCCGGTCAGGAAGTGGAATTTCTGGCCGCGGCTGAGCGGGCTGTCCTTGCGCACCATCCAGCCGAAGCGCGCCTTCATGATCTGCATGGCGCCGAAGGCCCAGCGATAGCGCTGCGACTTGTAGGCGGTGAAATCGGCCGGAGTCAGGCCCTTGCCCATCAGCTCGTCGACGTAGACCAGTTCGTGGCCGGCGTGCATCAGGCGCAGGCCCAGTTCGGCATCCTCGCAGATCGTCCATTCCGACCAGCAGCCGGTGTCGATCAGGAGGTCCTTGCGCACCATCGTCATCGTGCCGTGCTGGATGATCGCGTTGCGCTCGTTGCGGTGGTGCATGCCGATGCGGAAGAAGCCGTCGTATTCCCAGGCGGTCATGCGCCGGAACGCGTTGTCCTCGAATTCGCGGTGCGCCTGCGGGCATTGCACGACCGCCACCTTCGGATCGGCGAAGTGGCCGGTCAGCGCGCTGAGCCAGTCGCGGCGCACCACGTAGTCGGCGTCGACCACGGCCACCACTTCGGCGCGCGGGTCGGTCTGCTCGAGGCCGAAATTGAGCGCGCCGGCCTTGAAGCCCGGCCACGGATTGAGGTGGAAGAAGCGGAACTTCGCGCCCAGTCGCGCGCAATATTCCTCGACCGGTTTCCACACTTCGTCGCGCCGCGTGTTGTTGTCGATGACCAGCACTTCGTAGTTCGCATAATCGAGCGCAGCCAGCGAATCGAGGGTCAGGATGACCATCTCCGGCGGCTCGTTGCAGCAGGCCAGGTGGATCGACACGAACGGTTGCGCCTCGGCGGGCGAGGCTTCGAGCAGGCCGTAGTGGCGCAGCCAGCGCGGACGCCACAGCACTTCGGTGAATTCGAAGCCGTTGATCAGCAGGACGCCGATGATCGCGAGCTGGGCCGGCACCAGCAGCAGGAACATGGTCCAGTCGAGCGGGCTGAGGTAGAACGCCAGCGGCACGCTGACCGACCAGACCACCACCGAGGCCGAGAGCTGGATCAGGCCGAGGAAGAACAGGATGCCGCTCACGTAGAAGCGCATGAAGTGGCGGGCGAACCAGAACATCGGCAGCAGCGCGAGCAGCGAGGCCGCCAGCGCCTTGATCGGCCAGGTCGGATCCTCCGTGACCTTGCCGGTCATCGAGAACTTCGGTTCGCGCGCGGCGTTGAACATGCCCCAGTAGGCTTCGGCACGGCCGCCGATGTCTTCCTTCCAGGGCTGGTCGATCGCCTCCATCACGTAGTAGTCGATCTTCTCGCGCTCGGCCACGTTGAACCATTCGCGCAGGAACTGGGCCTCGTTCTCGATGGATGGCTGGGCGTGTTCCTTGCGATCGCCGTTGGAGGGCCAGCCGATTTCGCCGATGATCACGGGCTTGCCCGGGAACAGTTCCTTGAGCCGATAGTACTGACCGAGGGTGAAGTTGATCGCGTCCTTGCGCGCTTTCATTTCCCAGTACGGCAGCAGGTGCACGCTGATGAAATCGACGTGATCGGCGAGCTTGGGGTTGCGCTCCCAGACGAAGAACGGTTCGGCGGTGGATACCGGGATCTTCAGCTGCGCGCGGGCGCGGTCGATGTAGTTGATCAGCTGGTCGACGCTGACGTCGCCGCGCAGGATGGTCTCGTTGCCGACCATGGCGCGGGTGATGTTCTCGTGTTTTCGCGACAGGGCGACCAGGGCCTCGAGTTCGGCCTCGTTGTTGCGCATGCGCTTGTCTATCCAGGCCCCGGACATCACTTCCATGTCGTAGAACGCGGCCAGTCGCGGGATCTGCGGGCTTTCCACCGACGAGTAGGTACGCAGGCGCTTGGTATGCCGCGACAGCATGCGGATGTCGCTGGCCAGTTCGGCCTCGCTCGGAAACAGGTCCTTGGTCGGATCCTGGTAGCGCTGGAAGGCGCTGAACGCCATGCCCTCGACGCGGCCGCTCCAGTCCGGCACCTGCATGGGCCGGTTGAGGAACGCCCACAGGCCGAAATTCAGTGCAGCCACGGTCACCGCGAACAGCACGGCGCGCCAGAACGACTTTTCCACCACTTCGGAGTGCGTGTTGATCAAGGGAGACCCGGGGGAGAGGGGCGCGGGGCGCATTGCAGCGCGGCAGCATAGCCGATGCCGACGGCGCGCCTCAACGAAACGCTGCGATCCACGGCCGCAACCGGGTATTCAGCGCCGGGGCGGTCCGTCCAGCGGGCCTGCAATATCGCCACTAGCCGCTGCGGGGCAATGACGTAGCCGCAAACCGGATAGACTGCGCGCTGGAGTCGGCCAGGCAGTCGCGACGTGCTTCGGCACGGCGAGGAAAGTCCGGGCTCCGCAGGGCAAGGTGCCAGGTAACGCCTGGGCGGCGCGAGTCGACGGAAAGTGCAACAGAAAACAAACCGCCGAACGGTGTCTGCGCATCCGGTTTTCCGGGTCGCTGCAGGCATGCGTGGTAAGGGTGAAACGGTGCGGTAAGAGCGCACCGCGTGCGGGGCTAACGCCGCATGGCACGGCAAACCCCACCTGGAGCAAGACCAAATAGGGGAGCTATGGCGCGGCCCGCGTCGCTCCCGGGTTGGTTGCTTGAATCCTGCGGCGACGCAGGATCCAGAGGAATGGCTGCCCACGACAAAACCCGGCTTATCGGCCGACTCCTTCTTTTTTTCCGGCCCGGCCGCAATCCATCGCGGTCGTGCCCGGGCGGCGCAGGCGCGATGGACTCAGCCGGCGGTTGCCGGCTGCGTCTGCGCATCCACCTCGAGGTGCCCGGGCTTGCCCGATTTCCAGGCATGCACCTCGGTTGCATCGTCAAGCGACCGGCTGCGCTTGATTCCCTGTTCCTGCTTGGCCAGTTCGGCCAGCCTGCAATAGAAGGCGCGCAGCATCTCCAGGTCGTTCGCGTCGAGCTCCTCGACTGCGATGGTGCGGTTGCTGGCCAGCTTGTTCGACGCGATCAGCTCGTTGAGCTTGATGTGCAGGGCCATGCTGTCCTTGTTCTGCGACTGCTGGATCAGGAACACCATGAGGAAGGTGATGATGGTCGTGCCGGTATTGATGACCAGTTGCCATGTCTCCGAATAGTGGAGCCAGGGGCCGGTCAGTGCCCAGCCGATGATGATGCCGAGGGCGAGCGTGAATGCCCCCGGAGATCCCGCCAGGCGCGTGATCGCACTGGCGAAGCGGTCGAAGACCGAGTGCCGGCCGGTGAACCGGAATGCGTTTTTCCTGCTCATTGCAGTCACTCCTTCTTGCAGTCCTGGCCAGTAAGCCAGCGACGGGCAGCGCAGTGTCCTGCCGGGTTGCTTAACGGCGAGGCGCATGCAGGCCGGTTAGCGAGGCATTGCACGGTGGGCCTTCGGCAATGATTCATGCGCCAGATGCCCTCGATCCGCGGTTCCTGGTCACGCCGCGGATGTTGGTGAAGGCGAGGCCGAACTGCAGAACGATCAGCGCCCAGGCCTGGGCGGACAGGCCCCAGGTGACCCAGAGGATGTTGCTGAGCAGGAACAGCCAGAAGCCGTGGTCGCGCCGGCGCTGCTGCTTCGAGGCCACCAGCCAGCCGGCCAGCAGGGTGGCCACCATCGCGGGCCACTGAACGAAATCCAGAGCGTGCATGCGGGCTTCCATCCTGTGTGCGGATTGGCACTGTACGGAACCCTTCGATGCGCGGGGAGACACGGCGCGCAGTTCGTTCAGGCAGGATGCGGGTTTAATCCGTAGCATCCCGTTCACCTTGGGTTTGAGTCACGAGCATGTTGAGAAAGGGAACGCTGCAGGCCCGTGAGCCGGTTGCGGGCGCTGATGGAACGTACCTGGCGGTGACTTTGCTCAATCGTCCGCCGCACGGCGTCATGGCCTGGGCGGGACGGATGCACGCACGCGCCATCGACAAGGCGCCGGGCGAGATCACCCTGGGCGACTACAAGACCGCAGAGAAGGTCAGCTTTTGCCGCTGGCAGGATGTCTGGGACTACTTTGCCGGCCGCCAGTACGCGGAACTGGTCAGCCAGTTGCGCCGCGAGGTCGAAGCGCTCTATCCGGGCGAAACCTGACCGCGGGAGCCGCGCAGCGCATGCCCGCTTGCAATCGGTTGCGCGAGGACCGTCTCGGCCGCCGCGCATGGCCGGGGCCGAGCGGCTACTGCAACAGCAGGTAGAACACGCTTTGTCCGCGCACCACGGTCAGCAACAACTGGCGCGGTGCACGTTGCAGCAGGTCGGCAAGGTTGCCGGTGTCCTCGATGTCGCGCTGGTTGACGCCGATGATCACGTCGCCCGTGCGCAGTCCGCTGGCGTAGGCGCGGCTCGAGCGGTCCACGCTCCTGGCGATGCTGCCGCTCAGCCCGGGACGGCGCTGCGAGTCGCCGAGGTCGGCCAGCAGCACCCCGGCCAGGCGCGCATCGATGTCGGCGCCGCGCATGCTGGTGCTGGCGCTGGCCTTCAGGGTCATGTCGACGCTGAGCGGCTTGCCTTCGCGCAACAGGTCGACCTTGATCGCCGTTCCGACCGGAGTCAGGCCTTCGATGTTGTGCAGTTCCTGGCCCGAGCCGACCGCCTTGCCGTTGACGCCGGTGATCACGTCGCCCGGCCTGAGTCCGGCGGTGGCGGCCGCGGTGCCGCTGCGCACCCGCGTCACCACCGCGCCACGGCCGGCCTCGATGCCGAGCATGCCGGCGATTTCCGCGGTGATGTCCTGGGTATCGACGCCGAGCGCGCCGCGACGCACTTCGCCATAGGCGACCAGCTGGCGCATGACATTGGCGGCGAGGTCGCTCGGGATGGCGAAGCCGATGCCGACGCTGGCCCCGGACGGCGAGAAGATCATTGAATTGATGCCGACCAGTTCGCCGCGCAGGTTGACCAGGGCGCCGCCCGAATTGCCGGGATTGATCGAGGCGTCGGTCTGGATGAAGTTCTGGTAGCCGCGGCTGAGGCCCTTGCGGTCCAGCGCCGATACGATGCCCGAGGTGACGGTCTGGCCGAGGCCGAACGGATCGCCGATGGCGACGACGAAATCGCCGACGCGCAGGTCCTTCGAGGCAGCCAGGGTCAGGGCCTGCAGGCCGTCCGCCGGAATCTGCAGCACGGTCAGGTCGGTATCCGGATCCGAACCGATCACGCGCGCCTTGACGGTGCGGTTGTCGTGCAGGGTGACGTCGATGTCGTCGGCGCCCTGGGTGACGTGGTTGTTGGTCAGCACATAGCCCTTGGCCGCATCGACGATCACGCCGGAGCCGAGCGATTGCTGCACGCGTTCGCGCGGCTGGTTGGGCACGTTGAAGAAGCGGCGGAACACCGGATCGTCGAAGAACGGATCGCGCACCTGCACGCGGGTCTTCGTGCTGATGTTGACCACCGCCGGGGTGACCCGCTCGATCATCGGCGCCAGGCTCGGCAGCGCCTGCCCGTCGATGGCGGGTGGCAGCCCGGCAAACGTCGCGTGGGACAGGATGATTCCGGCAAGCAGGACTGCAAGCCGGGCGATCGGGGTGCAAGGGCTGGGTTTCCAGAGCATGGGCAGTAGTTCCGTTTTTGGGTCGCCTCGTTGCGTCGTGCGAGGCGGAATTCCGGTACGGCAGGCCATTGCGGAGGGCAGCGGACTGCCTGGCAAAGGTTTGTGCTGGCCGTGTCGATGTCAAGAATGTCGAATGCCTGGAGGGGACGCACGCGGCGCCCGTCCTGGAGGCACCGACACAGACCGCATCGGGCGCATTCGGTTTCATCGGGCTGCCCGGATCGCGCGGCGCCGCGCGCTGCGCGAGGAGCTGGCGCGGCAGCGCGCCTCATGGGGGCAAGTCCTTCTTTACAAGCGTGATTCCCGGGCGTAGGGTACCCGCAGTGTCACCACAAGATGTTGTGTGTGCCGGGCAGGGGATAACCAAGCCATTGTGGAGTGATTCGGGGAATGTCCCAGGCATTCCGTCCGCATTGGCCGCCCTGATCCGTCAAGGAAAGATGTGACAAGTCACGTGAAACGCAATAATGAAACCGGGAAGAAATCCTGGTCACGGAAAAAGAACCGGGAGGACACGCTGTCAATGAGCACGGTGCGACTTGAGGGGCTCGCGCGCGGCGCGGTAGAGATTCCACTTCAACCGGCATCCCTGGACATCTGGGACAAGAAGTACCGCTTGAAGTCCAAACAGGGTGCGCCGGTCGATGCCACCATCGACCACACCTACCAGCGCGTCGCCCGCGCCCTGGCCGAGGTCGAGACGACCAGGGAAAAGCAGGATTACTGGTACGAGCGTTTCCTCTGGGCCCTGCGCCGCGGAGCGATCCCGGCCGGACGCATCACGTCCAATGCCGGCGCCAACGAGCACAAGCCGAAAACCTCGACGATCAACTGCACGGTCTCCGGCACGATCGAGGATTCGATGTACAACATCCTCGACAAGGTCCACGAGGCCGGCCTCACGCTGAAGGCCGGTTGCGGCATCGGCTACGAATTCTCCACGCTGCGTCCGCGCGGTGCGTACGTATCGGGCGCCGGCGCCTACACCTCGGGCCCGCTGTCGTTCATGGATATCTACGACAAGATGTGCTTCACCGTGTCCTCGGCCGGCGGCCGGCGCGGCGCGCAGATGGGCACCTTCGATGTCTCCCATCCCGACGTGAAGGAATTCATCCGCGCCAAGCGCGAGGATGGCCGCCTGCGCCAGTTCAACCTCAGCCTGCTGGTCACCGACGACTTCATGCAGGCCGTCGAGGACGATGCCGACTGGCCGCTGGTGTTCCCGATCCACGTCAAGGAACAGCACGAGATCGATCTCGCCGACGCCGAAAAGGTGGTCTGGCGCGAATGGCCGACGACCAAGCACTACGTGGTCCGCGACGATGGCCTGGTCGCCTGCAAGGTGTACGGCCAGATCCGCGCCCGGCACCTGTGGGACATGATCATGGTGTCCACCTACGATTTCGCCGAGCCGGGCTTCATCCTGATCGACCGCGTCAACGAGATGAACAACAACTGGTGGTGCGAGCACATCCGCGCGACCAATCCCTGTGGCGAACAGCCGTTGCCGCCGTACGGCTCGTGCCTGCTTGGTTCGGTCAACCTGACCAAGTTCGTGCGCGACCCGTTCGGCCCGAAGGCGCGTTTCGACATGGAGGAGTACCGCGAGGTCGTGCGTGTTTTCACGCGCATGCTCGACAACGTGGTCGAGATCAACGGCCTGCCGCTGGAAGAGCAGCGCGAGGAAATCGAGAGCAAGCGCCGCCACGGCATGGGCTTCCTCGGCCTCGGCAGCACCCTGACCATGCTCAAGATGCGTTACGGCACCGCGGAAGCCTGCGCCTTCACCGAGGATGTCTCGCGCGAGATGGCCGTGGCCGGCTGGGAAGTCGCCCTCGGGCTGGCCCGCGAGAAGGGGCCGGCGCCCGTGCTGACCCGCGATTTCAAGGTCACCGGCGAAATGCTGCGCAAGCGCCCGGAAATGGCCGCCGACGGCTACAAGATCGGTGACGCCATCCCGGGCCGCATCCTGCATGCGAAGTACAGCCGCTACATGCAGCGCATTGCCTCGGTCGCCCCGGAACTCGTCGCCGACCTCGCCGAAGTCGGCGCGCGCTTCACCCACCACACCTCGATCGCCCCGACCGGCACGATTTCCCTGTCGCTGGCCAACAATGCCTCCAACGGCATCGAACCGAGCTTCGCCCATCACTACAGCCGCAACGTGATCCGCGAGGGCAAGAAGTCCAAGGAAAAGGTCGAGGTGTTCAGTTACGAACTGCTCGCCTATCGCGAACTGATCAACGGCAAGGCCATGCCATCCTCGGAAAAGCCCGAGGAAAAGCTGCCCGAGTACTTCGTATCAGCCGACGACATCAGCCCGACCGAGCACGTCGACATCCAGGCCGCCTCGCAGCGCTGGATCGATTCCTCGATCTCGAAAACCGCGAATGTGCCGACGGACTACCCCTACGAGGACTTCAAGCACATCTACCACTACGCCCATCAGCAGGGATTGAAGGGATGCACCACTTTCCGATTTAATCCCGCGGCCTTCCAAGGAGTGCTTGTAAAGGAGCATGATCTGGAAAATACCAAGTACCGTTTCGAACTCGAGGATGGGTCGATAGTCGAAGTCAAAGGCAACGAAGAGATCGAGTACGATGGCGAGGTCCACACCGCAGCCAATCTGTTCGATGCCCTGAAGGAAGGCTACTACGGCAAGTTCTGATTCGAAGGTGGGCCCGGCATGCGCGTCGCGCGTGACGGTTTGTGTGCAGTGCGTTGTCCAACCCAGCAAATCCACAGTGCGCGGAATGCGCGGAGAGGGGAAACATGAGTAGCGATAGTCCGGTTGAAGAAGTCAAAGACAGTCTGAAGGAAATGGGCGGTGCAGTTTCTGACGCAGCCGGCGCCGTCGCCAGCTCCGCCAGCGAAATCGCGGCCGAAGCAAAGGAGTCGGTCACCAAGGCCGGCAAGAACGCCGTCGCCAAGGTCCAGAAGGCCCGCAAGCAGGCCGCGCGCACGGTCAAGACCGTGGTCGCCAAGATGAAGAAGGTCGAAAAGGCCGCGGCGAAGAAGATCAAGAAGGCCGCCAAGTCGGTGACCAAGGCCGCCGAGGACGCCAAGAAGTCGGTGACCCAGAGCGCCGCCAAGGCCAAGCCGAAGGCAAAGGCCGCCAAGAAGAAGGTCGCCAAGAAGGCCGCCGCGAAGAAGGCCACCGTCAAGAAGGCTGCCAAGAAGGTCGCGAAGAAGGCCGTCTCCAAGAAGAAAGCCACCAAGAAGGCCGTGAAGAAGGCGATCAAGAAGGCCAACAAGAAGGTCGTCGCCAAGAAGGCGGCAGCCAAGAAGGCCGTGAAGAAGTCGCCGGCGAAGAAAGCCGCCAAGAAGGCCGTGAAGAAGGCCGCCGCTTCGAAGAAATCGGCCAAGAAAGCCGTGAAGAAGGCGCCGGCAGCGGCGAAGAAGGCTGCAAAGAAGGCCGTGAAGAAGGCCGTGAAGAAGGCGCCCGCAAAGAAGGCGGCGAAGAAAGGCGGCAAGAAAGGCCGCAAGTGATCGATCGCCCTTCCCGTAGGTGTTACGGGAAGGGCGCCCTCGACGCCACGGGTGGAAAGCGCGAGCGGGGCGGTCGTCCCGCCAGCGCTTGATTGGTCCGGGGTCGGCGCCGACCCGGGATGTGAGAAGAGCCAGTACGGGCGCCGCGGGCGCCGACGGCATGACCAGCACTGACCGTCGCCAAGCGTGACCGGCAGGCAAGAATCCAGGAGCACGCCGGCATGGCGATCAAGATCAACAAGAAGATCAAGGGTTACGCGGTTGTCCAGCCGGACGAAAAACCGGCCACGGTCGCCGCGCCGATCATGCTCGATGAGCCGGCGACCGCCGAAGTCATCCACATGCACGAAAAGGTCGAGCGCCCCGACCAGTTGATCGGCGCCACCTACAAGATCAAGTCGCCCCTGGTCGAGCACGCCCTGTACGTGACGATCAACGACATCGTGCTCAACCCGGGTACCGAACACGAGCTGCGCCGGCCGTTCGAGATCTTCGTCAACTCGAAGAGCATGGAGCACTTCCAGTGGATCGTCGCGCTCACGCGCATCATGTCCGCCGTGTTCCGCAAGGGTGGCGACGTGACCTTCCTCGTCGAGGAACTGAAGGCCGTGTTCGATCCGCGCGGCGGCTATTTCAAGGCCGGCGGCATCTACATGCCGAGCATCGTCGCCGAACTCGGCGCCGTCATCGAGCGCCACATGAAGATGATCGGCCTGATCCACGATCCCGAGATGGATCCCGGCCAGCGCGCGATGATCGCCGAAAAGCGCGCCGCCTACGAAGCCAAGTCAAAAAAAAACTCTGACGTAAGCGCCAAGCCGGCAAAATCGCCGGCCAATTCCGAATCGTCATCCCGGCGCACGCCGGGACCCAGCGCCTCCGCCTCCGCGGGCGCACCCGCCCCCGCCGAAGCCGAAGACGACACCCCGAGCTTCCCCGCCGGCGCCACCATGTGCCACAAGTGCAGCACTAACGCGACCATCATCATGGATGGGTGTGCGACTTGTTTGAATTGTGGGTATTCGAAGTGCGGGTGATTCCGTAGCGACGTTGGCAATTCAACAAGGAGCAAGGGAATGCGCTGGTTGCTGATGGTTACCCTGGTTGTTTCGACGATCGCCCTTGCGTCCGATCCTCCTGCATCCGCGCATCCCCCTGGAACTTTGAAGTTCACGCCGATCGAGTTTTACAAGTTCAATCTGGGCGGAGAGTCCGGCCAGTACACCGACTGGGAAAGGCTGCAGATCGCCAGGTTCGACGGCCTCGCGACGACAATGGAAATCAAGGAAGTCAAAGGCAAGCCCAAGGACAAGTGGGCCTCGATCGCGCGCATCAACCTCTATGGCGAAGGCGAGGGAAAATCGCGCAAGATGCTTTCGCTCACCTTCACCGCTGATCGCAAGAGCAAGAAGATCGAAGCCGATCTCTGGCGCGGAGGCGATACGCCGCGCCATCCGATCGACGTGGAACTGAGTGCAGGAAAGCCGATTCAGCTCTCGGTGCTCGTTACCGCGGCCGACGAACTGACTCTCCAGATCGACGATCTCAACGCAACGGTCGGAAATGATTTCGAGGTCAGGGCGATTCAGGTCATAGGTTCGGGTGTCGACGTTACGTTCTCGCCATTTAACCTGTTGCAGAAGTCGCCCACCGATTAGCGGCGCGTTAAGTTGGTTTTCGGGCTGGCCGGTTTCTTTGGGGTAGCCCTGAAGGATGAGTGTCAGGTCTATCCTCGTACCATCGGCAAATCTCGCCTTCGACTGGTTCAATGCAGGCCTCAGGCACGATGCGCTCGCTCGCCCAGGCCGCCGTCCCGGCGCAGGTCTGACTGCGAAGGCAGGCTGCCGCAGCGAACATTCGCGATGCGAATGGCCCACGCCGTCATCCCGGCGTAGGCCGGAAGCGCTTTACAACAGCCGGAGGGCTGGTCATCCAGCTCCTTGCTTACTTTTGATCTTTAATGTCACTTCGCGGCGCATCGTTGCCAAGGGGCTTTCTCACGCCTTCGGCGAGCGAGTTACTTCTCTTTGCGTGGCCACTGCGCCGCAGGAGCGGCGCGAACAGCGTAGCTGGCCCGAAGGGCGAAGGGCAGGAAGCCCGGAGTCAAGGAAGTAACCAAGAGAAAGGCCACCCCAAAGCGGTGGTCTCCGGGCATCCTGCCCTGCGACTTCGCGGCAGGGCTCCGGGGGTTCGCTGACAGCACCTCCGTGTGCTGGCAGCAAACTGGGCGCGATCCCTCGCGCCCACCCCCGGATCGAGTCCGGGGCAGGCTCTGCGGGCCTTTCCTGCGCCCTGTCGCCACCGCTTACGGGACCCTTGTAGCGCGCATCGTGCGCGCCTGTGCGAAAAGCCAGAGCGAAAAGCCAATGGCCAAAGCCAATGGCCAAAGCGCCCTCATCCGCTTGATTCGCACCATCCCTGGTGCTCACCCTTCGGGCCGGCTATCGCCGTTCGCGCTCGATCCCATCGAGCGCAGTCGGCACCTGAACTCGCGCCATCCATGGCGCTCGCCCTTCGGGCAGCTTACGCTGCGCAAAACGGCAGTCCTGCCGTTTGGTCTCCCGCGAGGCGGGAGAAGGACATGCAGACGCTGATTGCCGCGATCCTGGCAGGTTGTTTGCGCTTCGTTGTGCGGGCGCAAGCGTCAATCCGGAGGTGCGTTAACCCGGGAGTCGCATTGGCGGCATGTCGCCTTACGCGGCGATTTCAGCGCGCGTAGCGTCTTCGGGGCTCGTTCACGTGCTTTCCAGCCTGCCCGTCGATGTGCTGGCGCAACCAGTCGGCGAACTCCGCCTCGGATTGGCTACCCTCCGCGAGGGAAAGCATGGCGACATATTTTTCTTCGTCGCTTGCTGCGATTTCGACGCCGTTGAGCGCGAGAAAGACGCGATAGCAGACATGGGCGGTGCGTTTGTTGCCGTCGACAAAGGGATGGTTGCGCGCCAGGCCGAACGCAAGGCTGGCGGCGAGGTCGGCAAGATCCGGTGGAGGTTCGCCATAGGCATGCAGCTGCTGCGGTCGCGCAAGCGCCGAGTCCAGCAGACTCTCATCGCGTACGCCGATACTGCCGCCGTGTTCGGACAACTGGCGTTCGTGGATGGCAATGGCGAGTGCTTTTTCGATCCAGATGATCATGGCTACCACCTACTGCGCCAGTTTCCGCAGGACATTCCTGTCCTTGCGCATGACTTCCTCGGCCACTTCCATCTGTCGGGCCAGTTCGGGGTCGTAGGTGGTCAGGCGGATTCCGTCGGGCGTTTCCAGCGCGAACAGCTCGTCGCCTTTTTCCAGGCGCAGGCGGGTCAGCAGTTCGCGCGGCAGGATGACGCCGGCCGAATTGCCGATCGTGGTGATTTTCAGTTTCATGGCGGCCTCCGGGTCAGGTTATAACGCATGTTATATCGCGGGAAGGGCGCGATGCAATGCACTGTGGGGGAGATATCAATCGACACCCGGCTTTGCGCGACAAGACGACACCCTGTAAAAAGCGAAAGAGCAACCATCAGTTTGAAACCCGGTTTCCGGGGCTGGCTGGAAGTCCTTGGGCCATCGCGTCGATGTCTGCCAGCAGGCGGCGTGCAAGACCGGTGGTGACAGGCATGTGCAATGCGATACCCCGCGGCTGCGCAACTGGAGCGAGACAGCATGAACCGCGCTGATGGTGGACTGGCGGGATCGGGTGGACGCCGGGCGGGAAGCCTGCCTTTCGCGTTGATGGGCTTCTGTGTCCTGCTCAGCGTGGGCCTCTGCGACGCCGCGCGGGCCGAAGACGTTCTGGTCGAGCCCGTGCAGGTCCTGAGGGATCTGGATCGCGATATCGCTCAGCCCGAAGAGTTGATTCCGCAGCTCAAGGCGCAGTTCACCAGGGTGCTCGCCGCAGCCGACAAGGTCACCCTGGGCAAGCTCTCGGATAACGACCTGCTGGCATTTTACGAGGCCGCCTACCGGGTGGCGTTCTACTCGATGGAAGTGCCGTACGTGCGGCAGATGCAGCGCGCGCTGGACGAGCTGGAGCGGCGCCATCTCGCGACGGCAACGATCCGCCAGCAGATGCTCGATCGCTACGTCGGCGCAAGGATGCTCGATGAGGCGCAGGCGTTTGCGGCCGATCCGGCCAATGCCGGCGTCGAGCGATTGCCGGTGATCCGCGATGCCAGTTCGCCCGGGCATGTCCCGACGCTTTGGCAGGTGGAAGGCCAGGGCGCGGGCCTCGTCCGTCGCGATTTCAGCCTGGGCGACAGGGCGCAAGTGGTCGTCGTCGGATCGCCCTGGTGTCCTTTCTCGGAGCGGGCCAGCGAGGCCATCCTCGGCGACCTCGAGATGTCCTCCCTGATGGCCCGATACTCGACCTGGATCATGCCGCAGTCGAGCATGCCGGACCTCACGGTCGTCGAGAAATGGAACCGGGCGCACGAGGGCTGGCCAATGCAACTGGTCTATCTCGATTCCGAATGGCCGCTGATACCGGCCTGGGGCACGCCCGGCTTCTACTTCATCAAGGACGGCAAACTGGTCAGCGCGGTAAACGGATGGCCGGGCCCGGAACAGATGGACACGCTGCGCCGCGGTTTCGAGAGCATCGGCATCCGGCCACGAAAGGAGAAGCAGCGTCTGCCGGTCAATACCGCAACGCCAACGGGGACTCATCCATGATCCGGCTCAACATCCTCTATCCCAATACCCCGGGCAGCCGCTTCGATATCGACTATTACCTCGGCACGCACATGCCGATGGCCCGTCGGCTGTTTGGCGATACGCTCAAGGACGTCACGCTTGAGCACGGCATGGCGGGTGTCGAACCGGATTCGCCGCCGACCTGGATCATGTCCTGCCACATGCGCTTCGAAACGATCGAGGCGTTCATGGAAACCTGGTCGCGCATCGGCGATGAGCTCGGCGGCGACATCCCGAACTACACCGACGCGGTACCCGTGATCCAGTTCAGCCGGATCCTGCCGTTCGCCTGAATCGGCGCGATACTTCAAGGCGGTTTCCGTTCAGTGCGCGCGATCACATCGCGGCATTCAGCTGCGCGTGCGCGGCTGCGCGGGTTCAGCTTGAGCGGTCGAAACTCCTGGCCGGGTCGCGGTGCCATGCGTTCTCCGTCGCGCCTGCGCCGCGCGACGAACGACGGCCTCCGTTCGTCCTTGTCCTGATCCGTTCAGCCCACCCCCCAAAAG